>NZ_JAVTSQ010000003.1:0-549729 GCF_032678445.1 Pedobacter nutrimenti
ATTGAAACAACTAAAGTCTAATATAGATTATTAAAAACAATGAAAAAGCTAATTTTAAACAAAAGTAAATTTACAGGTTTAGAGATCCTAAGTAGGAAACAATTAAAAATGGTAATGGGTGGAGACGCCGGTTCTGGATTTAGTGGTACTCCAGGTGGAAATAATGGAGATCCATGTCCTCAATATTGTATCGGCGGGAAAATAATTGCTGTTAATCAATCAATGAATTATGTCAACACTACGGAAAATTGCAATTCGGTTCCATCTTCATATAGGGACGGGTGTCATAATGCATGTCTACAAGAAGCCACAGGCTCATTTTGGTGCTAACCACAAGCTATAGTAATATAATGAAAAAAATATTTCTTTTACTATTTATCATAAGGGCTAGTTCCTTCTGTTATTGCCAGAACAAAGCAACAATTGCCATAACATTGGAAAATACGGAAACAATTAGAATAGAAAAAACCGCTATAACTTTAATTGAGCAAGGTATGATGGGTGTAGATAACCGTATTTCACCTAATAGGACACAGAATTATAGTCTCTTGAAAATAGACAATCAACACTACTTGTTGGAATGTTTATTAAATAAATCAGAGATATTTTTTTTAAATCTTAGACAAATTTTTATTTCTCCTGGTGATAACATAAAGTTGACTTATAGAGAGTTTCCCAAAAAAAGTAATGGAACCAAACCTTCTGAGATAACAGCAACTGGTAAAAATAACGCCAACTATACCTATTCAAATTTTACAAATACATTTCAGCCAGATAAATATTTTCCAAATTTTGATGATTTACAATACAAAAGTAATTCTAAACTTTTTTACAATGATCTTATTGATTTTTACAATATTTATGACAAAGAAATTAACTCCTTGCTCACTACTAAGGGATGCGATAGAAGATTAATTGATTTTATAAAACGAGAGCATAGATTTTCACTTCTTTTTACCCTCATTTTCGACGAACGTAAGCTATTGAGCAGCCACAATAAGGAACTTAATAGTTTTTCTAAACTAGTGGACTCTACATTTTTAAACTATCTGTTTATTCCTTCTGATACCAGTAATACGGTTACTATGGAAAAAGTGTTTAAGACTTTTCTGGAACGACTTGTATTTGTGAAATTTAAGCAACTTAACACTAATGAGAATTTTAATGCCTTAATTGAATATATAAAGGAATATCCAGATGCTTTTATGAGGGACTATTTAATTTATTATCTAGTTACTGATTACAAGCCGCTATGGAAAAGATACTATTCTATTGAATCATCAAAACTTATTCAAAATATCAAGAATAAAAATATATCAGAAGTTGTTCAAAAGTATAGTTTATAAAAAATGTTTTGTGGAATTAATACTTTAAAGAGAAAATATTTGTTAATACATTAGAGAATGATATTCAAATTCTTCAAGTTTTGCAGCTTCTTTTTGATCGTATCTCTGTTTGCATTGGGTACTATTACGCTTAGTGATGTTTTCATCCATGCAAATGCCTTAAGATTTCAGGTATTAACAGTTATGATTGCGCTTATCTTTGTAGCAATGGGACTTCTATCTCTTTTTTTGTACAGGAATTTCAGCAAACTACACCAGATTTCTACCGGGACATATGCTATTCAGGAACCTTTAACGAAACTGATGTTTGTTTTTGGCATACTGGCTTTATTCATGACCTTTGCGGATTCAATGCTCGCATTTGCCCTATTACAACGGATGATCTCGGGAACAGCATTATTGGGATAGATTATAACAAACTGCTTTCTGCGAGTTACTACAGCGCTTATTCTTTTATTTTAAATATCTGTCAATCAGTAAAGTTAACTTCGGATCGCTAGGTCGTGGAGCATTATCATTTATCATTTTACCATTTTTATCTATTAGTAAGTACCGTGGTATAATGTCAATTTTAAACGTCTTTTTAAACAAGGATTTATCAAAGTTTAATAACAGAAAACTGTTATCATGTAAAGAATCTTCCTTTCCGGCTTTAATCCAATTTTTTACATCTTTATCTATTGAAATAGATTCAAAAACTATGCTTTTATTTTGGTATTGCTTTTTCAAGGCTATCAAGGAGGGTGTTTCTTCCCTACAGGGAATGCACCAACTCGCCCAAACATCTAAGACGATCAGCTTTCCTTTATGTTTGGAAATGGTCTCGTCTATTGTCGTGATAGTTTTACCATCTACTGCCAATAAATTGTCTCTTGTTGTAGATAAAATGGGGCCATTTTCTTTTACAATCTCATACTTAACAACATTTATAAACTGTTCATTAGAACATTGCTCATTATATTTTTTTAAAACTTCTTTCGAAATACCTATATCAGCATTGTGTGCGGATAGTATCGCTTTGGTTATTAAAAAATCTTTCGTTTTACCCTCAAAATTATTCAGGGCGAAAAAGAACATGGTTTCAAATTTCCTATTATCGTTTGCGCTGTAATCAAACCCAGTATTTGATGTCGCCATAGATAAACATCGTACGCAAGCCATTTGATAGATTTGATAGGGCTTATAACCAATGTTATTTATCGTCGAAAGTTTTTGCTGTATGAACTTCTCGTAAAAAGCTTTTCCTAACAGTTCTCTGTTATTGTAAGCAAGAATTAAGGAATCTGTGAATGCTGTACTATTTATACTATTAAGAGCTATTTCAGCAAATTCATTGCTAATTTGTAGCTTTGTTTTATAATCATTCAGGAATTTCAACCTTACATCTTTTAAGTTGTTAATCGTTTCCTCCAGTTGATGAAAACTGGGCAGGTCCGGCGTCTTTTTATGATAAGGGCGAACGTCGAATACATAATATATATTCCCTGTTTCTTTAACCAATTTTCTAAAGAAATTAAGCTCATTTGTTCTTTGATCATTGCCGTTAACATACAATGATAAGGAGTCTGTGCCCGCGTACTTTATGCTTATTCGCTCTCCCGGATAGATTAGAAAGGGAATTTGTTTAGCACTTGTTTCAAACAGTAAAGTTGGTGCATTAAGTATGATTCTTTTTTGAGTGTTAGAAATGGTTACCGGATGCCCGTTGGATAAAGAATCATGGTAATAAAAGCTTAACCTCTTGTTCATTCCATTGTTATCAATGGTGATAACGGTAGCGGAATCGGATGAATTTGCTTTTGCATATACATTAGATTTACCCTTATTACCATAGTTAAAAGAGAGCATCAGAAAGATAATCAATGCACAGGATAGATTTAGTATATACTTCATTTCATTAAGTTACAAACAAATAGCTTTGATTTAGATTTTGCATCCCTGCCACGCCGGGATACTTCAAGCGGCATGTTTTTTTAACATCATGCTTGTTATTGGGGTTGTTCTGTTGCAACTGGCAGCCCCTTTTTGTACAATTCGAAATATTCGCTTTTGCAGCCTAAGCAAGTTACATATTGTGGCAGGATCATTTTAAGTGCTGCACTTTGTATTATGAATAATGGGTATTATATTCTGAATTATCGCCTCTTTATCAGGAATTGGCTACTCTGATAACGATTAGAATGGTCTCTTGGGTGACAGGTAACTTTAAAAAACAAGCTTAAAACCAATTCCTCTTACATTAAGAATTTGAATATTGATATCGGCCGACAAAAGCTTACGTAATTTGCTGATAAAAACATCAAGACTACGCGCATTATAAAAACTATCACTTCCCCACAAAGTACTTAACATTATACCTTTAGGTACAACTTGTTGTTGATTTTGGCACAATAGGTTTAAAACGTCACTTTCCCGAGAGGTTAGCTGTGTTACTATTATACCTCGTACGATGATATTTTTATGTGGAAGAAAAATAAATTCACCTATTTTATACTCTTTTCTAACTGAAGATACTTTTGTTTCCAGGATACCACGCTTGCTTAAATGCACCTGAATCCGGACAATTAACTCTTCGATACTAAATGGCTTTTTTACGTAGTCATTAGCTCCAATTCCAAAACCCGCAACAACATCCTTTGCCTGAGATTTAGCTGTTAAAAATATAATTGGTGTGTGATTATCTTTTATCCTTATATTCTTAGCTACCGTAAAACCATCCATTAATGGCATCATAATATCCAGTACAACTATATCTGGCTTTTTTTCAGCATATTGTTTTAATGCCATCTCTCCATTGGTACATAGAATGACTTTAAAATTCCGTTCCTCCAGACTTTCTCTAACAATATGGCCAAGCGAAATTTCATCTTCAGCTAGTAAAACAGTAAATTCTTCCATTATTTTGAAGGTATAAAAATACTAAACTCAGTTCCTGCATTGATTTCACTTTTTACCGCAATAGTGCCGTTATGAAATTCGACAATAGATTTAACATAACTTAAGCCAAGTCCAATTCCCTTTACATTGTATATATTTCCGCTTGAAACCCTGTAAAACCTATCAAAAATATATTTCTGTTCTGCTACAGGAATCCCGATACCATTATCTTTTATGACTATACCTATATAATTTTTCTGCTTAGCGGCTGCAATGGTGATTTCTACCTTTTCTTTAGCATATTTTACGGCATTGTCTATCAAATTGGTTAACACATTTTTAAAGTGCTCCGGATCAACATTTATCTGGTTTGCGTCCTTGTCTATAACTACAATAAATTGCACCTCTTTAGCCGCTCTAAAATGTTCCATCCCAATAATCTCCTGAACCATATTGGTTAAATCAATTTCACAGATGTTCAATTCAATGCTGTTCCTTTCCTGGGAGGCAAGATTTAATACTTTAGAAACCATACTACTTAATCTACCCAATTCATTTTTAGCAATGGTTAAATATCTGTTTGTTTTTTGAAGATCATTTAAAGCATTGAAATGCTGCATTCCCTCTATAGCTACTGCAATTGTTGAGATAGGTGTTTTAAATTCATGCGTCAAATTATTTATAAAATCATCTTTCATCTCGGATAAGCGTTTCTGTTTTAAGATAATCCAAATCAGGTAAATAAAAGAAGTAACCATGATGAGGATAAGTACAATTGATAAAATACTCCCTGTAATCATTTTAGATAGAATATAGTTATCACGATTGCTAAAACACACCATTACCCATCTTTTTCCATTAGTATAGCCGTTGAGACCTTGCGGTTGATATTCTCTTTCAAAAGTGCCGATAGCAGATTGATTTATGTGCGGTATATTTTCTGATTTGTAAAAGGACATTTTCATCACATCATCTACATTTTTAATTCCACGCATAGATAAATGGCGTAAGATATTTTGTCTGATTTTAATGCTATCTGATTTGAAATACACAGAATCCCGTGTTTGTATAAAGGGAGCCATTATTTCTTCAAACTTGTTTGTCACATCTTTTTGGATCGATTTTGAACCTGCAACATCCTTTTCCACTGTTTCACGAAAAGCTTTGTAATACGGATAATCTATGGCAACCTTTTCCACATCATAACTTATTCTCGCCAAAGGTTTAGACCCGGCTTTATCTCTCACCTGGTCATTTATCTTTATGATCAGTGAATCTCTCTTTTTGGAGAACAAAACTTCCAGACCGGTGAGCATGGAGATTTTTGGGCGCAAAAAATTTCTTACAGAATCTTCTTGCATTCGATTGAGATCTCGTATTGCATAAATTAAGGATTCATCAGCTATTGAATACAGCTTTTTTGATTCATAGGCATACGTTTTATTGATCCAGTCAATTTGAAAGTAAATGATGCCAATAATCGAAACAACAATAGGTACAGCAATAAATAAAAGTTTTCTTTTCATGTTCTAGATATTTTGAAACGAATATATAGCCAGTGTAATCTACCTCTGGAATCCGTTAACATACCTTAACAAACTTAACTAATGTTAGCACATCGACAGTGCTCTTATTGTGAACTATTGAGCGAATCTAATCCAATTTAATGTGCAGATTATCAGATATTATTTTTTTATAGCCATTTACATGATCCTCATTATAACCTATATATCTGGCCAATTCTTTCCCATCTCCATTGGTGAAAATTACTAAGGGAATTGATGTAAAGGTATATTGAGCTTTGACTTCATCGATTTCGCTTTCATTAACAAGAAACTGATCCCAGTTTAACTTTTCCTGACCTAAGGCTATGTCCCAATCTTTCTTCTTTCGATCGATCGATATACTGGCCATATAAAAGTTTTTGTTTTTGATCCTTTCATGCATTTTTCTTAACTGCGGAATTTCTAATCGACATGGCCCGCACCAGCTTGCCCAAAAAATTAGCATATTCAACTTTGCCGTTCTATTAATATTTTCTTTTTTAACTCCTTTATCTGAAGTCAATGACAAAGATTTGCTATTCTCTCCTTCTTCTGGTGAATTCAATATGTGTTCTTTCAAGCGATTTGCAGATCTGGATTTCTGAACATCCTTATCAAAGTATGCGAATATTTCTTTTAATTCATTTTTCGAATACTGCCAACGAGAGGAGGTGATTTTATTTAGAAAATAAAAAGAAAATGAGTTACGTTTAATTGCTTCAACTACATGCTTAAACTTTATCTCCCTTGATTTATCACCAACTTTAGGTATCCATCCAAAATCCCCTTCATCATACTCTTCTAGCAAATCCTGTTCACGGCCCCCTTTTATATTTACCAATGGTCCCCGAGGACGTCCGGATGAAACAGGATAATAGGTAAAACTTGTTGTTCCATGATCTACCATAAAAGTGGAACCAGCCCCATGTTCTTTATGGTCCCTTTTCATCAAAATTTCGTTCCGGATAAAAAAACTTTTTGATTTGTTATTACCGTCATAATAACAAATTGTTGCAGAGAATGGCTCAAAGGGAGTAGAAGGTTTATAATTGAGTTTAAATCTTCCGTCAATGCAATTAGCTGAGTCTAAGATCACATACCATTTAGGGCTTTGAGTTAAATATACTTTCTTAATTGTTTTATCAAATCCACTACCTTCTATAATTACTTCAGATTTATGCGTATTTCTACACAAACTTAACCAACACAAACATAAAGCTATCCCCAATAAAATTTTCATTTTTTTCTAAATTAAAACTCTGTTAAAAATTGACTTAAAGGTCAATGTTAGCAAAAGGAACCTGGTAATATTGACTCTTTCACTGCTATTAGTAGATGGCTTCTTATTCCCCGTTTAATAAAATATTGGTTCTTGTAGCTTAAGCAAGTTACATATTATAGCAAAACCATTTTAAGTGCAGTACCTTGTATTATGAATAACCGGCATTATATTATGAATTATCATCACTTTATCAGGAATTCATGACATGATAATATCCATCGGACTTGACAGATTTATGAATTTTAGAAAAAATATTGGATACCAATCCGAGAAGTGTTTGATAAAGACATACAATAGCTTGTTTTGAAAACAAAACTATTGTATGTCTGTAAAAGGTTTATTTAGTTAAAAAACAACTCTGACACCTGCAGCGAGCCTTACACCTGTCATACCATATGCAAGCGGCCTGCTTTTATCATAGGCAGGTGAGGCTGTACTTGAGGAGAAGGTTTTATCTATTCCGTTGTTGATGTTTGAAGCATCTGCGAAAATGGTAAATCCTTTCTTTATGTTATAGCTAACGGAGCCATCTAACTGCCCATAGTTATTCTGCCATATTTCCTGACCAAAAACATCACTTGGCATGAGCAGGTATTTATCACGATAAGTATAAGCTAATCTGGCTTGCAATTTTCCACCATTGTCGTAATATATGGCTGAGTTAAGGCTGAAACGTGATATGCCAGGAAAAGCAGACGGCTTACCGTTGTTTAAATTTAGTTTACCATCCGAAAACGTGAAATTAGCAATAAAACCAAGGCCTCGTAAAAAGCCGGGTAAAAATTTTAAGGGTTGCTGAAAGGTAATTTCATTCCCTAAAATATTACCACCAGCTTGGTTCTGAGGTTGAGAGAAAGACCTGTATTGCACCCCCAGGAAATTTACATCATTTGTGGTTTCATCGGTAATAAACGACGATAGATCTTTGTAAAAGAAATTGGTTGAAACAATCCCGCCACCAGCGGTGTACCATTCAAAACCTGCATCATAATTAGAGGATTTGTAGGGCTTAAGATTGGCATTTCCGTATTTATTCACAAACAAACTGGTGAAATTTACCGATAATCCCCCTAAGTCACTGAATAAAGGCCTTGTTAAAGATTTAGAGTAGGCTACCCGAAAAAAAGTGTTATCGCTTATTGCAAATTTAAGATTTATGGAAGGCAATAAATTGGTGTAGGAACTGGAGCTGTTTACGCTGGTTGTTCCTCCGGTTAATGTAGGAATACCAATTCCATCAACAAACTTCACTGTAAAGCTCTGCACAAAACTTGTTACATCCGAATGGGTATTTACAACTCTAAGCCCTGCATTTCCAGTAAAGGGAATGTCGCCTAATGTGCCCTTCAAATTGGCCTGAAAATAACCGCCAATTGTTTTCTCATGGATATCAAAGGATTGGTTTGGGTTATAGATGTTGGTTTCTACAGCTCCGGCCTGCATTAATTTGCTGTAAGTTCCTTCAATATTTGTTGGGAAGGTGAGGCTGGAATAATTTAAAGGAAAACCACCATTTAGAAAATTACTTATCCCTGGGGCGTTGGGTACACTGGCTGCAGGTAGCGAAATCTGTGTTCCGGTCCCGTCGCTTTTTGTCTGGTTCACTGTGCCGTCATATTCGCTGATATTTTTTTCGCGGTTACTATACCTTACACCAAATTTTATAGATGAAATGAAAGAACTTTTAATCTGTTTTTCCACATCGGCTTTAGAAGAGTATTCCTGGTCACGATTTGAACGATTGGTAATTCCATTATTGCGGGTGTGTAGGCTATCAACCGAAAATGCATTGGAGTGTACAGGTACAACGGCAATATAATTTTGGTTTACATTAACGTTGACGGGTGTTGAAGGATTATTTGTCACAAATACAACTCCTCTATCATTCATTGAACCGTCTGCTCTTGCATATGCAGCATCAAAATCCAGTTTCCACCCATTTGAATTGTGGGTAATATGATACCCTGTATTGTAAATATTATCCACGGATTTTTGATCATCTGCTATAGTTGATGGCCCTGCGGAATTAACAGAATAATTGATAGCAGTATTCGAAGAGCTGACCTGTAATCCTGGCCATTGAACGCTTCCATCCGGATTGGTTCCGGTGCTTCCAATATAACCGCCAAAAGGTTGTGCAGTGAAAATAATCTGTGTAGAACTAGAAAGCAGGTTTCTTCTGCTGTATAAGAAGTCCAGTGACATGGTTGTTTTGGGATCCAGCTTCCATTGGACAGCCCCATTCAGAGAAAGCCGCTTTCTCTTCTCGTTAAAGGATTCCAAATTTGAGGAAAACGGAAAGTAAACATTGTTTAGGTTCGCTTTGCCACCGCCATTGTTGTCAAATGTATTTTTAGCCTTAAACATGGCTTCCGGGGCATATCCAAAACCTTCTGCTTTATCTTCTCTTATCTGCCGCTCTGAATAGGCAACATTCAACAAAGCGCCAAAGGTGTTTGCTTTATTCACCCAGGAACCGATCGCAGAAAAATCTCCTCCAAGTTTACGCCCAAAAGTATGATCCTGTTCTCTGTAGGAGAATGCATATTTATTACCCATGGTAAGCGGTTTAGCTGTTTTAATATCCACTACACCTCCAATTCCTCCTTCTGTTTGCTCAGCAGCCCCTGTTTTATAAACTTCTATGCTTTGAATGATCTCAGAGGGTAACACATCATAATTCGTTTCCCTTCCGGTGCTGCTTTGTGCACCTCCAGAAATCGTCGAGTTAAAAGATTCAGTTGCGCTGACCAATGTTCTTCCATTAATACTCCCCGCTACAAACTGGGGGCCAAGTCCTCTTATCGAGACAAAGTCACCTTCTCCTCTGTTTCTTTGAATAGCAACACCGGGTACCCTTTGCAAGGCTTCGGCAATATTTTTATCTGGCAACTTTCCGGCATCTTCAGCAGTAATGGCATCTAAAAATTGATTGCTTGCCTTCTTAATGTTCAATGAGCGTTTCTGGGCTCCGCTAATTCCGCTGACAACAAATTCCGATAATTGTGATGTATTCTCCTCCATTTTCACCTCTATAAAGGTTCTGTTATCAATCGCTATCTCTACTTTTTGATAGCCAATTAAGCTAAACACCAATACTCCGGTTTTCGGTGCATTTATTAAAAAAGAGCCATCTTTTGTCGTTTTTGTACCTTTACCAGGTGCCCCTTTTAACATGACGGATACATTTTCTAAGGGTTCACCTTTCGCATTGGTCACTTTACCGGTAATGCTGATGTCAATGGATGCGGAAACAACTGCCCTTGTTCCGCCTTCGAGGGGGACTTTTGGGCTAACAACAATTGTTTTATTATCAATGGTGTAACTTAGCCCGCTATTTTCCAAGCACTTGTCCAGCACCTCAACAAGAGGGGTAGATTTGAAATTGGCATTAATTTGTTTTTTACTGGTCAATTGATTTGATGACCACAGAATATTATAACCGGTTTGTTTGTTAATTACTCTAAAGACGCTGTTTAGCGAAATATCTCTTTGTACCAGAGTAACCGTTTGGCCAAAGCCGGTAGCTCTTACCTGCATAATGGCCACACAAATAATCAACACAGTTAATTTCATCACGTTCACAATTTTTCGGACATAACGATTTACGTCATATCCAAATTCAATATAAAGTTTATACATTTGGTTATCTGTTTAGGTTGTTAATGATTGTTCGTTCAATAAATTAATCAGGACTTCTACAGGTAATCGATCAGGAGCATCGCAAGTGTTCCTGATTTTTTATACTGTATACCCTCTTTTGGCGCAATTCGTTACGAGGACTCTTCAGCATTTTTCATGGTTAATTGTTTAGGTTTTAAATTGTATTTATTTATCGAGCATAATTATTTTATGATCACTGATTTTAGCCTTTACTTCTCCGGTGCGTTCCAGCATATGTAAAAGTTCGGAAATATTAACAGAGCGTGTAATGATACCTGACAGTACCTTTTCTTTTGACTGCTCATTTTCAAAAACCACCTCCATATTATACCACCTTGATATCTGACGCATAATGCTTCCCAGGTTCTCGTTGTTAAAATTAAATTGTCCATTTTTCCAGGCAATGGTATTGTCAATATCCACTTTCCGTATATCTATACGATTGCCTTTTAAGGAAGACTGCTGCCCGGGTTTTAGTATAGTGGCATTAGGTTCAGAAGCAGATAAGGCCCCAGATGTTGATACCTTTACAGCGCCTTCAACCAAGGTTGTTTTAATGGACTGCTCATCAGCATAGGCATTGATATTGAAATGAGTACCTATATCTTCAACAACTTGCCCTTTTGTGACCACACGAAAAGGCATTTTGTTATGATGAACGACCTCGAAATAACCTTCGCCAGTCAACTCTACTGTTCGTTCATGACCAGAGAAAGAAGTTGGGTATCTTAATGTAGAAGCTGCATTTAACCATACCTGGGTTCCATCGGCCAAAGTAAGTTGATATTGCCCTCCCCGAGGTACCTCTATGAAATTATAGGCTGTTGTTTGAGTACTGGGTGTTGCTCCTGCATGGTACACCAATTGCCCGTTTTTAGTTTTTTTTATGGTAACGCTGCCCTCATCGGCCAGCTTGCCATTTTGGGCACCGGTAAGAATAATTTTCTTACCGTCAGCTAACGTCAGGATTGCTTTATTACTCCCTGGTTGAAGGTCATAAGTCTTATTTTTAGCAATTGGTTGTTTTACAGGTGTTTTATAGAATACATGATAAGAGCCCAAGCCTAATAGTAACAATACAGCTGCTGCTGCTGAATATTTCCATAAGCTTTTCTTGTAATTTTTAGGTATCTGCTTTTCTTCAAGGATTGAACCGATTTCAAGGCTCATATGTTCTTCTAATAACAAGTCTAATTCATTAGTTGTTAAAAGACCAAAGAAAGCTTGCAACTCATCCTCTGTTACTTTCCCGGCAACGTAACGGTTAATGAGTTTTTTCTTATCGTTTTCGTTCAAGCTTGTCATTTATATTTCGGTTTATATAATGCTTGACGACGGAAGCGTACGTATCGGGTACCCTTAAATCAAAAATAAAACACAACCAACTAACAATCAGAACATTAATTTACAATACTTATGATTTATGGCTTATAAAAGCAGCAGAAATAAAGGTATACCTAAGCCCTTTTTGGTGGCCTCCTTTAGAATCTTCATGGAGCGAACCATGTGTTTTTTTATTGCATGACTTGAAATTCCTAATATTTTGGCAGCCTCATCATACGATTTATATTGCTGTCGGCACAGTTTAAACACTGTGCGTGTTTGCTCGGGCATGGTAGCAAGCACATTTTCAATAAAATTCATGTAATCAAGAAACTCCTGATTTTCCTCCACTACGTTCAAACTGGGAGGATAATTTTGCAAGAGCAGTCCCATAGCCTTTTCTTCAACGGAAGCTCTCTTTAAAAAATCAAAGGACATCCGTTTGGCCATGGTAAATATATAAGCACCGAATTCTATGATATCTGTCTGCGCTCTCTGTTCCCAGATTTTCAAAAAAATGTTCTGGCATATGTCCTTGGAAAGCTCAGATGATTTTAGGTATTTACGAATAAATTTAAAAAGACGATCATGATATCGGTTATACAACTCTAAATACGCACTATGATTACACTCCTTTACCAGAATAAATAGTTCGTTGTCTGATAGCGCTTTATATTTCTTTACCAATGGATTTTAATATATATTAAAGTTAATCAATTAAAATCGCCAATACTTATTAAAATACCACAAATCGATACTTGAATTTAATTCACAAACTTGATAAGTTAATAGCTATTTATCCTTCTTCGTTACCAGCACCCCGGCAGTGTAGTAATAAACTTCATGTAAATATTACAACGATTGTGGGGCCTGTTAAATCAATAAAGAAGGGCTACATAGAACCCTTCCTTATTGATTTAATAATAAACTGGTTTATTATTAAATAGGCTGCTATTGTGCAGAAGTGGTTACTTCCACAATATTGGTGTAATTGTATAAATTACCATTGTTAATGGTACGTGCTACACCCCTTACATAATATAAAGTATTGGGTTTTAATCTTTCAATAACAAAATCATAATTTTTCGCTTCAATTGCAGCATCACCATCTGCTTCGGTATTAACCAATGGACGACCATTATTCGATGCATCTACGTTGTAATAATTATTAACATCAACGGCTACAGTAAGGCCTGCAACAGCACCAACTCTTGCGATTTTTTGTGTATTGCCAACACTACGCTTTGTATTTACTCTAAGCGTAATAGATGTAGTTGTTTTAGAAACTACCTCACAGGTTAGGGTAAGATAAGGTTGTACTTTTAAGTCCTGTTTTGTATTGCTATTAATATTTAAGCTAAAAATTGTATCTGTTAGAAAAAAAGGCCCATCGGCAAATAATTTATACTTGCCGTTAAATATAAAATTGTTAACATAGCTTCCATCAGCGTTAACAGATGAACTTATGGGTTGCGGAATAAGCGTACCATATCCTAGTTGATAGAGCCGGATTTTGGCTCCGTTTAAGGACTGTTGCGGTACATTTTTACCCGTAGAGGAATCTACGATGCGCCCCGATATACTGGCATTCGGCGCTTCATAATTATCTTTCTTACACCCATACGTTATGGTGGTCATCAATAAAAGCATTATATATGTGATTGGCTTTTTCATTGGAATTGGTTTCATCTTTTAATAAAAATTAAATTAATATAATGGATTTTGTACGTAAGTCGGATTTCCTTGCGGAACTGGTTCATAGTACAACTTCTCAGGGAAGGTTCTGGTGTTTTTAGGTGCAGAAACGATCTCAAATGTATATTTCAGATCATTTGTATTTGCAGCCGTTCCCCACATGGCCCAGGGGTATAAAGCATGAAATTGTGTATTGTTTAAAACCGTAGTTGCTATTCGCCACCTGCGTATATCCCATATTCTATGGTTTTCAAAAGCAAGTTCTACTTTTCTTTCATGCCTTATTTTATCTAAGGTAATCATGCTTACCTGTGCAATACCCGCTCTGTCTCTGATTAGGTTAATGGCATCTCTTGCTTCATTTGGCATATTCAATTCAAAAGCTGCTTCAGCATAATTTAACAATACTTCGGCATACCTGAAAACCATCCATGGTGTGGTAGAAAGCCCATAATCAATACGGCTAACCGGGTTCATGAATTTTTTAATGTAAAAACCTGTTTTTGTCGGATCGCTGGTCGTTAAGGGCCCGTCTTTGCCCACTTTCTTAAATGAAGCCTCATTAGTAGGATATCCTTCGGTAAGCTGTTCAGAAGTATATTTTACACCTCCATCTATTACCCCTCGCCTAATTTCCACGATACCGCCTTGCCAGGAGTCAAAGGGTGTAAGTATGGTAGCAAACATCCTTGGATCCTTGTTCTTAAATATATCGCCAGGTTTATTGTAAACAATGGCATTACCTAAAGCATCTTTTACTTTTAATGCGCCTGGACTACCGTCTACATACTCAAATTCCTCTACCATTTCTAAAGTGGGATTGGTGGCACAACCATAGTCAACTTTAAAACTTTGTGGTGCATTAAAAAAATCAAAACTATGCGCTTTATCAGGTGCAAGGTATGTTTTTGTAAAAATGGCTTCTGAATTTCCTGCTGTTAAAAACAGCTTTTGGAAATTGGTCGCTTTATCAGCGTCAACATTGTACAGGGAAAATTCATGAGAATCTATGATCAGCTTTGCAGCGGCCATTGCTTTCTGCCAATAGCTATTTGCCAAACTTGCAGGAATACCAACTAAGCCATTGATTTGTAGTGTAGCGTATTTGGCACTCGAAGCCGCATAAAGCATTGCTCTGCATTTCAAGGCAAGTGCGGCGTATCTGGTTACGCGATACGCGTTTGAACCACTATACGTTTCAGGAAGATCGGCTATGGCTTCATCCAATTCTGTTGCAATAAAATCATAAACCTCTTGTTCTTTTGCTCTTGCTATCCCCAGTTTTGTTACGTCACCTCCAGGCGTAAATTGTTGTACCTTGGTTACCAATGGTACACCGCCATACCTCTTCACTAAGGTAAAGTAATTAAAAGCCCGAATAAACCTGCCTTCAGCGACAAAACGTTTTCTTACCTCATCAGACAAAGTTGCTGGCGCAGTAGGAACTTTTTCAATAAAATCATTTACACGTCTGATTTTTACATAAGCTCCAGTGTTGGGATTGGTCCAGTCAACACCAAACCAATTGCCTATAACAGGATCATTCTGCACACCCCAGGAGTATGATCGTAGCGCTTCATCAGTAGTTGTAGAAGTATATCCACCCTCTGATCCTACAATATAATCCAGATCTTCTACTTCCATATCGTTGTACAAAGTAGCTGTTAAAGCCTCTATTCCAGTTAGAGATCCATATGCAACACTTTCGGAAACAAGGTTTTTAGGTTCTCTGTTCAAATCCTTTTTACAAGATGGAACACTGGTTAGCAATGCCAAAAACATGCTGTATAATAATATCTTTTTCATCAGTATATAATTAATTTTAAAGGTTATGAAGCTATCATAAGCATATTCATTGCTGTTTGTAAGCGGTATGCTTATGATGGTTTCATCAGTATATAATTATTAATTCTTTGTGTATTGTTTTCATTTGTATTAATGAACTCGTAAACTCGGTTTGTTTTTTAATGGAGATGAAGCTATCATGAGCATATTTTTCACTAGTGTTTATTGATTTTTGTGTTCAAGAGCTAGCAAGCTAGGTTCATTGCTGTTTGCGAGCGTTTGCTCATGATGGTTTCATTTTGTCTTGTTTATAAATTACAACCCAATATTAATACCCATTGTCCATACCCGCTGTTGTGGGTAGTATTTTCCAGCTCCACCACCAGAAATTTCAGGATCTAAATACTTCACTTTACTAAAGGTGAATGTATTTTGCCCAGCTATAAATACTCTCGTATTTTTAACGCCGATTTTGTCTGTCAGGGTTTTGTTTAGTGTATAGCCAATTTCAAAATTCTTAAGCCGGAGATAAGTAGCGTCTCTAAGCCAGAATGTGGAATTAAGTTTATTGTTATCGGTGCCTTCAACAATGGTAGACGGAAATTCACCTGGAATCCATTTGCTGTTGGGGTCGTATATATCTTCTCTATGCCAACGATCTGTGAAAAATGAAAAAGCGGTAGCATTATTAGAAAAGGGGTAGGTTAAATCTCCAGCTATATTAAAATTAAAATTAGTTGCTCCTTGAAGTAGTACCGAGAAATCAAAGCCTTTATAGCTTAGTCTGAAATTTAATCCGTAAAAGATTTCAGGTATACTGCCACGCCCAATAATGGTCTGGTCGTTTTCATCAATAATGCCATCACCATTAATATCTTTATAACGAATATCACCAGGCAAAAGGGTTTTGTTTCCACTACCATCTTGCTGTGGGGCCTTATTAATCTCATCCTGTGATTGGAATTGCCCGGTTGCTACATAGCCTCTGTATAAGTTATTCCATCGGTCGGTATTGTTATTGAGCCAGTTTGTCAATGCGTTGGTATTAGATGCCCGTTCTAAATAACCATTTTTTGTACGTGTAAAGGAAAGGTTAGGCGAAATTGTATATTGCCAATTACCAATTTGATTTTTATGGGTTAGTACAATTTCAAATCCCCTTGTATTATCGGAATTCAGATTTTCTTGTGGTAAATTGGCTCCAAACGTATTCGGAAGGCTTAAAATCCGTGTAGACAATAAGCCTGTTCTTTTACGATAGAATACATCTACTTCGGCACTTAAAAGCCCTTTCCATAAGGACAAATCTAAACCAATATTGGTTGTTGTGGATTTAAACCAGGTAAGTAAAGGATTTGTGAGTCCGCTACTGCTTAAACCTAAAACCGGGTCAGTGCCAAATATATACGTTCCATCTGGGTTGGGGTATTTGTAGCCAGCTAAATATTGAAAAGGCTTAATATAATTTGCGGCACCAGCATCATTCCCCCCGTCATCACCTACTTTACCCCAGGATACACGCAGTTTCAGGTTATCAATAGCGGCTATGTTTTTCATAAAATGTTCCTCACTAATGCGCCATCCCGCTGATAAATTAGGAAAAAAGCCAAATCGTTTGTCTGATTGAAACTTATATGTTCCATCATATCTAAAACCAAATTCGAATAAGTATTTACCAGAATAATCGTAATTTACTTTACCGACATATCCTAATCTGGCTATTTGTGCGGAAGATCCATCACTTTTCTGGTTTTTCCCCGTACCGGCAAATAACTCATCAATACCGTCTATCAAAAATTCGCGGTAGGCACTAAAGTTAGTTGAATTGTTTTGTTGGCTTTCGAACAAGCCCAGAGCAGCAATCGTATGCTTTCCATATTTTTTATCGTAGTTTAAGGACAGTTGAAAAAGTGGGGCACTAGTTTCTAAAGTGGATTGCGTTAATCTGCTCGGGTCATTCCCTGTATAATCTGCGTTATATGTTTGCTTTTCGGCGTCATAACTATACAAGAAGTATTTTTTTAAATAGTTCTTGTTATTTTCAGTTGTATTCTGATAGGAAAACAATGCTTTAGCCTTTAAGCCGTCTACGCTGGGTATTTCGTAGGTTAAATTGGCAATGGCTGAAAGATATTTTTTTCTATAGGTGTCGTAACCAGAAAAGTTCTTGTCCATTAACAATATGGTTTGTCCTGTTTCGTAGTTCGATTTAGAAAAATAATTGGGATTGTTATTGGCATAGATAGAATTAGTGGGAAACTGCTTTGAAATCCCACTCATTAAAGTTGTGGCAGATACCCCCGGATAGGCACGATCTTCTAAAAAGCCGCTAAGGTTTAACCCGGCGGTTAAGCCCTTGCCTATTTTTGCTTCTACATTACTTCTAAAATTATATCGCTTTACTTTGGTGTCATCACTTTTCCACATCCCGCTTTGCGTTAAATAACCCAGACTGAAAAAATATTTAACATCGTCATTTCCACCATCTATATTAAGATTATGTTGTGATTGGGGTGTATTTTTCCGAATAGCGGCATTAAACCAATCGGTACTGGGTAAGGTTCCGTCTTTATATTGTGCTACCTGGTCTTTTGTAAATGGCAACGATAAAGCTGTGGAAGGATTATTTTTTTTAATCCAGGTATTTACTGCTGCTTCATTTCGTAATTCTGCAAATTCTGCTGCATTAACAAATCTTGGATACCTCGTATTAGATTGAAGGCCATAGTAAGCACTATAGCTGATACGAGCTTTACCTATTGCACCTTTCTTCGTTGTAATTAATATGACGCCATTGGCTGCACGGACCCCATAAACTGCTGCAGAAGCATCTTTTAATATGGTAAAGCTTTCAATTTCGTTGGCATCAATTTTAGAAAAATTATCGGAGGGAATTCCATCCACAATAACCAGGGCATTACCAAATCCTCTGATATCTATGTTACTATTATCATATCCGGGTTCGCCGGTCCGTTGGGTGGCCCTAAGGCCAGGCAAGCGGCCAACCAAGGCATTACTTAAATCTGCGACTGGAGATTTCACCAAATCTTTACCTTTTACTGTTGCTACAGAACCTGTTACAGAGACCTTTTTTTGCATTCCATATCCTACAACAACCATTTGTTCCAGGGTGGAGATATCTTCATTCATGACTATGGTCATAAAACTTCCATCTATCTTTCTTTCCTGATTGGAAAAACCTATAATCGAAAAGAGCAGTATTGATGAATTATCTTTCACTTCAATAGCAAATTCCCCTTTATTGTTTGTTAATGTTCCCCTGGCAGTGCCTTTTTCCTTTATTGAAACATTAGGAAGTGGTTGGCCTTTTTCGTCTTTCACCAGACCCTTTATATGGATATTCTGATTACTGCTTACTCCTTGAGGCTTTATTTGTAAGTTACTTCTCTGAATTTTATTAATTACAATGGTATGGTTTTCTATCAGATAAGATGCATTCTCCATTTGAAGAATAGTTTTCATTACATCATGCAACGTTGCATTTTTAAATTCAACATCGATCTTTCTTTGATCATCTATTTTTCTATCTGCATAAAATACATTATATCCTGTCTGGCGGGTAATTTCTTCAAAGACCTCTTCGAGTATAACGTTTTTCTTTACAAAGGTTACCTTTTGGGCTAAAGTCGAACCAGAGACCTGCATCAGGGCGAGTATAAGTATTAGTGTTGTTAACTTCATCACTAATAGGATTTTTCGCAACCGTTGTAATCCGGCTGCATTGTTTAAAACATATAAATTCATAAATTTGGATGGTTTGGGTTAAACAAGGAATCGTCATGGTTTTTTATACCGATCCTAGATCGGATAAGGGTAACTCAAACTATAGGCATGGAAGTGTCAGCTTTCATGCCTTTCATTTGGCTACGCGTCCGTTCAGGTTAACATCGTAGGTTCTTTTTCATTTTTGGTTTGGTTTACAGGTTTATTTGTTGAAATGATCGGGTTCACTTGGTTACGATCACTTTTCGTCCTTCTATTTTAAAATTCACTTCGCCAGTTAATGCAATATGCTTTAACACTTCTTCAAAGTGATCAGCTTTGTTGAGTGTGCCACTGAATGTTTGTTGTTTTGCAGCCTCATTCTCATACACTATATCTACATCATACCACCGTCCTACTTTCCTCAACAAGCTTTCCAGATGTTCCCTTTTACACTTAAATTTACCTTCCTTCCATGCGATAACTAAGGAAGGATCGATCTCCTTAACCTCCAATCGATTCGTTCCATGAGTCAGTACAGATTGTTGATGAGGTTTTAAGGTCAGACCATTCACTTGGACGCTCCCTTCTAGCAATGTAGTTCTAGTATCGACCTCGTCCGGATAGGAATTTATGTTAAAATGTGTTCCTAAAACCGTTATCCGCTGACCTGAACTTTCTACCACAAAAGGATGCTGCTTATCTTTTGCTACCTCAAAATAAGCTTCACCATCGAGCTTTACTCTACGCTCACCCTTTACAGTAAGCGCAACCCTATACGTTAAACTTGAAGCAGCATTGAGCCAAACCAATGAGCCATCAGGTAAACGAACCTCAAATGTTTCTCCCCTGTCTGTATTCAGGGTATTCATCTTTTTATTTTCAGTTTTTCTGTCTTCAAATTCATAGACCAACTGTCCTCCGGCAGATTTCGTAATTCTCACGCCTGCTTCTTCAGCAAGAGCACCATGAAGAGCATTAGTCAATCTAATTTGTTTGCCGTTGGCAAGTCTAAGTGTTGCACCAACTTTTCCTGGCTTAATCTCCTGCCTTGCTAAAGCATTACTACCTGTACGCGAAATATTTTTAAACTTGAAAAAGTACCCCCCAGTGATGACTAAAATAATGGCCGCAGTCGCAACAATACGTAGCCATACAGTTTTGGTGAAAATTTGTTGTTTAGATTGATTTGTAATCCACTCAAAAATTTCTTCAGATCTATTGCCTTTAAGCGTAATTTCTTCCGCGGCTTTCATCCTGTACCAATCTGCATCCATGAGTTCCCGAATAAATGTTAAGCACTCAGGGTTATCTAAAATATTTTTTTTCCACTCCTGATGCTCCAGAACTGTAATGGTGTTTTCAAGATATCTTTCCCATAGATATATAATTCTGTCTCTGTCCATTTTGCCCTGGTATTTGGTTTAAATTTGAACACAAAAATCGTCCTCTTTCTTATATAGACGATTGAGAACGGGAACAGGGGCAATAGAAAATAAATTTTTAATGAAGGAGCTTAAATATAATCACCAAAGCTGTAACATCTGTATGATCCCTTAAATAGCTACGTAAGAAACGTAGAGCGAGTTTCATATGGCTGTGAACTGTTTGAGGAGAAATATTCAACTGTTTTGCGGCTTCATCATATTTTAGCCCCTCCTGATGACAAAGCTGATAAACCAGCTTCTGTTGTTGAGGCAATAAATTGACAGCTTCTTCTAGTACTTTCCTGGTGTCCTTCAATAAAATCAGTTCTTCTGTATCATTGTGGGTTTCCTTCCAGGCTTTTCCATTTTCAATGTTAACTCTAGTTTCCAATTCTTTTCTGCGGATAATATCCAATGCGCGGTTACGAGTGAGAGTTAGTAGAAACCTATCCAGATTTTTGATGCTTAGCACTGCTTCTTTCATTTGCCACAATTTCAGAAAGACTTCCTGAACAATTTCTTCTGCCTGGATTTCCGATTTTACATATTTGAGTGAGAACGTGTAAACTTTTCTATGGAATTTATCATAGATAATTTTAAAGGCATGCTGATTCTTAACTGCTATTTGGCCGAGCAAATCACTTTCGTTAAGAAATGTTTTAATGGTCATACCCTCTTTTTTCTAGATTACATTCGCACGTAAGAAAGATCAATAATAAATATTTAACTTGATATACACACAAAAACATCTTGTACAGCAATGATTTGGACTTCACATGACAAACCTGTAGTAACCTTTAGATCATCAGAGACGATGCAAAAGAAGGTCATTCTAAATTACCAATTAAATATTATCCGATATTTATAAATTCAAAATTATCGGATAATATTTAAGATGAAAATCCAAAATGATCGATTTAAAACTCTAAATTTTACTCTGCTCAAGAATCAGTGCCTCATTTAAACGTTTATTATAGACCTTCAGATCTGAAATCAATCCATTTTTAGCATCTCCAATGTTTTGTAAAGGAAATACCAGGGTTTGCATACGACTGATTTTTCCATCTGTATTTTCAAAGCTTATTTTCTTTCCCTCCATCTTCTGAACCAGCTTTCCATCTACGTACAGCCAGGTACCTTTTTCATCTCCTGTAAGTACAATTTTATAAGATTGACCGGCTGCAAATACGAAATCGAAAACATCTGTATAGTTCTCCCGGCTAAAACCTAATCTTAATCCATTATCCTGACGCATAAAGACCTGTGCATTTGGGGATTTAAATAGAACAACATCTCCGTTATTCTCTGACGCAGGCTGTATGGTGAAACTAACGGAATAGGGATAGCCGATTTCTTCGAGTGGTAATCGAACCAAAGAATCCCCAGGGGCAGCAGAGGCAACACCCCGCATATTCAGACCTGGACCTTCGCCTATCCTGGAGCTGTTTTTCGCGAAAGATGCCCAGTCAGACTGATCGGTCTTTCCTGTCCACATTTTTTCTGCAAGAACCTGCATGGCCGGAAAGACTCTTTGATGCACATCTTTCATCGTAATTCCATTGCCTACATGGTCATTCCAGACCGCAAACATACCTCCCCTGATTTTAGGATGCCCCATCAGAAATACCTCTTTACCAATCTGGTTAGGTTCCCAGCGTTGGTAGAGTTGTTTAACGTTAAGAAAATCATAATAATAACCGGCTGCAGGAACAATGTACAGCCATCCGTCTGGCGTACTGATCTGGTCGTAACCCAAACGCACCATTTCTTTGGGCTCTGCATAACCATTGTACCAGGCATTCATGGTTACGTCTTTAGAGGTTACAGGGGTATTGCCCTCTGCATGGGTTAATGAACCCCACATCCGCACCTTTTTACCGAAACTTTGCACAAAACGGATATAGTGATCGGTAAAGGCTCTAAAGCTTTCGGCCTCTTTCTTTGCATATTCATCGGTTCCGATATGAACCTCCGGATTGACAAAAACCGGATCTTTTCCGCCTATATACTCTTTAAAAATGTGATCTATAATCTCGTAAGTTTTAGGATTATTGATGTCTAAATGGTCCATCCCATAGGCTTTACTTCCAATTTCAGGAAAGGCTTTGGTAAAGGCCAGGGAATGCGCTGGTACATCAATTTCGGGAACGATCCGTACCCCATATTCCAGGGCGGTTTTCTGTAGCTCCCGAAAATCCGCTTTGGTATAATAGCCATCTGTAGAGGTCAATTGGGGATAGGTGGTGCTTTCCAGCCTGAAGGCAGAATAGGTTTTATTCCAGTCACCACCAAAGAACTGCTTAAATCCGTTGTCATTCAAATGGATCTGAAAGTCACCCATTTTATAATAGGCCATCATCTTTACATAATGCTTCAGGAAATCGAGGGTGAAAAATTTACGGCCAACGTCCAGTACAAACCCTCTGACTTCATATTTTGGATAATCGTGTAACTGACCTTTAACCACCAGGCTATGCCCTGCGTCTTGCTCTAACAATTGTAAAATGGTTCTGGTGGCCCAAAAAGCACCTTTATAATAGGGTGCTTTAATTTGAATGCTCTGATCAATATCAATCGTATACCCCTCTTCTCCCATATTTTTCCGGGAGGGGCTGAGACTTAGAACAATATCCCCTGGCCTCACTTTACCCCTGGCAATGCTTAGCGTAGAATCTCCGGTTAATTGCCTGAGGTCTTTCAAAAAGATGCTGGCAGCAGGCCCTAAAATCTTTTGATCTTTGGCACTAAGTATAATCCTGCTGTTTGGCAGTAGTTTAAAATAACCACTCCCTCCATTCCATTCCTGCAGGGAAGGTATAACAAAAGGTTGTTTATTGATACCGGATTGCGGGCGAAATTCCCCCAATACTTTTATGGTATGGGGGAATTCGTAAAATAGGTTATTTTTTTTGTCCTTTAACCTTAAAACCAATTGAACTTCACAATCGGTTAATGGTTGAAAAACTTCTCCTTCAGTATTGATAACTGGCTTCCTGCTGGATCCATATAACATCAGTTCATAGCCACCTCCAACTTGCGGGAGTTTGAAATGATGTGTTCTCTGATCTATTTGATCAGGAAGGGAAAGGCCCGACACTATAGCTTTGAAAGCGGTTGAGTCTGCCCCACTTAACTTTTTCTCCTGGGCATTCACTGCAATCGCGAGAAATAACAAAGCTGTGATAAGTACGGCGAATCTTTTTGGTTTAAACATATTGGTTCTAAGAATGATCATAAAGAGTTAATAAGAATGCGCGAAATATTCATTTTCAACCGTTCCATCCGTATACAGTTTGAGTATGGCATAACCCGGCGGGGTTTCCAGATAATAACCTGGCCCTGCCGATTCCTTGTCTCCTTTTTCCCACCAATAACCACTCATAGATCCATTACAACAATATAAAACATCATTGTAACTCGTATGATCTGATAGATGGTTGTGCCCGCTCAGACAAACTCTAACCTTGCCATGATGCTTATAAAACAGATCTTTTAACTTCTTGCAATCCGAATGTCCACCGCCCACCAGAACTTGTGTGGTTCCTAAAATTGGGTAATGGGACATCAGCAGTACGGAGTCTCCGGAAGGAACTTTCTCCAGTTCCTGCTCTAACCAGCTGAACTGTTCCGGGTCAAGAGAAATATTGCTGTTATTACCATCAAGTACCATAAAGTGCCAGTTTTTCTTTGTAAAACTGTAATACCTGTTTGGAATCTTTAAGCGTTTAACCACATAATTCTTCCCATACATTTCATCCTCTTTAGAAGGAGCCTTCCACCATGGATCATGATTACCAATACAACCATACACTTCATACTTAGACAGCATAGCGGTACAGTCATCCCAGATGGCCCATTGTTTGGTTACCTGATCACGTATAACACTATCATAGGAGGCATCATGAATAGAATCGCCACCATTCAGAAAAAAGTCTGGTTTATGCTTAGCCAAAATTTCTTTCAGACAACTTTTAAACCTTGCGGGTGCATCATCTCCCTCCCGAATGTGCACATCGGTAATATGGGCAACGGTAAGGGCTAATTTTTTACCTTTTTTATTTTCTCCTTCATCTCCGAAAGCCAAAGCAGGCAGTCCTCCGGTTACCACTAAGCCGGTGGCCAGACCGGCTGTTTTTAATAAAGACCTTCTATTTAGCTTTGTCATTTCACAAATTATAATAGGGAGCTAATATAGAGTAAATAGGTCGCAACAATTACATCCCCCAAGGTCAAAAACTTTTACTATTTTGATCAATACCAATGCAATTTTGACCTTCATAACCCAAAGTTCATACCCCTCGACAACTCGCAGGGGTATGAACTGAAGGTGTACCGCAGCAAACATCTTGTTTATGGCTTAGCAGTACTCATTAACCTCCACTCAGACATCTGCACCCATGAACCATTCCTAATTGCAGTTATGTTCATCCTGTAATAACTATAGGCAACTGAATTATCAAAAAGATAAACCTTTGTTTCTTTTCGCAAGTCACTTGTGATATTGCTGCGCGTATCCAGTGTTACCCATGTTGTCCCATCCAAAGAACCTTGCAAGTTCCAGTCTTTAGGATCTCTGTCTTTACTGTCATTTCCTGAAACTAATGTATAGGCATTAACTACCGCCGGATTTTTAGTTTTTTGCTGCGCCCAAAATTTATTTGTCCAGCCAGGTCCCAGCAAAAATTTTGTATTGATATCACCGTCAACTAATTTTAGTGACCCTTCAGAGGAATAAGGTCCTGAAGGATTTTCATCTGAAACAGTAACAATGACTCCATTTGCTGTAACGTCATTTAAGACACCGGCATTGGTAACTATTTTTGTGTAGGTTGCTTCGGCGCCCTTTGGAGTTTTAATTTTAAGTGTCACATTGGCGAAATTACTTGTCGCACCGAGCATAGGAATAGTAGCTGATGCAGTAGTGGAGATTGGCGGGTCGGTTGCAGTGCTTCCGTTATACCAGCTAAAGGACTGAATTTCAACAGGCATTGCGGCCTGTAATTTAAAGCTCCCATCTGCCTGAAGTTCAGATGTGAAATTAATAATATCCTGCGGCCTAATGGTAATTTGTCCCTCTTGTTCTGCCCAATATCCTAACTTATTATGTGCAGTTAAATTGACTTTAAAAGTACCTGTTGTTAAAAAAGTATGAGCAGGACTCAATTCATAAGATGTACCGCCATCGCCAAAAGACCAGAGCACATCCTGATAATTACTTGCCGCTGCTTTAAACGAAAAGGTAAAAGGATCCGTTGGCGTAGGTGGGTTTATGGAAAAACTCAGTATTTTTGGTTTAGGGTTGTCAGGTTCGGTAATGATGGCATCAGCAGCTTTCCTGCAACTGCCCAGGAACAAGGCCAGAACAAGATAACCCAAAAGGATGGAATGCGTCGATGTTAGATGTTTCATATTCATGTGTTGAATTTTGTGATTAACGAATAAGACTTTAAGCCATTAGGCATTGATAGCATTGCAACATAGTTATTTGCCAAAATGATGCTGGCAGGATCAATCAACACAATAACGGTTCTATTGCTTGGATGCACTACATACCTGCTGCTACCAGTTAATTGGACCACCAGCGCAATTTTATTGTTTCTATATTTCAACAGTGTTCCAGATGGAATAGTAAGGTCCAGCTGACCGGTATTGCTGCTTTGAGCAACCGTTGCTTTAGACAGCAATTGGTATTCCCCTGTTTGCATCACTACTGTATTGGAAGGAAGTACACCTGCCGACATTAACACGGAGACGGTATCTGTGTTCGTGGCCACATCTACAGTAAAGGAGTCAGATGCAGCCCCGGACAGGGATACACCTAAAGGAATACCAATGGAGGCCACACTTGGCACATAATTGGTGGTGCCTGAAACCTCCAACTTACCACCGCCGCCATTTGCAATTGAAATGGAGTGCATTTCATTAGCGGCAATAACTGCCTGGGGATCTATAGAAATGGTCCCGGTATTTTTGTGGCCATCAATGGCATTCCCTTTGGCTACAGAGGTTAATTTTACAGCAAAGGCCACTTTTTTACCAGAAAAATAAAATTTTTCCAAATCAGCTATACTCAGTACGGCCTCAAATGTTGCTTTCGTTGCACCATAAGGTACAACAATAGCCTGAGGAACCGTTATTGAGCTAAGAGGCATGGCCAAGGTGTTGGCCAGCACATTACCCGTGATTGCGGCAGCCACGGCATCTCCATCTAAAGCTAAATGTGCCTCAAAGGCCTGAGTCGCTGCGCCGGAAAGGTCTATTTCAATAGGTATTCTTACATTCGCTCCATCTTTTGTAATCTGTCCTGATAATCCTTTTACAGAAACGTTCATACCCGCTTCTTTTTTAGGGGCAAAACTCTCCAGTCCATCCTGCTTACAGGATTGCAACATAAACAGCGCAACCAGGCAGAGGTAAAGGGGTTTAATTATTTTCTCCATTGTCTTATTTCTAATTTGAATTCATCATTAAATTATTGGTCTTGCCATATATGCCCATCTAAGGACCAGCTTTCCTGACGGGCTATTCTTAGCCAGCTGTAAATCTGCGCTGCAATATCAACCGTAACTGGTACAAACTGTTCCAGATTGGTGATGGACGGCGAGCAGACCAGGTCGGCAGAATTTTCCCAAGCCACTGTACCATCCTGTAGCAAAAGATCATTTTTTGCTGCCCCCTGATCTTTGAAGCTGTTTCCTGTTCCATCGTTCATCGACCAGGCACTGATCAGATAATCGTAATAAGGATGCCCCGGATCAACATAAGCATCACATGCAAACTGGCTAATGGTGGCATCAGGAAGTGCAATTTTCCAGATCCTAACGTCACTTAAATAGCAATCCAAAGATCCATTGCTGGCAAACTTTCCTAAGGTTAAGGGAAAATTATTATCAAAAATACCCAAATCCGTAATTTCTGATTCATTATTAAAGGTCCCATTGGTAAAAGTTCGGATGTAACGTTTGCCTTTCTTATTGACACAGACCAGTGCTATAGAATTCCAGGTTCCTGCGGGCATATCTGCTCCTTTAACCTGACGGTCGGTATTTGCCTTATTCCCTCTTGCATTTAACATCCAGTAGGCGTTTTCCAGGAAAATATTCCATCCTTTATAATCGTGGGTCCAGTCCTGCCGCTTACCAATCATACTCGGGTAAGTGAAGTTTAGTTTATTTTTCTTCACTTTTAACTCTATGGTAAATTCCGAATTACCAAAATTGTACACTGAATTATCACCCGCAGCGTTTAATGCTTTTAAATTTCCGGAAAACTTAACAAAATTGCCCTGGAATCTACTGCCAAGGTAAGGCTTGCTTAAAATCCGGCTCATATAGCTTGGACTATAGAAAATGGTAAAGGTATTTAAAGAGGTATTGCTAAAAATGGTATTGTCGTTATCAGCTGGCGGTAGTTGAAACATACCACCTTTATTCGATGAAATCACCACCAGCCATTTCTCCTGATTGTACTTTGGCCGCTTTTTTAATGCCCTCAGCATTTCTCCAACATAACCATCAAATTGAAGGATGGCTGCCTTATAGGCTGGAAAAGATAAGTCGTAACCAGATGTCTGTCCCGCTTTATCCACGCCTGAAAACTGGGCCACTACAGCACTGGATTGATCCTTTTCAAGGTCAGCAATTACAGCTGATTTAACGGCTTCATCATCATTTACCTGGACATTTACTGTAGCATCACCGCCCAGATTAGATTTAAGAAGAGGAGAAGTGGTATACACAGCCGTCTTCAAACTCGGGTCTATCTTCTTGATCCGTGTAAAAATAGAGGGGAAGTCTGCCAGATGATTACCAGAAAAATCGTCAGTTTTTACGCCGTGTTTTTTGGCTTTAACCCCGGTCAGCATCGTGGTATAACTGGCTGCATTGGTACTTGCATCTGCATCCGAGAGTCCGTTCCAGGAATAAATTGAAGTGGATAACAGGCTGCTTATATTGGCAGGCTTTGCATCGCGTACGGAAAGGCCCCTGGCGCCGTCAACGATAATATAGAGTACTTTAGGTTTGCTAAAGGCTACATTAGCCGTGTCCAGGTTTTGCCTTTCCTGAATCGTCCGTTCAAAAGGCGTATTGCAGGCACCCAGTAGAAACAAAAGACCGATACAGAACCATGATGAGCTCATGGATTTTATCATATGAAGGGTTGTTTTCATTTTGTATATTTTTATATTTTTTGAACGCCTATGAAAGAATTATTCCAATACAATCCGAATAATATTATTTACCGGTCCATTATCAAACGTGTCGATGTTACCAATGAGCAGCAAGGCTCTTTTATTGTCCTCAGATTTGGTTTCGATCACATCGCTGAGGAACCCGTTAAACAATCCTGTCGAGTTATATCCAGCAACCATTTCTCCTTTGCTGTTGATGATCATAAAACCGTTTCTGACCACTCCATTATAGGTATTAAAATAGCCGCTAACCACAACTAAACCATCACTAAGCTGTTTTGCAAAAGAGACTCCAGGCCCATTAAATTTCTTAGGAACAAAACTCTCATCTAATGACCCGTCGGATTTCAACATGGCCAGATATTCAATAGATTTCCCATTATAGGTTTTAAAATAACCACAGGCCATATACCGGTCAAGCGTGCTGTTATAAGTAACCGAATAAATAACATTATCTGGTCCTAAGCCTGGTTTGAAAGTGTCATCAATGGTCCCATCGGCATTTAGCCTGATGATGTTTTTAGTCGCCTTGCCATCAAAACTGGTAAATTGACCATACACTAAAATTTTGCCCTGATTTTTGGCATCGGTATGAATAAGGGTACTGCTCGGACCGTTGGCCGCTTTAAAGCCTTCGTTTGCAGATAGGTTAAACCGATAGGTCTTGTCCAATGTGCCGTCTGGATTTATCCGCAAAAGCTGTGGCATCCTGATGCTGTCCAGGATAACTGAATCCTTTTCACGCCTCCGGTTCGGCTGATCGTAACGACGGCTGATAAAGAATTCAAATCCTCCGGAAACTACTATTTTATTATCGGGTTGCTTGTATAGATTTCTTATGGCACGGTCTGTGCCCGCGTTAAACCTTGGAAAATACTTGATGGTATCGATTTGATCCGGCCGTCTGAATGTGTGTACCCCCATAGTATCTATGGAGCCATTACTATTGAGCGTGGTCAGGTTACTGATGTTATCAGTGCGTTGAGCATAACCGCTAAAACCTCCGGCAATCAGGTACTTTCCATTGTATTCAATAATGTTATTGATCTGCCCATTCGCCCCGTTGCCACTGCGTAAACCCGAGTCATAAGAAAAATCGCTAAAAGTACTGACGATCCGGTTAATTGGCCTTACAGCCCCTTTATTATTGTAATTGGTAAAATCACCCACAATCAGATGTCTCCCATCAGAAAGATCAAGCACCTGTGTAACGGTGTTATTGGCTCCATTTGGCACCCTAAACGTCGGATCCAGGTTAATCAATCCATTTACTTTAAAAGATGGCCCAAAAACAATCGCATCATCCACCGCAATGGACATAACGCCTGTACTGGCAAGATCCGGGACTTTTACGGTAATAGAGCTTTCTGTGACCTCTGTGACCTCTGCTTTCTGGCCATTAAACATAAAGATGAGCTTATCTTTATAGGGCTTCAGGCCTGTAACCGCAACTTTTACCAGGGTACCAGGAGCACCAACAGAGGGTTGAGGAGGCGTGACTCTGTCCATTTTTATCCCCAATCCCTCATTACTGACAGGATAAGGTTCTGAGAATTGATCTGCTGTTTTTTTGCAGGAGGTCAAAGCCAGTAATAAAAGTAAAGAAGCCGTAATTGCGCTGTTTCTTTTTAATATCTTCATTTCTTTATTCCGGTTATTTCATTATTATTTCAAAAGGATTTCAACGATCATGTCTTGAGACCCTAGTCCAAAAGCATCCCCAGAAAGTTGCAAAGCATGTACAACACCGTTCCTGGGCTTAATGTCTGATGACGAAACCATATAGGTAAAGAATGTCGCCTGAGTATTGGACAAATCGGCTACATAAGCGATGGTCAGTTGCCGGTAACCAATATATTTGACCCCACCTACATCCCCGTAGATCACCCCTATTCTCGCTACAGTATTGTTATAAGCATAATAGTCCTGCCCTCCGTAAACTGCGGGAAGTGCCGGGTCATACTGCGGGTAATCGGCTAATTTTTTTGTCCCCTTAAATATATGCCGCTGCAGGTATTTGGCCCAGATAGGCCCATCAATATCTGATAAGGTTTTCACAGTGTCTTTACCTGCACTAAATAATCTATTGTTTAAACTACCAATCTGTGTAACTGAACCAATCATCGTTTTGACTTCGTAGTCTGTGGGTGCAAAAAAGGTAATGTCTTGCTGATTGAACACATCTTCCATACCGGCCAGTTTGACAATCCGGGCAATGGTATCGAAGGGAACAGGTTTAGATTTCAGGTAGTCCAGCATGGTGCCATCAAATTCGGCCTTTGCCTTGCCCCCATCTATATAATAATTATCTCTTTTACAAGCCGCTAAACCAAATAATAGCACAAAACCTAATAACAGGTAAATTCTATTTATAGAAATTTTCATTTTTTTCATCAGTATATAATTGCTTAGATCCCCGCTCCACTCACCCAGTACTGGTTAAGGGTCATGTTGGGATTCTCGTTTAAGGAATTTTTATCAATCGGCCAGGTCCAGGCTCCTCTGTTAAATTGTTCCAGGGTTAATGGATGACTTGCCCATTGCTGGCTCAAGATTCTTTTTGTCCGCACCAGATCAAACCAGGTATGACCTTCTCCCTGAAGCTCTCTGCGACGTTCCAGAAATATAAAATCTTTCAAACCACCCTGGCCTGCATCGTAAGGAACTGCTCCAGCCCTGGCCCGCACCTGGTTTAGCAATGGTATGGCTTCGGCATCACGGCCAAGCTCGGCCAAAGCTTCTGCTTGTAAAAGAATGGCGTCTGCCAGCCGGAAAATCAGATAACTATTGTCAGGATTCTTGTCCTGATTACCAGAAGCATAGATATTACCTGCAAATTTTGGCATCATAAAGTGCCCGTCATTTGAATAAATATCGGCATACCATACATCCTTCCGTTTGTCTGCAACATCGACCGGGAATAACTTGGTCATATAAGTACTCTTAAAAGCCATTAGCGAGGTTTGATAATTGTTAACCGGGAATTTATAGGGGTAATGCAGAAAGGAATCTGCAAATGGCGCAAGAGGCGATGAAGTATTATCACCATAATTCACACTTTGATAAAATTCAAATAAACTCTCTTCAGAGCGGCCCTTAATGACTTCCGCCCAGTTTTCTATAGGCAATAGTCGAAAAGCATTGCCACTCTGTGTGAGAAGTTCATGGCCGGATTTAACTGCGTCTTCATAGTATGCCGTCGCATGGGCGGCGTCAAATCCTGCATTCCACATGTTCATGTGCATAATAAGGGCCAGAGCAGAGCCTCTATTGGCCCGAACCCCGCGACGTGAAGGGTCGTTATAGGTCCATGGAAGATTGTCTTTATATTGCTTCATATCGGCAATACATTTATTCATTACAGACACCATATTTTCACGCGGTAAAGGTTCAGACTGATAAGCTTTGGTATAGTACACCACGTCTCCATATAACCTCACCATCCAGAAATACGTGAAGCAGCGCATAAAAACGGCCTCCCCGATATATCTGTTTTTATCTTCTTCCGAAAGGTTAGGAATGCCCTCATTGAGCTTGCTGATCAAAATATTGGCACTTTGTATCACCTGGTAATAAGCCGCCCAATTGGTAATCAGTTCAAAATGATAGAAGTCATGCCAGGGCTGGTCGGTAATAGCCGAATTCATATTATTTTGCCCCAATACCTCTACCACTTTACGAGAAGAATAAGTATTGCCATTATTTATAGCAAAAGCTTCTCCGGAACGGCTTTCGCCCACGGCTCCGATAACCCAGGTTTCACTGATTTTTTGAAAGAACTTCAAGTATACGCTGGTCACGCTGGCCTCTACATCTTCTTTAGATTTGAAAAAGTTATTCCCGGTAAGCTGATCAAGCGGTTTGATGTCTAAGTACTTTTTACAACTTGAGGGCAGTACGATGCATATCAGCAGTAAAACTGCCGATATGCTTTTATTGATCAATTTCATTTTCATTTGCATTAGAAATCTAGGTTAAAGCCAAAAATATAATCTCTCGAATTCGGGTAACCGGCAGAAAGATCTCTTCCTAAAGCCGTTACATTTTCTGGATTAGGGCCGGAGTAAGGCGAGAATGTGATCACGTTACTCACACTCGCCTGTACCCGTATATTGCTAACCCCCAATCGCTGGGAAATTTTCTTAGGGAAGGAATAGAATAAGGTTACATTATTGATTTTTAAATAACTGCCATCTTCTTCCCATAAGTTCTGATCGTACCGAAAAGGCTGGATAGTGGAATAACGGGTATAATCATAGGCATAGGGATATTTAGCCACATCACCTGGCTGCCGCCACATGTTTATATCCGGAAGTGCAACTACAGCTCTTGATCCCTTTAGCGGGTCACTACCAAATGGATCATTCATAATTCCCAAGCGGCTTGCCAGGGCATTGTTTAAGATGGTTCTTTTTGCCGTATAGGACGCGTAAATATTAATGCCGAGTGATTTGTAAGATAAACTGGTCGACATACCGCCAGTGAGCAAAGGTTGAGAGTTACCTGTGATCTGGTAGTCGTTCTTATCCATGATGTAATCGCCGTTCACATCTTTAATTCGGGGATCTCCGGCCTGGTAAAACTTCCCATTGGTCTGGTAGCGAAGTCCGGTGACCGGATCTACAGGAACATCTTTATTTACGGAGTATACACCCTGATTAATAAGCAGATAATTGGACAGTGTATTTCTGCCTACCCGCAAAATGGTGTGTTGTCCATTGGCATCGGTTGCAAAAATTATATTTTGCCCATTATACCCTTCTGGTAGCCGGGTAAGAACGTTGTTGTTCCAGGCGGCATTAAAGGAAATATTGAGTTTAAATTTGCTGGCATTTGGCAATGGCCTAATCGCAAAATATAGTTCATATCCGTAATTGACCATTCCGGTTTCATTACTTGGCAGCGTTCCAAAACCAGTTGTATTAGATAAATTTCGGTTATACAATTCATTTCTGATCTCGCTATAATAAGCGTCGACATTCAAATCTACCTTTCCGTTAAACATGCTCAGGTCTAATCCTAAATTGTACATCTCCCTTGTTTTCGGGATCAGATCTGGATTGGGAATAGCACCAAAGTCGACACCTATACTTTGCTGGTTATTATAATTTCCTCCAATATTATATTTCCCATAAATGCTGCTCAGACTTGCTGTTGGGGTAATATTCTTTCCCCAGCTGACCCGTATTGATCCTGTATTCAACCAATCAAATGCAGACATCCAGTTCTCCTTGTTGAAATTCCAGCGCAAGCCAATAGAAGGGTTTTTAGAATAAAGATTGTTCAACCCACTTGAAGAGGTTCCATCGATCCGATAGGACAAATCAATAATATATTTACGCATAAAATCATAGGAAGCAGCGCCCCAAAAGGAAGCCAGCCTTCCACGATTATAACCTAGTACACCTCCTCCTGCTGAATTAGAGGCATCGAAACCCAGGGGCCCTTGAAACTGATCGTTCGGCGTACGAGCCTGCCTGATGGACGAAGTTTGTCCTCTTTGATCGTTGATGTCATTCGCTATGGAGACATAGATGCTGTGTTTTTTATTGAAGGTAGCGTTGTAATTAATCATATTTCTGTTGTACAAAGCACTGCTCCTTCCGTTAAATCCATAGACTTGTGAAAACTGCTGATTGGCAGCAGCTGGAGTAAAGGTATCTTCAATGTCTGAGGAATAGCTGTAACTGAATGTAGAGGCTAATTTTACCCCCGGCAAGAACATGTATTCGCCATCAACACTCGTCCTTATATTTCGTGTTGCATTGCTATTTAAAGTTTGCAGAGCCGAAACCACTCCACCGCTTGACTGATAAAAGGAAGGACCCGGCAATAATGATGAGGCTTGTGCATTATCTGCTACTCCGTATTGAAGGAAACCAAGACCATCTCCTTTCTGTTGCTTTCCTACACCTCCGGAAAGGTAGGCAGTAAACCTGAAGCGGTCATTGGGCCGCAGCTCTGCATTCATATTTAGGGTATACCGGCTAAAACCGGTATTCTTTAATATTCCATTGCTCAGGAAATATCCGACATTTGATTTGTAATTAAATTTTTCATCACCGCCGTCTATAGCCAGATTGTGCGTTTGGTTATAGGTTGTTCTGTAAAATATAGACTGCCAATTGGTCGAATTGTTATAATAACTGTTCAAACTATCTGATAATATGGGGGTCTGTGAAATGCGGATAATGTCTTGAAAACTCTTGGCATTACCATAGATCTGCTGTAATTTCAGCGCCCGTTCTTCATTTCCACCCAGGGTCTGTCGTAACGCCGGAGGTGTACTCACAAAGAAATTACTGGTGTACCTTATACGCGGAATCTGTGAATGCCCTCTTTTGGTGGTAATGATGATCACACCATAGGCTGCACGAGAACCATATAATGCGGTGGCCTGTGCATCCTTTAAGACTTCTATGTTCTCAATATCCTCCTGCGGGATGAGCGATAAGGGACTGATCCCCGGCCCCTGAAGGTTAAAGCCCATCTCGGAAGCTTTGTCTGCATCAATAGGGATCCCATCAATGACATACAGAGGTGAGGTGGGCTGCAAAAAGGTTTCCGTACCCGAGTTGGATACCGCAAGGGTAGCCAAACCACGAAGCTGGACGGTACCCCTAAATCCAGGGGCACCCGTATTATTCTGGATATTGAGCCCGGGTACCTTTCCCTGTAAAAGTTGTTCCACATTTGCAACAGGAACATCTTGTACCTCACTGCCCTTTACCGAAAAGGAAGATCCGGTGGTCACCTCTTTAGAACGGGCAACAAATCCCCGAATCACCACCTCATCCATTTTGTTGTCGAGCTCCTTTAATTTTATTACTAAATTTTCTTGTGCTCCGGTAATTTTTAATTTATAAGGTTGGTAGCCCAGATATCTGAATGTTACCGTAGTTCCAACAACAGCAGCAGCACTAAAGTGTCCATTCTCATCTGTAAAAGTAATGGCCTTAGGCGGGGTGCCGGCAAATAAAGAGACCATTGGAATGGGTTGTTTTGTGCCCTCGTCGATTACTCTCCCCTTTAGGACCACCTTCTGGTTTTGTGCATTCAGGTTAGAAGATAAAAGTATGATACAAACCAGAACCTTCAGAATTAATTTTATTTTCATGCGATTATATAGGTTATAGGTTTATTCGTCTTCAAATTTTGGATTGTCTGTGCGGAAGTGAAAAACAATTTCCCAATCGCCTTCTCTGTAAATACTAAAGTCGAGACCAAGAGTTGCAACTTGCCGCACGCCTCCAAATCCCAGTCTGGAATAAGCAAAGTTTACATTGGCCTTACCACCACTGGCATAAAGAGTTGGAATATCGACCAGGGGAATAGGGTAAGCCACATCATATTGCACATATTCGCCAGTGGTCTTGCGGTTAAAACCATGGACCAGCTGATCCCATTTCGTTTCATTAAATTTTACCGGATTGATGGCCACCGAATCTTTGTCTAAGAACTTAAACCGCAAGGAGTGTCCATTGCCTCCTGAAAAAGGCCTGATGTAAACCACGACATCCTTAGTGTTGTCATTGGAGACCAATTCCTTACGGCTATTCTTCCCAATCACATTAGACAAACGGGAAGGACGGATATAATCTCGTTTACTGGGGTCCTGGGGACTGGCCGGGTTCCTTGCCACTGTTCCCTTATAAGGATCAAGGTCTGTGGAGGGTTCATAAGGTCGTTCGCGCCATAACCTGAGTTCCATATCCTTCAAAATCACCTCTCCACCATTATTGGAAACTTTCACATCAAAAAAGCGGCGGTCCTGTATCAAATTGCTGCTGTCTGGTTTTCTTGCGGGTACCAGGTCATCTGTGGCAGAAGACCATAAAATTAACTGGCCTGAGGAACGCACTTCAAAAAGAGGTTTGCTTACTTTTTTTCTCTTGCTGTTGATTTCATCCAGGCTTTTTTCCGTCCCATCGTAAGCTCCTGTCCAAACCCAAACATCCTTCATTTTAAACAGGTCTGTCATTGGTCTGCCATCGCCGAAACGTGCATTTACAATGCTAAATGTTAAAGGTTGTGTAGAATTATTGGCATTGAAATCCCCAAACATGCTTGTACGGCCCAATACTGGTTCATAAAACTTTGCGCCGTAAGACATGCTGTTACTTAAATAGTCCTTTTCGGCAGGCAGTTCAAATATTTTTTTGCAACCGCCTACCAGCAAAAGAAGAAGCATAGGAAATGGCAGCCATGTACCTTTAATCCTTGCTATACTTTTATTATTGAGCTTGAAATTCATTTCTTATTTTTAATTTTTTTCCCATTAATTATTTAAAGCCCAACATATAGTCGGCAATTTGCAGTTCTATACCCCTTCCATTGTTCGCGGTTATATTGAGGCGATAGTACTTATAGGCTTTCTTGTTGTCAAAGCGATAAACCCTTTGCATAAAACGTTCTGGAAAACTTTGGCCGGTTATAGTTTGAAGAGGTTCCCAATTCACCAGGTCCTGTGATCCCTGCATGTTCCAATCTTTAGGATCTCTTCCCGGGTTGTCATTTGCTGAAGTGAGTGCATAGGAATTACATACTCTTGCAATAGGAAATTCAATATTCATCCAAAAAGGCTTCGTAGCCAATGCATTGCCATTGAAAAATTTCGTATTAGATGACTCATCCAACATGTAATAAGATGTTTCCGGATACGCTGATGATGGGGCTTCCGATGAAACCGTTAAAATCCCTCCATATAATTTAATATAGTTTTTAGGTGGAAAAGTTAAGGTAAAACGTATTACAAAATCCCGGAATCCAACGATATGATCCTGGTTAAGGGTATGCACCACCCCATTTTTTGTAAGCACATTAACAGAACTTGTTGCGCTGGTTGACCAATTTTGCTGAAACTGGCTCCATTTGGTATCACTATAGTTGATGATCACCGGGCCACCCTTTTGAAAACCAGAAGTTGTGGTGGGATTCAACTGCGCATTCATCTGGTAGCCATATCTTACGCCTTTCAACAAGACACCGTCCTGTCGGTTCATGGCATCTGTTGTATATTTACCACGTATCACGTATTGGGTCATGATGGTATCCAGCTGAATATAATCCATATTCGATAAATTTAAGGGCGACTTTCCGGCTGCCTTGCGCGCAGCGTTCAGATTGTCTATAGCCACACTGAAACTGGCATTGGTTGCCGCAAACACGGTTATATTGCTGTCCTGAAGGGTGGTTTGAAGCCCCAGCCGGTCAACAGCTACAATCAGGGAATCAAATATTCCCTTTTTGCTTTTCAAGTAGTCGTAGGTATTGACAGAAACTTTTGGGTTCAATGCTTCATGCTCATAAAAACCTGAATCTTTATGACATGCGGTTAGGGTAGCAGCAATCGTTACCAACAGCAACAATTGCCTTTTAATGTTCTTGATTTCCATTATTTCCAATAAAGATTTTGAGTTAACAATTGATTCTGCTGCAGCAATTGCGGCGACACTGGCCAATAAATCCCGCCCGAGGCTATGAGATCTATAAAAGCTTTGTTGTTTTGCTTGATCTTGTTATAACGTACCTGGTCATACCAGAAATGTCCTTCTCCCATGAGCTCCCTTTTCCGTTCTTTAAAGATGGCATCAATGATTAATCCATTTGTATTCCCATTGTAGCCCGGAAGCCCTCTTTTACTTCTGATGGCATTTAAATCGTCAATAGCTCGCTGACGATCACCCAAAACTGCATTGGCTTCCGCACGAAGCAGGTAGATATCCTCCAGGCGTGTAAACAGCGCAACACTTGAAAAAAAGCTGAACTTTGGATCCGAAGGAGATACGGAGGCCGTACCGCCAAGGATCACCTTAATTTTACTAAAGATGGGATACCGGGCACCAAAGTTCACAAAATAATTGGTTGAAGTTGGCCGGCCAAGTGTATCAATGCCAAAACGCTGGTCACCTTTTTCGTTAAAAATACTCAGGATAGAATCTTTCAAAATATAGATGTCTGGAATGGTTTTCGTTACAAAGGGCGCGGCTAGTGTAAGCTCTTCTATATGACCGGTCATTCCACCTTCTCCTAATTCATAAGTAAAATCAAATCCCAACAAATGGTTGCTCCGCTTAGCGGAGAAAAAGCCGTTAGAACTTGTCAAGGGGCCTATATCGGTCAAAGACAGCCCGGCAGCTCCAGCATCATTAATCACTTTGTTGGCATAAGTAGATACCTTAATGTAATCACCCTGCCAGGCAGCAATATGGGCCAGAATCGCATTTGCAGATACGCGACGCGCCAATGCACCATCCCAGCGGCTGTTGGTTTCATTGTAATATGGCCCGGGTTGTTTTGGATCATTTGCCCCATATTGATTAGGCAATATTTCGGCTACCTCCAGCAATTCCTTTTCTGCCCAGGCCAGTACCTGAGCGCCGCTGCTACGGGGCTTATTCTCAAAGCTGCCGTCATGAGAAGTAATAATGAAGGGTACGTCGCCCCAAATGCGTACCATATAAAAATAGGCGAAAGCCCGGAGAAAACGCGCCTGGGCAATGTCAATGGCCATAATATTACTGGTGTAACGCAAATCAGCCTTTTTTACGTCATATACCCGCTCCAGGAAGATATTGGAGGCATTAATTACCGCATACCACCTGCGCCAGTTGGAAAGAACTTCTAATGTTGGATAGGATGCGGTTAGTCTGTTTTCTGTAACGGCTTTAAGGTCTTGCCTGGTTGGGCTGACAAATTGCTTGCCCCGTACATCACCATAGATCCAATGCGCGTCATTATCCACCATGGCTGCCCTTGTCAATCCATAAATGCCCAATAATGCAGCTCTGGTATCCTCCAGTTTATTCCACATATTGACTTCATCAACGGCCCGGGTAGATTTGATATCTATCGCTTTCTTACAGCCGGACATCAGTACAACAAGTGCCATAACAGTTAATAAGACACTATTTTTAGCCCGGTTAAAATTCATATGATTGTTCGTTGTTTTCATTACAGGTTCATTTTTAATCCAAGGATATATGTTCTGGGAATAGGCATTCCATATCCTGTATCATAGCCATCAAATGGCACCGATTCGGGATCTCCTCCTTTATATCTGGTTAGGGTAAAAAGATTATTGGCCATAGCATATACATACAGGCCATTAATCTTAACCTTGTTTTTGCTAAGTATAGAAGTCAGATCATAGCCTAATGACAAGGTTCGCATCTTTAAAAAGGATGCATTTTCAAGAAATAAGTTTTGATCTGCACGATAAGGTATCACGCCGCTCCATGGGTTGTACAGCGGATAATCATTCCTGTTTCCTCTTTTCTCCCAAAATGTAATCTCTTTTACCGATTCGATGTTATTCCCTCCCTCGTGGTTTACAAAATCCAGCGTAGTCGCCATTTGCTGATTGATCAGGCTGCGGCCAATGCTGCAATAAAAATTCATACTTAATGACCATCTGCCATATTTGAACTCATTATTAAAGCCCCCAACCACTACTGGCAAACTGTGTCCCTGCAGGGTTTTATCTTTAGTATCGATAATGTTGTCACCATTCTGATCTTTCCATATCGGGTCTCCGGCCTGAAGGGTTGTACCGCTATATTGCATGGTTTTTCCATTCACAACTGGAATATCATTATTGGAGGTATAAATACCCTCATTGCTCAAAAGCCAGTACCGGTCGATAGATTCACCGACCCTTAAAAGACGGTTCCCAATGATCATCTCCTTAAGCCCGCCAGGGAGGGCTTTTAATTGATTCGCATTATAGCTTAAATTGATGGCTGGTGTCCACGAAAAACCTTGCTCTTTAGATTGAAAAGCGGCATAACTCAGTACCAGCTCAACACCTTTATTACTTACGGACATACCTGATTCCAAAGAACTGCGATATCCATATTCAGCATATGCAGGCACGCCCACAATTTGGTTTTTATCAATTTTACTATAGAAATCGAGACTGCCCTGCAAACGGTTATTGTTCATCCCAAAATCAATCCCAACGTTAACCTGATCTGTATAAGCCCAGGGAATACCGTAACCTACCCAACCAAAATTGTAAGGACGGGAAAGCGTAGCAAAGCCAGTATACCCTGGCAAGTTGATATTGCCTGTGTATCCAATATCAGCGGTATACTGTGGACCCTGTGCATAATTATCATAGGTATTTAGTTTTCCCAGACGGCCAGCGCTTAACCTCAGATTTAAGGCAGAAATGCTTTTATTGTTGATCAGCAGGTCGTTTTTAATGTCCCAACCGGCCGACAGAGCCGTAGATAAAAACCATCGGCTGGTTGGCTGAGCATTTGAAGACGCATCTCCTCTAAACAATAAGGACAGTGAATATTTATTTTTGAAACTGTAGGAACTTCGTTCAAAAACAGAAAACAGGTTGTTCCGGGTTTTATCTAAAAATCTAAATAACAAGCTGGGCGGAAATGCGGTTGGAGCCATGGTTGTCGGGTCAATCAGATTTAGCTTTATAAAATCATTTACGCCCTGATATGCATATCCGTAATTGTACTTGGAAAGGTCCCACTGCATGGATTGCCCCCCGGTGAGCTGCAGCTTATGATCTGTTCCAAATTGCTTTTTATAGGTTGCTGTATTTTCGAAAAGAAGCCGTTGGTTGTACCCATAATAATTGGAAGCATAACTATTGCCTTCCATCAGCGGCCGGGGAAAAAAGATATCCCTGTTGCCTTCGTTGTAATCCACTGACATCACTGATGAAAAGTCAAAATCTTTAAGCTCTATACCAAGCTTTGCATAACCTTCCAGAATGTTATTCATATTATTATCATAGCCTTTGCCAAACTGGGCAAGGTACTGCTGGTACATATCCTTATTTGGGGCCAGGGGCTCGGCAAGGGAAGGAATATAATTTGTTTGTGCAAAACGATCTCTTAAGCTTCGGTTACGGGCCCGCTCCAAACGATTGGCATTGACCATTACCGAAAAGTTAAGCCATTTTAAAGGCTTCATATTGACATTGAGCATCACGCTATACCGGTCTAGACCCGTTGAATCGGCAACCCCCTGATTGCGCATATTGCCGGCAGAGAACCTAAAATTTGCCCGGTCGGAGCCACCAGAAAGGTCAGCGGAAATACCCCTGACCATCCCATTTCGATAATAATAGTCTGTCCAGTTGGAAGGGCCATTATACAATACGCTGGAAGAATCGCTCAGGTACTGAGGATATACATCTTCATCTGAATACCTGCCATTTGCGGTATAACGGTCATAAAACTGCTTCCTAAATGCATTTTCATACGTGGCATTTAAAGTCGTTACATGGGGTTTGGCAGCAAAACCAAAGTAGGTGTTAAAGTTGATACTTCTTTTGGCTGTGGGGCTTTTAGAGGTTAAAACAATAACCCCATTAGCCGCATTTGGTCCGTAAATAGCGGTAGCTGAGGGATCCCGGAGTACTTCTATTTCATCGATATTGTTCATATCAATATTTGCCAGAAGATTTGTTGCTGTACCTATTCTATTATAGTTATACAATTGAATATCGTAGGCAAATGGATGTTCACCAATAAGTGGTATTCCATCAAGCACAATAAGGGGTTGTTGCTGCTGTACATCTCTGGGAGAGATCAGTGGTGCAGAAATACCTCTGATGAACATGTTTTGAACAGTTCCAGGTTCGCCGCTTGGCTCCTGAATACTCAGTCCTGGTGCCTGCCCTTTTAGGTACTGTTGTAAAGAAACTGCAGGGATTTCTGCAAGCCTGGATGCCGAAATAGCCACACCAGGCAAACGTGGCTCCGATTTTACCTTTTTCCTGATCGAGGATTTTTTTAGTGTATCCAGTTTTGAGGTGTCTCTTATAGGTTCCTGAAACAGATACATCTTTGAATTTCTTGCATACACACAGGAAAAACTGACGCAAAAAAAAGTGCATAACAATAGTGGTAATTTAATACGCATAGTATTGAATTATTAAAAATTTCTGTTAATAAATTTTAAGAAGGGATACTTATCCTACAAAAGGATAAACATATAGGCTCTAATAAGGAGTAAAAGTTTTATTCATCATCATTCTAGTTTGTTTGGTTTGAAATGGTTTTTAATTTGGTTTGAATTTTTTTGAGTTTCTAATGAACTTCGTTTAAGAAATTACTGCATCATTCATTACAGATCAAATGTTAAAGCACAGAGCATTAAATTCTACATATCTAAATTGCACAAATTACCAGCCGGCAACCACTATTAATTTGATCACTACTGATGCTTTTTTTGCTTAATCAACTAAAAACCAAAGAATAGCAATTAATATCTAAAAGCTATTCCAGTTTGCTGCTATCTGAAAAACCATTGATAAATTTTTGCCAATTGAAATAAACAGAAAATCGGCAGATCTATATGACCTGGACTTATGACCAGGCCGTACAAATCTGCCGATTCCGAATGATAAAAAACGCTATTTAAACTGGAGTTCGGCCAGGACAGGTAAGTGATCTGAAGGGTATCGCTCCTTTAATACCTGATGATAGCTGAATGAAAATGGATCACCTTTTCTATATCCTATATAATCAATTGTACTTGTTGGTGCATCTGAAGGAATCGTGTTTTCACAATTCTCTGTACATGAACGTATAAATGTTTGATCATATTCTTTTATGATTTTAGTACCAGGTTCTGCATTAAAATCGCCAGCGATGACCAATGGATAACGAACCGCAGCGACCGTCTTTGCTATTTCTGTGATCTGAAGTTTCCGGCTAGCCTCATCCTTCTCTGCATCGAGGTGGGTACAGGCAAATATGAAAGGCTTATTCTTTACATGAAGATAAGCCAATAGCAAAACCCTTGCTTCATCATTAACAGAGGCAGAAGGCAACTTGATCACCCGCACAGAATCTACCTTAAATCTGGAGAGTATGGCAATGCCATATCCACCACCATCAAATGAGATGGCCTTGGCAAAATAACTCTTCATACCTGTTCCTTCGGCAATCTTGCCTGCTTCGTCCAGCTGCTGACCGGACCTTTTGGTAAAAACATCAACCTCCTGTAAGGCCACCAGATCAGGTTTTTGATCATTGATCACTTTAACAAAAGCCGGTATATCAATTAGCCCTGGCTTGGAAGGTGGATTAGCATGATGAATATTATAAGACAAGATCTTTATAGACACTGGTCGCTGAGCGTGAGCATAACGGCAAGGACATAAGAAGAAGATGATACAAAAAGATAGTGCACTGATGAAACGCATAATATAAATTTTACTTAAATTTAACAGATATAGACTGACCTTTATAAACGATTATTTTGTCGAAACTAGTCGCCGAATCGGCACCATTTCCTTTACTTTTACCAACAAGTACAATTTTAAAAGTCCTGTTTTGGAGCATTCCTGGAAAATCACCCTTTCTGTCACCAATGGTCAATATACTATCTTTCTCCGACCATTTAAAACCTATGGTCGAATAGATTCCTTTTTCATAATTGTAGCTGTTATTCTCGTCTTCATATAATGTGAATGAGCCATTGGTACCAGGGTATATGCGTATTTCCAGCTCATCCCATTTCTTTTCTTCTGCATATTGTACCTTTTGTCCGAAAGGCAAAATAGAACCTGCTTTAACATATAGTGGTAAAATATCAATTGGAGTTGCTTTACTTACCGTCTTTCCACCTTCAGTTTTTTCATTCGTCCAGAAATCGTACCATGTTGTTCCGGATGGCAGATAGACCTTTTGCATCCTAGTCCCTTTTTCCGTAACCGGAGTTACCAAAATAGATTGACCGAACATGAATTCATTATCGATATTATAGACCTTTTTATCGTTCACAAAATCCATAAATAATGCGCGGATAAATGAGCCAGAGCGATTGGTAACTCCCCATGCTGTGGAATAGATATAGGGAAGCAATTGATAACGCAAATTAATATATTTTTCCTGGGCATCAAAAATGGTGTCCCCGCGTTGCCCAAATTCATAAATCTCTCTTGGAATACCCGTTCCATGCGACCGCATCATTGGGGTAAATGTGGCGAACTGCATCCAACGGGTATACAATTCACGAAAATCAGCATTCTTTGTACCTCCACTAAACCCTGCAAAAAATCCACCAATGTCAGTATTCCAATAGGGTATCCCACAGAGTGAAAAATTAAGGCCTGCAGGAATTTGCAGGCGGAAGGTTTTCCAGTTAGAATGCACATCACCACTCCAGGTACAGGCACCGTAACGCTGTTGACCAGCAAAAGCAGAACGGGTAAAAATAGCTACACGCTTGGCATTGGTAGTTTTGCGTTGATGATCATATACCCCACCTACATGTTGCAGCGGGAAGGCATTAAGCACACTACGGTATGAACCCAAATAGGTTTGCAAATCATCTTTCACTTTCCCATGATCCGGTTCAGAAGAATCCAGCCACCATCCATCTGTATTTAAAGAAAACACACCTTTGTTCAAATAATCCCAATAGATGTCTCTGGCTTTCGGGTTATAAACATCATAGGGCCTTGCAACTGAAGGGTAGGTTTCAAAATCCTGGAAGAGCATATTTTTTTTCTTCAATTCAGCAAACTGAGGGGTTTCCGGACCAAAACTAGCCCATGCTACGACAAATATGTGTGCCTTCATTTTATGTACACTGTCTACCATCATTTGCGGATGGGGATATCTACCTTTATCAAAACTCATCGCATTCCATTTACTGTCATCACCCCAGTATTGCCAGTCCTGAATAATTCCATCCAAAGGAACTCCAATAGATCGATATTTGGCAACAACGCCAAGAAGTTCATCCTCGCTTTGATATCTTTCTCTGGATTGATTAAAACCCAAAAACCACAACGGCATCATCGGAGCTTGTCCGGTCAACTGGCGCATCTGTGCAATCACACCATCTGCATTGCCGCCCAGCAAAAAATAATAATCAGCGCAATCACCAATTTCAGACTCCAAAGAAGTTTCCTGTGGATTATCGGTAAAAGTAGTGGCTGAATAGTTGTCCCAAAAAATGCCGTAGCCCTTAGTGGATTGGAAAAAAGGAATGGCCACTTTCATGTTGTCCTGACGCAAATAAATTTTGCGGCCCCGTTGGTTCAAACTTCCATTTTGCTGCTGTCCTAAACCATAAATAACCTCATCTTTATCTAGTAAAAAAGCCTGCCGAACTATAAAAGCATCTTTGTCTACATCCTTAACCGGCGTAAATTGTACACTATAATCCTTTTCTGTTAATAATGAGATTCCTTTTCTGTCTTTGAAAGACAATTTCCCTGTTTGCGAGTTTAAATTCACCTGCAACTTGTCGCTTTGCAGGATCATCATATTACCTTTCTGTTCGATTTTAAACGGTATTGTCTCTGGTTCTTTAACAACCGAAAGGCTTGATTTTTTAAATGGAATACCTTGGGGTGATTTAATTACCCTTACCATTCCAGCCCCAAACAACTGCAATTCGATATCAATGCCGTTTACAGTTGTTTTCAAGCCCGTCTTTGTCCGGTTGTAAGATTGGCTCATTCCTACTTGTGATAACAGCAGCAGGAAAATTAACATACACGGTTTAATCATATTTTCTGGCCTTTACCAATCGTATTCACCACAACATCAAGTTTCACTTTTTCATTCCCTTCATGCAAGGCTGCAACAGTAATCTCTGATTTTCCTTTTGGCAATACAAGATGTTCGGATGATATTTCCTCACGTTTTTTTCTAGACTTGTCTGCAACAAATAACGAATTTCCTTTTAATATGATGAACTCACCATTAGATAATTTCTTATCAACCAGCAATTGTTTTCCATTTTGCAAGGTAATTTTGACTCCATCTACCTGTTCACCCTTTGGCACATGCACTCGAACAGCAAATTCAAGTGGCTGACTTTCGAATTCATTATTTAACTGATAAGATTTTCCTTGTGGTGTATAAGACTCATTACTAAAGCGGTTCTCGCGAACAGGGTAAAGTACAAAAGATTTTTTTCCGTTTTGTTCAAGATGGAATTTGTAATTCAAATCCTTAAGCTTCTCCTTTAGTGCTTTTGAAAAATCCTTTTCGTCTCTCAAATTCTCCCAGGTACGGTAGGCCTTAAAAATATCATCCTTCTCTGCACAATTTTCAACAGACTGTTCACTTAGGCCCAGCATATAAGTTGCATCCCATCCAATCGATTTGGCCTGGAGATTCTCTGCGTCATACATGGTCCATTCGCTTCCCAGGCTAATGATCCCAAAGGTGGCAGGGAGGTAACTGCTCTGAAAAACATACCTCATATCTTTACCTTCTATCCCCCATTTATTGGTTACAGGATTAAACATATTGTCTCCCCCCCCAACATTGCACACGCTCATATAATGCCAGCTTCCCTCACCAACAGCACTACCCATTACCCGCAGGTATTTGCCACCATTTTTCGTGTAACTATCAAAAAGCTTGTGAAAGAAACGCTTAAAAGAATATTCTCCATGGCCTTGGTAGATGCAACTCTCCAGCCCGTCAAAATCAATATAATCCATTCCGCCATCTGTCAGCCATTTTCCATAATAATCTGCATACACTTCCTGGAGGTTCATGTCCGGCGCAAATCCATGATAACAATTGGGTTGCAGTTTAACAATGGTTGTTCCCGTCTCAAAAGATCCACGTGTAGTACCATGAAAGCCACGCTTCACATGTAAAAAGGTATAAGGTTTGGTCTCTGTAATGCCGTTATATTCAATGAGCTCTTTGCCTATCTTCAGTACATTGGTGTGGTTTCCTTCCCAGCCTCCAAATTCATTGAAATATGCACGATCAGCCACGGTGATAATGGTATCCAGAGGAGAAAGGTTTTTGGTGATGACAGTACGTTGCATAATGGCCAGGCTATCATTAGGTACCGGATTCACATCACTGTTGCCACCTGGCTGCAGAAACTCACAAAGGGTATGCAAACCCCAGCGTATTCCATTTTTCTTCATCAATGCCCCATATTCAGGAATGCTCATTGCAGGTGCAGATTTGAAATTGATTTTACTGCCATTCCATCTGTTTGCCCGGTTCGGATAATATTCGCCCCAACCTTCATCCTGTACGGATTTAAGCCCAAGACGTTGTGTATAGTTCATAAGGCTGTCGTGAACACCCCACCAGGCTACATCAGGACGGTAAGCTTTTGGATCCTTGATCCATTTTCCGTCTATTTCGGGATGAGGAAGCCCTTCATTTAAAACAATTCTTTCAATGGTTTTAAGGCCCAAAGTATCCGGACAGGCATATAAGGCCATTGCAGAACCAATATATCCGGCATCAGTTGGGGTTACCAGCTGATACCTCGCAGAATTTACCTTTCCATCCAGATTATCGGGCAGAACCGGAAAGCGGATCATCTGCTCCTTTCTTCTATTCCTTGAATGCAGGCAAATGGCAGAACCGTATTTTGGTTCCAGGCGGGCACTGTTTCCATAATTCATTCTGAAATATTCTTCAGGATGAGAATAGAAAGCCACATCGTTATGGCCATCACCTCCAATGGTAAAAGTTTGTCCTTCTTTAAGGTTTGGAGGTAGTGGGTATTTTACAGGATCAGGAGAATGTATAAAATAATACATAAAGGACATATCCCCTCCCGTAGGTGGGCCACCAGTCGTGTTGTCATTCAATCCCATTACACCAATGGCAAAATCCTCGCTCCTCACTACACCAAAAATATCTCCAATGGTTTTTGATATATTGGTTTTATAAGGTCCCCATATAATATTATCAATTCCTTCCTGTTTCGACAGAGAGATCAACTGGAACCTGAAATATTCATTCTTCTGTTCTGCCTTTATCCTTGCCTGTGCCCCATTTGTAAAGGTCAGTAAGATTTCATTACGCTTTGGCGTATAAGTTGCTTTGTTCGGGAAGATATACCCTTTATCATTGGAAAGACTCATCAGAGCTGATGAAAGTCCTTTAGGATTGTATTCTTTTTTTGTTTTCACATCTTTAATGGATGTAATAAAACCTTTTCCATCGATGCTGACGGAAGAATAACGTGTTTTCAAATTAATGGCCTGCGAATGTGCCAGGATGGAATAACTAAGTAACATCATCAGAACGGCAAGAATCCTGATCAACGGGGTAAAACATCTGTTCATATGGTTGTCTTTTTGTGTGTCGTTTCATCTCGAAATTCTCCTGCAGTGACCCTGAAAATGCTGGTGGGACAACGAAATCAGATTCGAAGTCCCGTCAATACCATCCAGCATTCTTGTCTCGGATTACTAACCAATTGTAAATCGATATTCAAAATAAATGATTTTAAACCGCTAAAATTTGTTCTATTTTGCCCAATAACGATGCTTTTTTTGCCTTGTTAACGGAGTTGATACGCAAAGTGGTTTCATATAGTTTTTGAAATTCCGTTGGAGGTACCCCGATGACCTCTTTGAACTGTTTGTTGAAATTAGAGCAATTGTTATAGCCGCAGAGATAGCTTGTTTCGGATACATTATGTTTACCTTCCAATAAGAGTTTTGCTGCATGACCAATTCTTACTTCTTTTATAAAATCTAATAAGGTCCGGTTGGTTTTCCTTTTGAAGAAACGACAAAAGGCTGCCGGGTTCATCGGCAAAATATCGGCAATCACCGCTAGGGTGATATTCTCTCTGAAATTTTGGAATAGATAATCATATACTTTGCTGATTTTTTGTCCTTCATCAGCACTTTCAACACTATTGAAATAAGAGGAAGACAATACCTGGCTTGTATTTGACTGTGCCAGTATATCTAACAACTGTAACATCAGTCCCGTCCTTGTCATCCCTTTTACTAAGAGCATTTTCTGCATCACCTTTTTTGCCTTTAAAACAGTTTTTCCGGAAAATGAAATCCCTTTGGAAGCTTTATTAAGGACCTCATTCAATGGTCTTGTCTGTGGACTTTCCAATAATTGTTTTCCCAAAAAATCAGGAAAAAAATGAATTAAAATTGCCTGCGACTGAACTGAGGGATCTAGTTTTTTATCATATTGCGTGCAATGAGGCAGATAACTTCCCAGGAGTATAAGTTGCGTTCCTTCAAAGTTCAGAACATTGTCTCCAATAAAATGTTTACCGCAGTAATTTTCAAGTAAGGCAATTTCAAAATACTTGTGAGATTTTAAAGAATCACAGTCTTTGTTTTCCAATATTTCCGACTGGATGGTAAAAGGCTGATCGGGTGGAAACAGGAAATTTTCGTAAATGCACTGCATAAATTAAGAACACCAAACTAGTACAGTAGGACTAGTTCAATTGAAAATAATCAAAACCAGAACATCAAAATAATAAAGCTCACAAGATCAGCGTACTTCAGATTAGATTTTAAGGTCTTCAATGCCTCAACCATATGATTTTTTACCGTGTTTGGAGAAATACCCAATTGCTCAGCAATTTCTTTATGTGATAAGCCTTCAATCCGGCTGAGTTTAAAAATTAACTGTTGTTGTCTGGGAAGTTGATTAACCGCTTTCTCGATAAATTGTTCCAGATCCTGTACCAGTATGTCCTCTTCGCAATTGTTTTGTGCTTCCGCAATATTAAAGAGCAGTTTTTTAGTCAGATCTGCAGATTTACAAATTTCTCTTAATGCATTAAGCGATAATCTTTTGCCAATAACATACAGGTATAGCCAAATATTTCCATTTGGATCAAGTTTCTCTTTACTTAACCACAGATTTATAAAAGTTTCCTGAACAATTTCTTCACTTTGTTCCCTGTCCTTTAAAAAACGGAATGCTAATCTATAAACCTTTTCACTGTATTGATCATAAATCATGCTGAAAGTAGATTCATCTCCCAAAATCAATTGCTGAATATCATATTTGCGAGGAACCTCAACCTTATACATACTTTCTCTAAAAATTATGTTCTTTATTATAAATGGAATAGTTACTTGTACACCCGACAGTTAAAAACGGAGTGGGATAGAATCTTAAATAAGGTTCGGTTAGCAAATCGCTTAGCATGCAATATTAATATATATAGAGATATACCGCACTAAACTCAAATATCTTATTTAGTGCAAACGTTTGATCTTGAGCAAATACCACATAAATAAATCTATTTTTTGTAGCGCTTTCCTCTATCCTTTCATGTAACCTCACCAACTTCTTTTCATTCACCAAACAATTCACTAATAAGGAAAATTAATTACACATTAATAAACAACTAAGTTGATATCCAACAAAATGAGCAATATCAAATCTTTCCATCCGCAAACGTTTGCGCTGATTATTAAAAACCAAAAAACCAGGTAAGCTAACTAAATGAGTCAGCTTAACCTGGTTTAGTTATTATATGGAGAGCTTACTTTTGCATAAGGGTTACAGCTGTTACCTGCCAATTCTCATCACTGGTTATATTTGATACAAAACCAATAGAAACTTGTGTGGATTGACTTAAGGTAAAATCAAAATGCTGAACACTTAATGGGGCGAATCCTATAGAATTTGATGGAACTAGCGCTGCATCAGGGAGTGTTGAACCTGCCGCTGCTACTAGATAAACCGGACCTGTATAGTCATTACTTCCTAAAGTTATCGAAAAACTATAATTACCTGCCGGTAAAATGAATGTTTGGAACATTTTTCCATTAATTACCGGATCTGCGCCCCAGCCCGACTCCATAGATAAAACAGTTTTATTATCTGAAGCCCAACCACCATAACCTCCATGATTTAACACCGGACTGGTTACGGCCCAGCCTGTTGGATTTCTCCATCTGCCCGTACCGCTTGCAGCCGTACTGGCAAAAGGTTGCTGATAGTTGATAAAATATTTACTGGTTACATCATACTTTATGCCATATGTTTGATAAGCAGTATAAAATATATCAATAGCTGTAGCATTGGGCTGATATAGTGTTCTGTAACTAATAGGATTGCCTATTTTAAAGTTTGGCAATATGGTTGTTAAGCCTGTTGGCACAGATGTAATTAGCGTATCGTGCGCTTTATTACTGTTATCTGTATATTTGATTTCCATATTTTTTATGCCTGAATTTGCATTTACATCAGCCCAGTCAATAGACGCAGAGCCATCTGGCTGGATTGCGGTATTCACTATTGCCCTGTTTATACAAGAGCTTTGGTATAAATCTCCATATACATTCGCTACAGTATCTACAGGAACAGAAGTATGGCCCTGAGCATCATAGGTTCTGATCTCAAAACTCATAACGCCTTCGGGTAAATTTGGTATCGTTACTTTAGCAGTATCCACGCCCGAGGTTCTTTTAACAGATATTTCTACCGAATCCTGCCGACTATTCCAAAATACTCTATATTTAACGATATTCAAATCGGAGGTAAAAAGTCCAGTAATTTTCACTCTGTTTTTACCAGAAAAAACCTTTACCCCGTCTATTTTTCCGGGATAAACTATTGGTCCTCCCTTCATGTATTTATCCTTATAATCATCCATTTTTTTGCAGGCGCCTATTGTTAACACCAGCAATGCCACTATATAGTAGGCTATGATTTTATATTGTTTCATATATCTAAATTTATTCACCTATCATTGATTAATTACACCGAATTACTATTGGCCCCATAGCGTAAACTGGGCCATAGCCATCACATAATCTCCCTCCCAGTTACTCAAATACCTGATTCTTATATAGCGATAAGAACCTATTCCTACCGGGAAATTAAACTGAAAGCCGTTTTGGCCGGCTGTATAATCGCTATCTGTTTCTGTACCATAGGGATTCCCCGATGGTTTTACCACGGTACAGGTAGTCAGTTTGGTCCAACTGCCATCTAAAGCGCCACTTAAATTGGGTTGATTAGCTCCCCATATTTCAAAAACTTTTGGAGTAGCCTTGACATAATATTGACCACTTTCTTCATACGGATTTAATTGAAACCGGCTAAATACGTATGCGTTACCCAAATCCAGCGTGATCATTTGTGGGCTGGTTGCAGTTTGTACGCTAAAAAAAACGTTGGGCCAGCCTTGATTATAATTACCATTATAGATATTGTTCACTATGGTTGAGCCTGGATAAAGAGGTGCAGCATCTCCAGGTAATGCGAAGTTATTCCAACCTGATTTTGGCAATAGCATTTCAAATAAAGGCGTAAGTGTTGCAAATAAGGTATCCGAATAATTCAGCCATCGGTCTCTGACCACAAAAGCATATTTTCTTGCTATTGCAGGCTGTCCTCTATCGGTAGCATCTATATGAACACTATTGCTATAAATATTCTCCATTCCACTCGTTTGTACCCATTTCCCTTTACCTGTCGTATCAACCAAAGGAATAATAGCTAAATTTTCCTGTGTAGGATTGTTACAGTTCACCGCAAACCCGCCGAAAGTTGCAGTAACCTTGAGCGATCTGCGAGCCAAATTGATGGCCGGCGTTAAAGGGTGTACAGTTACACTAACCGGCGCTGAAGCGATTTCGCTGGAATTTACCGCATACAATTGCACGGTGTGGGCCAGGGTATCTCCAAAACCCACTATGGTTAACGTATTGGTGTATCGGGAAGCTTTTACCACCTGTTCAGTACGCCCTGCCGAGGTTTGGTAAACGGCTTTTACATATTGCACATCGTTGTTGTTTGGCAATGTATAATTGAGGGTGGCCTTTCCATTTAAATTTGTTACGGATACTGCAGATACAATGCCCGGTGCATTTGTATTAATAACATTGGGTTTGTTTATTACGTCCTGTTTACAGCCTATCCCAACTATTAAAAATAAAGCTATATATAACAGGTTTCCTGATTTTATTGTTTTCATATTGAATATCTTATAGTTTAAAAAATATGTATCAGTCTGTTCTTTTACCAGTTGGGGTTTTGTACCAAATTTGAATTCACCAGCAAATCCTGATCTTTTATTGGCCACAAATAATCGCGGGGAATTCTAAACTGCTGTGAAAACAATGTAATCTCACGGTAATACAGATTCGGATCACTTTGCTTTGTATCCCAACCTGTTATATTCCCATTAAGTTCAGTCGCCGCCGTTTTCCAGCGCAATAAATCCCAGTAGCGTTGCCCTTCAAAACAAAGTTCAATGCTACGTTCCTGTTGTATGATGGATCGCATACCTTCCTTGGTGGTATATTTAGAAGGGTTATTACTAAAATTTGTCCATGAAGTTTGTACAGATCGCAAACCTGCCCTTGCCCGGACTATGTTTACATAGGTATAAACGTCAGCAACAGGCCCCTGGGCCTCATTTAAAGCTTCTGCATATAATAAATATAAATCCGCCAGGCGCATTTCCGGCCAAGGATAGCTCTGAAAAGTCGTACTGGACCATTCAAAATGCCAATTCAACAGTTTCTTCGCAAACAAACCGGGAAGAGGAGGAGGTGCAGTTGCACCGTACTGACCTTGACGTGATTGCAAGGTCCAAGTATTCTCATCGCTTAAAGACGGACTGTTGGCCATATACCAAACGCATCCGTCAAATCCTAAATCAGCATAATATCTCGGCTCCCGGTCAAAGTTTAATCTTGCTGTTTCGTAGTTTTCTATCAGATTAAACCGTTCGACATGAGTTCCTGTCCTTAACTTGGTTATATTACTGAAATCAAGAGTTTTATCTTCATTTATAGGAACGCCATTTTGGGTATAAAACAATTTCGCCATTTTTAAAGTAGGGCCTGTTTGAATTGTACCGCCTAAATTGCTCGCATTTGCAGGATCAAACCTACCTGCAGCCGATCTCTGCATAGCAACATCTATATTATCATTTACTGTTAAGCCCCATATTAGTTCACTATTCCATGGTTCACTGGTCGCATTTCTGATGCTCATTTGAGTCATGGTCGTATCACTAAGGTGATTGGCCTGTACAGGGAAAACATACAATTTTATACTGGCCTTGTTGCATAAATCTATAGCTGCTTTACAGGCGTTGGCAGCTCTCTGCCATTTGGTTAAACTCGGGGTGGAATTAAAAAGCGCCCCGCCGTCTTTATTTTTAAATGAATTATAGTCAGGATTTCCATTAAATAAAGGGCTTGCCGCGGTTGTCAATAATCTCGCCTTTAGGCTTAATGCGATCGGACTAGTAATCCGCCCCAATTCAGATACCTGATTGGTTATAGTTAGAGGAAGATGGGTGGCTGCAACATCCAGCAAATTGGAAATATAATTCACCACACTATCTACAGATTGACGCTTAACTTGCATTTGCTCTATGCTGGCGCTAATCGGCAAATTCTTATCTATTACAGGAATTGGGCCGTAAGCTCTGAACATTATAAAATGATAAAAAGCTTTAAGAAACTGCACTTCGCCAATCCACCTTGTTCTGGTGTCCGGATCAAGGTCACGAACTTTGCTTATATCACTGATATTTTCTAAAAACACATTACAATCTCTGATGGCTTTGAAATTAGGTGTTCCACCTAAATTGCCCTCCATATAATTACAATACGGATCTACAGTATTCTGGTTCCCTCTTCCTATTTCCCAAATCTGATTATAAAACGAATTGACGGGATAGGCTGCCCAAAACTCATCGCCCGCCATAAGGCCCGGATTAAATCCAAAATTCCCTTGATGAGGCAAATAGGAATAACAGGTAAACAAATATTTTTCGGCCTCTATTTTGGAAGCAAAAGCATTATCTATGGTAGCCACATTATCGGGTACAACATCTAAAAATGCCTTTTTACAGGAAGTACCAAACAATATAACAAGCATAAACAGGAACATGATGCAATATTTGATCTGGCCAGACAATAGCCTTTGTTTTTTGCAGGCAAGCAGCATTTTTTCCAGGCCACTTGCAGTAAATTTATTATAGTTCATACAAATCAATTCTTTTTTATTTAAGATTAAAACCCTATCGACATACCTATATTAAATACCTTTTGTACAGGATAGCCCAATCCTGAGGCACCCATTTCCGGATCCCAGAGTTTGAATGCACTTAAGGACAATAAGTTTGTACCATTTACATAAATGCGTCCGTTACGCAATCGTATTTTCTTTAAAAGTTGATCAGGAATATTGTAGCCAATTTCTGCTGATTTCAACCGGAAAAAATTACCATTTTCTAACCACCAGGTAGAGGCTTGACTATTATTCGGATTAATAGAATTATCTAAGCGCGGCCAAAAAGCATAAGAGTTTTGATTGGCTTCAGACCAATGGTCATTGGCAATGACCTTTAACAACCCATTTTGATTGCCTCCATTAAGGTAAAATGGTGTTATATTGCCTGAGTTAATAAGAAAGGACGATTTAGCAGAGCCTTGAAAAAATGCGCTAATATCAAAACCTTTATATCCAACCGAGAAGCCAAAACCATAAATCATTTCGGGTGTAGCCGGAAAGCCAATCGGAATGATGTCGGCATTGGTGATTTTTCCATCTCCGTTGACATCCCTGTATTTAATATCTCCCCCCATCATCAATGAACCAAATTGTTGCTGAGGCGAATTGTTCACTTCATATTGATCTATAAATAGTCTTTCTGCCGCAAGGCCGTATATTTGGTCTGCAGAATTACCAACGTGTGATAAATACCTTTGATTAGTGGGATATTCAGGTTCTAAATTTGTAAGAATCTTACTGACCTGATAAGTAAAGGTTCCACGGGTTTGTATAAATAAGGAGTTATTAAATGATTTATGGTAATTTAAAGTGGCCTCCACTCCTTTACCAAAATTAACCCCTGTATTAGATTGAAGATTTGCCTGCAGCCCCATGGAAGAAGGGATATCATTTGATATATCTCCTGTGAGTAAGATATTGCTCACATGTTTTTGGTACGCATCTACTGTAATATTAAAATCATGGAAAATGGTTAAATCCATACCAATATTGCTTTGTTTAGTTAACTCCCAGGTGATGTTCTGGTTTTCATACTGGCTTGTGGAAACAGTAGGTCTGCTATAGCCGAAATTTGTACCAAAGGACCCTGTACTTCCGGCATTTAAATTCACATTAGATAAATAGAAAAAACGTTCATTTGCAGAGCCTATATTATCGTTACCGGACAAGCCGTAGGTGAACCTGAACTTTAATTGGTTAATGGTATTGAGCAATGGTTTAAAGAACTTTTCGTTAGAGACAATCCATCCCCCTCCTACGGAAGGGAAAAACCCGAAGCGGTGATTGGCTGCAAATCTTTCCGAACCGGTGTACCCAAAATCATATTCAAGCAAGTAACGGTTATCGTATCCATAAGTAAATCTGCCTGAAACACCTTCATTACGACCCGGTAAAGACGTTACTAAGTCGGTGGCGTTTCCTGCCAGATAACTGCTGATGGTACCGATCAGCAAACCACCTATGCTATGTACATTGTTAAACACCCTTGAATAATTAATTGCCGCTTCCCCATAAACATTAGAATTAACAACAGTAGATGAAGGGTTCTGATTGTAAGTCAGGTATTCTGTTGGGGTTGAACCAGGAGCTCCGTTTAATCCTGTATTCAGCAGACTTAAGCCGGAAAATACACCATTGATTAAATTCGCACGATAGTAATAGGGACTAATACTTCTGGCCACCTGAAAATCTGCATGTCGTGTGGTATAGGCCATTACCCTAGCCGATAAGCCCGGCGTAACCGCATCAAAATTCTGCTTTAAACTCAATTGAGCTGTTAAGGTGCTTGTATTTTCTGATTGAAATCCCGAAAGTGATTGCGCATAAGGGTTGACATATAATCCACCCCCCGTTTTGATCAGTGCGTTTCCAAACAGTGGGTGTTTTTCAAAGGGTAAATAACTAGCTGGATAAACCGCTGGAAAAGCCACAGGATTGCTCCATAAGGCACTCGTGTAAACAGATTCTCCTCCACCAATTGGCCCATTATAGTCGTCAAATTGTCCTTTAAGACTAATCAGTGCTTCTGTTGTTTTGGTGAGGTTTAAAGTCACATTTGATAAAAGAGAATAAGATTGCAGTTTAATATTATTACTAAAACCATTAATGGAATTCTCCTTTAAATTGCCATGATCGAGATTATAGGTCATCGCTATATAATATTTAGAACGGTCTGTACCTCCGCTGGCATTTAAATTAAACCGCTGGTTATTTGTTCTGTTTTTAATTAACTCCTCTATCCAGTTGTTATTAGGATATAACAATGGGTTATCTCCATTAGCTGTATGGTCAATTTTATTTTGATCGTATGGTAATGAGCTCAGTGGGTTTCTGGTTAACAGAGCCTCATTGGCAAGTGTCATATAGGTGATGTTATCTGCTAATGCAATATTCTTAGTGTTGCTTGAGCTGGAGTTCTCCATACGGAAATTTAACTGCATTTTCCCGGCTGCACCTGTCTTGGTATTGATCAATATCACCCCGTTTGCTCCCCTTGCGCCATATACTGACGTTGCCGTAGCATCTTTCAATATGGAGAAACCAGCAATATCATCGGGTTGCAACCTGGCAAGATCGGTAGAGCTGGATTCAATACCGTCAATTAAAATGAGCGGTGTGCTGTTTGTTGCACCAATGTTCCTGATAAAAAAAGAAGCATTGTCCTTGCCTGGCTCTCCACTTCGCTGATAGGAGATGATACCGGCAATTTTTCCAGCCAACATGGTCGTCAGATTACTGGTAGGCCCCTTAAGTTCTTGCGGATTAATGGTACTAATGGAACTGATCACTGAGGTTTTCTTTTGGGTGCCATAAGCCACCACCATAACTTCATTCAGATTGCCTTCTTTCGAAATGAGTTTCACATTAATAAGGGTACGCCCATTTACAACAACTTCCTGCGGAGTAAAGCCAACCGCGGTAAAAACAATTGTGTCTTTTACTCCGGGTACAGCGAGTTTATACTTTCCATTTACATCTGTACTGGCGCCTATTGACGTACCTTTTAACTTAACGGATACACCTAAAACCGGCATATTCTTTTCATCTGTTACCCTACCGGTAATAATTATATTAACAGATTTTTCTGCAAATTTTGTTCGCTTGATTTTGATTAAAATACTTGTATTTTCTATAACGTAGGTTAAAGGCTGATTACTGAAACAAATATCCAGTACTTGTTTTAATGTAGCATTTTTTAGATCTATACTTACCGGATTGGCAAGTTTCAGATCATTAACGTTATATAAAAAATCGGATTTCGTTTGAACCTGAATTCTTTCAAACACCTCCTTAAGTGTGGCTCTTTCGACTTTTAAAGTAACTCTTTGGGCATAGCTCGCAGCAGAAACTTGTAAAAAGGTGACTGTTAATAAAATAAGTGTTAGCCTCATGGTGAGCAGCAATTTATTAAATGGACAACATGGTCTGCCGCAAATAAATACGGTAAAATTTCTATACATTTGGTTGTTAGTTTAGTGAATTAAATTGATTCTAATCGATGTCAGTGATTCCTATTATCTAACATGGCTTGTGGGCCGATAACCAGGGGCGCTGCGAACGCTCCTGGTTTAAATTGTAGATAATGGTGATTTGAGTACATTTATTCTGTAACGATCACCCTCCTTCCCATAATCTTAAAGTGAATGTCTCCGATCTCTTCCAGGTGATGCAAGAGTTCATTGATGCTTTTGAAGCGATAAAATGTTCCGCCAAATCTTTGATTTTCAAAGCTTCCCTGGTATTCGACATCTACATCATACCAGCGGGATACCTTTTTCATGATGCTCTTTATATCATCATTATTGAATATAAAATACTCATTTCTCCAGGCCATTGCTTCGGCGATATTGGCTTCCGAAACTTTAATTTCATCATTACTGTTGTTTACAACTACTTGCTGACCTGGCTTAAGCAAAGATTGTTTATGATTTTTGCTTATCTGAACAGAACCTTCCAGTAAAGTGGCCGTAATTTGTTTATCGTCACCATAGGCAGCAATATTAAAATGTGTACCCAGCACCTTGACTTCCACATTATTGATACTGACATAAAAGGGCATGTCTTTATTTTTAGCCACTTCAAAATAAGCCTCACCATGCAGTTTAACATGCCTTGCGTTGCCTGTAAACTCCTGAGGAAAACTCAAAGAAGACGCAGAGTTTAACCATACCTTTGTTCCATCTGACAAGACAACCTGGTATTCTCCTCCTTTGGGTGTTGATATTAAATGATAAACCGGGACATTGTTTAGGAGATTTTCATGGCCGTCCTTTTGCAAATTATTGTAAATAAGTTGCCCTTCACGGATTTTAACTGCACTGGCTTTTCCTAATTTTGCAATTAAGTCACTATTGGCTGTTTCCAATGGTATAACCTTACCATTAGGTAGGGTCAACGTTGCTTTATTGCTGCCGGGTAGAATCTTAACCGGAGTCTGAATGTTGGCAACATCATTTGTTAAGGTTTGATCCTTAGGTCCGCTTTTTATGAAAAATAAACCGGCCGCACAACAAACCAGAAGTACTGCAGCGATTTGCAGCCAAGATTTCTGATAGAACTTAACAACCTGTGGCTTATCATCAGTCTCTCTAAAAGATGCACCAATATATCTTGGATCAGATCTAATCCGGCTAAAGAGTTCATTCGCTTGTTTATCCTTAAATTCTGGACCTTCATCCAGTGAAAATAATTCCAGATCTATAATGTCGGCGATTTCGTCCGGATTGACACTATTTAAATAATTGAGCAATTCAATACAGTCAGCCGCACTTATGGTATGATTAAAGTACTGATACAGAAAATACCGAAGCTTCTCTTTGTCCATGTTCATTCGTCTATAAATTCCTGAAGGAATTCCTTCAGGAAGGTTTGGTTATATAGAGAGAACACAGAAGTGATGTGGTAGGACTAGTTTAATGGAAAAAAAATATGATCAGTACTGCAGCCGAAGAATTCCACCCCGTATCAACTCGTTATGATTTATTCTAAAATCTGTGATTTTACGCCCGTTAAAGCTTACCGATTTTATAGGATCTTCCAATGAATGCCTGTTAATGGCCTCTATCCTTATGTTTTTACCTTTGCCGTTATTGATTTCAATATCATTAAACAGAGGTGAAGTGATTTCATACCAGGGCTCGCCAACTACTAAAGGAAATATCCCCATTGCAGAGAAGGTGTACCAAGCTGACATGGTCCCATCATCTTCGTCCATTTCCGGTAAAAAGCCTACAGGATCATTTTTAAATATTCTGCTGTAAACCGGCTTCTCATATTCTGAATTCCCTCCGTAAAGGTGCTTGATTTCTTTGGTCAGCATAGCCATTACCGTTTTTTGGGCAAGATCTGGTCTGCCTGCACGGTTTAGGATAAAAGGGGCATGAATCCCCACCTCATTTCCTTGATTATACAGGTTATGATCAAAATAGTAAGCCAGCTGCTGTCCCAATGTATCTTTACCGCCAGTGCCATAAGTCCGTTCCATTCTGTCAAGGTATTGCGGTAATGCCCATCGGTATTGCCATTTGGTACCCTGGTATAATCCATTGTTGCCCATTTTCGCAAAAGAACCATCCACATTTTTCAAATATCGGTTCCAAACGTTATCAAACAGCTCTGTAGACTGATCTCCATATTTTATGGCATCAGCTTTATTGCCCTCAATTTCTGCGATCTTTGCCATTGCCCACAGGTCAATACAGGTTTCCAGGATCTGATCCGGACGCTTCGTTTCCAGACTGTCTACTTCTTTCTTTATGCCATTATAGGCCAGAGGCAGATCAATGTCTGTAATGCCTTTCTTATAGGCATCCAGAAGCACGGCAATGGTATGTTCTGTGCGCACTGTTGGCGTGGATTCAAATGGGGTAGCCCAGGGCTTCTTTCCGTATACATACAGACGGCTCAGCGACTTACACATATCCCTCATTTGTTGAGGATCCAATAAGGTGATCAGGGGAAATTTAGTCCTGTAAGAATCCCACATAGACCAGGAACTGTAATAGGTAAAATCTTTGGCCTCCTGAATTGTACCATTGGTAGCCAGATAACGATGGTCTCTGGAAGTGGTATTCGCCGGACTTAAAAAAACCCGGTATAAAGAGGTATAAAAAAGAGTCCGGTTTTCATCGCTTCCACCAGAAACTTTAACCTTTCCCAGTAAATTCTCCCATTGCTGTTCTGCCATAGATTTTACTTTCTGAAAACTGAACTTAGATACCTGATCATTTTCAAGGGCAGCGGCTTCGGTGTTGAGCGGAGACAGTGCAATCCTGACTTCTACAGGACGATCATCCGCAGGCCCAAAAGAGAACTCTAAGATATGCTTTGTACCGGATACCTTTTTGAAGGCCTGGCTGGTTTTAAGATCAAAATAGATTTTCGCCCTTCCTACATCGCAGGTTGTTCCCGTCCAGACATAACCTTTAATTTCCCTGTCCGATACGATTTCATAAACCGCATCATAAACGGAATTAAATGCGGATGCCACGTTTAAAGTCATAAATGCTTCCTTTCCTTTTGGAAAACGGTAACGTTCAATAGCTACTTGTTGCGTAGCCGTAAATTCAGTTCCAACACCATTGTCTAAATCAGCTGTATAGTAGCCTGGGCTGGCCTGTTCAGTGGTTTTGATAATTTTTAAACTGGAATCTTTGGAACAGGGTTTTATACTAAAATTCCCTCCATTTCCCCCACAGCCAATTCCCGACAAACGGTTTACCGAAAAGCCAGAGATTGTGTTGACCGCAAAATCATAGCCACTATGGCTCCTTGGCTTTGAGTCGGGACAAACACGAACCATACCATAAGGTACACAGGCTGCCGGGTCAACTTGCCCGTTATCCCCGCTTGTTCCTATAAAGAGATTTACATATTTAGATACGCCTTGTGCATAAATAGAAGTACCTCCAGCTGCAATAAAATATAAAATGGTAAATAGTAAAACTTTGTTCCTTTTCATTATTCCATTATTTAACCTTTTCCAGTAAAACACATGCTCCGCCCCCAGGAGCCAGCTCCACATCGATATACTGATTAGGGGTGACCATTTGGGTTGCTACTGTGTATTTTTCTTTATTGGCCAGATAACTGGCGTCTTTTCCATCTTTGATGATCATTGCCTTGTACTTTCCTGGTTCTGCAAAGTTTAACGGGATGCGGAGTGTCCTGGGGCTTTCATTAGTTGCTGCAGCAACCAGCCAGTTCCCTGTGGATGCCTTACGCGCCATAACAATATATTCTCCAATGGCACCGCTTAATGTTTTACTTTCCATCCAGGGCATCTTTTCAGAGGCAATAAATTTCAGGAGTTCCGGATGTTTGTTATAATATTCAGGGATGTCGGGTATAATTGTGGCCGCTGAAAAAGTAATCAGCGTACGGGCAGCTTCAGCAACTATGGTAGAAGGAACCGGATTGCCATTATCTACCCTGCCTTTTTGGGCCATATCCATTACGCCATTACTCATATCCAAAGGTCCGGCCACCATATTCACAAATACGGTGGTAACAAATGTTTTTGGCTGGAATACTTTAGCACCATCCAATTGTGCCTGACAGTACTCGCGGGTAACGGCATTGGGCCAGGTACGCATTTGTCCATAAGGATGTACAGGATCATCATGAAAGTCTGTCATTAAATGATTCTGGGCACACCACTTTGTGATCTGTCTGGTTTTGATATTCTTTTCCTCAAAACCACCTTGCATAAATCCATATTTAATACCTACAGCACCCCAATCACCATACTGCTTGATGGTAGATTCAAGCGGAAAAGATTTTCCTCCAACATCATTCAGGTACAACCAGATCCCCACTCCTTTTTCTTTACCATATCTAATCAGTTCTTTTACATCAGCTACTTTTCCGCCCTTCAGCGGATCTGAATCTTTTTCAAACTCAGGGCCATACCAATTGGCATCCAACACCAGTGAAGGCATTTTGTTGACTGCGGCAAAATCGACCATTTTTTTCCAGGATGGCAGCGACATCTGATACTTAAATCCATCCACTTGTGCACCATTAATTCTCCAGTCCCAAAGCGCTACCCCAGGCTTTACCCATGAAAAGTCGTAACCAGGCTCCGGATCAGGGTTCAACAATTCCAGCAAATGGGAATCAACCAACTGGCCAGGTGTTCTTCCATACATAATGACACGCCAGGCTTTGGCGCGCTTAGAGGGTACCAGGAATGAAGCATGCCCAGATACGGGCTGCAATAGCAAGGGTTCCCCACTTTCTAAACCCGCCTCATGAATAACCATATATTGCTGATCAGAAGCTTTAATGGTTACAACTGGCCTGCGAATACCTTTGGCGTCCTGCAATTTTTCGGGTCCGATATTATGATTCTCGCCATTATAATACCAGGCCTCGTAATTTCCTGCAAAATTGAACTCTGTCAGTTCAGATTCACTCTGTCCTTCTTCATACCTAAAAGCAATACCGTCATTATAGGCCCTGGCTCTTATCGTATAAACATCCGACACCATTGTTATTTCCCTGTAGACATCAGGGACAATACTTCGCTTGCCCCAAACTGGCCGCCAAACTTTCTGAACAAGCTTCGATTGCTTCAATTTAAACACTGGAACCTTAGATACATTTAAGCCCATACGTGAAGGCTGCATTAAAAGCCTACCATCAGCTATCAACGAATAAGAAACTACGCCATCCGGATCAGAAGTAAACAAAACCTTCAACTTCCCATCGGGCGAACTGAGCTCGCCCAATTTCCCTAAACTTTGAGAAAAGGACGGACTGGCGAGCACACTAAAGATCATGAAGAAAAGGAAGTGGTTCCTAAACATTTTAAAAGGTTGCATTTTGTATTTTATTTAAGTTATTTATTTCCCGTTACTATATACCATCGCCGAATGCATGTTTGTTCATTCTATTATAAGCGAAGTAATTCCGTATGGCAACATATTAATTGAATTTCCTACTACCTTACCTGGTGTTTCATCTGCGACACCTATTCGAATAGATTTTGGTTTAAAAGAAGGAAATGATAAGTTCACTATTTCCGGTTTTTCAGATAATGATCTAAGCCGGATAATCATCTTCTTACCATTTGCAGATGTTTTAACAATCGATATAAAAATCTTATCATTATTTACTTTAATCAGGGGCTTGATATCTACCCTTTTTCTAACAGTGGTAGCTATTAGTGGTTGTGATTGTTCGAGTCCAAAACGATTAGCTTTAACAGCATCATAGGCATGTTGATGCGGTAAAATCCGATAACGAAAATTCAGTTTTCCTTCTTGGGAAAGAGGGAAATTTGTATGCCAATGATTATTAAGGGCCCACGAATATATCGTGGAACTTAAAGGCAGATGCTGGATCCATTCGGGAGAATGGGATGCTCCACCGATAATATTGGCAGTCATATTGCCACTTTCAAAGGTGGGGGCATCCAGTGAACACCAGGTTACTCCCTTATCTCCGTTTGATATATCAAGCCAGCGTTGAAAAGCCATCCAATTGCGGTTTGCAGCTGGGAGTTGGTCCGCTTCCATTTCTACTACACCCCAGGGAATATCCATTTTCGTACGTCCGTCAGGGATATCAAAGGCAAAACCAAAATGAATGCCTTCTTTTTTCGTTGTCGCTATTTTATCTACCAGGTTATTAATTTCAATTTCTGGTTTACCTGCAATAACACGGACTTCCCGGGTTAATGAATTGCAGCCCTCTGCATTTGATGTGATCAGTATGGATGCTACAAGCGGCCCGTTTTCTTTAATTACTGTTTTTACCATTGTGGGTCCGGAGGCCTTCATTGTATCCTTAGATAAATTATTACTGGTTGCATTATTGGCGGCAGCATATTGGGGTCCGCTGGCTGTGGGTTTCCCGCTTCCGGGCAGGTATCTGAAGCTGTTAACTTTACTTGCATCAATCTTGCTGACAAAATCGGTACCTGTTTTATCTTTTATACTGATAATATCTCCGGTTGTATCATCTATCAAAATTTTAAACAAGCCATTTTCCAGGGTATTTCCATTTGCCATTTTGACATTGGAACTCGCCACGTTTTTTGTACTTAATGAGTAGTTTTTTGCTCCGAGTGCAGGTATATCAGTAGCCATAAACACTAATTCACCAGTGCTTAATCGTTGGGAGAGAACTATTTTATTATTATCATCCATCACTGAGGATATCTCTTTGCTCTGTTCTGCTGAAAGTGTAATTAATCCGCTTCGCTGCCAGCCAAGGGTATTAAATACTGCAATAGTATTTGATGTTTCAGTTGATAGTGGCTTTAATGCGTGGGAAAGCAGATGGATGCTGCTATCTTCGGCGCTCTTGAAGAAGTTTTGTTTTACTTTCCATATTTCATTCTGCATATCAGCCTGATTAGGATTCATGTAACACCAGGTATGTTCTGAGCCCATAAGCACATTACGCCATGCTTCATTCAGCACTGTGCGGGGTGCTTTTTCTCCACGATGAAGCATTGACCAGAGCATGTCTGCCTGAATTAACCGCTCTTTGGATTTGCGGTTCATGGCAGTTTCTTTTGCTGCAGTGCCCAGGCCATCTGTCCAGTATTCAGTAAAATCGCCCCTGTAAGAAGGAATAATAGCAGCATATTTTTTTTCAAATGCAGACATAATATCCGTTGCGCTTGAAATGATCAGATGCGGGAACGCATACTCTTTATTCCAACTTTTAACCGCATCGGGGAGATCTGCGTCTATAGGGGTATTATCAGCCATCGCCCATGTCATTGGAAATAAATCATAGGGATAATCGCTACCCGTTTCCAATTCCTTTAGTTTTGGCCACAGATAATCATCAATAAAATTTTCGCGCGGATGATCTGTTTTAACAATTTGCAAAAGTTTATTAGGATCTTTTTGTCCCGCCATTAAAGGCCAGTATTTATATCCTTTTGCTCTGGCTCCGGGCGTATAATCACCAGGTTGCAGGAACAATACCTTTGAGGTGCCATCCTGCCCAATCCACCAAAATGGCCTGAAATTCAGTTTGTCGGCTAAGCCAATGCGATCCGATCCGTTAAAGTCTGCAAAAACGTACTTTATGCCAAATTGGGCTGCCATCGGGACAATTCCCCATGTCATGCCAGGAACGTCCGTTTGAACGATCGTTTTTACTGGTATACCTGTTAATTTTTCCAGGCTCTTTGCATCTCCAAAATACCTCGGAAATTCTTCGTTCGCTGTAACACTGGTATTATCATTTATATATCCGGCATCCAAATGTATATAGCCTTTCCGGATAGCCTCCAATAATTCGCTTTTTTCGGTTGGTGTTGCATTTTTCAAATAACGTTCCACCGGCCAGATAACTTCAGGATTCCATAGGTACCTGGCTCCGTCCGGATAGTTGGATGTTTCTTTTGCAAGCTTCATTCCGCTAAGAAGGTTCCGTTTATGAATGATCTCCACATTGGCCTGCGTGTTTGTATATCCTATATCGACATGTGAATGAGGATAGATATAAACTGTCCATTGTCTTTGCTTTGGCAGCATGAATGATTTTCTGATAACCTTGTTGCCTGATATTAATTTTATGAAAACCTGTATCTCCTTCTCTACGCCAACTTCAGACGGCAACAGTACTTTTGCTGTTTCATAGCCGTATTTATTGAATGGAAGTAAGGTAGTTTCTGTGCGGCCATCAACAGTCGCTTCGATGGCTGACGATTGATATAAGTTACTTCCCAGGAATGTCAGTATCACCTCTCTTCCCGGTTTACCATCTTTACAGTACCTGTATACATTGGTAGATGCACAGCTAATATCCAGTGGGTGTGGAAGTGCTGCATCTTTTAACTCAGGGCTAGAACTGAATTCCACTTCGCTTAGTCCATAAACATCACCACCCCAGTTAGATTCGGCTGCAATGTTATCATGAATATCTGAGCTGTTTGTTAAATAGTGAACACCTTGGTCGGGGTCAAAGGTACCGGATGCAGGTAGACTGATTTCACTGACCCTGATATTTTTAACTATCCTGAATTCAGATTGCTGTGCTACAGCACCTAGGTAAATCAGCATGAGTAATAAGCTGAATGTTATGGTATTATATAATTTTTTCATTCTTAATTAAGGGTTATTAGATGGTACACTATTGTTAAGTGCAGGAGAATCTGAAAGTTTACTTTTTATTTCCTTTTCGAGATCCCATTTTCGTTAAAAGAGTCTATTCTAAAAAAGTAGGGAATACCTTCATTTAAGCCTGACAAATCCAATGAGTTTTGACCATAGACCATGGCCGAGTGGTACAGTTTATTTTGTTCTGTGCCAAAATAAACGATATATCCTGTCGCTGCTTTCACCGGTTTCCATTCCAACCTGGCTCTACGGGTATCTTCAGGCTTTCTTTGCACAGAAAAGCCATCAACTGCCTCGGGCAATTCACCCTTTCCTTTACCAAATATTCTAAATCCGGATAAAGAGAATTTACCATCCGGCACCTGCAAATTGTCAATTTTCACATAACGGGCTTTTACCGCTTTTGGCAGTACGATGTAATCATGAGTAACATCAGCTGCATTTTTTGATTGATCAACTATTTTATGCCAGTGTACGCCATCATCTGAAGCGGAAATGATGTATTGATAAGGCCGCACTGGATTACCTGCTTTTAATTTGGAGGCTTCATCTGCAAAGTTAACCTGCAGTGCATTCACTGTACATTGCTGCTGCAAGTCTATTTGTAACCACTCCCCTTTATTTCCAGTGGCTGCGCTCCACCAATCGCGGACTTCTTCATTACATGCCATAGCCGCCGGATGGCCTGCCAGTTCAGAAGAAGCCTTTACAGGTTTGTGATAAGAGAGCAGCATCCAATTGGTAAAAAGACCTTCTTTTTCATAATTCATTTTACGGTTTGGCATCAGCATAGGATAATCGCCAAAACTGGTGATGCAATTCAACTGACCCTTGTCATCAAAAAAAGCGGGGAATAGACCAATACGCCTTTCAAACATGTGCCGTACGGATATGGCCATGGTGGCTACATGCCAATAATTGCCGTATTTATCCTTAAAAGTACATCCATGACCTGCGCCGTTAATGAAGCCTCCGGGTTTATAGGAAAATGGACTATTGGGCATATAAGTAAAAGGACCCAGTGGCTTCTCCGAAACATATACGCCGTCGCCGTATACCTTAAATTCTGTACCAGGCGAGGCGTACTGAAGATAATATTTGCCCTTGTATTTCGTCATCCAGCTGCCTTCATTCCAGCCTTCCTGTCCATCGTCATTTTTCTCTCCATGTTCCTCCCAGCCGTATGTTTTGGCATGGTGTCCTATAAGAATTTTTGACTGACCGATCGTATCCAGCAAATGTGAAGGGTTCAATTCAACGCCTCTGATCGGATCTCTATTGGAACAGCCATAGTAAAAATATACACGGCCATCCTCATCTTTAAACAACGCGGGGTCTGTCATAGAAATCGGGAAGGAGGCATTGTAGACTTTCCAATTGTCTTCTATTGGATTTGTATTGTAGTATATTTTCTGACCACCCCTTGAAGCGATAAAAAACACCGTATCACGAATGGTTTCAACTGTTGGCGCATAATCTTCTACAGGCAAAGTTGCCGAAGGCCTGAAAGTCCATTTAAGCATATCATCAGAATACCAATATCCACCTGATTTAGAGGCGTACAGGAAGTATTTGTTTTTAAACAAATGAATCACCGGATCTGCGGCTTCCCGATAAGAAGAGGATTGGTCATAACTGAATCGATAATTCAGGTTGAGCGGATTACAGAAACTTTGTTTTGCCGGTTGAGCAATTGATTGCCCAAATACGGATACACCAAGGAATAAAAAAAAGGAAAGAATAATTCTATTCATCTGCTTATCTTATTATTTTTTTTTCAGGATAAAACTAACTGGTGCATAAGCATGCATAAAAAGCGTCAGCGTATTTTTTGTAACAGGCATTGGTTTTCCTATGACCTCAGCCCGAAGATTAACCGGAACCGCTTTAGTATAATTTGAACCCTTGGGTAGGGTAACTGTAATACTACCCGAAATACCATCCTGTTCCCATAAACGTAAAACAGTTCCTTTACCATCCGGATTTTCTCCGAAGGCAGTGACCAGCACGCCCTTTCTTGACATAGAAAGGCCTTCATTTTTTGCAGGTAATTTTCCGGCTGCTCCTTCTGAAGTTCCAGTTAACAGAGGTACCCTGGCCTCCCAGGATCTTTCGCTGAGGTTGGCTACAGTTTCGGTATTTTTATCAACAGGCCAGATCCGTACTCTTTCACTCCATGAGCCTTCCTGCCATAGTGGAAAATTGGTATTCCACATGTTGTTATATATATTCACAAATACGGAAGGTATTTTGGGGCTATGATCTAAAGAAAACTTCCATAATCCTGGTTCGCCTAAACCAATTAATGGGGAATCCATTGGGCTTAGCCCTACTCCAGACTTGTCTTTCTGTGTAATGGAAACGCCTGTATTGACCGCCATCAGATATTTATTACTACCCGGAATAATGTCGGTTGCAGGATCTATCGGTCCTCCCAAACGGCCCACCGTAAACTTAGGGTCTTTCACTTCAAAAGGAAAACACAGCCACCCGCCTTCAGGTTGTTTATCTGGCGTTTTATTGTCCACAAACCATTCTACATCTACATAAGCAGCGTTTCTGGGAAATGTAAATGTTAAAGTATATTTATTTGCAAAACCCTGCGTTGCTAGTGAAGTTAAAGTAGCTATATCGGTAATATCGGAATGAGAAACGGTGATCTTCCAATCATCAGGTGTAAAGGCCATATATGGTGCTTTGTCTGTACCAAGCATGCCAGGTTTTCCCAGATCATTTAAGCCCCAGCCCTCTTTTATCCTACTATAAGTATTAAACCACTGATCAACTTCCTTTGTACTGAAACGTTCATGCAAAAACTGACCAACAATATATTTAGAAGATTGATCGACCAGTTCACGCTTCGTTTCTTTCTCTATTAGAGAAGCTATCCCTCCTTTCTTCAGATCGAAAACGATTTTAAAATAAGGGGTCTCGAATTCAGATTGATGATCATTTGTGAGGACGGATTCTTTTAAATCTTTCTCAGAATAGCTAACATATCCAGATGGAGCAATCTCTTTAATATAGAAATAGCTCCCTTTATTCCATGGGTTCTCCACGATCCCTGACCGCTTCCATGGCAAAGGATTATACACCACCAAACGTTTCCCGGAAACATGAACGGATCTGGCCAGCAAATCTAAATGACTTTTTAGCTCTGTATTAATGATATCATTGGTTTGATGAATATAGTTCCTCTTAACGTCGTAAGAATGCAACCACTTTTTCTTGCTACCTATATTGGTTTGATGGGCATCACTGTTTTTAAGTTTTGAAAAATCTCCGTTTTCAGGATCAGGTTCCGCAGCCGCTTCAGCCAGCCACTTTTTCCAATCCTCACCATAGCTGTAACGCGGGCCATATTCAGCATTCATACCCCAGGTATGTTCTGCATATAAAAGACTCTGCTCATAGGCTTTATCCAGTTTAGCCGAAATGCTTTTTACAGGAATTCCCCAGTTTTTCATTTGTGTATGCAAGCCATCAAGAGCTGGTTCTAATGGGCGTATATTTCGCCCGATCTTTGCTTCTACCGGGTTAGATAATAAGCCGTGAATCCAGGAATCTGGTGTATCCCCTTTAACTGTTGGCAAATTGGGTTTTTCTGCCAGTGCGGCTTTTGCAAAATCATCGAGCGTTCCAAGATGTATTTTCACACCAGGCATTTCTTTATTAATCTGAGCCACTATCGATTCGACCTCTTCTTGATTTGGCGGTCCATGATTGTCACCCGTCATGATCATCGCAAGATAATTCTTTAATGGCCAATCTGATGGGGCCTTTACTCCGGAACCATAATCAGATGTATACTGACATAATATTTTAGAGCCGTCAGCGCCTTCCCACCAAAAAAGTGGAGGGAAACGAGGATACTGACTTGCCGGATTACACCCTAACTGCAAAAACCTGATGCCAGCGTTGTTCAATAAGGTTGGAAGAATCCAGGAATGGCTGGGAACATCGGTCATTTTAGCACTGATTGGCAAAGCCTGTCCATAGGCACGGGCAACCCGGGAGGAGTATCCCAAGCTACGAACCAGATCTTCCTCATCAAGGGATTCTGTATGGGTGGTAAATGCCAGTCCGTGGACCACGATTGAACCTTCTCTAATTGCCTTTTCTATCCTTTTTTTACGTTCAGGGTCTTGCTTAGGACCCAAAATTTGCGCGTAAAGCGGCCATCCGGGTACGGTCCATGCAAAATGTTTATCCTTAGGCAAACTTGAATTTTTCTCGATCACATTTAAGGCCTTATCCATCATTTCACCTCTATAGCGGGCAAAAACGTTCTCTGGCAAATCGGTAAAGCCTAAGTCAAAATGAGTTTTAAAAACCACCCATACATCCGTTACTTTTGGAGTACCCAAATGCTTTGCCTCCTTATTTTGGGCATTGGCAGCCAAGACCATAAGTAAAAAGACAAGGGGTAAAATCTTTATTATTTTCATTACAGAGCGGATAATTTATTATTTTTCAATCCTTCAATGACATACCAGGAATAACCACCTGCATTGAGGCTAAAGGTCATATCTATGGTATCATCATGGTTCAGTTTATAGGTTTTAGTCACCTCTCCTTTTTCACTTACCTTAACCATATCCGATAAACCCGTATACTTTAAGGGAACTTTAATTGTTTTTGTCATTCGCACATTGGTTGGATTGTACAACATCATCAATCCTTTTTCTTTTAAGGAAGGGTTGACGTGCAGTATCCCATCCCAGTCACGACCATCTGCCCTGCGCAAATGAATGATATCGGAGTTTAAAATGTCCCTGTATTTCTTGTACCAGTTGATCACCTTAATCACCGTCTGCTTGGTTTCTTCGGTATCGTAGAGTCTTGGACCGCGGTAACAGGCCTGTACTCCAGCACCATAATACTGCATCATCAGCTGCTCGTAATCATTCAAGTGTTCAGAAAGCGGTTCAAGGGTTGCCGCACTTCCACCGCCCTGATATTCAGTAAGTGGTACAAAACCCCAGCCCATAGATGGTGTCTTCTCCCAGGTGGCATCGTAGATGTTCTGACGGTTAATGATTTTTTGCGACGCTCTTGGAAGCGAGAAGTTTACCTCCCTATATCCTAAAGCGATTTTATTGGTGCCGTCAAGAAAATACCAATCTGGGGCATTAATATAAACGCCTCTTTCATTTAACCAGGTATACAATTCTTTCTGGATCTCCATTTGTCTCCATTGAGAGTCTTCCAATCCTTTATGTCCTGGATGGCTTGTTGAGGCACATACGTCTCCCGGATAAGGGCCATCATTTTCCCAGATATCAAATCCGGTTTTGGTGAAAAAGCTTTTGATGTGATCTCTGTAGGCAAGCCCCCATTTACTTCCAAAACAAGGTGCATTACCAAAAAATGCACCACCTGGTTTTCCGGTAACCGGACTAATGACATCTGTTTCAGGATTGATGCTGCGTGAGCTAAATAAAGAGTAGCCACCGATCTTTACATTTTTACTGTGCGCATAAGCGGCCAATTCTTTCCATGCGCTTATATTGGATTGTGTGGTATCTTCCATATTCAGATAACTGCCAAAACTCAGGATCAAGGCTTCATAACCTGTTGCCGCGCATTGATCAATAGCGGTTCGTACCTGATTTGCATTCCTGGCTACAAGGTGCATAAATATCGGATTGGCCGAGGTCCATGGTGCAATGGTGCGGTACATTTTTCTAATGGCCAGACCACGGCTCTCTCTGTCTTCATTGTTCATGAGCAATTCATTGGTACGAACTGAATTAAACACCTCTCCTGCTTTAAGCTCTATTCCTGGTGCTTTATCCGGATAAATTTCCAACAGCACGGGTGTTTGCAAACGATAGTGTACTTGTGAGGTATAGGTTGAATCTGGCTTCCAATGCGTAGTTTGATCACTGTTTGCATAGTTCATAGAATTATTAAAAGCGTAATTGGTCTCAAAATAAATACCCGAAGGCTTTCTCATCAGATCAAAGCGCCCCTCTACAGAACTCTCTTCTTCTACCATTCCCAATACCTCATTTACCACACTTTCGATCTTAAAGGATTGGTTACTTTTATTCGAGACACTTAGAGATTTAACCATCAAAGGTATCCCGTCATATAATTCATAATTCACCCGCACCTCCAGGCCTTCCAATTCTGCTGCACCCGCTTTGTATAAAAAAGACACTGTTTTACCTGAAGCAGGCTTAGCATGCAATTCCCAATATTTGGTATTGTCCCATTTTAAACGGGGGCTAATGGGTTTCACTTCATAGGAAACATATTTAAAATCCTTTGCACTAGCAGTAAAGCCATCAAGCCATTCCGGTAAGAGATAAGCCTTCTCCTTCTGGCCATAAAGACCGCCTATATTATAGGCCTTTCCATTAATGACTAACCTACCCTCTTCACGTACGGACCGCAACAGCTGCCGACCTGTACTTAAATTGGTATAATCAACACAAGCGAGGTTTGGAGTAATCCTGAATACCCTTTTCAAAAGACCATTTTCCAGGACAATGTCTTTTCCGTTCGCACTTTCCCGAACCTGGGCTTTTGCCGTTACTGGTTTGATCAGCCAATCTGAAGTAAAATTGGACTGAGCATGTCCATCCGTCATGCAGGCAAGCATCAAGGCAGCCAATACGAACAAGTGTTGAATTCTAAGTTTCATTTCTAAATATATTAATAAGCTTTATCTCTTTTCAAAACGATCGGATTCGTTTTTAGGTTATTTATTCTCTGGTACAGTGTCCAGGTATTTTTATCAACTGTTTCTAAAGTCCAGTCTTTCTTTGGATCTGCCAATTCCTTTTTTAACAAACGAGGAAAAGCATTTGCTGCACGGGCATCTTCCCAGGTTCTGATTACTTTGAAGATCGCATCTTTCTGTGGGCAACTTTCAACATCTTTCTGGTTTAAGGTCAAACTATATGTTGTTCCGATGCCCACCGAAATTGCCTGTATATGTTCATATTGCGCAGCTGTTGAATTGGCTTTAATCGGAAAATTACCTCCCATCCCTACCGGGAAAAAGTTGGCATAAGTTACATCGCGAAGATCTTTACCCTGGCTGGTGGCACTACCCCATTCTCTGGTGTCCACATCGTACAGGTTTTTTCCTCCTCCTACATTCCAGATACTTTGATAATGCCATGAGCCTTCTGACAGGGTTGATCCGGTGAAACGGATATCGGGAATATGATGTTCTGCAGCTCTTTCAAACATTTTACGGAAGAAACGCTTTGCAGAATAATACCCTTGTCCATTGTTGAATAAAAATTCCTGTCCGTCAAAATCGTAATAACCCAAACCGTTGATAGAACAAACATCAGCATAGTATTCCGCTATTTTATCTTGTAAATCCATATTTGGAATCAAGCCATCATAGCCATAGTTTATGGTGACCTGCAGTTTGTAAAGCGTATCCTTTGCTTTGTGGTTTGCAGGTGTTGTATTCCAATATCCACGTTTTACATTTAAAAGTCTGTAAGGTTTTGTATCAGAAACACCCAGATAATGAATCAATTCCTTTCCTATCTTTATGATATTTAAATCTTTACAATGTCCTTCCCAACTGGCAATCTCTTCAAGATGTGTAGGATCATCCACAACAATGATGGTATCTGTCGTAGAAATGTTATTCATCAGCAAGCGTTTTTGCTGGTAACACAAACTGTCGCTTGGAACAGGGCTGGCATCTTTGGTCCCGGGGGCTAAAGAATTGGTTATTGGGGTTCTTCCTATAGTAATTCCATATTTCGCAGCCATTTCAGCAAATTCTTTCTGCGATTTGCTTCCGGTGGTGAATTTCAAAGGTTTTTTCTCAAAATTTCTTCCGTCAATATAGCCGAGATTGCCCCGATCTGGTCTTAAAAACCCCTGATCATATAAACTAATGGCTTTAAAGCCTAATCTGGCCGTATAGGGCACAATGCTATCATACAATCCACCACTTGTGAGGACATCAGGTACAAAGGCAGCCGGGTCTTTCACCCATCTGCCATGAATGGTTGGATGTGGCAACTTCTCCGACAACACAATATTCTGCACAACATCCATCAGCGCCGTACTGTCCGGACTTCCCCATAAGGCAACGGAAGAACCTATATAATCTACTCCCGGCAAGGGCTGTACTTCAATATGGTTTGGCGTATTTGCAGCCATGTTGGGTATTAAAGAATAATTCACCTCTCTTTTGAAAGTCCTGTCTCTCGAATGATAATTTATAGAGATCCGCCCCTTATTGTCTACCATAGCTGAATTTCCATATAAAATCCTGTAATAAGGCTCTTTATGGGCATAAAAAGCAACGTCACTTATTCCGTTTCCTCCAAGGGTAAAAACCTGTCCCTCATGCAAATTTCCAGGCAATGGAAAACGTTTGGCGTCTGGAGTATGGATAATATACTGGAAAGGGGCGGCATCGGCAATCGTTTCCGAGGTACCACCCAAAGTATTGTCGTTAAGAGCAAGCATACCAATGGCATAATTTGTCACTTCGCTCGTATCACGGGCCACACCTATAATTTCACCAAACAGATTTTTAATATTGGTATGGATTGCTCCCCACTGAACATCATCAACACCGTTCCGTGGGCTAAGGGACACCAAAGTCAATTTAAAATATTTCTTTTGGGCCTCCAGTGAAATTCTCGCCATCGAACCGTTGGGGTAGTTTAGTGTAATCGATTTATTGCTCTTGTTATAAGATGCTTTATTTGGTTCATAATATACCTTTTTCTTGCTGTCATATAGACTCATCAATGGCGAAGGTTTATCCGAAGGGCTAAATTCCTTATTGGGTGTTACCGTCGTATTTTTCATACTGGTGATAAATCCCTTATTGTTGATGTGGATTTTAAAATAATTTGTACTAAAATCCCATTGTGCTTTCGCAGAGAAATTGAAGGCTAAAAGCAATACAATAACCAGGCGAATGGTAAAAATGTCTCTTCCCATTTGTAAAAATCTAATTAATACTGGCAACAATTTGTGTGTTTAAGTTGCTATCAGATTCAAATCTACCTGTTTTTCAGCCTTTTTAATTGATGCTAATTTGACCAATAATGACGTTATTTTTGCCCGGAGATCAATTACCTTTACCTCTCTTTAAAACTATTGGATCAGATTTTACGCCATTGTTTTTCTGGTACAATTTCCAGGTATTGTTATCTACTGTCTCTAAAGTCCAGTCTTTTCTTGGGTCTGCCAATTGCTTTTTTAACAAACGAGGGAAAGCATTCGCTGCGCGAGCATCTTCCCAGGTTCTGATTACCTTGAAAATCGCATCCTTCTGAGGGCAACTTTCAACATCTTTCTGATTAAGGACTAAACCATATGTTGTGCCAACTCCTATAGAGATCGCTTGTATATGCTCATATTGTGCTGCAGTTGAATTGGCGCCTATAGGAAAATTACCTCCCATGCCCGCCGGGAAATAGTTAGAATAAGTTACATCACGAAGATCTTTACCCTCACTGGTAGCACTTCCCCATTCCCTGGTGTCAGCATCGTATAAGTTTTTGCCTCCACCCACGTTCCAGATACTTTGGTAATGCCAGGAACCTTCGGATAAGGTAGATCCTGAAAAGCGAATATCAGGAATACCATATTTTGAGGCCCTTTCAAACATTTTACGAAAGAAACGTTTTGCAGAGTAATAACCGTGTCCATTGTTGAACAAAAACTCCTGTCCATCAAAATCGTAATAACCTAAGCCATTGATGTAACAAACATCAGCATAATATTCAGCTATTTTATCCTGTAATTCCATATTGGGAATAAGCCCATCGTATCCAAAATTTATAGTCACCTGAAGTTTGTAAATCGTATCCTGGGCTTTATGGCTTGTCGCTGTGGTCTTCCAGTATCCGCGCTTAACATTTAAAAGCCGATATGGTTTTGTATCAGAAATCCCCATATAATAAATCAGTTCCTTCCCTATCTTTATCATATTCAAATTTTTGCTGTGCCCTTCCCAACTGGCAATTTCTTCAAGGTGCGTTGGATCATTTACGATAATGATGGTATCGGCTGGAGAGATGTTATTCACCAGCAAGCGTTTCTGCTGATAGCACAGACTGTCACTTGGAATTGGACTGGCGTCTTTGGAACCAGGAACCAAAGATGTGGTGATTGTACCTCTTCCAATTGTTATTCCATATTTTGCTGCCATTTCAGCAAACTCTTTATGTGACTTATTTCCAGATGTTAGCTTTAAAGGCTTTTTTTCGAAATTCATTCCATCAATATAGCCTTTATCGCCACGGTCAACTTTTAGAGAACCCGGACCAGATAAACTGATGGCCTTAAAACCTAACCTGGAGGTGTAAGATATGACACTATCGCACAAATCCCCGCTGGTTAGTGCATCAGGTAAGAAAGCAGCGGGATCTTTTACCCATTTGCCATTAATTATTGGGTGTGGCAACTTTTCAGATAACACAATGTTTTGAATAACATCCATCAGCGCCGTGCTGTCCGGACTTCCCCATAAGGCAATGGAAGAGCCTATATAATCTACCCCAGGCAAGGGCTGTACTTCAATATGATTTGGCGTATTTACAGGCATGTTGGGTATTAAGGAATAACGTACCGTTCTTTTGAAAGTCCTGTCTCTCGAATGATAATTTATGGATATCCTTCCCTTATTGTCTACCATGGCGGAATTTCCATACAATATCCGGTAGTAAGGTTCCTTATGGGCATAAAACGCAACATCACTGATCCCATCTCCACCAAGGGAAAAAACCTGTCCCTCATGCAAATTTCCAGGCAATGGAAAACGTTTCGCATCTGGCGTATGGATAATATACTGGAAGGCGGCAGCATCTCCTATTGTTTCGGAGGTACCACCCAACGTATTGTCATTAAGAGCAAGCATACCAATGGCATAATTTGCCACTTCGCTCGTATCACGGGCTACACCAATGATTTCACCAAAAAGGTTGGTCATGTTGGTATGGACCGTACCCCATTGAACATCCTCAATTTCTTTGCGTGCACTCAGAGACACCAAGGTCAATTTAAAATACTTCTTTTGAGCGATCAATGAAATCCTCGCCAACGAACCATTGGGATAGTTTAGTGTAATCGATTTATTGCTCTTGTTATAAGATGCTTTATTTGGCTCGTAATATACCTTTTTCTTGCTGTCATATAGAGACATCAAGGGCGAGGGTCTATCCGCAGGGCTAAATTCCTTGTTGGGTGTCACCGTCGTATTTTTCATACTGGTGATGAATCCTTTATTGTTGATGTGGATCTTAAAATAATTGGTACTAAAATCCCATTGTGCTTTCGCAGAGAAATTAAAGGCAAAGGCCAACAGCAATGCAATAACCATGCGGATGGTAAAAATATTTCTTCCCATTTTATAGAGTTCTAATTAATAAAGGCAACAATTTGTGTGTGCAAGTTGCAAATAGACTCAAATTTACCTGTTTTTCAGCCTCCTTTACTGATGCTAATTTGACCAATATGGACGTTTTTTTGCCCTACCTTTTGATTAAAGAAAATTTATAGGCTTTACAGTACTAGATTAACTCCAATTTCAATCTGTATTAAAATTTTTAACATGCTTATAAAACCTTATAAAGCTTAACAGATTCAATCACAGGACAGGCCAGGGAATTTGTAAAGTTTATCCGCACCTTTGAAGCTGTGACAGTAGCAAATCTTGCTAATTTTTTTCTTCCAACTGTACTCCCTTTGAATACCTGTTCCCATTTCCCGTTTTTCTCCACTTCAATCGAGAAGGACTGAATACGCTGTCCCAATCTGACGTATTCTTTAATCTCGAAACAGTTGAAGCTGTCCGCCTTTTGCAACGTAAAGGATAGTGATGCCTTTTTGGTGGTGTCATTTACTGCCCAGTACAAGTGTTTGTTAGCCAGAACATTTGACGCTGCATATTTTTTGGAATTACCTCTGGTTTCGGAGGCTTTAACTTTCGCTCCCTGCAAAAGATCTTTTGAAAATGACTTGGTCAGATAATCCTGCAATTTATCAAGTGAGGCGATGTCATTCGCATTGATTTGACCTGTGCGGTCAGGAGGAAGATTCAGGTTCCAGCAGGCTCCATTGCCAACAGATTTAAAATAGATTTCTTTCAAATTTTCCAGGCTTCTTACACTCTTATCTTCAGTGCTGTGATAGAACCAACCTGGTCGAATAGAAACATCTACTTCTGCCGGAATCCATGCTTCGCCATTCAGCGTACCAGTCTCCCCTTCCTCCCCTTTGGTATACCCAATACCCGGTTTATCACCTTTCGGTCCGTGAGGCGTATACGTAGCCCAGCAGGAATCACGTGTGTAACCACTTTCATTCCCACACCACCGTTCGTCGGGGCCAATATCGCTAAATATACATGCGTTAGGCTGTAATTTCCGGATGATGGACCATGTATTCTCCCAATCATAATAAGTGTTCCGGTCGATCTCCCGTTTCTCATTCGCCCCTCCATAATACCCATCACCACCATTGGCTCCATCTAACCAGACTTCGAAAACATCACCATAATTGGTCAGCAACTCTCTGAGTTGGTTTCGGTAATAGGTAATATATTCAGGTTTACCGTACATGGCACTGTTTCTGTCCCAAGGTGATAAATAAATACCGAACTTAACTCCATATTTTCTGCAGGCCTGTGATATTTCCTTTACAACATCTCCTTTTCCATTTTTCCAAGGACTGTTTTTTACAGAGTGTTCCGTGTATTGGGAAGGCCACAAACAAAAACCATCATGGTGCTTACAGGTTAAAATAGCCCCTTTAAATCCATGTTTGGCAATCGTAGATATGATTTGATCAGCATCGAAATCCGTGGGATTGAAGACACTTTCTTTTTCGTTCCCCAGGCCCCATTCCCTATCTGTAAAAGTATTCACTGTAAAATGAAGAAAGCAATAGCGTTCCATATCCTGCCATTTTATTTGACGCTCTGTAGGTATTGCACCATGGGACTTCGGTGGAAGACTATTTTGCGCAAATGTTGTATATGCCAGGAAAATCAGTACTGTAGACAAAGTGATTCTCATATTATTATAATATTTATCTTAAAAAATTTGCTTATTTTTAATCGGATGTTCCCCATGAAGTATTAGGTTTAGCCCCCATAAATAACTCCAATTTGTCACCGTCTATAATTTGGGTGAAATCTATATAACACTTATTGTACTCTTTTCCGTTCAATTTTGCAGATTGAATGTATCTGTTCTGAGCTGAATTGTGATGCGCTGTAATCGTAAAAAGCTTTCCTTTTGCAAAATGGCGATCGGTCTGTATTTCGATCTTATCAAAAACCGGACTGAAGATCTCAAAACGGTTTTCGCCCGGACATGAAGGATGAAGTCCGCTAGCTGCCAAGACATACCAGGCCGACATCTGTCCCACATCTTCATTACCAACCAAACCTTCTACCGAATTGCGGTATGCCCTCTGGCAAATTTCGCGCACCCATTTCTGGGTAAGATAAGGCTTGCCTAGTTTATTGAACATAAAGGGAACAAGGTGAACAGGTTCATTCGCATGGTTATAATAATTATTCCACTTCATAGACTGTGGCGTTTTATCAAAGAAATTCTCCAACTCTTTTACGGTATTTTCTTTGCCACCCAGCAATGCAGCCAGTCCATTAACATCTTGAGGTACAAACCAACCTTGCTGATAAGGGTTGCTTTCCGTACATCCGTATCCCATGGTCAAAATACCATCTTTTGGCCACGGAGCCCAGGCCCCATTTCTTTCTTTTGGCCTAAACCAATGCTGCGTAGTGTCAAAAATATTTTTGTAGCTTTTTGATCTTCCGAGATATAAACGGGCATCTTCTTTTTTACCCAGGCTATCTGCCAGTTGAGCGAGCTCCCATTCAGAATAAGCATGTTCCAACGTTTCGGAAATCTGGAAGGAATGTCCCACATCTCCATTGCCAAATTTTTCACAAGTATTTTTGGCAAAGCGGTATCCTTTTTCTATATCAAATTCCCTGATTCCTTTATTGTAAGCATCAACCATTATGTTTACTGCCGGGTTTCCATTCATACAGCCACTGTAGGCATTTAAAAACTCCCATCGTTCCAGGTAATGCTGGCCGCTTTCATCAGCCAGTTCTACCAATGAATTTACCATATCCTTAACAACAGTGGGATTAATGATGTTCTGTAATGGAAACTGGCTCCGGTATACATCCCACCCGCTAAAAATTGTACGCTTAACAAACTTATGGGTTTGATGAACTTTGTGATCGCCTCCTACATAACGCCCGTCTATATCTGTATAGCAGCGCGGGTCAATCATGGTATGATAAAGTGCAGTGTAAAAAATGGTCTTTTGATCTTCTGTGCCACCAGTAACTTTGACTTTATTCAAAGCCCCTGCCCAAAGCGCTCTTGCTTGTTGATGAATTTCATCAAAGTTAAAACCTTTAATTTCTGCCTTCAGGTTCTTTTCTGCCCCCTCCATACTTACAAAGGAAATCCCTGCTTTCAGCAATACTTGTTCATCCTTCCTGGTTGCAAATTCAGAGAAAAAACCCAAATGTTTTCCCTGCATTTTTTTTATACCATATAAGACTTTAGAATTTTTCACAATATCCTGATAAACATCGCTTGTCACGTTTTCCCTTTTGCGTTTCATACCTTCAGGTATATCTGCCGTCCATACTCCGTATTTCTTTAAGGGCTTATTCATCTCCGCATAGAAATAAACGGTATAATCAGGCTTTCCGTCACCATTACCCCAGCCTCCGCCTTCAGGTGTGCATTTCATCCAGCCACGAATGGCATGGTCATTCACAACCTCTATATACTGCTCCGTAGATGTTCCCCCTACCCGACGGGCCAGATCAATTTGAATGCGTGACTGTTTTCCAGCCGGATAAGTAAATCTAAGTATACCACTATGTGGTGCTGCAGTTGCTTCAGCCCGGATGTGACCTTCAGATAAGGTTACTCCATAATAACCTGCACTGGCTTTTTCACTGGATTTCTCATAAGGAGAACGGTACCCCTTCTCTTTTCCATTTTCTTTACCCGCAAAGGTTTTCAATGGTCCAGTGGTAGGCATAACCAAGAAATTTCCAAGATCACCATACCATCCAACTCCACTCATCTGGGTAAAAGCAAAACCTTCTATCGTGGTATGCTCGTAACTATAGCCACTTCCATTATCACCGCCTGTAATGGTATTGGGGCTCAGCTGAACCAAACCAAAAGGTGTAGCAGCACCCGGAAAAGTTTTACCCAATCCAGCACCATCTCCTGCTTTAGCAACACTGGTGCTGGCCCCAATGAAAGGATTAACGTAATCCACTGGCTGTTTCTGCGCATAAACAGCTTGAAACGGAACCAGTATCCCTAAAATCAACGCAATTCTTAAATTGATCATTGAAGGCTATTTTTTAAACTTTAGTTTCCACTTTACAACCTGACTTTCTTGCCCCTTAATCACCACTCTAAGCCAACCCTTTTCTACCTGGGGCAATACCTCTATGCTTACACCTTTAGGGTTTCCAACTAGAGAAGCACTGCTCAATTTCCAATTTCCGCCATCATTCATTCCTGCGATACGTAGTTCATAGCGATCACCGCCAATGATCTTACTTGCCCCCGATAGACTTTCTCCGGCCCAATCTTCTTTAACAAGGTCAATCATACCCTGGGTGATGTGCTGTGAAGTTGAAACCACCACAGGATGATTGGATTTGGCACGTACAGCAATGACCTTACAGGATTCTGAAGGAAGCTCCCATGCAAACGAACCAGACAGATTTGGAAGAGGCTTGTTCGCCCAGAAATCAAAGGCGTAATAGGTCGTTTTATCTTTTAATCCGGTCCGGCTTAAAGATGTGCCGATTTTCTGAGGGCTGGTCTCCCAGTTGTATAATCCCAGTACATTACGATCAGTACCCGATTTTTTATCTGTTGCGATCCAAATTGAAGGAAGCGTTTTATCAAAAGCATCTACTGGTCGGGCAGTTCCCTTATGCGAAGCCATGCAGCGCTTCATAATTTCCAATCTGTCTAGTGGCAGGTCAGGAAGCCAGTCGCTGCTTAAAAAAAACTGACCTGAAACAGCAACAAAAGATGGTAGTAATCTTGCTCTTGTTAAACTGCCGATTCCTTTGCTGGCATTATCCGCAGTAGATTCTCCACGTTCTCTCAGCATAGAAGGATCAGGATCGTTCCACCAAACCCTTCCATTTAAAAAATAAAGCCTTGAGGCGCGGATAGCCCCGGTACGGATACTTTGCCCGTCATGGTTAAAATCGGGTCCTATGCGCATGGAATTGACCAAACCAATAGACGCGCCAAAGGATCTCATATTCTGACTCACACAGCACCCCGACAGAAATACATCTTCTCCTGTAGCTTTTCGTATTATTCTCAAACCATCTCTAAAGGCTTCAATCTGCGTTTTAAGAGGGTTAAATAATGGCATACTGTTTCCAATACTGTCATTTTTGTAGCCATCATTAATATAAATCTGTTCGGTGACTGTTCCAGTCCATAATCCATCCATTTTGAAATAATCATAGCCCCATTGATGCATCCTGCTGGCATAATCGGCAATATGATGCTGAACTTCGGGATTGGTCAGATCAAGAGAAGTTCCTCCCCATGTGGTTTCATAGGGCTTCCCGTTTGTTCTTTTTGCAAACCAATCCTGATGATCTTTGAATTCCGGAGCCTGATGATTTCGGCTAAAAGGCATCCACCAGATTCCAGCAGTCAGACCATCTTGTTTTATGGCTTTAGCAGTGGTTGTCATTCCGTTCGGATAGCCTCCTTTTGGATCAACCCGGTCAAAGCCCCGATGAGGACCATTATATTGATTCCCGGCTTGCCACTGGTCATCAATCTGAAGTACTCCAAGACCAAAAGGCTTTAATTGATTCTTGATAAAACTTGCCAATTCAATTGTCCCCGATTCCGTGCCGGCACCTCCGTTTTTCTCCGCATACCAGGTACAATATACTGCTGTCCGGGATTTAAGTTTAATATTTTGCTGCTTTGCAATGGCTTCTGCAAACTGCTCTTCCCCCAAACGGGCATCGTCAAAATAACCGATCAATAGAGTTTCGGTCTTTTCTGTCTTCCCAGCAGGTAAACGTAAATGACCGTATTCAATACGCGGTTCTATTTCTATCAAATTGTTTTTGATTGTAGAAAATACAACGCCACTTCCTTTTTCATTCGTTAACCAACCTGTTACCACTCCATTTCTTGAAACCGGATCTACACTGGTCAGGAACACATAACTCCCTGGATTCTTATCCGGATCCAGCAGGCCTCCGGTTCCAAGCGTCTTTAACTGAGTAACCGGTTTTCCAAGATCCAACAAAAAAGACACCGGGCTAAGTTTTGGAAAATCAACGGTTCCGCTGGTCGCATTTTTTATGGATTGACGGATAAACAGAAATGGTTGTGAAGGAAAGAGTGTAAAAGAAACTAAAGACCCATCGGCATTACTTGCAATTAATGCGTGACCTTTACCAAAAGCAGGGTCACTGACCGCTTCCTTTTGAACTTTAATAAAATTAGCCTTTGGCACCAGATCCTTCACAAAAACCTTTTTCCCTGATGTTGTGCTCAGCCAGAAACTCCGGGCTTTAGAATTATAGTTCATCACCAGAAATGAATTACTGATGCTGCCCGGATCCTGACCTAAATTCCTTTGAGGAGGAACTTTAGACCATAGCGTAGTATTAAAAAGAGTGACTATCGATAATACGAGTACAAAAAGTCTGGTCATTTTAAATTATTTAGTTCGTTTAAGATTTGAGGATACTACCTCTTTAATTTCGCCATTGATCCGCAGTTTTACTTTTGCTGGCTTTTCCGAATAGATTTGATAAGAGATCACTTTCCCATTATGCCATTTGCAGTTAACCGTAAAACCTCCTCGTGCTTTCAGCCCATCAAACGATCCATCAACAGCCCATTCTTTGGCAATAGCGGGCAATAAATGGATTTCACCAGCCTGGCTTTGTAACAGCATTTCGGCTATTGCCCCGCTGATACCGAAATTGCCATCCATCTGAAATGGGGGATGGCTGGCAAAGAGGTTGGGTAAGATATTATAGGAGAGTAAGCCTCTGATCATCGTTCCTGCTTTTTCGCCTTCTCCCAACCTGGCCCATAAGGCACAACGCCAAGGCCATGTCCAGGAACGGCGGCTATCTCCCACTGTTGATTCCACGGTGAAAGGGGTATTGATATTTTTTCCATAGTTTCCGCTCCTGCTCCTCAAGGAAATGATGGCTGCATTTGCCAGTTCAGGTGTTGAGACTTTACTGATCTGTCTTCCAGGGTATACCGCAAACAGATGAGAGGTATGTCTGTGCTGATCATCGGGATCATCCCTGTCTTCCTGCCATTCTTGCAGCTGCCCCCATTTCCCGATTTTGTTAGGCGCAAGATGTGCTTGCATATCGGCTACCTTAGCCTGATAATCAAGATCAAGCCCCAGCGCTTTAGCTGCATCCAAATAGTTTTGAAAAAGGTCCCATACCAATTGCTGGTCGTGCATCACCCCATCTTCACGCGGTCCGTGTTCAGGAGACCAGCCATTGGGCACCATCAATGTTCCATCCGGCATTTTCTTCAGCCGGTCTTCCCAGTATTCACAGATTTCCTTAAGGATGGGATAAGCGGTTTTCCCCAAATATTCCCTGTCCTGAGTAAAAGCCCAATGCTCAAAAACATGTTGTGCATACCAGGCGCTGGAAGGAATGTTCCATTCCCAACCATTACCGCCAAAAATACTTTGGCTGGTTCTAGCCGTCCATCCGCGTATCTTTTCACCAAAGGCTTTCCGGGTGGCAATCCGGCAAGGTTCTTCTGCGGCAACAATAAAATCGATCAGCGGAACGTGGCATTCAGACAGGTTTGTAGATTCTGCAGCCCAGTAATTCATCTGAATATTGATGTTGTTGTGGTAATCACTTGCCCAGGCTGGCGCATTGCTGTTGTTCCATAAGCCCTGTAAATTGGCCGGCAATCCACCCGGACGTGAGCAGCTGGCTAATAAATAACGCCCATACTGAAATAAGGTCTCTTCCAGATCAGGATCTTTGCCGCCAGCTTCATATTTTTTTAACCGCAGATCCGTCGGAAACGCCGCCAGATCAGCGTTTGTTGTTCCTATATCAATAGCAGCGGCCTTTGTTAGCCGGGTAATATCTTCAATATGCCTATCAAGTAATTTCCTGTCACCCAGTTTAAGGGCCTTTTTTTGCTCCTGTTCAATCGTTGGCATAGGATCTGGCCCCCTCCAACCGGATTGGTAATCCGCCTTGTAATTGGTACGGGCATTCAGGTAAATGACCAGAGCATTACAATTTTTAAAGACTAAGGTATTGCCCTTAACTTCCACAGAACCTCCATTATGCTCTATCTGTAAATTTGCAGCATACTTCAAATGGTTGCCCATCTCCCCCATAAAACTCAACGCGTTCTTATCTGCCGTACTGATGGCTTCCTGAGCCGAGCGTATTGAAATCGTACCGGATAATGTGGCTTTTTTACTGGCGGTATATTTAAAAACCATGACCTGATCCGGATGACTGGCAAAAGCCGATCTGGTAAAAGTGACGCCATTGATTTCAAATGAAGTGGTATGAACACCAGTTGTGATATCTAAAGCCCTTTGGTATGCCTTCGCTTCATCAGTATGATCAAAATCTACAACAAATTCTCCGAAATTACGGTAGGAACCAAAGCCATGAATGCCCGTTTGGTAATCGCCATCCCAATTATTGTCTCCACCCCAAAGACTTTGCTCGTTAAACTGAATACGTTCGGTTTTAATACCACCAAACAACATCGCTCCCATACGGCCATTACCTATTGGCAGAGCCTCAGCATCCCATTTCTTTGCAGGTTGTTTATACCACAATCTTTTTGGTTTGCTATTCGCTGCATAGGTTGCAGTTGCTGTTAGAAAAGTAAATAGAATGAGTAGAACTTTTATCTTGATCATTTAGGTTTGTTTATGGTTGATTTATCTTCAGGTTTGTTTTGATCTCAATAATCGACATTTCTTTTGCTTTATTTATAAGCGGTTCTGGCAAATCAATATCATTTTTTTCCATTCGCACATTTTTTATCGTGATTTTCTAAACAACAGTGCATTTGGTAATTTTTAAGTTCTCCTCTTAACTATCTCCAGATGTTCCACTGTTCATCCACCAAATACCATACACTTATAATCTGTGACAGATATGATTAATATCGTTCTGCACAATACAGCTGAACCAACGGGTTAATACTATATTTTAACAGTTTTCTTCTTTTCATTATGTTCTTTTTCTATCTATTCATAGGGTTTTTATCTTCACCCAATTGTGTTTGGTTTTCGAGCGTATTTCATCATCAACAATACTAAAGGTAAGCACCAGTTCGCAGAACGTTCTATAAATTCGACAAAAGGTTCTCCCGAAACAGGACGGCTCAATGCGGCAAGGAAAGCCCAGAAAGCAGCCCAGATGAGGGCCTCTTTAACGGGGTGTATCAAAATAATAATCGCCACAATAATATCCATCACCCCTATAAAAGGCATCATAAAAACAGCCTGTTTTGACGTAAACCCAATAGAGGTCAGCAAGGGTATCCATTTAGGATTGACTTTAAGTGCAGCCGTTCCATGCCCCAAAAAGGTTCCGAAAACACCTATTCGCGCCATCAGTTCCAATGGGTTGCGAGCTACATATAATCGAAACTTTTCTAAAAATTTAGATTTCATCTTTAACAGCATTATGGCTTAACAGGGATTGCTTTTTTTAAAGTCAGCTTGCTACTTTTCCCTGGTGTATTCTTAGTCAGGCAAAACGAGTCTATTATATTGCCCTTATGATCAAATGTGGTATTACAAATGCTATTCTCCGTCACATCAAATTTGCACAGGTTATATTTACTCTCCACGGCCTCTATAAACCAACTGGCTGTTCCTGAGTAAAGAGGGGCACCTGCACCACCGCAAACAATTTCGCAACGCCCCTGGCCTGGCTGGCTTCCATATTCGGCAACGGGTTCTGTAAGACTTACATTTCTGTTCAGAGGCTTGGTCCGTTCGTACATATGATCATGTCCATTCACTATTAAATCGACACCATAGTCATCGAAAGCTTTCCACCAGGTGCTAAAATAGGGATCCATTTCTCCGGCATGGCCACCTACGGTATAAAATGGTTTATGAAAAAAGATAATTTTCCATTTCTTTGTTGCATTGGTTTTCAAAGTATTCAATAGCCAGTTGTATTGCTCAGTACTGGCTGCATCTTCTGAATTTAAAGAAATGAAAACAGCATCACCATAGGTAAACGCATAATAAAGATTGGTTCCGGTTTCCGGAACAGATTTTGGCAGTTCAAAAACATTCTGATAAGTGGGTACACTCGCTGCATCGTGATTTCCCATGGAATGAAAAATCAAATTATTTTCTATAAAGGTTTTTCCATTGTTGAACCAGTTGTCCCAATCGGCTGTCGATTTTCCGCTATTTACAATATCACCACTGAAAATGGTAAAATCTGGTGCCTTGGTATCGGCAAGACTTGCAACCTGGTTCCAGATGTTCAGTCCCGTGCGGCTGTCGCCAATGGCTAAAAACGAAAATTTCTTCGTATTTACCGGCGGTGCGGTCCGATAAGTTTTCTCTCTTGTCCATGCTCCTGTATGTGAATCTAGTATTTGATAGTATAAGGTAGCGTCGGGTTTCAACCTTGGAAAAGCATAGTTAAAAAAATCATCAGAATAGCCCTTTCTGGATACTGCAGAAAACACACCCTTTTCATAGCCATGCGTATACCCCCATCTGATCAGGTCCTTCGCTCCAGAACTGCTCCAGGTAACTGTCAAACCTTCCAAAGGGTTTTTACTGCTCCCCCAGCGTATGTGTTGTATACCTGTTCCCGCAGCTTTTGCTTGATCAGAAATTGATGTCGTTTGTGCGCAGATTGGCTGCACAAAAAAACAAAACAGTAAAGTATAGATATTCTTTTTTAACCTCTTCATTGTAATTTAATTCTATTTAATTTTAAACTACCTGACCACATGGATTATATTTTCCGCATTTTCCAGTCCAGGCGACTCCACCACCAATTTAATTTTTCCAGAGGCATGTGCTTTTGTTTTTATAATGGCCAACATCAGACCATTGAAGGCTGGACGAACTGGTGAGGAAAAAGGAACAAGGCAAGTCGCATCTCCATTATCTGTTGCCTCAATTTCCCCATCTCCTATAACCTTGCAGGAAATTTTCTGATTGGCTGTAGGCACTTTATTTCCATCTTTATCTGTAATGGCTATAGTGACAAAAACCAGATCGGTTCCATCCGGCTGTATTTCGCTTTTATCCGCAGTAAGCTGCAGTCTGGCGGCAGGTCCGGTAGTTTTTACCGTAGAACTTGCCCACTCCTTCCCTTGCTTATAAGCCACGGCTTTCAATTCTCCCGGTTCATATTTCACTTCCTCCCATTTCAGGCGGTACTCAAAAGGTTTTTTCTTTTTTCTACCTAATGATTTTCCATTCAAAAACAATTCGGCTTCATCACCGGAGGTATAGAGGTAAACCGGAGTAACCTTTCCAATTCGTTCCGGGAAATTCCAATGGGGCAAAATATGTACCATTGGAAAATCAGGTCTCCATCTTGCCTGATATAAGTAATAGCGGTCTTTTGGAAATCCGGCCAAATCTACCATTCCAAAATAACTGCTCCGTGAAGGCGGCCTGTTTTCAGCAGTTTTCAACAAAGCGGCCTTTTCTTTTTCCTGCTGCTCTTTGCTTAAACCTGCAAAATTCAGCAGCACGCTAGCGTCGCTGTTGAAAGGTGTGGGCTCGCCCAGGTAGTCAAAGCCTGTCCAAACAAATTCACCAGCAATAGCCGGATATCTGTCAAGCGCGGCAAATTCATCATCGGCTAGCGAACCCCAGCCTGGTGCCCAGGTATCGTAGGAAGAAACTTGAAACTTACCTGGAAAATATTCCCCTCTGGAGCTCATGGTTGAGCTGGTTTCACTGGCATAAGCAGCCAGTTTTTCATGGCCTTTTTTACGGAGAAATTCACCATAAAAATTCGGGCCACCGTACACACCAGCGGCATAATTCATACCATGAACATCTACCTGCAGTTCTGTTCCGTTCATTCCTGATTTACTAGGATAAGAAGCTCCAAAAGTTACGGGATGCGTAGTATCGAATTGATGAATGACATCGGTTAGGTGCCTGGCTAAACCTTTTTCAGGATAATATTCTTCATCCACTTCATTTCCTGTACTCCAGAGAATTACTGCAGGATGATTTCTGTCTCTGCAAACCAGCATTTCCAGGTCCCGTTCATGCCATTGCTGATAATGGGTACCATAATCATTTGGGTTCTTTCCTGTGGCCCAGCAATCAAATGCCTCATCCATCACCAAAAAACCCATCTTATCTGCCAATGTCAACAGTTCGGGCGCCGGAGGATTATGCGAGGTACGCAAGGCATTGCAGCCCATATCTTTCAAAATACGCAGCTGCCGCTCTAGTGCATGAATATTCATGGCAGCACCCAATGCACCTAAATCATGATGGTTACAGGTGCCCTGTAGCTGCACCCGTTTGCCATTAAGTAAAAAGCCATTGTCATGTGTAAATGTGATCGTCCTGAAACCAAAGGGTGTGTCGTATTCATCCAGCAATTGATTTCCATTATACACCCGTATACGGGCAAGATAACGATGGGTTTGTTCCAGGCTCCATAACAAGGGATGAGGAACGTCTGTTCGCAGGGTATCTGTAGAAAGTCCATTGGCTTGCAATTTCATGCTCTGCATACTGCTTGTTGCTACTTTCTTAACCAGCTGGTCATTGCTACTGAGCTCATAGATATCTGCTGCATAGTTTATGTCAACCGTTTTGGATAAATGGTTGGCGACCTTAAGTTCTATTTTCACCCTTCCTTTCTCTGCAGTAATCTCAGGTGTAGTTACAAAGGCACCCCATTGTGCTACGTGTACCGCATTGGTCTTTACCAATCGTACATGCCGGTAGATTCCGGCACCGGGATACCATCTGGAACCCAGCTTTTCGGTATTGAGCCGAACAGCAATAATGTTCTCTTTTCCTAAAAGGATATAAGGGGTAAGATCTACCCTAAAAGAACTGTATCCATAAGGCCGTTCTCCAATTTTATTCCCGTTCAGCCATACTTCTGCATTGGCCATAGCCCCATCAAAATCTACATAAAACTGCTTTCCTTTTTCCGCTAATGCAATTTTAAAATGTTTGCGGTACCAGCCAATCCCTTTCCAGGGAAGTTTTCCAGTGTAACCATCCAGATCAGTTCTAAAAGGCCCTTCAATACCCCAGTCGTGTGGAAGGTTCAGCTTCCGCCATTTGGAGTCATTAAATGTAAGGCTTTGCGTTGTACCAGATTCCGGCTCTGGCTTACTCGTGCCGTCAGGTTGTAAGCCATAACGTGCAAACAACCATCCGCCATCAAAATTTTCTTCTATCCTAACCTGTTGTGCAGAAAAAACCATACCCCACAATAGAGACAGGATGACCAACAATTGTATCTTTAAAATTCTCATCTTGTTTCAGCGCTTTCAGGATAAGGTCTGATCTCAACTGCATTTAACAAGGCCCCGTTAACGGTTTGCCTCAAACCAAACACCAGTACATTTTTCTTCTTTTTCCCAAAATTTAACCAACACTCCGGCAAATAAAACTCCCGTTGAGGGCCAGCCTCCCAATGACGGCCAATATTATGTCCGTTTAACCACATATAGCCATTACCGGAAGCATTGATCCTCGCCAGCCAGGGCACCCATATTTTAGGGTCCAGATCTGGCAAAGCAAACTCTACCCTATACCAGGTAAACAGGCCATTTTGTTCTGCATGAGGCTCTATTCCATTTCCTTTTCGGGGAATTTCATCTTGTTGATTTAGCGCTACTTTTTCCCATTTTGCTGTTGAAAAAGAGGGTTGGGTAAAACCGTTTTTAATACCAGCCATGTCCGCTGCATATTCCCATTTCAAAGGATGGGTAAGCGTAGTATCACTGGTGGAGAGTCCGGCACGACGAATACCCGCAAGCTCTTCCATTGGCACATAGCCATGAGCATGGCCTAAACTCTCGTAAACAACCAGGATGTCATTTTTACCTTCCTTCAGTAAACCTGTTACATCAAAGCGGTTATCAAACTCATTGGGCCGGATACGTTCCCAGGCACCCCGGGTAACCCAAGTTTGGGCATCTGCTTTATCTGGAAAGAGACGTTTTACATTCTTGCCGTTGATTTGCACAGAAACAATATCACGGGTATACATATTGAACAGCAATCTATTCTCTTTGGCAACTTGATCAGCATTTAGAATAGCCGTTGAACGGTACAAATTGCAACGAAAATCGTTAATGCCTAAATCTGACAATGAGGCTTCTTGAGGAAGCGACATCCATCTGGCTTCCTTCGCCGGATCATCATAGCGCACAGCACTTGCTATGCGAATTGGTTTAATATTTACTAGTGGACGAACCGGTTGCTCTCCTTCAATAAGGCACCACTTGCCTTGTTCCGGCTTCGCGCCAGGAGGGATCACCAACACCTGCGCCCCTAAATCCGGTAGATTGAAATCTATAGCAAAAGGTTCTGTCACTGATGTAGTCGCATTGGCACCTTCAGTTGTTTTGATCAGTACTTTTTTACCGTTCTGATCGATATTGTACATAGGTTCTGTTGATTGGGCCATCTTGCCCGGCACCACAGTTACCCGGCCTTTCATGGGTTTCTCTGGATCAGTATTGTGTAAAAAGACAAACTTAGTTCCATCAGGGGCTATACGGATCCCACCAAAAAGTTTCTCTGGTGCATTCTGCAATTGGCAAGGGCCACCTACAGATCTTAACAGCCTGGAACCATATTCATTAATAAATTGCCCGAGAGCTTTGGCTTCAAAGTATTTAGGGCTTGTTGCCCCACTTTCTCTAATCGCTGCATTATAGTCATAACTGGTGGTCATACCCCTTGCTCCCCAACCGGCAAAATGCGTACCTCCGAAAAACATATAGTAATTGATTCCAGTCCCTCCACCAAGCATACTCATTAAACCAAGCGCTTTGAAATGCCGTGCATCGGAATAGTGTTCTTCGCTCAGTGTTCCGGTCACCAGAGAAAACCACCCACCTTGCAATTCAGTTACAAATCCCGGTGCATCAGGTTGCTCTTTGCGAAGGCCAACCATACGCCGGGCACAGCTAGGCGCATCCGTCAAACCCACATAGTAATTATCGCAATCAAATACCTGCGACAATTCAGGATCTTTACTCTCCCTGCATACCCCTGTCAGGCATGTAAAAATAGGTACTTCAATGCCATTAGCTTTTGTAGCTCTATACAAGGCTCTAAGCACATTGGCTTTATCCTTGCTGTCATGTCCTCCTCCGTATTCATTTTCAATCTGCATCATAATGATGCCTTTCTTCCCCTTCTTTTTCCTTGTAATCTGGTCGTCAGCAACCGCTTTGCAAACTGCATTATACCAGTGAACACTCCATTTGATATGCTCCGGATCATCACTGCGCAGCCAAAAACCTCCCTTTCCTGGTCCAAATTTCGCTAACCATCTAGGGTAGCCTCCTCCAGACCACTCTGCACAGAGAAAAGGTCCCGGACGTACAATGGTATACAAACCAAATTCTTCATGGGCCATTTTTAACCAGGCTTTCAGATCTTTAAAGTCGAAATGAGAATAATCATCGATACCGCTGGGCATACTGCGTTCATGCCAGTTCCAGGGCAGATAAGTTTCTACCGTATTAAATCCGGCTTCTTTTATTTTCTTGAAACGGTCTCGCCACAATTCCTGCGGGCAACGAAAGTAATGAAAGGCAGCACTGTAAATAAATACATCTTTCCCCTCAATGGTCATACATGAACCGTCATACCTGATGCGGTCGGGATGAGCAAACTGCTTTACCGGCTGTGATGATTTACCTAACTGCTGCGCCCACACACTACTCCTGATATTCATGGATATTAAGAGCATCAGCGCAATGCTGCTCCACCTTAACTTTTTCATCTTAGTCATTTTAAATTTACCTATTTATCTTTAAAGAGTGTTACTTCGGCCAGTCCGGCCCTACCCTCGCTTGCAGATAATATCGAGATTCTGAAATACTTGATTGTCTTCTTGAAACGGACGGGTTTAAAGTCCCAGCCTGTACATTCCTTTTCGTACAGAGGCTCCCAGGCTTTACCATCTGATGATACTTCCACCTTATGACGATATTTTGAACTGTCTTTTTGAAATCTTACCCGGCTTCCGACCACCGTGGTTGGTTCTTTCAAAGTCAATGTAACCACTTGAGGAAAGTTATCCTGATTGGCAATCCACCAGCTGTAATCATTTCCATCTAATAAATTTGTTGTTGGAAAATCAGGATGAGAAGATGTTGCGGAAATATCGCTGATCTCCACTTTGGGTTTAGTAAGAAAACCTTTATCCCATTTGGTGGGTTTCACGATCGCTCCATCTTCTTCCTTCCCTTTAAATTCGCCATGTAAACCATCCGGCAAATGCATCCCTTTGTATGCAACGGTGTTTATGGTCAACTGCCCGGTCTTCATCCCCTTAGATTCCACCTGGATTTCTATTTTTCCCGCTTTTTTGGATGTTCTGATAAATGCGAATCCGATCCCCGCCTCTACGGTCTGGGGGTTGATTTCCACTCTCGGGATACCATCACCAATCAATGTACCCTCGCCTTTTACCCGAATGAGAATTTCAGATTTTGCATCATGTACAACTGAACCATTGGCGTCGCAGATTTTAAAATAAACCGGAATCATATCAGATCCATCTGCTACAGGAGTGATCTGTTGATCAGGAACAACAATCTCGATATGATTGGCCTCACCAGCCGTCCGAACGGCATGCTCTGCCACCTTTTTCCCATTTACATAACCTATGGCCTTCAATTCTCCTGGCTCAAAACCTCCTGCATCGAACACAAAACTTGGACTCCCTCCCTTAGCTACGATATGAGGATATATCTTTGCTCGCTCCGCACGGGTCTGTTTCCCAATCAACTTATTGTTTCTATACAATTCAACTGCATCACAATTGGAATAAACCGTAATATCAGAAGTTGATGTTTTGTACTTGCCTGAGGAATTAAAGGAAGCAACGAATACCATCGGTCCCTCATACAGTCCTTTCTGCGAAATTCCATTCGGCCGCATACTCTGCATCATATAATAGGCAAATTTCGGATACCGATTCACATCGACTACACCTGAATACATCGTTTCTTCCTCTGCACCCCTGGTATAATCGTTGTAACTCCACATAAAATGGCCGCCCATCCGAGGATTGGCATCCAGCATACACCAGTCAAAATATCCATTACCATTCAATTGGGTAAGACGGCTGCGTCCTTGTCGCATCTGCTCATACTCGTTTTCGGTCATACTTACCCTGGGTTTCTCCCCAACACCATCCCCCCATTCTCTGGCAAAAAGTGGCTTGACGGCAATTTGATCTTCCAGATAATTACTCATCACACTACCATCTTTGGGAAATTTGCTTACTTGTTTGTAAAAAACGTCATAATAAGGTTCAGTTTCTTCATGGCTAAAATAATCGCCGGCTGTATAGAGCTGATCTCCGGGATACTCTTGATGTGCGGCATCAAAAATACGTTTAACAACCTGTAAAGGATAGCTTGTTTCATTCAGTGCCGTTTCCCATAATACAATAGAAGCTCTGTTCCGATCCCTTCTGATCATATTTCGCGTAACGGATTCCAGACGATCGGCAAAGATGGGATTTTCATTGAAGATCTGCCAGCCAGGAACACATTCCACAACCAGCAAACCGTATTTATCACAAGCCGCCAGAAAAGCCGGATCTTGCGGATAGTGTGCTGCCCTCACCGCATTGTATCCCCCTCTTTTCATATCAATAACGTCTCGTTCCTGCATTGAATTTGACGCAGCGTCACCGACATTAGGAAAAGCTTCATGACGATTGGCGCCCACGAGATATAGATGTTTTCCATTGATAAAGAAACCTCCATCACGGGTAAACTTAATGGTGCGAACGCCTATCTTTTCAGTTCTAACATCCACTACTTTTCCGTCCTCAGATAATACCTGACTCTCTAAGGAATATAAATAAGGGCTATATGGGTACCATAAGTTAGGGTCAATCAAATTCAGATCTTGCTCCAGCAACGCATTCTTATTTGCTCCAAGATGAAATTTACTTTTGTTCCTGGCGACTACTTTTCCGTTTACATCTTTAAGCAGGGTTTGCAAAAATCCTTCTTTCGCGGTTGCATACGAATTGGCAACTTCAGTTTTCACATGAACAAGAGACCGCTTCTCATTTACTTGAGGATAGGTTACAAAAACACCACTTGAACTGGTACTATTCGGAGCCAATTCACTCGTAATATGAAGTTTATCTGTTACTATCAGATTTACATCACGATAAATACCACTATAATAATAAAAATCTAACCGATCTTGCGGCTTACCTGGTGGCGTCAGCGGATCATATTCTGCGGATACGCGAACAGCGATCACGTTATTTTCATTGTTGAATTTCACTTTGTCCGAAATATCCATTGTAAATCCCACGTATCCTCCGTGATGGCTACCAACCCTTTCTCCGTTTACAAACACTTCGCTGTTAGTCATAATCCCTTCAAAATTTAAAAGGATCCGTTTACCAGCATGATCTTTGGATAGTCTAAAATAACGCCGGTACCATCCGACACCATCATAAATGATATCGCCACCGTTGTGTTTCTTTTCTAATTGCATGATATGCGGTAGAACTACAGGCATCCATTTTGAATCATCATATTTAAGCATTTGGGCCTGCTTCGCATCGCCCCTATAAAATGCCCAACCTGTATTCAGGTTGTAATCTACCCTGGGGGGTTTGCTTTCTGAACCTGCTAAACTTACATTAGCCGCTATACACCATAGCAGCAGTGCAACGAAAATATTTTTTCCCATTTTGTAATAAAAATCTAAATAATACAGATAACAATTTGTGTGTGTGTTGTTAACAATTTCGAATTTACCTATTTTCAATTTTATTTGTCAATGTTATTTTGACCAATACCAACGTTATTTTTGCTCCAAAATCCTTCTTGAAAAAGGAAAATCCAGAGTCAAAATAGCATTGGAACATATCAAATTTCCACTAGCTTCCGAATTGGTCAATATCTACATTAGCACAACGTCCTCTTTTAGAAACCACTTTTAAAAAACTTATAATGAGCAACTCATTACTAAAAATCAATTTCACCTGCTTATCGGCATTATTTTTTTACATTTTTTTAATACCGCAGGCCTCCCATGGACAGGTGCATCTTAATTCTCCTGTGGATGAAGTTAATCCATTAATAGGAACCACCGGAAACAACAGTACAGAATATGGTGGCCTTATTCCAGCTGTTGCACCACCCTTTGCGATGACCCAGTGGTGCGCTCAAACCAGGGAGAGTAGCATCTCCAGTACCTCTTATCATTACAATGATAAATCTATCATGGGATTTACGGCAACCCATCAGCCAGCCATCTGGATGGGAGATTATGGAATGGTTACTATATGCCCTCAATCCGGGCAACTGTACACCAACAGAAAAAGGGCCATGACTTTTTCGCACGAGGACGAAAAAACAACGCCTTACGGGTACAGCGTTCGTATGAATGCCATTGCCGGGGGGATCATTAAGGCCAATCTGGCTGCCACTTCCCGTGCCGGGCTCCTGTCTTTTTCCTTCCCTAAGTCTGATAGCTCCTTTATTTTTGTTGAAGCCTCTCGCCAGGAGAATTTTGTAGGCTGGATAGAATACGATTCCTTACGCAATGAACTTATCGGCTATAATCCCGACCGGCAGTCTGCCCATCTCGGGCCACCCTTGCCAGGTTTCAAGGGTTATTTCGTCGTACGCTTCAATAAAAAACCAACGGCTTTTGGAACTACCTATCATGAAAGCATTTTCAAAGGCAAAAGCCAGCAATCCGGCGACCGTTGTGGTGCCTTTTTAAGGTTTGTGACAGGTGATGGTGATTCGGTTTTGGTTAAGACCGGTACTTCTTTTATCAGCATTGAACAGGCCCGTTCTAATCTGGATCTGGAGATTCCCGGCTGGAAATTAGAAACTGTTCAGGAGCAGACCAAAAAAGAATGGAATAGGTATCTGGCACGCATCAAGATTGACGGTGGTAGTAAAGATAACCGGACTTGTTTTTATACTGCATTGTACCGGACTATGCAATATCCACGCGAGTTTTCGGAATATGGCCGTTACTACAGTGCCTTTGATGACCGCATCCACCAGGGAATCAGCTATAATGACTATTCTCTATGGGATACCTTTCGTGCCGAACACCCTCTCCTCAATCTGTTGATGCCCGAAAAGACAGGGGGAATGATCCAGGCACTGCTGCAAATGTACAAGGAAGGCGGCTGGCTACCTAAATGGCCTAATCCTACTTATACCAATATCATGATTGCAACACATGCAGACGCTGTTATTGCCGATGCCATGGTTAAGGGGATAAAGGGCTTTGACAAATCACTTGCCTGGGAGGCCGTTAAGAAAGATGCTTTTGTAGCACCCTCTGGCGATAGCACGAACAAGTGGGGGGACCGTGCACCCTGGACTGCCTATGAAGCTAGAGGTGGGCTTACATGGTACAATAAGATGGGATATATTCCCTCAGGACGAACGAATGAAAATGTCTCACGGACCATAGAATATTCTTATGATGATTGGTGTGTCGCACAAGTTGCCCGGCTCACCGGACATCCATCTGATTTTAAATTTTTGATGAACAGAAGTAAGAATTATCAGAATACATACGACCGGCGTTCTGGTTTCTTCATCAGCCGGTATGAAAATGGTTCATTTGTTCCTGAAAACAGATCAAATGAAGGAATGACAGAGGGATCCAAATGGACTTATTTATTTGGGGCCATGCATGATATCCCGGGATTAATAAAACTGATGGGTGGAGCTGAAAATTTCGAGAAACGTCTTGATGAGAACTTTGACTCTTCTCATTACCAACACGATAATGAACCAGGACATCATTATATATATTTATATAATTATATTGGAAAACCAGAAAAAACACAAAGCAGAATTTATCAGTATACACCAATTAATTACAAAAACACACCAGACGGACTTCTGGGTAATGACGATTGCGGACAGATGTCGGCCTGGCTTGTTTTTACGAGTATAGGTTTTTATCCGGTTTGCCCTGGAAGTTCAGAATATGCTATCGGCGTACCTCTCTTTGACCACATACAGATCACGGTAAAATCTCCTTCCGGCCAGCCTCACCAATTGACTATAGAGCGGAAAAATTACGCTCCATCCAAACAGCACGTAAAACGAGTACTCCTGGATGGCAAAAAACACAATGGCTTGTTTTTTAAACATAATGAACTGTTAAATGCCAGAACCATTATATTCGAAATGGAATAAGTTGAATCAAGTAACGCTTAACCGAAATTATTCTGCACACCGGGAGCCAAATGAAAGGTGGCAAACTTGTCCTTACTCCCGGTGGAGGTCCTAACTCCTTAAGTATAATTTTCGGTTAGCGTACTCATTTTAGAGAGGCGTCTAAATATTATTTTACAATCATGACCATGTGCTGGACAACATTAGAGCTTGTTGGCTGTTTCACATCCGGTTGCCCTCCTCCAATACTCAGCAACAACTTGCCATCTGGCTCGTACCGTTTTCCATTTTCATCCACCAACATCAGTTGATCTGCACTCAGTTCAAAACGAAGCTTTTTAGATTCTCCCTTTTCCAGGTTGATTCTTTGAAAGCCTGCTAAAGCCCTGACAGGAGCCATTCCTTTCGCTTTTGGATGGGAAACGTACAATTGAACCACTTCCTCTCCTTTAAGCTTACTGGTGTTGGTTACTAACGCTTCTACAGTTAGGGTTTTCCCTTTTTTAAGCTGGGCAGGTGCTTTAAGATTGGAATATTTGAAAGTACTGTAACTTAAACCATAACCAAAAGGATATTCTACTTCTCCTTTAAAATAACGATAGGTACGGCCCTTCATACTGTAATCTTTCACATCCGGAAGGTCGGCGTCACTTTTATAAAATGTTACCGGAAGTCTACCGGCAGGATTATAATCTCCAAACAAAACATCGGCTACTGCTGTTCCGGTACTTTGCCCACCATACCAGGCATTTATGATTGCCGGAAGATGTTCAGTTTCCCAAGGCATGGCAAGTGCACTTCCTGTAAACAGGACTAGAATCACCGGCTTTCCTGTTGCCTGCAGTTGCTTTAACATTTCCGTTTGTACCGCAGGAAGTAAAATTGAAGTGCGGTCACCTCCTTTAAAACCTTTTGCATTCACAGACATCTCTTCTCCTTCCAACTCAGGAGAAATACCTCCAACAAAAACAATGACATCAGAACCGGCTGCACGACTGGCCACTGAAGCCATATCGGTTTTTACATCATTTCCATTTATCTTCAAAATATCGGTTGTGAAACCAACGCCTTTATCGTAAAAAACCGAAGCCCCTGGGCCCAGTTTCTCTTTAATACCCTCCAAAACGGAGATATTTTTTGAAGGAAAACCGTTATAATTTCCCAATTGTGCTGTTTTGTTATCGGCATTAGGTCCTATGACAGCAATATGTTTTGCTGATTTTAAAAGCGGTAAGACGCCTCCACTATTTTTTAGCAAAACGATAGATTCTCTAGCCATCTTAAGCGCATGTTCTTTGTGCGCTGGTGCCTCCAGGATATTCTCCGGGATCTGTCTGTATTTCACTTTTTCTGCCGGATCGAACATACCCAGGCGATACCGGATGGTAAACAGACGGGACAGGGAAACATCAATATCTTTTTCTGCTATAATACCCGTCTTTACGGCCCCTACAAGCGATCTGTAAGCATGGTCGCCGCATTCCACATCCGTACCGTGAAACACCGCATCTGCAGCTGCTGCAGCTGCATTTTTATGTGTTTTATGGTTATTAACAAAATCGTCAATGGCCCCGCAATCACTTGTTACATATCCGGCAAATTTCCACTGCCTGCGTAAAATATCATTCATCAACAGGTCATTAGCACAGCATGGCTGGTCATTTATTGCGTTGTAAGCGCACATCACACCGGCCACCTTAGCTTTCACCACCAATTCCTTAAAGGCGGGCAAATAAGTATCCCATAAATCATATAAACTTGGATTAATGTTATCTGAATGCCTGCTGGCTTCAGGACCACTATGCACTGCATAGTGCTTGGCACAAGCTGCAGCCATCAGATAGTTTGGATCATCCCCCTGCAGGCCTTTAACAAATGCAGAACCCATTTTAGCGGTTAAAAAAGGATCTTCTCCATACGTTTCCTGCCCTCTGCCCCACCTTGGATCACGGAAGATATTAATGTTCGGCGTCCAGTAAGTAAGCCCAAGGTATCGATCTCCGGTTTTACCTTCCCGAATGGCCTTGTTGTTGATTGCCCGGCCTTCCGTGCCACTATATTGTGCCATCAGCTTTAAGGCATTGGTATCCCAGGTAGCTGCCATACCAATAGCCTGAGGGAATACGGTAGTTTTATAAGGTGTACGGGCAACACCGTGCAGTACTTCATTCCACCATTCATATGCCGGAATACCCAAACGCGGAATGGCCGGAGCTGTATTCAGCATCTGTGCAACTTTCTCTTCCAGTGTTAACCGGCCCACCAGATCTTTTACTCTTTTTTCTACGGGTAATGTAGAATTCCACATGGGATAGGTTTTAAAATCCTGTGCCTTCAACAGTACAGGGAATAACAGGCATACAAACGGTATGGTAATCTTCTTCATAATTCTATTTTGTTCTTGCACATGGCAATTTTTAGCAAAGTAAATTTACAGTAATAAGATCTTTTAAACTTCAACTAAATTGACCAAAGCAAATGTTTTATTTTCTCCATAAACGATAATAAGCCGGGCAGCTATTGCCGTCCAGCTTATTATAATCGTATTTATTAAGAGCGCATTATATTATTGTAAGGGGTCAAATGTACCGCCCCATTCATTATTCTGAGGCAGATTTTCTGGCTCCAGAGAAATTTGACTTGGTTTTAGCGGAAAAAACCAATGGTTCAACGTTAAATTGAAAGTAAATGCAGGATCGCCATCCAGGTTATCGAAATATACCGCTGAAAACTTGGCACGAACTGCAGGATCCGTCCTAATATTATCCGATGGCAAAGGCAGTGATTGACCGGGTTTTAATACGATGACCAATCCATGCCGGGCACCCTGGTTGTTGAGTATATCATATCTTCTCCAACGTCTTAAATCAGGGAAGCGCATATTCTCGAAAGCAAATTCTACCTGGCGTTCTTTAATATAGGCCATACGGATATCAGTTTGTCCTGTAGCTGTAATACCATAGGATCCTGAGCCTGCATTAATCTTGGCCCTTGCCCTAACCTTATATAAAACATTAAGTGCCTCGTTTGAATTTCCTATTTCGTTAGCGCACTCCCCGTAATTCATCAACAATTCAGCGTAACGCATGGGTACCCAATAGCTTTTTGCACCAGCTATACCATGTGCAATATTGCTTTGGGTAACCAATGTATCTAAGCCCTTGCGATCCAAAAATCCGATTGTTCCCAACTCTCCAAAGACACTATTAACACCAGGGGTAACCAAAGATGCTATGTTAATTTTACTGGTTGTGGTGTAACTTGACCAGGCAAACCATAATGATGTTTTACCAGTTTGTCCGGGAAGAATATCTGGTGTTGGATATGGTGTACCCCCACAAAATACGGTAGCATAAAAACGCTCGTCGCGGTTGGTATAAAAATCTTTTAAAAACTGGGCATTATATGACGGATCTGAAAGCTGATCCTTATCGGCCTGCATTGGAGAGCCATCACGTTTTGGATATGCCGTAAGTAAGGACCAAATGGGTTGATTTTTGTGGTAAGCAGGACGTATATACGAAAAATCATAATAACGATCCGGAAAATAGTACTGGTTTACCATGATCATCTCATTGTTAGGTGTGTACCAGATATCCTTATAATTGGAATAAAGCCCATAACCGTTGGCATCGGCAGCGGTAACAGCTGCTTTAGTGGCCGCGTAGGCGGATTGCCATCTTGCAGCATCGTTGCCAGGATTAAATAATGGGCTGGCATACCACAATAAAATTCTTCCTTTAAGCCCCAAAGCTGCTATACTGGTAATCCGGCCAAAATCGTTACCGGTATAATTTGCAGGCAACGCCGCTGCCGCATCATCCAGATCTTTGATGATCTGTGCCATACATACCGAGGTTTTACTTCTTGGAACTTTTAAACTTTGCAAGTCAAGAATATTTTGCTGATGCAAAATTAAAGGCATTCCGCCCATCTGGCTAACCATACCCCAATAAGCCCATGCGCGCCAAAATTTTGCCTCGGCTGCAAATTGTGCATTTAATTTAGGATCCAAAACGCTTGCCGGTGTTGCAGCCAGGTGATCTAAAAGAGTATTACATTTATCGATATTGCTATAATCAATGTTGACCTGATTGTTCGTAACGCCGAAAATGCCGCGTTGAAAATCGCCCATATCCTTGACTTGATTCGTGGCTTCGTCCGAATTATTTCCGTCAAAGCTCCACTCAGGCATGGATTTACCATAAATATCGGTTAAAAAAGCCTTGATCATGACCGGGTCATTCCAAACGTTACCTGAATTAATGTCTTTGGTATCCGTATAATCCAAACCCTTTTTGCACGACGTTACCAGGCTAATGCTAACCAACATTAGCCCTGTAACAATAACTGTATATTTTTTTAAATACTTTTTCATTTCTTACTATTTAATAATCTGACTATTATAAATTAACTGCGCAACCAAAATTAAACGAACGCGTAATCGGGAAAGCGGTACCATTACCGATTTCAGGATCATAGTATTTTTTGTTAAAGCCACTTATGATAAATAGATTTGAACCAGAGGCATACAATCTAACGCCTTGTATGCCTATTTTTGAGCACCACCTGGCAGGAACACTATAAGCTACATTCAAATTTCTTAGACGCAAAAAGCTTGCATTGGCATACCAAAAATTACTGCCCTCATTGTTAACCGCTTTGGTGCCGTCATTGGTGCCATATCTTTTAGGCAATGTGGCATTAGGATTTTCCGGAGTCCAGCTGTCTGTGGCCCAATTCGACCACATCCTGTTCCACTCCACACCTCCTGTTACATCGTTAAATGACTTCCATTGCCTGAAGGAGCCCACAAAAGTGGCTGCCAAACTAAAGCCCTTCCAACTCGCACTCAAATTCCAGCCAAGGTTAATAGGGTTATTATTGGCACGGAGAACACCTTTATCCCAATTATCAATAATACCATCCGGAACGCCATTAGGACCGCTTATATCAGCGTAGATCAATTGTCCCAAGGCCGGTGCTCTGCCATTGAATTTATAGTTTGGATTTTTTGCTAATAAATTATTCAGATCATCTTGGGTACGGATCATACCAATCTCCGTATAATACGCTGTTATAGCGGATTGTGATCTTCCTACAGACTTGTCGTATGGATAGGTGATGTTCTCATCTTTAAGCTTGGTTACCACATTACCATAAGAGGCGTTAATACCTGTGTTGAAGTCAACCTGGCCTATTTTGGTATGGTAGTTAACAGATACATCTATACCTGCAGCATCTGCTTTTCCATAATTTTGCGGAGGCGGCGTTCGACTGAAGGTCGGAGGGATTGTCTGAATCCTTTGACCTAAAATATCATAGGTATGGGTTTGCCAATATTCTACTTTTGAACTAAAATGTTTTAAGAAATCAACACTAACCGCATAATTTCTGTTAAAAGATTTTTCCCATGTAAAATCCTGGTTGGGTACCGATCCGTAAGTTATCCCGGCATTGGCTGCAGGTGTTGTTCCGAAATAGGCCGATGCTCCATTTTGATAGGTATCTAACCACAAATATGCGCCATCTTTAAGAAAATCATTACCAACCAAACCCGCTGAGGCGGTGATTTTCAATAGATCAATTCCCTTTACATTTTCAAAGAATGGCTCCTTTGACAGAATCCATCCTACTGATCCAGAAGGAAAAAACCCCCAGCGCTTATCTGCTGCAAAATTCATTGACCCATCGTAGCGTGAGGTAAATGAAGCCAGGTATTTCTCCGAATAATCGTAAAATGCCTGTCCCACCCATGATCTTCTGCCAATTGTAACATCAGCTAAATTTCGGCTATTCGAAACATATTGATTACTCACTTGTGTACTGGTCGCCCACCATTGATCAGTGACATATACCGGGAAACCATCGATTTCGGCATCCATACCGCCACCTTTACTCTCCGCACTTTCATAAACCACCCAACCTTTAATATGGTGTTTATTAAAGGTCCTTTCATAATTCAACTGAAGATTCAGCTGCTTATCTTCAGCCCAGGATGCCAGTTCTTCAAGACCCGGATAGTCCCAAGTTGATGGCCTTGTCGAAACAATATCAGCATCATCTGTACTAATCCGATATTGGGTCGGTGCCTTCATGACATTCATCGCATACGATTTGGCGAAGTTTTTTGTACGGCTATTGGTATAAGATTTAATATAACTGGCGTTTGCACTTAACCCCTGTATAAAGGGCACCTTATAAGTCAAATTCAGATTGATGACTGGCTTAAGATAGGAAATATTTTGATAGCCTCCTTCTCCGTTTGTCTCTGCACCAACGTTACCAATCCAGCCATAATCAATTATTTTACCTGCATTTGTATAAACCGGCTGCCAGGGCTGCCAAATCAGTAATTTGCTGTAAAGATCTTGAGTATAATCAGCTCCAACCCCTGGACTTGCAGCATGTGTCAGATTGTTATTTAAAGACATCCCTGCGAAAAAGCTCAGATCCTTGGTTAAATCTCCCGAAATATTGGCCCTGAAATTATACTTATCATATTCAAGGTTCTTCATAAAGCCTTCCTGTTTAACATAAGAACCACCTATAAAATACCTCAATTTTTCACTACCTCCAGAAACACTTAAATTATGGGTAGTGGTATAAGGGTTTCTCCATATGATTTTCAATTGATCATAACCATACCCGTTATTAATGTTCTTCATATAGGCAAAATCTTCCGCGGTCCATGCATCAGTTGAGCCAGGACTGATTTGATTAATCAGTTGACCATTCTGAATTGCAGAGGTTAAGGGTATATTCTTAACCCTGGAATCAAATCCAGTGTTAAAAGAATATTGAACCGATGCTTTTCCAGCTTTTCCGCGTTTAGTCGTAACCAGTATAACCCCACCGGCAGCCCTTGCCCCGTAAGCGGCTGTTGCAGCTGCATCTTTCAGTGTGGTCACTTCATCAATTTCATTGGGGCTGAGGTTATTGAAATCACCCGAAGCACTCACCTTTCCGTCTATCACAAATAATGCCGGCTGTTTAGTGTCCGAAAACGATGATTTGGTACGGATAGTAATATCAGGCGACGACTGACCCGGGATGCCATTTGGATTCGAAACCGAAACACCGGCCATACGTCCAGCCAATAAATTACCCGCCATAGTTGTGGGTATTTCATTGTCGGCTTCGGTAAATTTAACATGTTCTACAGAAACCGAAACCAGGTCCTTTTTCTGGGTTCCATAACCGATCGTTACTTCAGATAGGCTTTTTACATCTACATCAAGCCTGATTTTCATATTTGCGGATGCGGTCACAATTAGAGGCTTATAGCCCACCATGGTAATTTTTAACTGACTTTTTTCGGGTACATTAATGGTAAATTCGCCGTTTTCATTGGTAATAGCTCGCTGGGTACCCCCAACCAGTTGTATCGTAACCCCGCGAAGCGGAAGCTGATCATTGGAATCGGTTACAGTTCCATGAATATTGATTGGCAGAACAGAAGAGCCTGATGTTCCATCCGGTGAGGAAGGTTCATTAAGCTTTAACAAAATATTTTTGTTAACTATTTTAAAGGTTATCGCAGAATTTTCAAAGCAAGCCTTCAATGTTTCGTCAATTGAACCATTGGTAACATGTACAGTGACAATTGCTTCTTTTATACCTTTGTTGGCATATAAAAACACATATCCTGTTTGTTTCTCAATCGAATGCAAAACTTTCTCCAAATGAGTGTTTTTTTCATTCAGGTTTATTTGCTGACTATAGGTTTTAGCAGATACCTGCATCAATGCCATAATCAAAAAAACTAAAGTTAGTTTCATAACCAGAAATACTTTGGGTGGTAGCCATGCCTTCGGCCTAGCTATGGAGTAATCATTAAATTCCATACTTTTATAGAAAATTGGGTTAATATGTAAGACGGTTCGACCAAATTGTTTTCCCCGATAATCGGGAGGGTTAACCCAGGTAATTCCGTAGAGGTGCTTCGACTGATCTCTGCGGTTTTTTTTGTTTTGGGGTTAACCTTTCTGTTTTAAGTTTATATCTGTAATTGCTTTTTCATCTTCTTGCTAGTTTAAAATTATTAATTGGTTCTTATTTATAAGGTTAAGGCATTACTACTATCTTCTTTTGGACTCCGTCGTTTTCAATCTTAAAATGAACTTTAAAGTAACTCAGCATATCTAAAACCTGTGAGACATTTACCTCCCTGTACAGTTTTCCCGTAAATAAAGCTTCTGAGATTTTACCACGATATTCTACATCTACATCGTACCATCGGGATAATTGTCTCATAATGGTTTCAATATCTGCGTCTTTAAAGTCGAACAATCCGTTTTTCCATGCGACCACTTCATCTACATTTACTTGAGTTACGAGGATATTTCCTCCTACAAGTTGTGCCTGCTCTCCCGGTTTAAGTATTTTAGCTTTACCTGCCGATGATATTTTTACACTTCCCTCAAGCAAAGTGGTTTTGACTGCATTTTCATCGCTGTAGGCATTGATATTAAAGTGTGTCCCTAAGTCTTCGACTATTTGACCGTTACAGATGACCCTGAAAGGTTTAGCGGCATTGTGTTCTACTTCAAAATAGACATTTCCTGTGATCTCTACCTTACGTTCCTTTCCGGCAAACGCAACCGGATACTTTATAGAGGATGCAGCATTTAACCAAACCTTGGTGCCATCAGCTAAAGTAAGGCGATATTCACCTCCACGCGGTGTTTCTATGGAGTTATAGGTTACGAGTTCTGAGTTCTGAGCGGCTGTTGCAGCGGCTGTGTAAACAAGTTGTCCATCCAGAGTTTTGTTGATGGTAATTGCCCCCTGTTTTGCCAAAGCCCCATTTTGAGCTCCGATTAACGCTATCTTCTTACCGTTAGCCAAAGTCAGGTAAGCTTTATTACCACCTGGCTTGATATCCTGTTTAACCAAACTGCTTTGTTGATTCGCAGCAGGTCTGTTCTTATAATAAAAAAGACCTGCTCCAGTGAGGAGAATGATGGCAGCAGAGGCAGCGATACGTGGCCATAAGGTAAGCTGTCTAACTGCAGTTTGAGGAACATCGCTGATCCCTGCAAAGATTTCTTCAGAACGATTTTCTGCCAATCTGATTTTATCTTCGCTTTCCATGTTGTCCCAAGTCCTATAAACCAGTTCTTGTAGCAAATTTTCGGCAGCAGGATTAAGCAGCACACCTTCCCATTCCTTCCATTCTTCTTTTGACAAAGTGTCCTGTAAATACCGATCGTGGAGATATTGAATCCTTAGCTTGTCCATTTTTTAATATCCATTTGTTGCAGCGAAGATGCTGACCGTGTAACGTCTTTTTATACTGGACGTCAAGGAAACAAAAAGTGGGTAACGGAATATTAAAATATTTTCAATATTGCCATAAGAGACAGCACAGCAACCTTGTCCATATGGGCGCTGATATAGGCACGCAGGAATCTAAGGGCCAGTTTCATGTGCGTGCGCACGGTCAAAGGAGAGAGATTAAGCTGCCGGGCCACCTCATCATTTTTTAAACCCTGCTCATTACAAAGCCGGTAAACCAGTTTTTGCTGAACAGGTAGCTGTTCAATAGCCTCCTGTAAAATCTGGCGCACATCATTCAGAAGAATTCCTTCTTCGGTTTCATTGTGTCCCGGCTCTGTGTCTTCGTCAACGGTAAGGACAACGGTTTTTAGTCGCCTGGCCTGATAGCGTAACATATCCAGCGACTTATTGCCCGCCAGCGTCCTAAGATATTTTTGCAGGTTAGCGATGTCGGTCACTGCGGTGCCTTTCATCCAGAGTTTTAAAAAGGTTTCCTGTACGACTTCTTCAGCATCGGCTTCCGATTTAAGGTACCAAAGTGAAAGGGCATATACGTTTTCATGGTAATGATCGTAGATCTTCTTAAAGGCACGCTGATCCCCTGATGCTACTTTTTGCAGCAATTCGTGTTCATCGATCAGGGGTCTTATAGCCATTTAACTTGTATTCTAAGTTTAGATTTACGAAAAGGGGCCTCAATAGCATAAATTTCAACAGAATATCCTGGCTTAACCACCGTTTATTTGACTATTTATAATGCTTTTTTTGCATAAATCCCTTAAATAAATAGTTTATTTTATATTTAAATTTCAGATGTTTTCGTAACTTTAATTTGAATCCAAAGCGATAAATACTTGTGAATAGACCTATTCAAACTTAGATTTTTAAGTAAAATGCAATATATATACGAAAATTTCACTTTCCCTCCTGAACAGTCTTTTACTGTACGGTCAGAAATTCTGGAAATAAAAAAGTATGCCTCATTAAAGGCTCATATTAATTTTGAGATTGCTTTAATAGAGAATTGTTGCGGGAAACGTTTTGTTGGGGACCATATTGAAGATTTTGAGGGAACAGAACTGGTCTTACTTGGAAGTTATTTACCACATTGCTGGCAATATTATAATGCGGTAGATGGACGAGTGAATCCACAAGCTATTGTCGTTCATTTTTTTCCAGATTTTCTGGGAAAAGAATTACTGGAAAAACCGGAAGCACAACATTTAAACCAGCTTTTTAAAGATGCTGCAAAGGGTGTTCGATTTTCAGGCCCCACCATAGCAAGGGCTAAGCATATCCTCAATCAAATGCTTTTTGAAAGCGGGCTTTCTCGTGCCGCATTGATGCTCCAGTTGCTGGACATTTTAGCGCAATCCGACGCTTATCGTACTTTATCATCTCCCTCTTTCAATATTATTGAAAATTCAGCTGAAGCCAACAAGATCAACCGGGTTTTCGATTATATATTCAAAAACTTTAAAGAAGATATTACACTCCAGGATGTGGCTGCAATAATACCTATGTCTACCGCCGCGTTCTGCCGGTTCTTTAAATTAAAAACCAACAGAACGCTAGTAGAATTTATTAAGGAAATCAGGATTGGGCATGCAGCAAAATTATTAATGGAAGGTAATTACAATGTCACTGAAACCTGCTACAAAAGTGGCTACAATAACATTTCTAATTTTAACAAGCACTTTAAAGATGTAAAGGGCCTTTCTCCCAGAGATTTCATTAAGCAGTATAAAACGTCTGCTTAGCAGACCTAGTTATTAAATTTGTAAAAAGGAGTGGCCTCTACCCATTTCTCCCCAGCCTTGGTACCATGAACACCTTTCTGGTAGGTATTCATCAATTTATTCCATTCAGCACAACGCGGACTATAAGACTCCGCTAATTTGCCCATTTTATTCAAATCGGCATTTTTAGGAACGGTGATGCGCATTACAATAAGGTCATTGAAACGATAAAGTGTAATGCTTTTATAGCCTGCCTTTTTAAAGCCTCCCTCTACTTCTGGCCATACTTGTTTATGATAGGTCAAGTATTCGCTCAATTTCTTATTGTCGTCTATCGTATTGACAACAAAGATCTTTTCTACAAACTCACCATCTTTATGAGCAGCTTCTCCTTGCCGACACCTGGTTAAAGAACAAATGAACAGGATCATTATTAAATTCAGGATTATTCTTTTCATATCAGAATCAATTAAAAAGTATATAAATTAAAACCATAACAGAGGCCAGTCCCAACCACACCAGCCAGGTTGTTCTGGAACTCGCCACTACCTCATTTTTTGATTCCAGCAATGAAGGCAAGGCCATATTTTCTTTGGGCTTTGTAAGCAGTGAGGTAACGATAATAACTACAGTTAAGGCCACGAAAATGTAAAAGGAAAGCATTAGAAAATGTGGCCAGTAGCCCTTATATGGGTAATTCAATACGTGACATGCACCCAGTATCAGGCAAAGCAATCCACCGCCATAAAGTACAATTTCTGCTGCAGTACTGTTGACGCGTTTCCACATCACACCCGCTAGAAAAACAACGGACAAAGGTGGAGCAAGTATAGAGACCAGACCCTGGCTCAATTCAAAAAAATCTTTCCCTGAATAAGAGAAAAGCATCGCAATCCCCACCCCGCATGCTGCCGAAATTAGTGTAATCCATCTCCCCATTTTGACCTGTTGTTTTTGATTAAGGTCTTTAACCTGTGTCACGACGTCTAACGTAAATACCGTACAAAAAGCATTTAAACTGGAAGAAACTGTATCTATTAATGCCGCAATTAATGCCGCAATGCTCAACCCCAGTAAACCATGGGGCATTAATCTTTTAATCATAGTGATATAAGCATTGTCTGGCTGCGCCGTATCTTTAAATAAGACATAGCACATAATACCTGGAACAATGAATATTAAGGGCATAATGATCTTAAGGGCTGCAATAAAGATCGCCCCATATTGTCCTTCCTTTAAATCTTTGGCCGCGAGTACTTTTTGTACAATAGTCTGGTCTGCGCACCAGTAATAAATGGCCACCACAGGATAACCCAAAACAATAGAGATCCAGCTGTATTCCGGGTGTGATGCCGGAAGAAAAAGCTTCCAGTAAGAAGCCGGCGTTTGGCTCATTAAAGAACCTATGCCTCCAATTTTTTGAAAGCCTATAAAAGTAAGCACGATAGACGATGCTATAATAATAACCGATTGAAAGACACCTGTACGCACGACAGCCTTCAGCCCTCCAACAGCGGTAAAACTAGTGGCAATACAGGCAATGACAACAATTGCGACAAATAGTGAACAACCAAATATTCCGGAGATCAACAACCCTCCTGCATACAAAGCACTACCCAACCAGACCACCAATATGGAGATCAAACTGTATATGACCAGGAAATTGTAAGAGCGTTTACCGAAACGAATCAGCAAAAACTGCGGAATGGTACTGATTTTGGCCTTTAAGTAGTAAGGCAAGAATACCATTGACAGCAACATCAAAAATATCCAGGCCAGCAATTCAAAATTACTGCCAACGATACCATGCGAAAAGCCAATTCCGGCAAAACCAATCAGCATCATCGGGCCAGCATTGGCACTGAACATGGAAAAGCCAATCTGCCACCATTTTAAGGTTCTGCCGCCCAGGAAAATATCTTCCTGGCCTTTCCCTTTCCGGTTGAGATAAAACCCAATAAAGAATAGCGCCAGGATATAGCAGCCCAGCACGAAGTAGTCGACTTGATTAAAAGATAAATTCACGGTATATATTTGGTTTAATTATGGTTTTAATTTACATGGATACTTTAGGGTTGTACTTCTGAACGTGTTGCCTTTCCCATACTTTTTCTCCTATAACTTTGTTTTCTTTATAACAATAATCCCAATTTATTCTTACCGGAAACCCCTCCAATTCTGATAAAATAAATTTGCCGTCTTTCCAGGTTGGGTATTCCAGAAAATAATCTTCCAGGCCATGCATAATAGAATATAAATACTCTACCATTCCCTCTTCATCAGCAGAGGTCATCAGCCCTGTTGAATATAAAGAATATCCCCCGGAGGAGAATTGTATTTTTTGATTTTTACTAAGGTCCCTTACATCCATCCATTCTTTAATTCCACCTATCTGTGTTGGAACAGGCTGTAGATGGCGAACCCCGCAATTGACTAAAGTAGGAAAGATTTTTGAAGTGCGCTCGGATTCGCCATAAGCTACGTTCACACTTATTTTTGAACAAAGTTTTTCTATTTGTTCATAAGCCGCAGAATGTAAAGGTTCTTCTAACCAGCACAGCCCTTCTTCACCAACGGCGTCCAAAAATTTAAATGTATCATTACAAGACCAGATCTGATTGGCATCTACAGCCAATTTCATTTTCTTGCCTATAAGTTGTTGTACAAATTTTACCCGGGAAACATCCTCGTCTATCTTTTTCCCAAAATCCTTTCCAACTTTCATCTTATAGCATTCCGCTCCCGCATCCAGAAACACCTGCACCTCCCGTTCCAATTCAGCCAGGCTATAATTGGTTCCACCACCGCTGCCATACATTTTCACTTCATTCCGCTCAGCGCCAATATAACGATACAAGGGGGTGTTCTTTCTTCTTGCGGCCAGATCGTATAAGGCCATATCAACCTGACCCAGCAAAGCCGAGGCTGCCCCTTTAAATCCTTCATTTCTTATAGACCAGTACAGCTTTGGGTAAACATCTTTATAAGCTACAGCATGACTGTGAAATAAGATCGGGAACAAACAGGATTCCAGAATATTAGTGTAGGTATTGTAAACAGGTGCTTCCCCAACATTTCCATCTTCATCCTCAATGGTAATGATCGAAATCCCAAAACTGGGAAAAGGGCCCATAGTTGCATCCTGAAAAGGTGTTACGGCAGCTACTTGTTCTAAAACCCGTATGCGGATTTTCTTTATGTTAAAAATTTCGTTATCTATCTGATTCATATTAATTAACTGCCCGAAGGATTTCATGGTATATTTCAATGGGTAAACTTCCTGCCTGGAAGGCCAGAAGTGCACTGGCAAGCTGTTCCTGATTGGCCGCACCAATAACGGTTTTTATCGGATAAGGAACCGTCATTAAAAAGCGGTGCGCAAGTATCGGCAAGGGCATCTTATACTGCTCTGCAATGAGGCTCACTTTTTTTGCACGTTCTACCTGTTTTAAGTCCATCCAGTGTGGAGGATTTGTTGTAAAAGCAGAGAAATTGCAGCCCAGCAGCCCCATATTAAGAGGGCTGGCTGCATAATATTCCTTTCCCTGCTGCAGATACAATGGAAGGGTTGTATCTAGTGCATCTATACAACAGGCATTAAGCCTGTTGTGTTCCATAAATACATCAAATGGACTATCCAACAAGTAAGGTTCCATCCATTTCGGCGGATTTCCCCCTAAACCTAATCTTTCGGTATATCCCTGTCTCTTGAACTCTTGCATTTGATGCAGTATGTTTTCCAGCTCCTCTGGCCTTATAGCTGCCGGGTCATGCAGAAAGAGGATGTCAACTGCAGACACTCCAAGTGTTTTGAGGCTGTTGTCTACACTTAATTTCATTCCATCTGAACTATAGTCATAATAAGCTTCATCTGCCTGATGGCTCTTTAAACGTCCAACTTTTGTACTCAGTCTTGGCCTGGTACCCGTCCATTGACGTAAAGCTTCTCCAACAATTTCTTCCGCATCTCCGTAGGAGGGGGCTGCATCTAGTGCAGAAATGCCTTTTCCCAATGCTTCCAAAATGGTTTCTACAGATGCCTTCGCATCAACTTTACCCCAAACGCCACCCAGTCCGGCAGTACCGAGCACAAGATCCTGTTCTATTGAGAATGCCATGTCTGATGTTGATTTTATATATACAATTTACAACAAAGTGATCACACCCGTGTTGCCAATATTCACTTTAACCGTTTCTCCCATTTTCACTTTAACCTTAGGCCATTTCACAAATGCAGTATAGCCTAAATGACCCGCAGCCTGTTTTGCTGTTTCTGCCAGAACTGAAACATTCGCATCATATGGTGTCGGATTAATGATCTGGATGGTCATCCCCGATGAGGTATTCCCTATAATTTTAGCTTCAACATGGTCAAAAACATATATTTTTTTACTGTCTGTATTCAAATAAATGCCAGGTAGTTCCATAGTCATTAGTATTCCATTGGTCTCTGTCCAGGAATTCCGTGTGTTTATAAAGTTGCCAATACTACCTTTTCCTTCCGCGTCGCTGGGCTGTATCCGCTCCATAGAAGATCCAACCAGGTTATTCGTGGTGATGTGGTTCGGCGGCATATTCACCGCCTCTGCTTGTGCATGCTGGATATCCCTGATCAAATCTGCGTATTGTACATTTCCAGTAGCCCGGAATAATTTAAAAAGATAATCGCCTGAGGCCGTACAGATACCTGGAGCTGAATGTTTATTCTGTATACTTGCCCATACCGCTCCAGCCATATGGCTACCGAGCTTTCCAATGGCACTGTTTTCAGGAAAAATGGGATCATAGGAAATGGTCCAGGTAGAACACAATGCCGCTTGAACTTCGGCCATTTTCAACCATTGTTTTTCTCCGGTGTAATGGTATAAAGCCATCAATGATTCGAGAAAGCCAAATGCCGATTCAGAGTTTGCATCCTGAGAAATATCCCCGCAGTCTCCCCCGGTAAGGCCCTGTTTCTCTACATCCCGGTGGTAGTAGAATTTCGCTGCATCTCCTGCAACTTTCAGCCAGCCTTTGTTATGAAAATAATCAGAAGCCAAAGCCAAACCTGCAGGTGCTATGGCACCCGCTGTAGAGTTATACACCGCAATTTCTCCTGTTTCTGGTGCAATATACTGGCCAAACTCCCCATGCGCCTTCCAGGTCCGTACAAAAGCTGCCGCCAACTTTTTAGCCGACTCTTCCCATTCCTTTTTAATGCTGTTTTCATGCCCCTGGGCTTTTAACAACATCAAGTGTTTCATCATCCAGAGCAAGGCATCTGAATTCTTTCTCACCATGGCCTGTAAAGGTTTAAAATCCGGGTTCATCTTTTCTGGTCTGAGCTCGCCCTTGGCCGTAATACCACCATAGAAATACCCACTTTTTCCCTGAAGCTTGTTTACGATAAAATCCAGTTCGGCAGCCACTCTATTGCGTTCCTTCTCGTCATTTAATGCAAGCATTGGATAGGTATTCATCATACCGCTTACCCAACCGAGCTGAAAGTCGTTGTTGTTTTCAGGCAAATAATAAGAGCCTGCAGGAACCGTAACAAAGCGGTTTCTGGTAATGGTAGAAACCACCTCAAATGCTTTACTCATTGGTAATATATTGCGGGGATGATTAGGACCAGATAATTCTTTACGCACCTGCATAAACTTGGTTAACAGGTCCGGAATACTCTGGGCATCAAAAACGTAAACTCTAAAATTAAGGGCAACTTCATCACCTGCTTTCCAATCCGGAGCCATATCACCACTTGGGTGAAAATCTCCAAAACCGGGTGCCAATTTGCGCACTGCAGGCGCTGAAATACTAAACGCACAACTGTCTTTGGCGGCATTCTCCGAAATGGTCATCCCATTATTGCCCGATTTGGTCAATTGCCCCGTTAACACAATAAACCCTTTCTTGTCCTTTTCAGAGAAAAAACACATGGCAGGCGTGGCTGCATTACCAGTTTGTAACTCAATAAGAGAAGCTTTTCCTTTTTCTATAGACAAACGAGGATTATTGGAAATGGTTAGAGGTACTGATGGATTATAATACATGTCCTTAGGATAATCAGGGCAGTATCCGTTCCCAATGGATCTATAGCGATTTCCGTTGTATACAGAAGCTGGTACGAGAACATAATTGGACGGACTCCATTTGCTAAAATCAAAGGAAGCCTCAACCGCGGAAGACAAGGCGGTACCCGACTCTACACGAAAGGACGCCGTAACATCTATAGCTTCAGGATGTCCGGAAACGGCAGCATCTTTAAGCTGTAAGGCCCAGGTTCCGGTATTTGTTTTTAACAAAGCATCTTTACCAAAAAATTGCCGGGAAACCAGGTCTGTTCCATTAAACTGCTTTACTGAAAAGTTTATTGAACCATGTAAATTGGCTAAAATTTTAGACAATGATCCCTGAGGTTGCTGGGCAAAAGACCCCATACTCCACACAAGACAGCAAAGCACCGCAAAAAATTTTCGTAAAGAGATCATGTGTTAGTATTTATAAGTTATTTTTCGTTTATGCCAAAGCTGTACCATTTGTTTAAATTGAAACACATACTGCTCCAAATTTTTGATAGAAATTGGCGTACAACAAATATTCTATTGTAATCCCATGTATACAACGCTTAATTTGATCATAACAGATGTTATTTTTGCAATTAGCCAAATAAAAGTGTTTTTTTTATGCTAAATGGGTCCAGAAAGGCATCAGGCTTAGCTCGATATGTAGATACAAATCATTTTAATATGTAGACACAATATATCGGCAGCGATCAAATCCTGCTGGAAAATACAGAGAAATTATTGGACATATTAAACCGGGAAATAAGTAAATAGTCCTGGTAAAAGAAGTGTACAAAAGAAATTTTGCCGAATTTAGTGAAATCAGTCGTTTGTAACTTTAGGTGCACCAAATTTTATGGGCCTAATGATAATGGCCTCTCCGTTCTTTTCCAGCAATTGAATATTTAACACTGTCGAGGCATCAACATTCATCTCTTTTATGGCAATTTTTGTTGGACCTGGCAAAGAGGAATCATCAGCATAAACCGTGGCCTGGTATCGTTTACCTTTAGACAAGAAGTTTAGCGGCAATGAAAAACCGATCGGCTTATCCGTTAATGTACCTACATACCAGTTGTCCCCGCTCCTGCGTGCGATTGTTCCATGTTCGCCGATTTTCCCGGCAATCACTCTGGTGTCATCCCATACTGTAGGTAGTGCATCGTAAAAGCTCAGCTCAGGAGTTTCCGTAATCACAGAAGCGGTTGAACCCGCCCCTCCTTTTTGTATTGATGAACCTGAAGGACGGTCGTACCAATATACAAACTGCCATGGACTATAAATGCAGATCGCTTTGGCCATTTGAGAGGCATGAGAGCCCATCGCATTTACCCTGGGTGCAAAGTAACAGTTTGTAAAGTCGCCTGCACCGGCTATCATTCTGGTAAACATCGTAATTAACACCTGGTGGTTGTCCGGACTTTCTTCTTCTCCCCTTATTCCTTCCTGTGTCAACAGATTAGGGTAAGTCCTGGAATAGCCCGTTGGACGGTATTCGTCATGAATATCGAGCATCAATTGATGATCAGCCGTTTTCCTGATGGCCTCATGAAGCCACGAAGTATTTTTTTGTGGTCCAACATCAACAAAGCCGAATTTCATTCCCTTTACCCCCCATGATTTAAATAAGGGAAGTATAGTATCCAGTTCTTTGGATAAGGCTCGTTGATTTACATAGAGTATCACACCAACATTTTTACTCTTCCCATAATTTATAATACCCTGCAAATCCAGGGGTCCAGGAGACCTTGAAGGATCAACATTTACCGCCAAAGCACTGGACGCGTTATCATACTCATGCCCATACCAGCCTGCATCAAATTCTATATACTGCAAATGATGTTGGGCCGCAAAATCAATACAGGTTTTTCCCCCCGTTGTTGTCAGCGTTACCTCACGAATCACCTTGCCTGGCTTAATCCAGGATACATCCTTTAGTGCATTGGCCTCGTTTAAATTCAAAATAAAACTGTTGTTTTCCAATAGCTTTCCAGCAGATTCCGCGATCATCACATATCGCCAGGGCGTAGAAAAATTGTTTTTATAGATTGCTTTTCCATCAAGTTCAGCAAGCAGCAACAGACTATCTTTTGAAGATCTGTTAAATTTCATCCGGGCATGATCTACCAATGCCGCCTCACCAAGTGCAATGAAACGATTTTGGTCCATCTCAATCACATAGGGACGCTCTGTTCCATTACTTGTTTTACTAATGCTGCCTTTTCTGTATGTTGCCTGCGCATTGCCCGCAATCCAGGAGGCGTAATCTTTGGCAAATTTAAAACCTGTAAGTTCTTTGGTGATGGTAATTTGCTGATCTGTCCGAATATTATATTTAAAAGCTACCCCCTCATTATATACTCTTAAAGTCATAGAAAAGAAACGGTAAGGTGTTTTATCCTCTTTGAACTGGACAGTAGCTTCCCTGTAATAATTCAAATAACTATTCTTTTCACCATATACCGGCTTCCAGTTTTCTTTCAACACTTTTTCTTTAACAGAGACTACCACCAGGTTTTCTGACAAAGGCTTTTCATTTTCAAATTCAAGCCCTAAGGGCGAATTTTCAATAATCGGGCCACCCAGGTAAGAGATGGAATAACTTAAGGTATTTCCACCTTTTACACTGGTCATCACCCTTAATTCTGTCTTATTATCCGGGCTTAAAATTTTGATCTCCCTTGCCTGGACCATGAATGTACAGGCAGTTAAGCACAATACTAAAAGTATTTTATTCATTTTTATTTATAAAAAATTACAGTTCTAATTTGATTCCTTATAGGCATGATCAGCAGGTAAATCCAGTCCTTTCCATACCTTACGGCTGGTCCAGTCCTGAGCCGCACTGGTCCAGAACGGATCATTTGCAGGTAGACCTAAAGGCAATAAGCCAACCGTACAGAGGTATAAACTTCCGGTGGTGATATAGTATTCCCCAATATTGGGTTGGTGGCCAGACAGTCCAAGCCTTAGCCATCCCCCTGCGTCAAAAGTATTCTGCGCAGTCATCAGGCGATAAATCACCAAAGACAATGCACTGCGGACCTGGCCAGGTGAAACATCAGCAGGCAGTTCTTTAAGCAAAGAGATTTGCGACAATACCTGGAAGGCACCAAAACGATAAACCAATGACCTGCCCATTGGAGGGAAGGTTCCTTCAGGTGAAATCATACGCTCCTGAATTGCCGCATATCTCTGGGTCCGTTTTAGCGCTTTTTCATACGAGATCACTTGCTCAATACCCTTGTCTTTTAAAACTTTGGTGATGTCAAGTATCATCGGTTGAATCACAAAACTATTATAGTAATCCCAATGAAAATCGGCTCCATCACCATAAGCTCCATCTCCTTTGTACCAGCCTTCATGTTTGTTTAGTGCATAGGTAATCGGTTCCATATTTCCTGAATTTCCAGACTTTAGCAGAAAAGCTTCAATGATCGCACTAAACAACAGCCAGTTATTTTCGCCTGGTTTTATACTCCGCGAACTTTTCAAGGCATTGACCAAATTTGTTTTTGTCTGCTGATCAAGGGGTTCCCACAATTGTGTATAACCTCTCAACAAGCCTTGAGCCAGAAAGGCGGCATCAACCAATGGCTGCTGGCCGTGCTTTGAACTGAAATTAAGAAAATCAGCGGCGGATGGATCAACTGCATTGGCCAAAGCCTTACGTGTCAACGATATATAGGTGGCACGGAGTTTTCCTTCTGTACTTTGATCCGGGCCAAGCTCCAGCCATGGGGCAATACCAGCGAGGGTTCGTCCAAAAGCTTCCAGATGTGTCACTTCTTTACGCTTTTCTTCCTTAAAATCTACGGGCATTTTAGCACGCAACTGATTTTTGCTCAGGTTTCTTAATACCGGATCAGCAATTTTAACCAGTACAGAGACCCAATACTCCCTGGAATTATAGGTCTCTGTTTTATTGTTCTTTTTCTCCTGCCCAATAGCTGAAAAACCTATGAATAATATTAACGCAGGCCACATTAAAACCGCTAACCGCTTCATTTTTCTTGTACGCTTTACCATGGTAATCTTATTGTTTGGAATGCAATATTAAGCAAAAATGCCCACCGATAATACATCGATGGGCAAAGGAAACATTAAAGTACTAATTGAGGGCTAATAATTCAGCTTAATGGTAATGTTCCAGGTTCCAGGCTCATAAATTGCAAAATCGAACCAATAGTTGAAATACTTTCCAATAGCACTACTGTTGTTGTACATATCTATACGCTCTGACCAGACCGGAATCCCGTTTCCTGTTGGTAAACCACCAATAACGGGTATAGGAACGCCCGCTGTTTCAATCTCTAAACGATCGGGAAACTCGGTATACTTATTTATTTTTTGAAGCCCCATGTTGTGCCAATCTTTTAAATTTGGATTTGCGGCAGTTCCATAATCGTAGCCCAAAAGAGTTTTGGGATCTATTGGGGTACCATCTTTTCTAAGTGTTTTAACGATCAGCTTGGTAGGCCCGGTTGAAGCCTCCGCTTTTTCAATTTTAACATCGATACCACTTATGCCATCCACGCCTGAAAAAGAATAAGAATAAGGGCCTGCAGGCGTTGTACTTATTGTCAATGCATCTTTAACGACAATCTCTCCAGCGCTATTCTTCACTTTTATATCAAAAATATATTTACCCTGAGGAAAAATCTTAACATCTGTAGCCTCTGCGTAAATGATAATCTGACCATTGGTTGGATTGATATCTATCGCCGGTCTTTTAACAGGAATCCTGATCTTATTGATTTGATCCAATGAAGTTTCTAATCCCGTAGGCGTACCTGTCCAATAATAGGTATCCACTTTATAATTCATCAAATCTGTAAACACTTTACCGTTTTCATCATGGATAGAAAGGATGCTTGCTTCAATTGGTTTGGTAGACTCATCTGCGGCTAAAGCTGCTGACATAATAATTCCCCGTCCGGTAGTCACCGTTAAAGTTTTCGTCGTATATCCTATTGCCTGGCTTATAAAGCCAAGTTTTTCTTGTTTCTTACATCCCGTAAGTAATGCCATTACCGTCACTAATAGCAAACAAGAACTCAAATAAATTCTTCTCATAAATAATTTTCTATTAATTATCATTTATTCTAAAATATTTCAATTTGAAGCCACCGCTAAAATTCGCGCCGTCGCTCAAAACATGTAAAATGGCATTTGCGGTGATTAAATTGTGGGTTTGCATGCCCGCAGTATAATTGACAGAATCTTTAACTTTTATTTTTCGATGCTCATAAGTCATATAATCTGCTCCGGTCCTCACCGAACTACCTGCATTGGTAATACCACTGATACCATGAATAACCAAACTGTCTGTATTATAATCCTTATATGCTTTATCCTTATCGGCAACAGCACGCTCTAAAGAAACCTTGTCATTGACCAGGATAAACCTTTTCAATAACATGGTTAAAGTATCTACACCAATTTTACTTAGCGGTCTCGGTGCCTGCTTATCTGAAGGAAAAAATCTACGCTGGAACCTCATCACCGCCGAATTCGGACAAGCATAAAATGTAATATTAGCTTGATTAACAAGCGCTTTCCCATTTGTCAGATCGATAATTTTAACCAATGAATCGAACATATGATTCTTTCTGCTCGCCAAAAAATCATATGTACTCATGTTTTTTTCCGCGTCCGATTGCTTCGATAGTCCACCATCATTAAAATAGTCTTTCTTTTGGCAGGAAGCAATTGCGAAACATACAAAGCCAAAGACGATGATGATGTTCTTTTTTGATATATAATTTTTCATACTAATCTTAAATAAAATTTAACCATTATTGCCAGAAGGTATTTTGAGTGATTACGAATCCACTTTGAGAGATTAAAGTCTGATTGATTGGCAGCAACCATGCGCCTTTTGTATACCAGTCTGCCTGTGTTATTTTAGAATAGGTAGCAAGTTTTCTGGTTCTAACGTAATCAAAAAATGTTTGCCCTTCGCCCAGTAGTTCTTTTCTGCGCTCCAGCAAAATGGTGTCTTGAAGACTGCCGCCGCTGGTATACAATCTGGCTTTTGCTCTTGCTCTTACTTTATTTAACCAAGTTATGGCATCTGCTGGTCTATTGACTTGCGTGCTTGCCAAAGCCTCTGCCCTTAGCAACATAATATCGGCCAAACGGGTAATTATAATGTTTGATTCGTTGATGTTCTGAGATGTAGTATCACCTTGCACCTGTAAAGTTCTGTACTTGCCTAAGTATGGGCGGGCAGGGGAATTATTTTTAGACGAATTCGTTAACCAGGTAGATTTACGTCCGTCCACTTCTCCAGCTGGGAACATTTGTGTTAGCAATGCGGGTGGCGGACATAGCAGATATAATTCTGTACCACCCCCTCCATCTGATTGATCGGTATACCAGGGTCTTCCTAACGTACGATTGTACACTTTATTTTTTTGTACCTCTTTTAAACTGGCATCGAAATTTAATTCAAAAATACCTTCCTGAGATTTTCCGATAAAGATTTTCAACAACTGCGTTGTATCCGTAATCAGGCTGTATTGTCCGTTATTAATTACGCTGTCGCAAAGTTTTTCCGAACCAGTATAGTCTTGTAACCAAGCCAATACATGTGCCTTTATTGCCCAGGCAGCACCTTTTGTTGCCCTAACGGCCTTATCGCCTGCAGAATATGTAGGGAGAAGATTAGCACTTGCTACATCTAAATCCTTTTTAATCTGGTCGTAGACTTGGGCCTGCGGCATTCTGGGAATATTATCAATATCCACCGCACTCAGGTTCATAGGAACATCTCCCCAAAAACGGGTAAGATAAAAATAGGTCAATCCTCTTAGAAAGCTGGCTTCGCCCAAACTCCTGCGTTTAGCGGCCTGGTCATAATTTTGAATCGTAGGAATTTTCTCTAAGACCAAATTACATTGCGCAATAACTCTATAAAACCCACTCCAATCTCCACCACCATTGTTTAAAAGCGGCGTAATCGTATTGGTAGCAATTAAAGTTTCCGGTCTGGTATTGCTCGATTGGTTATAACTTTCGAATGTATTTGCCCGCACATCGCCCAATAAAAATACCTTATCAGGTAATACTGTACGCAAAAAGGAGTACGCGGCAGCTACAGCTTTATCAACATCAGCCGCTGTTTGTATAGCATTTCCTGCCGTCGGTACTTGTATCACTTCCGGATTCAGCACTTTTTTGCATGAAAAGATCAGTAAACTGTATATTAAAAATAGACCTGCTATTTTTCCTAAATTATTTTTGTTCATGAGATTAAAATTCAAAGTTGAAACCTATATTAAATTTCTTCGGAACTGGGTATCCGTTACCAATATCATAACCAAAGTTATCCACGTTTTCTGGATCAACTCCATGGTATTTGGTGAGGATAAAAACATTCTCCAATCCACCAAAAACACGTAATCTTCTAATTTTAGCTCTTTGTAAAAACTTAGGTGAAAAATCGTATCCGAACGTAATATTACTTAGCTTTACAAAGCTTCCGTCTTCTAAAAACAACGAAGTATTCGTTTCATAGTTACCGATAAAATCGTAGCTGGAGAAAAGGTAATAACGCCATGGGTTGAGTACAGGATATTTCGCATTGGTATGAGTTGGTGTCCATACGTCAAGGTCAGAAACATCTAGCAAATTGCTTTGCCCTCCAGGATAATTTACATTGTTACTGGCAGTCCAGCTTACCGATTTGATTCGATCTGCCAACACTTTATTATACACTTTATTCCCTATAGAGTAATTTAGCAGAAAGCTTAGCTGAATTGATGAATTGTTTTTTAAACGAAAAGAAATACTATTTGAAAAACTTCCGGTAACTTTAGGGTTAGGGTCGCCCATATAAACTCTGTCACTGTTTCCGCTTCCATCGATTCGGCCATCTCCGTCTACATCACGTAAATGAATATCTCCTGCATGATACGGATCCTGAGATGCAAAAGGACCCACAGGACGCAATTTACCTCCAGTATAAGGATTAATAGGCACTGAGGCCTCATCAGGAAAAACGCCCAGATATTCCAGTAAATAAAACCCATTTAATGGCTTACCAATCTGTAAATAGGGTTGCCCAATGGTATAACCTGTTCTCGAAATACTTCTGCCGAAGTCTGGAAGTTTGGTCAGCTGATTTTTATTCGTTGTGGCTATTAAGGTCATGCTGTATTGCAACCTTTTATCTGGTGCGGTCAAGTATCCTGTAATTCCAGCCTCAAACCCTGTATTCAGCACGGCGCCGCTATTGACACTTTTTTGAGCATATCCACTTGTGCTGCTTAAAGGAGTTGTAAACAAGAATCCGTCTTTTGCTTTATGGTAATAATCAAGACTTGCAGTTAAACGGCTTTTAAAAAATTCTAAATCTAAACCTAGTCCATAGTCTTTGGAAGTTTGCCAGGTTAAATCTGGAATCTGCAAACCGTTAGCCCCTGCGTAATTTGGCGCCAATATTGGCGAACCATTATAGGTTCCAAGGGCACCGCTACCTGCTCCCGTGTTATAAGCACCTAAAGCCAGATAATTATCCTGATATTGCTGTCCGGCTTTACCAATACTTGCTCTTAACTTACCAAAGTTGAACCAGTTACCCACATTGTTGATAAAGAAATTTTCTTTGGTAAAGACCCATGCTGCAGAGGTGGACAAGAAAGTACCCCACTGCTTATCTTTACCAAACTTAGATGAACCGTCTTTCCTGATTACACCTTGAATAATGTATTTCTTGTTAAAATCGTAGGACAACCTTGAATAATAGGATAGCAGCCCGTAGGTAATGTTATTGGTTTGTAATGAAATATCTGATTGGGAATAACCTTGAATAACTTGCTGAGCATCATTTGGTCCATTTACGCCACTGCCATAAATATTATCATTGCTATTGGTGTTGATCGTATTACCAACTAAGAAATCAAAAGTATGCCCACTGGCAAAAGTATGATGCAATCTAATATTGGTCTCACTCAAAAGATCTAAGGTTTCCTGAGCATAATAGGACGCTGAGGCTTTACCATTTACATTTGCTGCCGAAGGGTTGAAATTTCTTGTACGGTAGAACTGATAGCGTGCCGAACCTCTGGATGATACGTTAAGATAATCCGTGATGTCCAAACTTCCTTCTAATTGAGCGGATAAATTTCTCGTTAAATCAATATTAACACCTTTGTTATAAGACTCTAAAAAAGCATCATAATAACCCGAACTGGGCCCAGGCTGAAATGAAGAAGAAAAATTATTACCAATTACAGCAGCATTAAACGTATCTCCACGACGCTGACTAGCATCTTGTTGATTCACATTTACCCTACCCGTAATTGTTAACTTTTTTGTTGGATTAAAAACGCCTTGATAGGTTAACGAATAACGTTTATAACCAGAACTTAATACAACCCCATTTTCGCTATAATAATCTGCACCTAAACGGTAACTTGCATTTTCGGTTGCACCACTAACGCCAAGGTTAACACTGTATAATGCAGCATTTCTAAAATAGAGGTCTTGCCAGTTGGTAGAATTATTATAGAAGCTGTTCAAACTATCTGTTAATTCAATTGGTGGGCTAGATGTTCCGCCACCAACTTTCGAACTCTGGTAGGAATTAAATAAATTCAATTTGAAATTACGTTCTGCCGCTCCACCGTATGTTTTTCGAAGCTGAGGTGGTGTACTGCCACCGAATTGTGTATTTAAGGTTACAACAGGTTTGCCTGCCTTTCCACGCTTTGTTGTAATTATAATTACACCGTTAGCCCCTCTTGAACCATAAATTGCTGTTGCAGCCGCATCCTTTAATACGTCTACACTTTCTACATCAAAAGGATTTAATCCGCCTAAAACACTCGAAATAGCTTGTCTGGGATTTGATGGATTAAAAGTATCCTGATCCAACGGGACTCCATCAATAATAAATAATGGCGTACTTACCACGTTAGAGTTTGCAGAACTGGAAAAGTCTGACAACCCTCTAATTGAAATATTACTTCTTCCTCCGGGTTGACCAGAATTGTTTTGAACGATTAATCCCGGTGCAAGTCCTTGCAACAAACCTTCAATAGAACCGCTCGGCCTATTTTGTAGTTTTTCTCCATCAACGTGACTAATAGAACTTGGGTTGATGTGCTTATCCTGCTTACCATAACCAATAACGACTACGTCCTTCAGTTTTGATTCATCCTCTTCCAGGGTAATCCTTAAAGTTTCGATTCCTCTAACAGCGACTTCTTTTCTTTTATAGCCTATATAAGTTAAAACCAACACATCATCATCTTCAACATCTATGCTGAACTCACCGCTTCTATCACTGATTTTTGTCGTATTCTTATTCTTTATTTTAATTGTTACCCCCGGTAAAGGTAAGCCTTTGGCATCAATGACCTGTCCCTTAAATCGCTTGAGCTGAATGTCAGCCAGGGTTGATTCCTCTTCTCGCTTTCTAACGACAATTGTATTCTGATTGATCGCGAATGTGAGTGGCTGTCCTTCAAAGCACTTCTCCAGTACTGAAATTAAAGGGGCATTTGTTACTGTAAGTGAAACTGGTTTGGTCTTTTTTATCAGTTGCAGACTATACAAAAATGTATACCCGCTTTGCTTCTTGATTTTAACAAAAAGCTGCTCCAAAGATGCATTCTTTTCAGATAATGTGATATTCTGAGCAAAGCCACTTGCACTTACCTGTAAAAATGCAGTAATCATTATCATAACGGTCAATTTTATACGCATGATGATCTGTCTTTTATTATATAGCCGACTATGTTCATAAGCCGGTCGGCAATGAATATTTTTATTCATACTTTTGTTTAGTTTGGATTAACAATAAATGGTCTTCGAAAATTCATTTGGTAGGTCCAGACAAACATACCGGGGAGGTGGTTCCAAGCACCTCCCGGTTTTTTATCCAGATAACCATTGTGTGGTGGGTCGTTATCTCTTCATATGATTTGGTTTAGGTTTGTTGATTTGGTTATTTTTATTTGTCTTTCATAGGGAAGATTAATTTGCAATTACGGTGAGCTTTCTACCTTCCAATTTAAAATGCACCAGACCGGTTAATTCCAGTGTTTTAATAATTTCAGAAACGTTTTGATAGCGGGCTACTGAACCTGCAAAATCTATATTACCTATGTTATTTTCATAAATGACTTCCAGGTTGTACCAACGTGCGATTTTACGCATCACTGTTGCTGCACTTTCGTTGTTAAAGACAAAATAGCCATCTTTCCATGAGGCAACTTCATTCACATCTACCTCTTTCACATTTATGGTATAATCGTTAAGCAGCGCCTGCTGTCCTGGAACTAAAACGATTGTCCTTTTATTAATTAAAGACCGAATGCGTACACTTCCTTCGAGCAAGGAGGTCTTTGTATGATCTTCTTCTTCGTAACTATTGATATTAAAATGGGTTCCCAAAACTTCAACAACCTGATTTTTAGTCTGCACCCTAAATGGTTTCTCTTTATCCTTAGCAACCTCGAAATATCCCTCACCCTTCAATTCTACTCTCCGCTCGTCGCTGTCAAAATTCACCGGATACCTTAACGAAGATGCCGCATTCAGCCACACCTTGCTTCCATCAGGAAGATTTACCTGGTATTGCCCACCTAAAGGCGTTTGTATCGTATTGTATAACCCGGCTGTATTTGGTTCATTATTGCTAATAATATTATAAATCAATTGGCCATCCCTGTTCTTAACAATCCTGATCCCGGATTGATTTGCGACAACACCACCGGCATGCACATTATTAAGGTCTACTTTAGTTCCATCGCTAAGCGTCAATACAGCCTTATTTCCACCAGGTTTAATATCATTTAAAATTTGACTCCGACTTATTTGATTATAAACGGGAGTATTACTTTTAGTATAATAAAAAAACAAAGCTGCAGACAAAACCATAAATAAAGAAGCAGCAATAGCCAATACCACCTTAAAATTCCCTCGCTGAGGCTCCTGCTTTTTTACTTGAAAGGGGATTACAGGTGTTTCAATATGATTTAGTCCATCCTCTATTCTTGAAATCAATCCGGCATCTGCATTTCCATGGTCATTTCTTTGCTCCAGCATTTCCTCCCACCAGTTCAGAACCGTCAGAAATTCAGATTTATCGGCGCCACTAAGCCACTCCATGAAAGTATCTTCCTGTTGCTTCGTACAGTTTCCTGATGACATTAATTCTAATATTTCTTTTACTTCCTGCAAATTCATGACAATAAACCCATTTAATAGTGAGACAGGAAGAGTTTAAGATTAGATACCCCCGATGAAAAAAAAAATTTAACGCCGCATTCCTATAGAAAAACAAATGGCAATAAATGCCGTGAGGTCTGCATGTACTTTAAGGTAATCCTTTACATATCTGGTAGCGGCATACAATTGTTTCTTGACCATAGATTTAGAAATATTCAACGTTTTAGCAATCTCATCCTGTGAAAGTTCTTCGTGAGTGCTCATTTCAAATACACGTTTCCGTTTTGGTGGCAGTGTATCTATAGCACGCTGAATAACCTCATTATACTGAGAATAAATGAAGTTCTCATCGGTAGTATTCCCTGCGACATCACTGTGTTGAAAAATATAATCTATAGCTTTTCGCCTAACCTTACTGTGTTCATGAATATTGATCAGCTTGTTTCTGGCCATGCTGTACAGATAGCTGTTGAAAGATTTTATTGCCGACAAATCTTCCTTCCTTTCCCATATTTTCATAAAAATATCATGAAGAATCTCTTCTGTATCCTCCTTGGAATACCGGACAAATGGGAAAATATATTTATACAATTTAGGAAGATAAAAAGTATACAATGTTGTAAACGCAGTACGACAGCCCAAAGAAGCCTCCTGAAGCAACAAATGTTCTTCTTCCAGCGCATTTACAACTTTACTCTTCATTCCAATATTTTATCTGCTTAAATTAATGTACACTCAAACATAATAAATTTAAGATAACATTTATATAACTACTATCCAATAAAAGCAGCCAAATTAATGGCTGCTTCATAAAGTACGAGTTTGTTTTGCAAGATCTAAAATATGATGGGTAAAATTATCATTTGATTGGAAAGTACTTCTTTCTAAACCAAAATGCCAAATTTACCAATGCGATAAGGGCAGGCACTTCTACCAAAGGGCCAATAACTCCTGCAAATGCCTGTCCTGAATTGATCCCAAATACACCAATTGCGACTGCGATCGCCAATTCAAAGTTGTTTCCTGTAGCGGTAAAGGCAATTGAAGCAGACTTGGAGTAATCCGCACCAAAATAACGCCCGGCAAAAAAGCTTACTACAAACATAATAGAGAAATAGATCAACAGAGGAATGGCAATCCTCACTACATCCAAAGGAATTTGAACAATGAGTTTGCCTTTTAAGCTGAACATCACCACAATCGTAAAGAGCAATGCGACCAGAGTAATTGGTGAAATTAGTGGTATAAATTTGTTTTGGAACCATTTTTCTCCCTTAAGTGCGATTAACGCATATCTACTGATCACGCCCATCGCGAAAGGAATTCCCAAATAAATACCCACGCTTTTAGCAATTTCTGAAATAGTAATATGTACATCCTGGCTTGGAAAGCCAAAATACGGAGGAAGAACAGTGATGAAGATATAGGCAAACACACTGTATAGCAATACCTGAAAAATACTATTTAGTGCGATTAATCCGGCAGCATACTCGCGGTTCCCCTCGGCAAGTTCATTCCAAACAACCACCATTGCAATGCACCTGGCAAGGCCAATCAGAATGAGGCCAACCCTATATTCAGGATAGTCTCTTAAAAAGATAATCGCAAGGAAAAACATCAATAACGGGCCGATTACCCAGTTCAGTACGAGTGATACACTTAATACTTTAACATCCTTAAATACCTTCCCCATTTGTTCATACTTAACTTTTGCCAGAGGTGGGTACATCATCAGGATCAGGCCAATAGCAAGCGGAACATTTGTTGTTCCGCTTGAGAAAGAATTGATAAATCCTGATGAGGAAGGAATAAGATAGCCTGTAGCTACGCCAATCCCCATAGCTAAGAATATCCACAGCGTTAGATAACGATCTAAAAAACCAAGTCGTTTTCGTTCAGTAGCCGGTGCACAATGATTTGCTGACATCTTAATGCTTTAAGTTTTCATTTACAAAGTTCTGAGCATATTTCCTGATCATTTCCCTGACTTCGCGAAACTGTTCCATGATTTCTTCTTCACTGCCTTTTGCTTTGGCAGGATCAGGAAAGTTGTAATGCAACTTCACCGCATTGGTCGGGAAATAAGGACAACTCTCTTTTGCATTGTCACATACAGTAATCACAAAATCAAAATCGATATTGGTGTATTCATTAACATTGTTTGAAGTATGACTGGAGATGTCGATTCCGTCTCTTTTCATGATCTCAATTGCCCTCGGGTTCACACCATGTGTTTCTATACCCGCACTATAAATTTTTGCCATATCTCCGGCAAAAAATCTCAAATAACCTTCTGCAATCTGGCTTCTGCAACTATTGCCGGTGCAGAGTACTAATACTTGTTTCATTTGTTTTATAATTTAGCAGCAGCCGGAGCCGGGTTCACACATTTGATCTGTACTCGCAAGATTTACCATCTGCAGTTTCGGTTTCAGCGTGGCCTCTTTCTTTACCGCAGGTGTACAGCATTCTTCACCAGTATCCGTTGTGCCGCAACTTCCGCCTCTTCCAATAGCTTTACACTGAACGGCATCAGGACGCAAATCGATAATCAGGTTTTCTCCAGAAATCAGAAAGTCATTTGGAAACATTTGCCTGGTATCGAATTGAGAATTTCCAAATTCAATTTTAACCGTACCGAGCGGATTTAAAGGAAGTGATTTCTCTACAAGGTTAACAATAGATAAAGCTTTACTTACTTTCATTGCTCTATCTTGCTGCTCCCCTTCCGGCTCCCACAATTGCACAATGATCTCGGTCCAGCTATTCATAACACCACCACAGTCTACCGATACGATCGGAGCTTGTTTTATTTCGGTGATGTGATAGGAGGCATCTACCCATTTGTCTTCTGCGTATTGAAATTGCAAGGTCAGATCGGGGTGTTGTTCTAATCTTTCTTTAAAGATTTTCCAATTAATTGCTTCTAATTTATCCATGATTTTAAGTTCTGTTAATGACGATTATAATTTTAGATTTCTTTTATAGTATTATTGCAATATTGCGATATATCTAGTCAAATTTTTTTAGCAGCAGTCTGCCTTTAAGTTATACGTACCAAAGAAGCCTGAAAGCTGTTTTTCCAGATCCTTCCAAACGATAGGATTGATACAGTAGCAAACAGATACGCCTTCAATCGTTCCCTGAATTAAACCTGCTGTTTTCAGTTCTTTTAAATGCTGTGAGATTGTGGCTTGTGCTAATCCTAATTCTTCCACCAAATCTCCACAAATACAAGCATTAGATTTAATGATCTGCTGTAAGATGGCGATCCTTGCTGGATGGGCAATGGCTTTCAGTAAAGTGGAAAGCCTGTTTTGCTCCTCTGTGAATATTTCTGATTTTGTAAGTCCCATAATTGTATATCGCAATATTACGATATACAATTGTAATATCCAAATTTCGCGAGTTAAACTTTATCAAATGATATTTTTATTACTGCTCCATTAACCATTTTGCAATATCATGGGCTGCTTTATCATTTTCAAAATCTGATGGCAGCCTTCCATTTGTATATTCATTGTACAACCACGGATCTCCAACAGCTACAACCGTCCCTTTTCCGTATTTAGTGATGGCCATAATAACAGCGTTGTTCTTATTTTTCAATCCTGCATAAGCTGCGCCAGTAATCGAAATAGAACAAACATCTTTCATAAAGATCTTGCGGCTGGTCTTAAAGATTGGGTCATTCTTGATTTCTATGGCACCATCCTCAAAATGATCATCATTAATCACATGATTTTGAAGATCATCATTAAAATGAAGTCCGAATTTCCCTGCTAACTGATTGAAGTGAGGCAATTCTACATTAGCACTATCATTGGCAAGTAAGAACAGTACGCCTCCGGATTTCACCCATTTAGCAATTTCAAGGATGTCTTTCTTTTCAATATAATTAGGATTTGTGCTCTCTTTTTTAGTATCTGGATCAACAATAATATATACATCTGTATTCTTCAAATTGGCGGCTGTTGGCGCGGCATCCAAAGATTTCAACGTTGCACCATTGCCGGTAAAGGCCTTCCCCAATATAGAAAAACCAGTACTTCCGGTATCTTCCCACATGTAATGAAACCGTTCCTTCTGTCCTGTTTTATTGGTTCTTACTTCATGGTTAAAATGGTAATCAAGTGTTACCGTTTGTGCTGTCGAAGCAAAAGAAATTGAGGTCAGGAGTACAAGGTTAAGCCAAAGTTTACGTTTCATCGGGAATAGTTATTGATTTAAATGATATTTCGTCCGTTTAAGCAAATATATAAGTTTATTCTATTTCTATTCTATTATAGAGAATAGCTTTGGTCTCCTTTTAGCCGGCAAATTGAGCTTATAGCGAAGTAATTTAATTTGAAAATCATATTGACATTAAAATGTTTTAATGTAGACTGAAATGTCTTTATCGCATTTTATCTTTGAAAAACACACCATTTTTTTTTTATAAAACATTATGTATCAAGGAACATTAATAGAATTTTTAAATATCGGAGGAAGCGAGCTCATACTGATCTTTGCAGTTATTCTTCTGCTGTTTGGCGGCAAAAAGTTACCCGAGCTGGCACGTGGGCTAGGCCAGGGAATAAGGGATTTTAAAGACGCCTCTGAAGGTGTAAAAAGAGAAATTCACCGAAACATCAACAACTTGGACGTCCGTGACGATTTGAAAACCGAAACGGTTAAAATATCTACTGAAACCGCGGAACCTATCAACTTAAAGAAGGAGGTTGTTTCTGAAGGACATGCTGGGATAAATCTGTCAAAAAACGATTGATTTTTATAGAAACTTACGTTCAGCACAATATTCTTTCTGCTTTAGCGTCTTTATATACGAGAGCGTTAATTTAGATTAGGCGGGAATGGTCGGAGATCATTCCCGCTTTCCTTTTTCTGATTTATCAAGGAATCTTTCAATCATTGGAATAACAAAGTCCTCCTCTTTAGAACCCAATTTAAGTGTGGTTACCTCCCCAATATACTCGCCGTGGACACCTGGAATTATAGCCAATTCTGAATTAGTCATCTGTTTATGCATTTCAACAGCATGCTCAGGCGTTATGACATCTTTGTCTCCTATAATAATTAGTGCTGGTGCCTTAATGGATTCGATCTGCCGGTCTGGTATATCTGTAAAATTCAACATCCTTTTCGCATCCTTATCATGCATGATTTGCAAGCCTTTAGGATCTGGTGCTACTTGAAGATAAGCTTCTTTTAATTGTTCAGGCATATTGGCCAGCTTCGCCCCTTTCATAAAATCCCAGAATTGTACCGGAACACCATTGCGTTTGCAAAGCGCAGAACCTAAAACCATCTTATCAACTATTTGAGGATGACGAATGGCCATCTGAACAGTCGTTGTCCCTCCATTGCTGAAACCAAAAAAATCTGTTTTATCAATATTCAAATGCTGTAAAAGTACAGCAACATCATCTGCATCCTGCTCAAATGATACTTCTTTATCTCTGTCACTGGTTCTTCCGTGTGCTTGCAGCTCTACCGCGATCACTTGTCTATGTTTAGCAAGCATTGGTATAACTCTGCCAAAGGTGGTTTGGATAGTAGAGCCGCCACCATGAAGCAAAACAAGAGGTTTCCCCTGTCCATAAATTTCATAGTACATTTTAATTCCATTGACTTCTGAATAACCTTTTTTCGGAATCAAACTGTCATTCAGACTTCCCTTAACTTGATTGGTGCTGTCTTTTGATTGGTTTGCATTATTGCAAGACGATAATATCAGCAGTGCAATAACAGAGTATACAATTGTCCTTTTCATCTTTATAAATTTAAATTAAATATATTACGCAAGCATTCACTTGCAAATATATGTGCAAGTATTTAATTGCGCAATTTTATATTCATATTTTTTATAAAAGGACTGGTGCCTATTTTCTAAATAACTCTCAGTCGTTCCTCCTCAAGATCGATCTGGTACAATTGCTGCTGGATAAGTTCTTCGTTAATAGAAGAATTCTTATTGAGCTCTGTAAGATATTGCCTTTGACTTTCGAGCAGTTCAACAAAGATGACCTTTGTTTTCTCATTCATCCAGCTGTCATCCGTAGCTTTTGATTTTTCTTCCCAATGCTTTAAGAATTTCTCCATACCAGCATGCCCATTCAACTCATTATCATACTTGTTTTTAAGAAATTTATAGACATGTTCCTTTAGTCCATGTTTCATTTTTTGCTTAGCCGATTCTTCAGCCTCCTCATTAAATATTTGACCTGAGAGCCCCATACGATTGATAAAATAAGGAAGTGTAAGCCCTTGTACTACGAGTGTAAGTAATATAACAACAAAAGTAATAAACAGTATTAAATCCCGGTTCGGAAAAGCAATCCCATTGTCAAATGCTACAGGTATGGATAACGCAGCAGCCAAAGATACCACGCCACGCATCCCTGTCCAGCCAAGAAACAACGGAATAGTCCAGCGCATTCTATTGGAAGATACAGCAGGTGCTACACTCGGGCGGAAGATTAGCGTGGCTGCCATAGCGGCATAGGAACTGATGATACGGGCTGCAATTAAAATCCCTGTAACCAGCACACCATAGCCAATAGCCGTATTCAGAGGAATCCCTTTTGAGCGCAATCCTCCTATAATTTCTGGAAGCTCAAGGCCGATAATCATAAAAACAATGCCATTCAAGATAAATATAAAACTTTCCCATACACTAAATGCCCTTATGCGGCTCGTGCTGCTCAAAAAAATCAGCCTTCTCGCAGACATAAATAACCCCCCGCTTACCACTGCAAGTACGCCAGAACTATGTACCTGCTCGGCTATCCAGTACATAAAATAAGGTTCAATGAGCATAAGTGCTATATCTGAAGGTGCATCTGTTGGCAAATATTTATGTGCCTGGACAAATATCCAGCCCAACAACAAACCGATACCCGCGCCACCAACAATCATCCACACAAAACTCAGCGCTGCATCCTGCCAGATAAACTGACCAGTGCCAACGGCCACCAACGCAAAACGGAAGATAATCAGAGAGGACGCATCATTTAACAAACTTTCACCCTCCAAAATAGCCGAAGTGGACGTTGGTAGTTTAACAAATTTCGTAATAGCCCCAGTACTTACTGCATCGGGTGGAGATACAATACCGCCCAATAAAAATCCAAGGCCAATGGTAAAACCCGGGAGCAGATAATTGGTAACCAGGGCCACAGATAATGCTGTAAAAAAAACGACAAGGAAAGCGAAACTACCAATGATACGCCACCATTTTTTCATCTCTTTAAAAGAGATAGACCAGGCAGCCTCAAAAAGCATGGGTGGAAGAAAAATAAAGAAAATCAGATCAGGATGAATCTTTACCACGGGCAATCCAGGTATAAAACTGATCAACAGCCCTCCAACAACCAATAGAATGGGATAGGCAATTTTGAGTTTGGCAGCCCACATGTTCAACAGTACGATGACCATGATCATGGCTAGTAAAAAAGGTAGAATTGAATGCATCACTGGCGTTTTGCCTTCAATTTATAAAAAAAACTTTTAAACAGCCCTGGCCGTAAACTTTTTATTTTGCTTACGGCCAAGGAATGTCCTGTTTCCGGACCAAATGTTAAAAGTCAAATTTTATACCCTGGGCCAGGGGCAGTGTATTTGAATAGTTGATGGTATTTGTTTGTCTGCGCATATAAGCTTTCCAGGCATCTGAACCACTTTCTCTTCCTCCTCCTGTTTCTTTTTCCCCTCCAAATGCGCCACCAATTTCCGCGCCTGATGTACCGATATTTACATTGGCAATCCCGCAATCAGAGCCATTTGCTGATAAGAATTGTTCTGCTTCACGTAAATTCAGGGTCATAATTGCCGACGACAAGCCCTGAGGAACACCATTTTGCAAAGCGATGGCCTCTTCCAGGGTTTTATATTTGATCAGATAAAGTATCGGAGCAAATGTTTCATCTTGTACAATTTCATAATCATTTTTAACCTCAGCAATGCATGGTTTAACATAACAGCCGGAGATAAATTCATCACCATCCAATACCCCACCCTCTACAATAAAAACGGCACCCTCTTCTTTTCCCTTCGCAATTGCGTTGTTGTACATCTCAACGGCCTGTTTATCTATAAGTGGCCCCACATGATTATGCTGATCTAAGGGATCACCTATGCGAAGCTGGGCATAAGCCTTTACCAGTTTAGCCTTCAATGTTTCATAAATATCTTCATGGATAATTAGTCTTCGGGTAGAGGTGCAGCGCTGTCCAGCAGTACCAACTGCTCCAAATACCGCCCCGATAACAGACATTTCCAAATCTGCATCTTTAGAAACAATAATTGCATTATTTCCACCCAACTCCAGAATACTACGTCCAAACCTTGAAGCAACTGCTGAAGAAACAATTCTTCCGATCTTTGTAGATCCGGTAAAGGAAACAAGTGGAATACGTTTATCATTATTGATCATGTCGCCTGCCGCATTGCCAATCAGCAAATTGCTTATCCCTTCAGGCATATCGTTCAATTTAAGAACTCTGGCTATAATTTGCTGACATGCAATGGCGCAGAGTGGCGTTTTAGAAGAGGGCTTCCAAACACATACATTTCCACAAACCCAGGCCAGGGCAGTATTCCATGCCCAAACTGCAACAGGGAAGTTAAAAGCAGAAATGATACCTACAATACCCAGAGGATGCCACTGCTCATACATTCTATGATTTGGCCTTTCCGAATGCATGGTTAATCCGTAAAGCTGGCGGGAAAGTCCAACAGCAAAATCACATATATCGATCATTTCCTGAACCTCACCTAAACCTTCCTGCAAACTTTTACCCATTTCATAAGAAACCAAGGTTCCCAGGTCTTCCTTATGTTCGCGGAGCGCATCTCCAAATTGACGTACGATATCGCCACGTTTTGGTCCTGGGATATTTCTCCAGAATAAAGATGCCTCCTGTGCCTTTTTTAACACAATTTCGTAATTGGCTGCATCGGTACTTTGAACTTCTGCAATCAAAGTCCCGTCAACCGGAGAAAATGAACTGATTTGTTTACCATCAGTGCTTAGCCAGGAAGAACCTGTAGAGGTTCCCTGATTGACTTCGTCAATCCCTAATCTTTTTAAAATTTGATTCATCTTCATTTCGTTTTGTTTGATCAGGATTCCGTTTGCCTGATATATGTACTTTCAAAAATTTTATCTGCATTGCCTGTTTCAAAGCCCTCTCTGCGGTGTTCGGGCTTAATGGACAGGGCGGGTAAGTCTCTGAATTCCGGCAGTACCAAACGTTCAGAAAATTCCACATAGCTCCCTGCTATTGGCATGGTTTCTCCATCAGAAAAACCTGCCAGATGCATTTGAGCAACTGTGCTGCTCTGGCGCAATAAGCCATCCGGACTTACTTTAATCTTTCCACCTTCAGCATTCAACTTCAATCCCAATGATTCTACAAACTCGTTAAAGCTTTCCAGTGTATTATACCCCTCCTTCAGGTCGTGAACACTAATCGTATAGTGATTTAAGTAATAACGATTAAAGATGACCCATGCAGCATATTCACTTTCTTCCAATAAATCCTGGTAATCTTTTTTATTAGGGAGTTCCCATAGAGATTGGTGAAAAAATTCTCCAATAGCCTTTCCGTCACCAAGATCCAGAAGATCAACAGGATCTTTCCCGATATGTTTTGTGTAGCGCTGAATGATGCTTTGGGCACGATCGGAGAGCTGGTCTACGATCAGTTCGCTCATGAAAATCCTTGGATATTCAGCAGAAGGCGGTGAATACCAGTAGGCGTTCAATTTTTTACTTTCAAAATGGTAATAGTCCCTTTTTTGATAACCATGGTGCAGGAATATCTTTTCAAAGGAGGTTATCCCTAAATTCGGGACACCCATTGTTCTGAAGGCTATATGATCGTTGATGATCTCATTTTGTGACGCGATCACTCCCCTTTCAACGAGTGCATTTGTGATCTTCTTTACAGCCGGCACCTGGTCCCGGTACCGTTCAAAAAGTATATTCAAAAAAACGTCTAAGGGTTTATTTTTATTAAAATTCATATTCTTTATTTAAAAAAACTGCCGGTTTGGGTAGCAAGCAATGCATCAAAAGAGATTTCTTCCTGTTTGATAAATCCTTTAGAAGGTAATGCCCCTGCTGCAACCATTTCTACTACTGCAACTAAACTAGCTGCTGTTGTCCAGGAAATCGCTCTCCAGTGCTGTCCGTCAATAACCATCGGAGCGCATGATTTACAATATTCATTCCTTTTCATTTGACCATCTTTCCATCCTTCGGCTACAGCATAAATCAGTACCACATCTTCCTGAACTTCCGGTTTTGCATTTTTAAGAATATCTTCCAATTGCTGTTTATTGTCTTTCATATGCAATTCGTGAATCAGAAAGTTCATTAAATCACAATGTCCGGGATAACGAATTGTTTTGTAGTCTAACTTATCTACTTTTCCTTCGTAAGTTTCACACATGGTGCCTAGTCCACCTGAAGTATAAAAGGCTTCGTAGCTAGCCCCATCTATATTGATGGCTTCTTTTCCCTGCAGGGAAATAACCTGTTTACGCCGGCCATTATGAATGGCTTCGGCATCGTTTATATATTCATTGACTACTCCTGCTGCAGACCAGGTAAAAGAATAACCCATTTCTCCATTAGGGTATTTAGGCAGCGCCCCTACCCGCATTTCTATAGAACGTAATTTTTCAAAGTCTTTGGCTAAATGCGCGCCTATGATGCCAATAATACCTGGAGCCAGCCCGCATTGCGGCGCCATTACAGAAGTCGCCGTTTCACTTAAGCCAATAATATAATTGGTTGTCTCCACATCTTCTGTCAGGTCAAAATAATGCTTTCCCTGTTTATGGGCAATGGTTGCAATCGCCTTATTTAAAAAGTAAGGCAGCGCAGATACGACCGCATCGTGTTCAGAAATAATCTTTTCCATCAATTGGATGTCTGTTACATCACCTGTTACCACTTTAAATGGAAGATCAAATGAATAATGTGGTGCTTGTTTATCCATACCCGTTACCTCAAATTGCTTGCTCAAGAGTGAACCAACCAGTGTGCCTACTTTTCCAAGTCCGAGTGTAAGTACTTTTTTAATCATGTTTATATTTAGTTTGTTGTCAAATATCTCTACATTTATCATTACTGACAATTCATATTAATTAAGTAATGATAAGTATCACTAATCAAATTGAATTGAGGCATCTCACTTATTTTAAAGTTCTGGCAGAGAAATTACATTACCGGGAGGCCTCTGAACTGCTTTTTATATCGCAATCTGCATTAAGCCAGCAGATCAAACAATTAGAAGGAATTCTGAAAGTTCAATTGTTTGACAGGACAAACAAGAAGGTATATCTTACCGATGCAGGCAGTTTATTTTATAAAGATGTACAGCAAATTCTGAACAAGATAGAAACTGCAGTGACAAACATAAAATTGCTAAAGATGGGCAATACAGGACAGATCAGAATAGGCTTTGTTGCCTCGGCCATGGAGTCTGTACTGCCTGATGTGCTTAAGCTCTTCAACAGCGACTGCCCGAATATCAAGTTCCAGCTTGATGAGCTGAGCAATGCTGATCAGTTCATGCATTTGCAAAATGAATTGCTGGATATTGGTTTCATGAGGAGTAATCATTTACCAGAAGGTTTTATCAATAAACGAGTCTATGTGGAAACGTTTTCTTTGGTATTGCCTGCTGCCCATCCCATGACCAGCAAAAAGTTTGAAAATATTGCGCAGCTGGCTCAGGAGCCATTCATCTTATTTCCAAACGATAAAAGCCAGTTGTATTATCAGCAGATCCTAAATCTCTGTGCCGACCAGGGCTTTGTACCCAAGGTTGCTCACCGTTCCATTCATGCACCTACCATTTTTAGGCTGGTAGAAAATGGAATGGGACTATCGATCATACCTACTTCTCTGGCACATACAGACAATCCCAACATCAGGTTTATTGAATTGACAAATGTTCCTCAAAAAACCGCGCTGTTTGCGACATGGAAGAAGGACAATGTCAATCCGGCATTACCCTATCTGTTGGAAATGTTGCCAACAGTATAAAACCAGAGATATATTTTAAAAAAAGGGTCGCTATCCAGCGTTGCCCTTTCTATCATTATATCACCTGGACACGTTAACTAAAAATTTCATTTATATCTATTTTAGCTTATTGCTCATTTCACTAACTAGCTCAGCTGTAACTTTCAAGCTTTCCTCCTTAACATAGTCTGTTTTATCCTTATTCAAGATAGTTGTAGAATTTACAGCTTTTGCATCGGTGATTTTCTTCAAATCCAATACAACTGATTTCTGTTCATTCAACCTTTTATATTCTGAAACCTGTTGCTGTAATACTTGAAATTGCGGATTATTCTTTACCCGCTTTTCATGATCCTTTTCCAACAGCGCATTGATCTCTTTTAATTGGAAAACCGGGCTAAAAGGAGTTGCTGGAATTTCATCATAAGGGAGTGCATTTTTCATAGTGCTTTCACCAACATAAAAGGAACTACCAGATGATGGGAAGCTCACATCGGGTGTTACCCCATGATTCTGTGTGCTTGCTCCACTTATACGGTAGAACTTAGCAAAAGTCATATTAAACTGACCATAATTCTTATCAGGTTGTTGAAGCATCTGGTTCAGCGCATAAGTATTTTGAGCTGTACCTTTACCAAAACTTTGTTCGCCAATAATCACAGCCCGCCCATAGTCCTGCATCGCTGCTGCAAAAATCTCTGAAGAAGAAGCACTCAGGCGGTTAATCAGCACCGTTAGCGGACCTCCATATACCAACAAGCTGTCTGTATCTGAGTTAACGGTTATCTTGTTCCGTGCATCACGCAACTGTACCACCGGACCATAATTGATAAATAGCCCTGTAAGATCAATCGCCTCTTTTAAAGAACCTCCCCCATTATTGCGTAGATCGATCATTACACCTTCCACTCCTTGGCTTTTAAAACTTCCCAAAGCCTTTCTAACATCATGTGAGGTGGAGGCATAGTCTTTATCTCCTTTGTTAAAAGCATTGGCATCAAAATAAAAATTCGGAATGGCAATAATTCCAATTTTTCGTTCTTTGTTGCCCTGTTTTACAATCTTAACCTCACTTTTTACTTTTTGGTCTTCCAGCACGATCTTGTCCCGAACCAATGTAACCTCTTTGGGCTTAACACCCATTGTTGCTCCTGGTGGTAAGATCCGTAGCCTTACCGTTGAACCAACTGCACCACGAACTTTCTGTATTACTTCGTTCAGGTCCCATCCAACTACATCTTCAAATTCACCATTTTCGCCCTCAGCAATGGCTAGGATACGGTCATTTACGACAATTTGATCGCTTTTTTCTGACGGGCCTCCTTTGATTACGTTTGTAATAGTTGGGTATTCATTCTGAAGGGTCAATTCCAGGCCAACCCCTACCAGCGATTTGTTCATCATGACACTGAACTCATCCGCATTTCTTGGGGATAAATAAAGGGTATGTGGATCTATGGTTCCAACAAAGGCATTCATAAACTCCTCAAAAGCATTTTCGCTTTTCAATTTTCCCAATCTTTCCTTTAATTTTTCATACCTTTTGGTCAATATATCCTGTGCTGCTTTTTCGGTTTTTTGATTTGCCTTAAGCAAGATCAGCTCATAACGGACCCATTCATTCCAATATTGTTGTTCCTGGCCAACAGAACTAAACCAGGGTAATTGTGTGCGTGTAAAATCAAAAACATCTGAAGAGGATAAATTCAAGGGCATTTTAAGCACCTCTAAACTATAATCAACCCTTTCGTTCATTCTATCTGTATAAATACGGTAGATTTCAAAAGCAGCGGAGAGATCACCTGATAGCAAGGCATCGTCCATTTGAAAGCGGTATTTTTCAAAACCCTTCACATCTGAAGCCAGGAATAGCGTATGTGCTTTATCCAGTCTCTCCAAATAATCGTTAAATATCCGTGTCGACAAAGAATCATCTATTTTAGTTTTTTTATAGTGATAATTGGCTACCATACTTGCAACGGTTTTGGCAATAAGCGCATGCTGAGGCAATTGCTCAAAATCGTGACCATTAGCCAATAATGTCACCTGCCCATTGGCAGAGGATAACATCCACATGCCATGAAACATCAGGATGAAAGAAATTTTATATAATTTCATTTGAATGATTAGCTTATTATTTTAGCAGTTCTAATATCCGGGCCTCTACTTTTTCTTTGGTGTCGGCTCCGATCTCTTTGGTAGAACCATTATTTAAAGAACCGAAAATTACCAGCGGTATAGCATTGGCCTCAAAAACTTGTCTCAATTCCCCCTCTTTATCTACGTTCACTTTATAGAAATTTATCCTGTCCTTATACTTGGCTGCAAGTTCTTCCATAACAGGCATCATTTTCATGCATGGACCGCACCAAGTTGCCCAGAAATCAATCACCACAGGTTTATCTCCTATTGTTTTCCATTCTTTATTGGTCTTATAGTCGTAAACATTCTTCAGGAAATAAGTACGGTCTATGGGGTTTACCTTTCCAGGAATAAACGTAACAATTTCCTTATTTACAACAGGGGGCGAAGTTTCTTCTACCTGATTAAAAGATTGGAAATAATATTTGTTACGCCCAATATCGAAAGAAATTACCCCTTTATTTAAGATTGATTTTCCAATAATAGTATAGGTAGCATTGCCTTTTGCAACCTTTACGTTATTAAGAGATACACCTGCTACTTTCACTGTTGCAGATGCCCCATTACCAGGATTAATTAGCTTAGCATCATTTACAGAAAGTACAAGGGGCCGGTCTTCGTAGAAATCTACAACTGCTTTCACAGGTTTACCATTGATGGTGGTTTGAATCATTAGCCCATCATTAAATGATAATTCTGCATCATCACGGTTCACCAGCTTCATATAAGCGGGTTTATATGGTGTGGAGAGGGTAATCGTTTTAGCTTTACTGTTAATAGTCACTACAGCATTGGCAAATGCACTGAAATTAATTACACCATCTACCTTTAATCTGGTCAATAATGCATTTTCTTTTAGTATACGAGTTTGTATATCTTTCTGGTAAACCGTATTGCCCACAAAAAAACCAATAGCCAGTGCATTACCAAGGACCTGAAACCCCTCCCTTGGGTAGTTATTTGCTTTCTTATCTGATTTCATACCACGTACAGCAGCAGCTTGTTCCGTTACCGCAACCTTTCCCCTTGAATCCAATAGGAAATCACCTTCAGTTCCTCCAACATTTGCCTTTATAATAATATAGCCTTCTACATCCTTATAAGGTAATACTTCATTTACAACAGTATTTTGTGCCGCAGCACTAAAACATACTGAAACAGTAAGCATATAAAAACACAAACGTTGTACAAATTTCATCCTTCTCATAATCGCTTTTTTAAAAAATGGTCTACTATTTAGTTTTACCCAATTTGTCTGCTGCAACAACAGCTTTATACGCATTCAATATACCGCCTGTACTGCACAATTGCTTAAATAGGTACATGTCTATTTTCGTACCGACCTGCTTTTCTACTTCAACATCTTTACGGTCTGTAACATTCTCCAAAATCAGTTTTCTCAATTGGGCGCCAGTAAGCTGAGGATAATACGCCTTGATTAAAGCTGCCGTACCTGCCACACTAGCTGCTGCTATCCCAGAACCACTGGCCTGACGGTAGGTTGTTCCCATATAAGTGGTACTGACATTTACTCCCGGAGCAAACAGGTTCAATTCCTTAGCTCCAAAATTGGTGGATTTCAGCGGCATGCCTAAGCTATCGGAGGCGGCCACCTGAATAAAATTATTTAGCTCCTTACCATTGATGTACTGGTTCGGATAAAAGCTTCTTTTGGAAAGATCGGAAGAAAGGTCCCAGACACTGGATACCACCAAGGTACCTTTCTGTTCTGCATACAACAAGGCATCATTTACCCATTTGGCCTCGTATGCAGGACATATGGTATTTGATGAACCCAACAGGATCACATCTGCCTTATGATCTACCGCGAAACGGATGGCCAGTGCAATGTCTTTATAGTAAGGTTCACCTTCTTTTGGATAAGCACGCAGGGACATCAGTTGGGCTTGTGGCATAATGCCCTTAATCCCGATGTTGTTGTCTCGGTCTGCTGCTATGATTCCTGAGAACATGGTTCCATAAAATGAACCGTTACTGTATAGATTGTTATTACCATAATTTTTCTGGCCGAGATTAGTGAAGTCATCGCCTGTAATTTTCCTGGCATCAACGTTATTAGCCAGCAATCTTTCATAGTCTTCTTTAGGTCTTTTAAAATTCAATGTAAGATCCTTCATGGCTATATAAGTTACAGAATCCCGTTTAGCTCTATGGTTAGCACCATTGTTAGCTCCCATAGTTATCAGGAAACCATACCTCGCTATCAGCTTTAAGGAATCTACATGACTTCCCTGATGGTCCAAATAGTTAGTTGCTTTGATAAACTCTTGCTGACCAACTTTAGAAAGGTCCGGATACATTTTTTTTACATCAGACTCAAAATCATTGTTCAGGTAATACTTCTGAAATTTAAAAATATTGTAGGAAATAGAAGCACGAACAATTTGGGATTCTCTTTGAAGCCTATACCGAAAATATCTATACTCCGCCACGTTTGCTGGCACAGGAACTATAACCGGCTTCTGCAATAAGTCATCAAACTTTACATAATCTGTCCCGTTAAAAAATATCCCTTCATAAAGCCCTCTTAGACGAAAATATTCCCGATCGCCTTCCTTATTGGTCTTTTCTATCATTTCGCCCTTCCCATTGCCCAGGAAATTCCAGCCATGAATGTCATCTATCCACCCATCCTTATCGTTATCAATTCCATCATCCGGCTTTTCGTTCACATTGGTCCATTGCGTGTTTTTCAGGTCTTCATGCTCTGCATCCATACCAAAACCTATAATGGCTACAATGGGTTTCTTTTTCACGGACTTTCCTTTCAGGAATTCGTAGGCTTTGTTCACTTCAGCACCATAAACACCATCTTTATCGAAAGAAAGGTTATACCAATCGGCGATCTTTTCTTTAGATTTTTTCTGTACCAATTGGGCTTTACCTGCCAGAACAACAATTTGTAATAACAGCACAAGTAATAAGGTTCGTCTTTTCATGTTCTTATTTTCGGTTTTTAACTTTTATTAATAGTGATATTTTTTGTGCCCTGCTTTGTTTTCACCGTCAGGATCACCTGGTTATTTTCTTTCAAAACCGGTAAACCGGTGGTAATACTTTCACAAAAGCTCATCGGCTTTATTTCTTTTCCATTGATATGGGTAACCACATCGCCTACTTCTGCTTGTCCTTTCAATTTATCCCAAACGGTAGCAATCACCATTTGATTACCATCTACGCGCATTTCCAGGTCCCAACTCTTTTTTAAATCCACAGCTATTTGCCCAGGTTTAAGTACTTCAAAACGGAACAGTTTATTGACATAATCAATGGTTACCTTTCCATATTGTAATGATTTGTAACCAAATAAAGTTCTAGGCGGATTGCCTACCCCTGCCCTAAAATTTACAAAACTAGCCTGGCCAACAATCATCTCCGGCACTTCTACCAAAATCCGTTTCCCCATATCTCCCCGGCCTGCTGCACCTATTGAACCACCTCCTTCTCCTTCACGGATTACATGGAGCGCATCCTGCTGTTGCAACCGTAGGTATTCATCATGTCTAAGCGTTAAAAAACCATCAGAACCGCTATCAAAAAGCACCTTTGCTTCATCGTATTTTCCCATGTTCAGCGAGATAACTGGCATTCCACTGGCATCATCAGCAAAGGGGATGGACCGTCTGTCGCTCGCTAAAGCCGGCATTCCACCTACCCTAATCCTAATCTCTTTAGCCTGGTCATCAATTTCAACGGTATTGTTCTGAAAAAGGTCACTGCCAATAAAACCTTCTACACCCAAACAAGCGAATAACTCGTAGTCAAAAACATAAAAAGGAACACCATTGAATGTGGCTTTACCATCTGGTGTTTCTATCTTATCCAGATTGACAATATCTGATTGCATCTTATTGCTGTTTGCATCTGTAAGTTGTTGTGAACTCATAACAGAAAGCCCAAGCTCCTTTTTTAACTTGGTGCTAATGGAATTTTTACCACCTGTATCAAAAATCATAGAAACCGGTTTTCCATTCATGCGCATTTCTACAATCATCTTATTGGAAATGACCTTATAAGGCAGAATAGTTACTTCCTGCGCATATAGCGAACTGGCAGAAATCCAGCAACTGAAAATGATCAACATTCTATACATTAATTTCATATCTGATGATATTCTTCTTATTTTAACTTTTATTGATGGTAATGTTTTTTATACCCTGTTTCGTTTTTACAGTGAGTATAACCTGGTCTTTTTCTTCTAAAACCGGTATACCGATAATCAGATTTTCACAAAAGCTTGTAGATTTGATCTCTTTCCCATCGATATGAGTTACTACATCACCTACTTCCACCTCTCCTTCCATCTGTTCCCATACCGTACCAATAGTTAATTGTTTCCCCTCTTCACGTACTTCCAGATCCCAGTTCTTTTTTAAATCTGCCTCTACCTCTATTTTTCCAGGCTTAAAAGGCTCAAAGCGAAACAGCTTATTGACATAATCTATAGTCACCTTTCCATAATGCAATACCCTGTATCCTAATAAGCTTTCGGATGCATTACCTGCACTAGACCTGAACCTGGTAAAACTGGCTCCTCCTATAATCAGTTCCGGAACTTCCAGCAAAATCCGATTGCCAGCTGCGACCCTGCCTACAACTCCCAACGAACCACCTCCTATTCCTTGTCTGATCTTATAAAGTGCTCCCTGCTGTTCCAACTGTGGATAATCCGAAGCCTTAATCGATAAAAAGCAGTCAGCACCCGAATCAAAGAGTACCCTTTCCTGGTCATATTTCCCCACGTTTAACATAAAAACAGGGTCCCCATGAGCACTGGCAGTAAATGGAATCGCTTGCTTATCGCCTGGTAAAACCGTCATTCCACCTGTCCTGATTTTGATTTCTTTGGTTTGATCGTTAATTTCAATGGTATTGTTCTGCCAAAGGTCACTTCCGATAAGTCCGCCAACACCCAGGCAGGTAAATAGTTCATTATCCACAACAGCAAATGGGACATCTTTGAATGTTGCTTTCTTATCCGGTATTTCCACCTGGTTCAGCTTCACAATATCTACATGTTTTCTACTGCTGTTGGCATCTACAATTTCTTTTGAGTCAATCACAGCAGCCCCAAATTCAGCATTTAAAGCAGAGCTGATAACATTTTTACCACCTGTATCAAAAATCATGGGAACGAGTTTCCCATTCAGACGTATTTCTATGATCATCTTGTTGGCAACTACCTTATAGGGTAAAGTGGCAACATCCTGTGCAAATGCAGTACTGGTAAAAAGCCAACAAATCAGGAATATCAAAGATTTGTATATCAATTTCACGTTTATTTGTATGTTCATGTTAACTTCCTTTTGTTATTTCAATCAAAGCCTTTTTAAGGTCTTCCCCATTGCCTATATCCCTTTTCAGTACCGTACCATCTTTACCTATAATGACACAAAAAGGAATTTGCTTAAAACCATATTCTGTCCTGATTTTTGAATTAAAAAACCCAGATTCATTGGCTTCAATATCAGAAAACCCAGTTTTATCCCAGAGTTTTACCCATGGAATATTCATTTCTTTCAATCCCTGCTGATATTTCACATGGTCATCATCCATCGAAATACTGATGAACTGAACATCTGGCTCAAACTCTTTATAAAAAGTCTTGAACTTTTCCATCTCTCTTCTGCATGGGCCACACCAGGAAGCCCAAAAATCGAGCACTATAATTTTGCCCCTAAAATCTTTTAAAGAAACCAACTTATTATTCTCATCTGGCAATGAAAAATCAGGAGCAGATATCCCAGCGCTGTATTGCTTTAAACTATCTACGGCTCTTACTAACCATTTTGCAGATTCGGTTTGACGTTCATTTATCGGAATTTTCAGCAAGAAATTATGATTAAAATCGTATTTATCCGAATGGAAAAGATAAGCCAGGGCAGTGAGTTCCTTAGAATTTAATGCCGTAAAAGCGTTAGGGTTCAGGTTAAAGTCCCACGAAGTTTTAGGCGCAAATTCCATCAGTTTAAAATGTTCGTCCAGGCCATCAAATTCCAGATTGCTGTTCTGGCTATTCATATCATCATAATAACCATGAATGGTAACTGTATTATTCGTCAGAAAGGTATTCTGTTTGGCCTTGCCTATAGAAAGCACATACAGATCCGGAACTACCGAAACCGGCCCCAACTCAAATGTTGATTTATTTTTATCAATATTTGTCTTAAAAAGGGTTTGCCCAGATAAGGTTCTTACAGAAATGGTAATGGGCGCTACCGTTTTAATAGTACCTTTTAGTACAAGCCCGGTTTGGGCCTGTACTAAAAGTGTAGACAAAAGCATGGCTAAGGAAAAGAAGATTTTCCGCATTTTTTCTTGGTTTATAAGGTTTTAACTACATTGCTCTGGACGTCCTATCCGCCATTCCCAATCACTTGCAAATCAATATGATATTGAGTTTTATAAAAAGCTATTATCGCATTATATTTTCTATTAACCAATCCATTTACATCTTTCACAGGGCTCAAGATCCCTCTATTGGTCGCATCTGTCGCTGTGGTATTGGGGTCTGTTAAAAAGGCATAGGAATTTGAAACAATGGCCTGTATATAAGATTGCCAATCTTGTGATGGAGCAGGGACTGCACTGGTTACACCCAAAAATCCTCTTATATAGCGATCAGCTTGTGTCCCGGTAATTGCTGTTGTATAATCACTTAGCCCAATAAAAACATTAGATTCCAACATTTTGAACTGCAAGTCCATCATCTTTAAAAAACTGAAGTTCACATCGCCTCTGTAAACCGCTGGATTGATGGTTGACACTGCGCTGTTTCCTCCATTGACAGCAAAACTTCCAATGCCACCAAAATTACCATTGGAAAAGGGTATCAGGTAGGCATTTCTTTGAGTATTGTTAGAGGCCAATGAACTACACAAGAAAAACTTTGTAGGTAGGTACTTTTTTAAAGTCGAATCTGCGTAGTATCTAAAAAACGTCTTTTCAATCAAATCGAGTTGTTGATTAATGTATAGCGTATCAGCTGGCACAGTGGTGTAGAACTTATCATTTGTTGAAACCTGCCATGCAATATCCTGCTGACTGAATTTATACAGCACATAAGTACCCCACCGGTTATAATAACTTACAATTCGTTGATCGTAATCGTGGTTTCCCTGCGGTATTTTAAATCCGGGCTCTGGCGTTGTACTCGGTGTTAAAGTAGCTTCTGTTTTTCTGCAAGAAGTGATGAGCAATACAAATCCCCCCAGCAACATCAGCAACTTTATAGTTTTATTAAAATCTTTCATGTTCTTTAGTTTAAAAATTTATGGATTTTGAGTAAGTTCCCCGTTACGGTCAAGAACTTCCTGAGGAATGGGAAAGGTATAACGGCTGTCTCCTTGTGCCAAGGTAAAGGTTTCACCTGTGCCTGCTACTTCCTGATAAAAATGAGAAATGGAAGGCATTCCATAACGACGGAGATCAAACCAACGGTGTCCGTCAAAAGGAAATTCCCTTCTTCTTTCGTCCCTATAAAAGTTCAACAATTGGGTTTTATCGGTGATGTTAACCGGTACATAGGTTTGGCGTGTATCGTACCTGGACATTCTTAATGTATTCAGATCCTGTAAAGCGGATACCCTCAAGGCATCATTGCCTGTGCTCATGAATTGTTGAATATTTGCTTCGGCCCGGTTCATATAAAGTTCCGCTACCCGAATCCCTGAACCACCCATACCACCAGCATAAGATTTATATGTAAAAACACCAGTACTCGGTGGAATAAACCCAACAAGAATTGCAGCGCAATTAAAATACAATCTTGGCCTTAAATCACCAATGTAGGTATCATTGGCATCTACACCTTTGCTATCGTATAAGTTCAGCAAATCTGGTGAAACAGCATAAGGTGGGTTCCGTGTTAAATTGTAGTTCGGAATTAATGAACTTTTTAAAAACTGCCCCTCTGCACCATTTCCGGTAATAGGAACATACGCCCAAATCACCTCTGCACTGGTGGCAGGATCATAGATCCGGTCTAAGTTATTTCCAACGGTATTTACATTATAATTGTTATAATTGATCGCCCCAAAAGAACCCAATTGAGTAAGTGTCGATTTTTTAGCCAGGCCTTTATTTGCATATTCTACTGCCAGAGCCCACTTTTCTTCATATAAGTACATTCTCGATAAAAGTGTATATACCGCAGTTTCACTCATTTTATACACACCATTATCTTCTGGATAATTCATTAAAATGGTTGCGGCATTTTTTAAATCCAATTCAATCTGTGTGTATACCTCTGCTACTGAATTTCTTTTAAAAAGTTCATCTGTAACTTCCATCGTCAGTTTTAAAGGCACACCAGGACTCGTAGCCGGATCTGCACCTGGAGCATTATAAGGCTTTCCATACAGGTTCACCAGGATAAAATAATAGTATGCCCTTAAGGCCAGGGCCTGTCCTTTAAGATTCTGCTTGTCGGCAGTTGCCCCGGTTACCTGGTCTGCATAAGCAAGGACCACATTACAGCCCGCAATTCGTTTGTAAAGGATTTGCCAAGAGTCCAGATATGTGGTACTGGCTATACCTCCTGGCTGGAGTAGTTCCTGGTACATATTTTTAGACCAGGTAAAGGGTGCCTTCCCGCTAAGTACAGTACTTTGGTAAGTCGCTTGTCCCTGACCACCATTACAGGTGATATCATCTGTAACCATGTTTAACAAAAGGTGCAAATTAGTTTGGTAAGGATAAGCTTCTCCGGCCATCAAGGCCGTTAAATCCTGAACAGTGGAAGGTTTAATCAAATCCTGGCTTTTTTCTGCAAGGAACTTTTTACATCCGGTATTCGAAATCAATATTCCGAAAACCAGGATGAATATATATAATAAACGTTTCATGTTTTATTTCATTAAAAAGTTACAGATAGAGTAATTGCGTGAGTACGTGCCAAAGGCTGGCCACCAGAGGCCACTTCCGGATCCACACCTTTAAAATCTTTGCTCACAAAAGTGTAGACATTACTTAAGGTATAAGTCACGCTCAAGTTTTTACAGAAAATACGTTTTGCATATTTCTCTGGCAGCATATAAGATACATTGATGTTATTGATGCGCAGATAAGAAGCATTAACGACCCTTGCTGTACTGTAATCATATAAGGTATAAGGAGATGCTGAAGGAGCTTGTCCTACTCCAAAAGTTGATGAAGCCCCGGAAGGAATGACTACAAAAGGAACTCCAAAATAAGGTAACGAAGGGATATTGGTAAAAGCTTCATCGCCCGGCTGACGCCAGCGGTTTACCAGTTCCTGTGGCAAATTACTATATTCAGCTGGTGTACTATTTACCATACTAGATGGGTATAAAGGAGCGAGGATTTTACTTCCGCCTAAAGAAGCGTACAAATTGGTAGAAAAGGTAAATTCTTTATATCGTACAGAAGTACCAAAGCCGCTTGTAAAATCTGCATTTAACTTTCCGGCATATTTCATAAAAGCACTGGCATCTGTTTTCGTATTAATATTATCTGTTGCTGTTGGAATATTAAATTGAGGCAATCCTGTAGCTGGATCCAATCCTTTAAAATCAAAAACCCAGAAACCAGATACTGGATAGCCGTCTTTATAATAACTACCGGATACTGCAGTAGCCCAGGTTGGATTAGGCGTTAACGGATTGGTGACCGTATTGTAATCTTTAGCACTGTTTACTGTAATGGACCAGGTCAAGTTTTTTGTCCGCACCGGAATAAAAGTCATCTGTGCTTCAAACCCTGAATTGCTTAATGTTCCGCCATTCATTGGCATTTGCAATACCCCATCTTCATATGGGGTACTTCTTAAAACTATTAAATCCGTACTATGTTTTCTATAGTAGTCCACACTGGCACTGATCCTGTTTTTGAAGAAGCCGAAATCCAATCCAAGATTTGTTGTTTGCGTTTTTTCCCATCTTAAATTGGCATAAGGTAACGAACTGATGTTCAGCAAAGACTCCCCCGTTAAGGTGCTAATTGCATTTCCTGCACCGGGAATTTGGGCAACCAGATCTGGTCCATAATTCTCGGCCACATTTCCCTGGAAGCCATAACTGGCCCTGATACTAAATTCATTAAACCATTCAGATTTATCAAACCAGTGTTCCCTGGCTACGTTCCATTTACCTCCTAATGCCCAAATCGGGTTAAAACGGGTGCGGGCATCCTGCCCGAATTTATTGGAAGCGTCCCCTCTTAAGCTGGCACTAAATACATATCTATCGTCATAACTATAGGCACCGGTTACATAATAGGATACATAATTGGCTATCCCATCTGTATTGGTAAAATTATATGCAGAAGAATAAAGTGGATTTGCATAATTAACACCTCCGTTAACGATGGTGGCCGGTGGATTGATTACAATCTTTCCCATATCTGGTAAATAACCATAAATAGTGCTGGAAGCCCCTGTATACTGATTACTTCTCAGTTCCAGACCTGCTGAGGCAGAGATGGTATGTTTTTTATCAATTACAGTTCCATAATTGAGCTGATTTTTCCAGGTATAATTAACATTCCTATCGTCTTCCAAATTTTGCTGGCCACCTACAGGTAACTTCGATTGCTTGTACAGGTTTGTTGTTGGTCCGTATTGGCCATATTCATAGCCTCTAAGTGCGGTCATTGCATTGGTGAGCTGGGTCTGATAACCTTCTGCATGTGTACCTGTATAACCTAATCCAAAATCTGACTGAAATTGAAATCCTAATGGGAGGGTGTATTTAACACTAAGTGCTGTACTTAAGCTGGTTTTAATATTGTCATTTCCCGAATTGGCCAGTTCATTTAATACATTGTATTTATAGTTACTGCTGGTTAGCTCGCTTTGATAATAAGATAAAGTGCCATCTGGATTGTATGCAGGGATCACCCTACTGGTTGTACTGGCATACTGATAAGGATCTACACCTAAAAATCCAGTGGTTTTGGAATAATTTCCTGATAAACGTGCAGAAACAGACAATTTAGGCGTAAGGTAACTGGTAAAATTAATACTACCCATATACCCATCCATATTATTGCCTTTAGCTTGCCCTTTTTGATTGGAATACCCAAATGATCCATAATAAGTACTTGAATTACCACCACCGCTTATACTTAGATTGTGACTTTGGCTTAAGGGCTGAACAAAGAGCAAGTTAAACCAATCGGTATTGTTTGTCTCCAGCTGTTTTGCACCTGCATTAAAGCTATCATAAGGAAGTTTCCCAGTTAAGTATTGATTTAAAAGACCTTGGTAGCCAATATTATCTAACGCATAACCACTGGAGAAAAGCCCTCTTTCATAAATTTCCCTGGATACATCAACCCGGTTCTTAGAATTCATTAAGTCCATTTTATTGTAACTAGGCTTCTGTTGGGTAGAAAAACTAGTACTATAAGTAATAGAAGGTGCACGACCAGGCTTTCCTCTTTTGGTATTAATTACAATAACGCCATTGGCAGCTTTTACCCCATAAATGGCCGTTGAAGCCGCATCTTTTAAGATCGTTACGTCCTCAATATCATAGGGGTTTAACCAGGAAATCGCACTTCCAATATAATTCTTTAAAGCTTGCGCATTAGAAGGATCTGTACCAAATGAATTTAATTGTGTGGCTTTAAATGGCAGCGGGTCTTCCTGAATAATACCATCAACCACCCATACTGGCTCTTGGTTACCTAATAATGTAGATGTTCCTCTTATCCGTACCGTTTGTCTGGTACCCAATTGGCCAGAGTTATTCACCACGGCCATCCCGGCAAGTTTCCCTTGAAGCATTTGCTCGATAGTGGTTGTACCATTTATGACCAGATCTTCTGATTTTACCTGGGCAACGGAACCTGTCATTAACTTCTTTTGGACCTGTTGATAACCCGTGGAGATTACTGATACTTCGTCCAGTCTTCCGTCTGCGGCTTTAAGCGTAACTGAACCCATATCTTTAGCAGCAGGAACTTCTTTGGTTTCATATCCTAAATAAGAAAAGACCAGAATAGATTTCTCATCTATCTTGTTGATGATAAAATCTCCATTGCTATTTGCTACCGCATAACGTTTACCTCCCTTAACTCTAATTGTAGCCATCGGGAGAGGTTTACCATTGTCATCTGTTACTTTTCCGGATACATCAATATTCTCCGCAAAGGTATTCCTAAAAAGATCAGTGGCCTTTTCAATATAGGTTTTCTCTTTGATAACGATCACCTTATCTTCAATTTTATAATTGAAGGGCTCATCTTTAAAACACTTCTCCAGCACCTGGTCTAAAGGCGTATCCTTAAAGTTCACGTCAAATTGCTTGATCTTCTTTACCGCATTAGAAGGCCATACAATGCCATAACCGGTCTGTTGCTTTATCACCTTAAATATTTGGGTTAGAGATGCATTTTTTTGCTTAAAAGTTACCTTTTGAGCAAATCCAGCTGCACTAACCTGAACTATGGCTACCATAAGCAATACTGTTGTAATCTTAGCGCTCATAATAATTCGTTTTTTTACTGATGCATCAGGCATTAGTAAATTTGCGAGCCTACCCAACTGTACATACAGCATACGGCAGATAGACACGCATAAAATCTTGGTATAAATTTTATACATTTGGTTATCTGTTTAAATTCCTTGAATGTTGAAATATCTTTTTGGAGTTAGCCAGAACTTAAGGACTTCGATCACGACTCGGAGTCCTTGCTTTTTTTTCTGACCTCTTAGCCAGTGCGCTTATTGATCTGGTAGAAATTGATTCATGTTGGGTTTGGTTTATGGTTTAATGATTAGTTGATTACGGTTTGTTAATTTATTTGACCAGCACTTTGTCTTTTTCTAAGGTAAATTCTGCAAGTCCGGTCAGCTCCAGCATTTTTAATACTTTTGAGATGTTGCTGAACCGGGAAATATAGCCCCCAATCCGGACATCTTTTTTGGTAGGATCCTGGAAAACGACATCTACATTATACCAGCGACTGATTTTCTTCATAATACTCTCCAGTCGTTCTTCATCAAAGTAGAACTCTCCCTTTTTCCAAGCCATTGCCTCTTCTACATCTGCAGTTTCAATCTGAACGGAATCTCCTGAAAAACGGATCATGGACTGCTGACCTGGCTTTAAGATACCGGAAGCCCTGGATTTTAGATTAAGAACCTTGACACTCCCTTCCAGCAAAGTTGTTTTCACTGCTGGTTCGTCTTTGTAACTGTTGATATTGAAGTGCGTTCCAAGAACCTCTACACTTTGCTGATTTGTTTTTACAATAAAAGGATGCTTCTTGTCTTTATATACCTCAAAGTAGGCTTCGCCGTTCAATTCTACAACACGCCGATTTCGGCCTTTGAAGGCCGTTGGGTAAGATAGACTTGAAGCAGCGTTGAGCCATACATTTGTGCCATCTGGCAAACGCACCTTGTATTGTTGACCACGTGCGGTAGAAAGCGTATTCATTTTATTTAGGGCGGTATCTGCCGAAACTGATCTCAGGTCATAAATGATCTGGCCATTACCGGTCTTTGTTATGGTAATTCCTGTTTCCTCAATAAGCTTTCCATTTGTGGTATTGGACAGATCAATCTTCTCTCCGTTAGACAATTGGAGCGTTGCCGAATTCTGCCCCGGGCCAATATCAAATTTTGTTTCTTTCTTTGTATAAGAGGTTTTATAAAAATATAAGCTAAGCCCAACACATAACAATATGGAAGCTGCGGCAATAGAACGTGGCCAAAGGTTAATCTTTTTTGGCTGAGACAGGTTTAGAGAGAGTTTGTTCCAAACTTTCCTTTCTGCATGTTTTATGGAAGATATATCTGGTACTGCTCCTTGCTCCTGGTCATTCAGATACCAGGTCTCCAGCATGGCTTGTTCCTGCTTATCGGCTTTGCCATTTAAGTACCGTTCTATTAGAAGTTCTTCTTTTGATTTATCCATAATATTGTGAATATCTCCTCTTTATATATTAAGACTATTAAGTAAGGAGGATAGGGTATCGGAAATAAAAAAAAAATTAATATTTGCTTTGACTAAGTAAAAAAAACAGATACAACACCAATCCAAGGCGGGAACGAAGGATTCGCAAAGATTTTTTAATTTGTGTGCGGATCGTATGTTCGGAAGTCCCCAGTTCATTAGCGATGTCTTTATGACTCATGCCTTCTTTCCTGCTCATTTCAAATACCTTTTTCATTTGTGGGGGCAATGCATCTATTTCTTTCTCTATCAATTTAGATAACTCCCGCTCTCTGATGTATAGATCTGTCAGAAACTCTCCCTTTGCTATAAAGTCTTTTAGGGAATCCAGGTAACGGCTTTTTCGTTCCGAACGCAGACTTAATGTAAATATCTGGTTGCGGACCGCTGCATATAGGTAAGAGGATAGTTTGGTCGTAATCTCCACCTGTTCTCTTTTTGACCAGACAAATTCAAACAGGTCATGAACAACATCGCTTGCTTCTTCTTCGTCCTTTAATCTTTTACAGGCATGAATATACAAGAGTTTAAAGTAGCGCTGATAAATTTCAGTAAAAGCTTTTTTATCTCCTTCTCTTAAAAGAGTACTTAAGTCCTGATCAGATAAAGAATTGTAAACAATCATTTCTTTTTTTGAGGGCAGTTTTCTATATGGAAAATACGGTGAATTGATACTGCAACAAAGGGATGGATAAATATAAACCTACCAAATATTCTGGCCAATAATAAATAATAATTTTGGTAAAATCTATATATCTATATAAATATTACCAAACGCTCAAAAGCAAACTATTGGTTGAATGTTAAATCAAAAAAGGAGGTAAAAAAGTTGAGCCATTTCCGAACAGGGTTTCTGTTCAGAAATGGCTCAACTATGTAGAACTAATTAAGTCACTTGGCGCTTAGTGCTTCGTTAATACGTGCCGGGGTTTTATCTTCACTTGGCCTTGGCGCATCATTGTCGAAGATTTTTCCATCTTTACCAATAATTACATAATGCGGGATACCATTGATGTTAAAAGCATTTGCTGCAGGACTGTTTACCCCAGATTTTGCCTGCGACAGAAAATGCAGTCCTTCTATTTTATCATCGGCAATAGCCTTTTTCCAATCAGCAACTTTGCTATCCAAACTGATGTAAAGAAAAACTACATCCTTATTGTCCTTAAACTTTGCATGCAGCTTAGGGCTGCCATTTTTCATTTCGTAACGACAAGGTGAGCACCAGCTGGCCCAGAAATCCATGTACACTACCTTGCCTGCAAAGTCTTTAAGTGTTACCTCTTTCCCATCCTGTCCCTTCAATACAAATGCTGGAGGTGTTTTTCCTGCAGCGAGCTTCTCATATTTCTCATAAGTTTCCTGCAATGATTTTGCATCTTCAGGGCTTCCATAGTTAGCGTTAAAATTATCTATTATTGGTTTAACTGTAGCTACATCTTTTACTTTTGCTAATAATGAAGAAATAATAGATTCCAGCGTAATACTTCGCATTTTTCCACTATATATTTTTTCTACCTGGCCTAAAGTGAGTTTTGCATTTGCTTCGGCCGACAGCGTACTGTCGAGTAATCCGAGCTCAGATTTCGTCTTATAATTGAGGAACATTGGGTAGATAAATTTAACAAAGCTGGAATATTCAGGGTTTCCCATAAGCTTTTCATCCAGCTTCACATATTTTTGAATATCCCAATAATGGTCAGGAACAGATTCAGAGGCCTTCTTACCCAAACCTGCCTGGTAGAGATACGGAATTGGTGCACCAGGCGCAAAAGCAAAACTTAGTCTATTATAGTACAAAGTAACAGACTGACGTTGATAAAATGAAGGGGTTACTTTTTGTTTATTTTTTTCCAAAATATCAATTGATTGCTGTCCCATCTCCAATGCTTTATCAAACAACTCACTTGGAGTTAGTTTACGGGCATCAATTTTCAAATAGGCATCCATAAAGGCTTGGTTAATTTCAAAAAAAACATTGGCATTCCCTGATCCCTTTCCTGTAAAAGTTGTTTTTTTTGCCAGGTCAGTAGCTACATTCAGCTGATCACCTGGTTCCAGAAACATAGTAAGGCTTTTTTTCTCTGGCTTGTCTACGCCTACCCTTAGTGATAAGGCCGCATCAAGTTGGAGTTTTAATACAATCTTATTGTCCTTACCCGGTTTGGCAAAAAATACTTCGCCATAGCCCCCAACCCAAATGGAATCAGGCCGGTCTGGATTGATATCCAATGTAACCGTGGTTTCTTTTTTTTGTGCAAATGCTGCTGTTATACAAAAGCAAAGCGCAATCATCAATAGTTTCTTTTTCATTTTCTTATCATCTATTTTTTTGTTCAAAGTCTTTTTTGTAGTGAAAGCCAAACTTAGTCCAGGCTAGAATATGATCTCTTTGGTCAAGGTAACGGGCTGCAGGCACTGACTAGCATCGCAAGCCTGATAATAAAAACTTATTCCAGTTTTAGAGCTTTTTGTAGCCTTTGTGGTCACCGATAACTCCTGTACAAAAGTGGCCTCATCTTCATATATCATCACTTCCGGATCTCCAGGCATTGGCCTAGCAGCTGAAGATTGCATGCTGCCCACTTGTTTTACGCCTGGAGACAATTGCAGGGATAGCTTAGATTGAATAAATGGAGAATCGTTTGGCACATAACTGTAAATATGCCAGTTCTTAAGAAGTTTTATTTTTAATAGTAGTAATTTCTTACCGCCCGTACTACCATCAATAACAGTTGCACCTAATAATACAGGATTAAGTCTATCCGGTGCACCACAATCAATACCCAGGAATGCCTTCTGTATCCCGGCATCCGAGGTGTCTTTATGATCCGCTTTTGTTCCTGATGATATCCAACCTGCAGGAGGAATAATAAACTTATACCCCCCTGCTTCTGTAAAAAACAGACGATTTTTATTCTTAACCAGCCAGTTATTCCAATCTAAAGCTGTATTAAAATTTTCTTTGGTATACCGTTTTAACAATCGAAAAGCTTTTTCACTATCCTTATTGCGCATCAACATGTCTACACAGGTTTCCAGCAAGTGGAGATCATTATTTGCAATTCCCAAGCTTTTGGCATCCAAGTCTACGCAGCCGCTTCCAATGGTACCATTAAAATATTTCAGGTTGTTTTGAAAATAGCTTAATATGGATAAGGTATCTTTCTGAACCGCCATAGAGTCTGCCCCAGCAATACTTCTTGTATAATCGTATCTCTGTTGGAAATAGCTATTCCATTCAATAGGCGGATATGCAGGGCTTTTCAATAGTGTCTCTTCTGTTTCAGTAAGAACACTACCGGATGCCTTTTTTGCTGCCAACACTTTTTGCTTTTCTATTTGTGGCTTACTACCTTCTTCCCACATTGCTTTATAGCGTTCGAAACCCTGCATAGAAGCGAGGTCACTAGCCATTTCTATTCCCGCCCGCTCCTGTGGAAAAGGATCAGTAGCTATTCTTACAACTGGTTGTTGCCCATCGAACTTTTTGATATAGCAAATGGCATTCACAAATACTTTTTTAGCCTCCTCCGTCATATCAGATGGAATAGCATTGAACCCCCACATCAGAAAATTACCATGTCTTGCAATAGCTGCAGCATGTTCATCTTTTGCACTAACACCTCCAGAAATGAATTCTGCATCTGGCTCGTCAAGGCCTAAATGGAAATATACTACACCAGGAGGATAATTGGTCCCTTCATACACACTTTCCTTTTGCACCCGCCACATCGGTATCTGTTCAGGTAAATTTTTACTGAAAAGTCGAGCTACCGCTGGCGCCTTTTTTTTTGTCATCGTGAGTGCCACAGGCAAAGGTGTTTTAAACATATCATGATTTACATTGATATTGTATGCATCTGCGCCCAGACAAACACATTCCGGAACAAACTTCACCCCAATAGTAAATACCATTCCTCCGTTGCCACTTATAAAGATGGCTGGTTTGCTAAAATTTTCGGGAAGATACTTTGCATAGATAACCTTTTTGACATGGCCTTTATCATCCAGTATTTTCCTTTCCGGAACAATGGCCGGTGGCATGGCGTCAAAAATGGTAACATCATAATCATTAGATAAATAAGGTTTGTAATCTCTTGCATCGATTACCTTTACGGCCTTAAAATATTGCCCCAGAAACTGTTTGAAATCCGGCATTCTTGTTGGTTCAAGGTCATGGTATCTTTTAGGCCATCCTGATGCTGCTTGTGGAACCGGATTAGGCCGCGAGGGGTCGCTCCCAACATACAATATTTTTAACGGCATCCTGGACGTTATTGATTGTCCAGAAACCATTTGCAGCCCGAAAAAGAACAGGAGGACTGATAAAATCAGATTTTTTCTTGCTTTCATAATTTCATGGTTAAATTGGCCAACTGCAATAGCAATCGGCCTTAAAAAACTGTTTGACTTTGTTTAAGGATTCTGTGTCAGGTCTGGGTTAGCCGCCATGATGTATTGTGGAAATCGGAATATCAGCCTTTCCGGTTTTAAGGTATAGGTAGTTGCTACATTACCATTGCTATCATAAACAGCATGAGTGTTGCCTACAGTCGATTTATAAACCGGATCTACAGAAAGGCGGCGCATATCAAACCAGCGACTGCCTAACACAGCAAATTCGCGAATCCGCTCTTCAAGGATAAATTTGGTCAATGCAATCTCATCGGTAGCCATGGCTGACGGAACAGGAGCATCAGCAGCGGGCATTCTATTCAATCTAAAACTTTGAATATCTGAAACCGCACCATTAAGGTCGCCAAGGCGGGATTTGCATTCTGCTTTAAGTAAATAAATATCAGAAACATTAATACCCTCATTAACATATAATCTGCCCCATGCCCTAAGCATGCCCTTCGGATAGGCGGTAGCAGTCCCCAATGAAAATGCAGTATAAAATTGACGTCTTAAATCATTTGCTTTGAAGAGCGAAACAGTCTGCGGACTAAGTAAAACACCTCCATAAATATAGGTGTAATAATTTGGGGTATACCTTAAAAAAAGCGATTCTTTATCATTCTGCGGGACTGTTCTCGAAGGGCCTATAACAGGACTTATAGGCATAAAAGCACCACCAGGTGCAAAAGCATCACTAAAATTATATAATCCTGCAGGAATAGTGGCGCCAGCCAGATCGTCGATTGACGCAGTTAATAATGGCAAGGCCTTATCAAATTGACCCATAAAAACATATACCTTTCCCAATAATCCTTCTCCTGCAGCTTTTGACATTCTCACTCTACTGCTTACTTTAGAAGGCAAGTTTGGTATGGCTTGTATAAGGTCACTCAAAATCAAATTATACATAGCCTGAACAGTTGCTCTGGTAAATTTTGTCTGGGTTACATCCGCTGTTGTTGGTAAAGGGAATCCCAGGTCTGTAGCTGAGCTTGCTGAGTTATAAGGTTTCCCATAATAATTTGCCAGCATAAAATTTGCCCATGCCCTTCCCGCCAAGGCCTCGGCCTGGATGGATTTCTTTTGACCATCACTGCCCCCATCAGAAGTCATCACCTCGTTAATGATCTTATTGAAAGTATAAATTTGTTTTACAAGAAATGTAAGTTCCGAAGAATTATCGCCGGGCTGATAAATGTCATCTGCCCACATAAACGCTTTCTGATCGCTTAGCACTGCAACGCCATCGGTAGCGCCTATTAAATTAAACGAAGTTGTTGTGGCAACTTCATCAGACATCACAGTCTGCGAGGCAGATTGAGTTAGGGTTAAAGTCGGACTGTTTAATAAAAGATCATAATCACCTGTTTTCTGAGCAATCAGCTGCCCCTTTGGATTGATATCCAAGAAATCCTTTTTACATCCGCTCCATGCCATACCGATAAAAAGTATGCTTATGAATTTAATGATATTTTTAATGATGTGTAGCATTTTTCGAATTTTAAAGTGTTAAATGAGCACCGATAGTGATGGTGTTTTGAGCTGTTGGCATTGACCTTAAACCATAACGGGCATCCTGAAACTCGGGATCTATACCATACGAATTTGCCTTCCAAAGCATTACATTAGACATTTGTAACCTGAATGATAATCCTTCAACTTTCAATCGCTTAATAACATTTAAAGGCATTTGATAGGCTAAAGTCATATCCCTTATTTTTGCATACGAAGCACTGACCACATTCTGACCACCAAAAACGTAGTAATTGGTATATCGCCTGGCATCTGTAGCCCCATTATTCACGAAAGAAGGAATGTCTGTCTTATTTTCATCTCCAGGCTGTTTCCAACGATTAGCAAATTCTGCGTTTAGATTCCCGGCCTGAAAATTTTGTGATCTGATAAAGACATCGCCAGTATAGGTTGTATTCACGTCTCTAAACATTACATTACCCAAATTGTAGATGATGTTTACATTGAAAGAGAATGCTTTATAGCTAAATAAGTTCGACAATCCTCCACTCCAGACCGGTTGATACACTCCTTTGAACAATATATCATCAGGCAAGCTTACGCCTGTTTTCTTGGTTATAGAACCATCTGCCAGCCTGATTTGTGGATCGCCTGAATTATCCAACCCAGCGTAGTTATACGCAAAAACTGCAAAAGCAGGATAACCAACCATGTAATTCTGCTTCAATTTCTGATCCCCGGTGGCAATCGGAATGCTTAGTAAACCCAGGTTCGTTATTTTATTTTTATTATACGATAGTGTAAACATCGTACTCCATTTAAAATCGCCTTTTTGAACATTTAAAGAATTTATAGATAATTCTATCCCCTTGTTACTAAGGCTTCCAACGTTGCCGTTAATGGCATTGACCCCTGCCAATGGATTGATCTCAAGTTGACCTAACAAATTGGAAGTTTCTTTCTGATAAAGATCAATGGATCCTGTTAAACGATGGTTCAAAAATCCGAAGTCCAGACCAATATTGTACGTTTTCGTACTCTCCCAGGTAAGAGAAGGGTTGGCATAAGAGGTAATGCTCAGGTACTGGCCTCCAGGTACGTTTCCTGAAGATCCTGCAGTAAGGATATCTTTAGAAGACGCATATCCTGGTTTCGGAGATATACCAGTAATACCGTAAGTTGCCCTTAAGGCAAGTGCATCTATTGATTTAATATTCTCAATAAAGGCTTCGTTTCCTAAATTCCATTTCACACCCGCGCTCCATACCGGTTTACGTTGCGCAGCTTTTTCCAAACCAAACAAATTACTCTGGTCATTTCTCCAGCTGGCATTTAGGGTATATTTCCTATCATAGGTATAAGCCGCATTGGCATAGTATGAGGTGAAACGATTACGTGATTCTCCCTGTCCAAAAAAAGCATTATTACTAATTTTTGAACCATTTAACAATGGTAATATAGGGTTAGTAACGCCAGTAGTTGACAATAATTTATAATCTATCGTCGTGTAGGTTTGAAGATTCTGATCATAACCATAAACTGAACTCATATTGGTTATCGTTCTTTGTTCCTGGGCTTCCTGACCCACCAGGGCTGTAAGCTGGTGTAGGTCATTGCCCCAATTTGCATCGTATTTAAGCTGATTTCTTAGTACCCAGCTATCCTGTGTCGTGTTGTTTATGGTATACTGTCCACCTGTAGCCGGCAAGTTATAAGTTACTGTCCCTGCGGAATTCACGGTCGCAAAATTTACTACATTTACCCTTTGTTGATAATTGGTATGATCATAATATTGTTGTGTCCTGTTTGTGCCTTTGGTATAGCCATACACCCCCTCAAATTCCAGTCCCTTCAATAATTTAAGGCTAAATCCTGTATTAAAACGGCCTGTAAAAGCATTACTTTTATTAAAGCCTGTATTGAGGTTGTCTAAAGGATTGTAATTCAGGTCTATTTTGCTTGAATTTTGTATACCCGGCCTTTGATCTTCACTGAGCACCCCCATATATGGCATGGAAATAGGATTACCTGCTGGATCTTTAAATAATTGATAGGGCAGAAAACGGTCATCTGCAGCCAGTGAAAGATTTGAAGAGGTAATTCTATTGGTTAGGTCAGCAAGAATATAGGCTTTGAGATATTTGTTGAAATTAAAATCATGCCGGGTGCTGATTTTGTAAGTATTGTCTTGGTCTCCAGGATTATTATCTTGACTATTGGTGTAAGCCAACGAATTGTAATAGGTATATTTCTCGGCACCTCCAGATAAAGAAAGACTATGGTTCATCAGTATGGCAGGACGGTACAGACTCTTAATTTGACTGAGGTTGTTGATCTTGGAAAGACTATCCAGTTTAGCGTTACCTTGTACCGCCGATAAAATTCCGCGGTTCATATCATATAAAATTTGTCGGTCTGGTGAAATACCAACGCCACTCTGACTGGAATTAATGCTGTACGTAGATGCACTGATGTATGGCCAATTCACGGGGTCAAAGGTTTCTCTCGAAGCCTGGATATATTGCTGACTATTCAATACCGGAAAATAACCAACATCTGGCCGGCCTTGAAAATTTACAAATGCATCGTAATTTACTCTCATTTTTCCAGGGCTTCCCTTTTTTGTAACGATTACAATCACCCCATTAGAAGCTCTTGCACCCCATATGGATGCTGCTGTGGCATCTTTAAGGACGGTAATGTCCTGCACATCTTGCGGATTGATGGAAGAAATATTGGACATTTCCAAAGCAACTCCATCTACGACAATCAATGGATCCCTGCTTGCATTTATGGTGTTCAAACCCCTGATAATAAATGGGTTTCCATCTCTTGATGCGCTAGGTGAATTATTGATAACCAGGCCTGGGATCAAACCATCTAATCTTTGCAGAATATTCATGCTGGTAGAACGTGCATTTACAACGGGCATATCGGGTTTGGAAAAAGAACCAGCGCTCCTTTCTTTTGAAATTTGCTGATAACCGGTGCTTACAATAACTTCTTGCAGATTCCCATCAAGTTTCATCTTTATAGTTCCAAGGTCCCTTGTTGCTTTGGCAGTATAGGTTTGATAACCAGTATAAGAAACAACAATCAAAGCCTCTTCATCTACATTCTTCAATTGAAAATCACCGTTTTCATTGGTTATGGCAGCAGCCTTCCTGCCTTTTACCGACATTGAAAAATCACCGCTTTTTTTATCTTCTGAGGAACTCTGCAGGACAACGCTCACTGTAGCTCCAGAAAGTGGTCTTCCTTCTTCATCTACAATATGTCCTTTCACATCTATCTCTTTGAATACAGCCAAAACTTTATCAAGTAAAGTTTTTTTCCTGGCTTCGATCACTACGATTTTACCATCGATATTATACGTTAGCGGTAAATTGTTAAATAGACTTTTCATGGTCTGTTCGAGTGTTGCATTACGGACTTCAATATTTACCTCTCCGGCATTTTTGACCAGATTCCGGTCAAACAAGAAGTCGTAACCGGTCTGTGACCTGATTTTACGCAGCACATTTTCAATAGAAGATCTCTGCTCGTTCAGTGTGATCCGCTGACCAAAGGTTGCGGCGCTGACTTGCATAAACGTGGCGATAAGTATGACGGTGGTTAGTCGCATAATGACCAATAATTTATGGGTATAAATTTTATACATTTGCTTAGGTTTTTGGTTCAGCAAAATGCCTTTAGGTTCGAAGCTTCGGCATCTTGCAAATACGGTTGATAATTTTTATTGATCTTAAGCCAAACTGAGGTCAGGGGTGTTTCGCGACACTTCTGACTTGTTTGTTTTTAAGGCATTTTTCTGTGTTATTTTGTGACCAATACCCTCCTTCCTTCTACCTTAAAGTGTACACTTCCGGCCAGTTCTATCCTGCTGAGTACTTCAGATAGTTTACTGCTTCTGGATACCCAGCCGCCGAGTTCTATATTTTCACTTAGGCCAGGTTCGTATTCAATATCTACATCATACCATCTGGCAATCTTTCTCATATTGGTTTTAAAATCTTCTCCCTTAAATATAAAATCGCCATTTTTCCAGGCCACAGACAATTCTATGTCTGCAGGTAAAACCTTGATCTTTTTCCCGCTTAAAACAGATTGCTGACCGGGCTTCAGCATAGCATCATTTACTTTTACGCTCCCCTCAAGCAGTGTGGTTTTGGTTGCATTTTCGTCGGCATAGCTGTTGATATTAAAGTGGGTTCCCAATACCGCTACCTCCTGCCCTTCACTTTTTACGATAAATGGATGTTGCTTGTCTTTGGCAACCTCGAAGTAGGCCTCGCCGTTCAAAGTCACCATTCGTTCTTTATCGTATTTAAAAGAAACCGGATAGCTGAACTTAGAAGCGGCGTTGAGCCATACTTTGGAACCGTCAGGCAAAAGAACCTGATATTGCCCCCCCCTTGGGGTCTCAATCGTATTGATCAATTCCTCGTTATGATGAGCGTTATTAAAAATCTTATAGATAATCTGGCCATTGGCTGTTTTGGATATTTCAACCCCTGCTTCCCTGGCAAGTTCACCATTGGCTGCATCCGTTAGCGAAATACGCTTGCCGTTAGCCAGAGTTAGATACGCCTTATTGTTTCCAGGTTTAATGTGACGATCTGCAAGTTCGAGGTTTTTGTCTATGCCTGGGTTACCAAACGGGCCTGTAAATTTGGTATAGAAAAATAAACTCCCTGCAACAACCAGAAAAATAGCTGCGGCTATAGACAGGCGTTTGAAACTGAAGTTTATCTTATAGGTACCCCTTTTCTGTCTGCTCTCATAGTCATCTATCTTATCTTCTATTTTTTTGAACAACAAAGTATCTGTGGACTCATAAATCCCTGCGTCTGAAAGTAATGCATGATAAGAAACCATCAATTCATTATATTCCTCATCCGTAGCCGTTTTCAGCCAGGTATTGAATTGTTGCCTTTCTGCATCTGATGTATTTCCAGCTGCAAAGCGTCTCAAAATTTCGTAGAGTTGTTTCTTTTCCATCTGCTTAATACACATAAGACGGCGCCGCTTCGAAAAAGTACACCTCTAATTTTGAAATAAAGTCAAATTAATTTTAAAACGGTCTGACTGACCTAAATTTAAGAAAGTATCATCATAAAAACCAGTAACATTGGCCAGCCTGTTTGATGGTTAAGATGTTCTTTAATCGTATGTATGGCTTCATACAATTGCTTTTTAACGGCTGATTGCGAAATTCCAAGTTGTGCAGCAATTTCATTTATATTTAGATCCTGCTCTGTACGCATTTCAAATATTTTTTTCCGCTGTGGGCTGAGTGCTTGTATAGCATCCTTTGCCGACTTTAAGTATTCTTTATAAAACAATTCTTCATCGGCAGGAGCCGAGAATGTATTTGAAATGTGTAACAAACCATCTGTTCTTACTTTTCGCGCCTGATCACTTGATCTTTGATCTGTAAGTTTATTCCTTGCCATTCTGAACAGGTAAGCTTCAAAAGACTTAATGCCGATCAAAATTTCCTTCTTCATCCAGATTTTCAAGAACACATCCTGAATTACTTCATCGGCGTCTTCTTTATTTTGATTTGTAAAAGGATATAGAAACCGTTGAAGTTTGGGTACGTAAAAAGTGTACAACCGAGCAAAGGCCTTCCTGTTACCTAAAGCAATTTCTTCGAGCAATTCACGTTCTCCTCCGGAAAATACGTTTTCAGTCATACATTAAAAGCTTCAGACAGGTTTATTTTAAGTTTACAGATTTAGATGCAGCAATACTATGCATAATTTTTCATTAGTATATAATTAATAATGCTTTGCTTATTGTTCTCATTTGCATTCAAAGGCTCGCTAAAGCTCGGTTCATTGTGCTTTATGAACATTAACTCATGATGGTTTCATAGCGATATACTGCCCGATTCTATTCCTATTGTTTTGTATATCCATATTAGATCAATATGGAAATTAATATTGCAAATACAATATTAATGGATCAATTTTTGATATAAATATTAATACTTATATTAAATTAGAAATAAAATGAAAAAATCAGCCATCGTATTGATTATAGCCGGAATTGCTATGATGATCGTAGGAAGTTTTATCTTCAAAAACCTTAATTACGTTAATGCTGTTGATGCGCATGCATGGACAATTAATATCAATGGTATTAAATCCTTTCCATGGGTAACCTTTACCGGTGGTGTTTTATTGGTGATCGGGCTTATTTTTTATATCTCTTCGTGGAAACAAATAGGTCGCAGGATCGATTAGATGTTATTACTGATTATCTTCTTTTACAATTTGGAGGAGACTTTCCTGTTGTTTGACAAAGATCGACTTTCCTTGTATTTCGATTATTTTTAATCGTTTCAATTCCTGATTGACCTTAAATAGAGTCTCATAAGAAACGCCAGCGTAAGAAGAAATATCCTGTTGGGTAATTTCAACTCCGATCTCCCCTTGGTCATTGGCTCCAAATTTCTCCTTTAAAGCAAGAAAAGCTTGTGCAATCCTGGCCTTGACAGACATATGGGCCAGATTACGCATCCTTTTTTCCGATTCTTGTAATTCATCGGCAAAGAAATGCATCAGCTTATAGGTGAACCCGGTATTGACTTTCAATGACGACTCAAAAAAGTCCATATCCATATAACAAACTACAACAGGCTCAATCGCAGTTGCGGTAACTGGAAAAACGCGGTCTTTACCCATGCCTAAATGGCCTAGCATATCTCCAGTTTTCGCAAAGCGAATAATCAGGTCCTTTTCGTTATCCCAGCGTTTATGAACCTTTACTGTTCCTTTATAAATAAAATAGATACCTGTTGCCAAATCACCTTCTTTAAATATCTGCTCGCCCTTTTTTACTTCAAAATTTTTCCGCGAAGCCGCAACTGCTGGTTTCCACTCGGGAAGACAGTTGTTGCATAGGAAACAAGTATTAAGGTCACAAGTATTTTTGCATTCTTTCATAAAGGATTCTTTCTGGCCATGTTAACAATTGCAAATGTAATCAATCCACCCAATAATACCAGCTAAACACTACAAAGCTACAAACATTGCACAAACAATATTAAAAAACAATAAAATACATTAAATATAAAAATAATATTAAATAAACAATATTATTAACGAAATTTTAGATTTGAATTTCATAGCTTTGTGGCCATATAAAACTAAGGTAATATTGACCTGGTCATCTGGTCCGAAAAACGACATTAAACAGTTTAAGAATAAAATGAAAACAACAAACTATAAAAACGGCATACCAATATCGCCAACTCTCGATTCTTTAACCTATACAGAGCAGGATAAAAAACAGAGTTTTTTGTTAAAAAAGAGATTGGTTCAGATATCTGTTTTTTCAGTTATAGTAGCCATGTTGATCAGTCTGATTGCTAAGTTTCTCATTTACCTCATTAACCTGGTCACTAATCTGGCATTTTACGGCACTGTTGATCTCCGTTTTCACAGCCCGGCTGCGAATCACCTGGGCATCTGGGTAATTGTTATTCCTGCAATTGGAGGCTTGTTAGTTGGCGTAATGGCTTTATATGGATCTAAAGCTATACGCGGCCATGGAATTCCAGAAGCGATGGAACAGATCCTGGTTAATGAAAGCAAAATCAAACCTGTAATCACCTTTTTAAAACCTATATCCTCTGCAATAGCGATTGGAACCGGAGGACCATTTGGAGCGGAAGGTCCTATTATTGCCACCGGAGGAGCATTAGGATCTACGCTTGGGCAATTGTTTAAAATTACCTCCAGTGAAAGGAAAGTAATTCTGGCAGCCGGTGCAACCGCTGGTATGTCGGCAATATTTGGCACACCTATAGCGGCTATATTTCTGGCTGTAGAACTATTGTTGTTTGAATTCTCTCCAAAGGCTATTCTTCCGGTAGCTTTAGCCTGCATAACCGGTGCCGCAGGGCACCATTTCTTGTTTGAATCCGGGCCTGTATTTCCTATGCCAACTTTGGAAATTCCCGGAAACCTGGCCTTGGGTATTTACAGTTTCATTGGTATTGTGATTGGTTTTTTATCGCTGGGCCTAACTAAGGCCGTTTATGCGATTGAAGATCTTTTTGAGAAATTACCTATCCATTGGATATGGTGGCCTGCTCTTGGTGGCCTTGCTGTAGGATTAATTGGATACTATGAGCCAAATACACTTGGTGTTGGTTATGACAACATCATCAATATACTTTCCGGCCATATCACATTCGTCCTATTATTGAGTCTGTCTTTATTTAAATTTCTTTCCTGGGCAATTGCCCTGGGTAGTGGAACTTCCGGCGGAACGCTTGCTCCCTTATTAACGATTGGTGGTGCTTGTGGAGCCATTATTGGTTCTATTCTCATCCAACTTTTTCCTTCTGCGGGCTTAAGCCTGCCCATGGCAGCCTTAATTGGCATGTCTGCGATGTTTGCAGGTGCCTCCCGTGCCTATCTCACCAGCATTGCTTTCGCATTGGAAGCAACCATGCAACCTGCCGCATTATTGCCGTTGCTGTGCGCCTGTACAGCCTCTTACCTGATTTCCTTTTTCTTCATGGAAAATACCATTATGACAGAGAAAATTGCCCGAAGGGGAATTTATACACCTGACTCTTATGAGCCCGATGTTTTAAGGAAATTGTCTGTAGCACAAGTCATTTCCCATGAATCGATGGCATTAAGCCCTCATACGCTGGTAAAAGAGATTAAAGCCTACCTGGAAAGCACCACATTAACGGATACCCACTTTATTGTAATTGACCATGAAGGGCATTTTCTGGGAACAGCTGCAATTACGGATTTGTATAAAGGGGGCCTTAGTGATGAAGCTGCTGTTTCTTCCATCCTAAAGAAATCTACCTGTGTTATCAAAAGTAACGATAGTCTTTCAAGGGCCGTAGAATTAATGTCTGAGCAACAACAAGAGCTTATCCCTGTTGTATCTGCTGAGCATAAGGTTATTGGAATACTCACTTACAAGGATATTCTGAAAGCTTATAAAATGCAGGTTAGGGAGAACAGGGAGGCAGGAGTAAATCTATCCTTAAAGAGGCAAAGAATGAAAATGTTAATTAAAGGAAGGAAATTCTACAAAGTCAGCAAAACAAACTAACGATGAAGCCCTGTGTTTTCATATTTTCACTTCTGATAATGGCCTGTAATAGCAGATCTTCATCAGAATTTGTCAAATTTCAAGACACAGTCTCCATATTAAATTGTATTGTTAGTCATCCGAGTTTTCTGGCCGAAATTACGCCCCAAACTCAAACTCTAGTCGTTATTAAAAATAAGTATTATGAAAACAACTGGCCTGAACAGATTGGAACTTTCAATGTGGTTTATGAAAAGGAAAAGCAAGTCAACCTGCCGGCTGCAGAGACACCATTAATTTACGAAGTTGCTCAGCTTGATATTCATAAGAATACAGCAGAAGTAACGATTTTGTATAGGAATAAAAACCTTTTACTACTTTATACCCTTCTTAAGACTAGTAACGTCTGGAAAGTTGATACCAGTAAACGAAAGAATCAAAGAACTTGAATAAAACGAAGCCATCCTTGTTTTTAAAACAGAGATGGCTTCATCAAATGATTGCCCTTAATTCAACTGAAGCAATTGAGGGCCAAATTCTTCAAACAAAATTGCTTCTTTATCAATACCCAAAGCGATTAGGTCTGTATATTGCTTTTGAATAAAAGCAGAGGGTCCGCACACATAATATCTTGTACCGGGAAATTGTGGCAAAGATGCTATCTTATGGATATCTAAAAAACCTTCTATAATGCCTTGTTGTCTATCTTCGTGAGTAGATACATCATAAAAAACATGTTGGGTAACCTGATCTGCCGTTTGAGTAATCTGATCTATTTTCTCTTTAAATGCATGTACAGAACGGTTTCTGCAGCCATGAAGCCAGGTTACCGGGTAGTTGTAATTCTTTTCAACCAAATTCTCGAGCATACTTATCATAGGTGTTAAACCTACTCCTCCGCTAATTAACACTACTGGAGCGCTAAGCTCCTCAGAAAGTGTAAAGGTCCCTGCAGGAGCCGTTAAATCCACCTTATTGCCTTCCTGAATAAAATTGTGAAGGTAGTTACTAATTTTACCATCCGTATCTATTTGGGTACCTTTTTCTTTTTTTACGGATATTCTGTAGTATTCGTTAGATGGGGCACTTGAAATGCTATATTGCCTGGCCTGATAAAGTTCCATCTCCGGAAAAAAGACCCTAAGACTAATGTATTGACCAGGTATATGAGGCATCACCTTTCCTCCATCGGAAGGATATAAGTAAAACGAAGTGATCTCTGTTGACTCCTCAACTTTTTTATCTATTTTAAATGGACGCCAGCCTGTCCATCCATTATCCAGACTTGTTTTTTGCTCATAAAGATTGGCCTCGTGACCAGACATCAGAGCAGCTAACTGTACATATGCTGCGGTCCATGCATCTACAATTTCAGGCATAGCAGCTTCCCCTAAAACTTCCTTGATGGAGGCAATTAAATGGCGCCCAACAATTTGATAATGCTCAGGCCTGATGTCCAGACTCACATGCTTATGCCCTATTCTGTCTACCACCGGCATTAATACTCCAGGATTTGCAATGTTTTCAGCATAAGCCAACACCGCCATAGCCAAAGCAGTTTGCTGTTTCCCACTTTGCTGATTTCCCATATTAAACATGTTTTTAAGTTCCGGATTGTGGGTGAACATTCTGTTATAGAAATGTTTGGTTAACAATATTCCGTTTTCTTTTAATACTGGAACCGTCGCGCTGATCAATTGTTTTTGTTCTGTTGTCATAATAAAATATATTAATACCTTTTTATCTTTTATTAGGGTAATTTTTTTTATTTCTTCAATTTAGTAATCCCCAGGTTCAGGTCTTCATTAAACTCTCCAATAGTGGTTTGTTGAAGCATTTGTTGTATTCTGTTTCTGATTCCTTTAAATTCTTCATGTAATGGACAAGGATTGGTTTCGGAGCAATATTCCAGGCCCAGACCGCAGCCGGTAAACAGGCTTTTCCCATCCACAGCTTCTACTACGTCAGACAAAGGTCTTGCAAGGGTTGTCGCGTCCATATAAAATCCGCCGTTAGGTCCTTTTATAGACTGAACAATTCCTTTTCTACTTAAATCCTGTAAAATCTTAGCTAGAAAATGCTCGGGAGAATCAATGCCAGATGAAATTTCTTTTATCCCTACCCTATTGCCGGAAGCTGTACGGTGAGCGATAAAAAAAACCGATCTCATAGCATATTCGCACGTTTTTGAAAAAATTCCCATTTGCACAACAAAGGTAAGCGATGGACCTGTAAAATAAAAGAGTTTTTTGTCTTTTATTTTACATACTCACTGCAATCAGCCGATACCTTTATAGACTATTATACATAGATATAAATATGCTTTCATATAATGATTCCTATAGCTAAACCCGTTTTTACAGCTTCTGCTGTATTGGAAACCTGCATTTTGCGAAGGATGTTTTGTCTGTGCCTGCGTACCGTGTAAACCGCGATATGTAACTGCGCGGCAATTTCTTTACTTCCCATTCCTTTTGCAATAAGATTAAGGATCTCTACCTCTCTTCGGCTAAGGACTTGCTGACTGTAATTTCTATACTGTTCAAAGGATATAGTTTCACCTGTTTCCCTGTTAACAATCTTCCCATCTATCCCCGGTCGTGGGAACAGGTCAACTGAGGGTGCGTAAATACATAAGGCCAGCCACACACTGTCGTTAGGTTGGCTCTTTAAATAAATGGTGCGATGGTTTATATAGGAATATTCGCCCTCTGCATTACTGGCCCTTATTCTACTGATTGTGCTGTATTTCTTGCGTTCGGAGGGCAGTAAACTCTTCTGATGTTCAAAATAGCTGAGCTCTAAAATATGGCGCTCTGTCAAGTCATCCGGGTGGACCTTATCAAAAATACATTCTTCAAATGCCGATTCAATTACAATATGACCACAAGACAATCCAAAGTGCTGACCAAAGCTACCCACATAGATATAGCTTCGGTTTGCCTGAAAATCAGAAAGTACGGCTATACTATGGTCAATATCTACATATCCTTCTACCAAACGCTTGTATTCATCAAGTAAAACAGTATCCTGGCTACTACTTGAAAAAGATTGTCCTAATAAAGCGGTAGTTAATTGATCCTGGATAGAGCGTTGTTCCATGTTTTCACTAAAAATTGGTTAATTTGAGGTATTGCAGCAACTGGAGTCTGTATTTAACTTTAGCCTGACGAAAATATGTTTTTTCGACGATTATAAAATATAAAACAACTATGAAATCAAAATTTTCAGGTATCAGTGCTTTACTAGGAATCGCTTTTTTATTCAGCTGCAATAATAAGGAGATCAAAGATCAGGAATCTAAAGATTCACTGAAGGTAACATCTACCGATTCGGCACGTGTAAATGGAACACCTTGCGATATTTCAATCTCTGGAATTCATTTTACAAAGTCCGTTAACGGAGCAGACACCCTTGCGAAAATAGACCAAAGTGGAAAAATAGCTTTCCATGTAGGTGAAAAGAAGGACTATTTCTCCGATCCGAATAACCAGCTATCGAATAATACCGCCCCTATTCTTCTGGCAAAGGTAGATAATACAAAGCCTTTCACCTTAGTTTCAAAGGTCACTCCTACTTTTACAGAAAAAGGACTTTACAATGCAGGAGTACTTTATATCTATGTACATGATAATTTTTATCAGAAGTATTGTTTTGAACAAGATGAGCGTGGAAACCACCGATTGGTCACTGTACGCACCATTGGCACCTCTGATGACAATAACCACGATGCCATACAGAGCCCTTTTGTTTACATGAAGATCTCTTCTGATACCCGTACGGTAGCCAGCTATTATTCTGTTGATAAGAAGACCTGGCATATGGTTCGCCTCTATAAGAACAACTACCCTGCTGAAATCTGGATGGGAATTAGTGCTCAATGTCCTGTAGATACGGGATCGGTAAGCTATTTCGAGGAATTGAGCCTGCAGCAGAACAGTGTGCGTGATTTTCGTATGGGAAATTAATACCTACATACAAATCCACAAACATATTACCATCCCATTCTTTTACGTAAGGAAATGATCTGCTCTGCATGATGTGCTCCATGCCAGTTGTACTGATTAACCATTTGCCAGATCGGCATGTATTCATTATTTCCGGGATGGTAATATGTTCTTTCCCAATGACCGGTTGAGATTCCTGAATTGTAAACGGCACCACAATAGTATGCCATAAATAAAGTTTCACAACTGTAGTTCCATTTGAATGTTAACCCTTTCGTAACCCGTGTTTCTTCCAGACACCTTATTAAAACCCAGTTTATGATACAAATTGATGGCTGGTTTTAGTATGGTATTGCTTTCCAGGTAGAGCTTATCTGCACCTAAAAGTTTTGCTTTTTCTATAACGGCCTGCCCAAGCAGCCAACCTGCATGTTTGCCCCGAGCACGGGGAGAAACCGCCATTTTTGCCAGTTCATACTCATATTCAGGATCTGTTCTCTTAAGCAATGCGCATACCCCTATTGGCTCATCATTATAAATGGCAACAAAGATATGCCCGCCATGATTTAAAACGTACCCTTCAGGATCATCCAGCATCTTATAGTCTGTATCCTCCATTTTAAAATAGGTAGAAATCCATTCCGTATTAAGCGCCTTATAAACTTCTTTGTATTTAGGCTCATAGTTAACAATTTCTACATTTTTACTTTCCCGGGCCTTCCTCTGTTCCTGTACCCTTAACAACAGAGATTTATGTTCCAGTAAGAACTCCCATTCTGCTACAGCTTTCCAAAGATCATGCTGTGTTTGTTGTGTAATTGCATCAATGGCCCCCGCCAGATCTCCGTACTGAACTTCAATCTTCTCGGTAATCTGTAAGCCTTTTTTAGAAAGTCCTACAATATTCCTGCGTCCGTCAGTTTTATCCTTTTTTTCTCTGATCAGCCCCTTTTTAGACATTTCACCCAAGATCTTACTCACTGAGGGATGTGAATGTCCTATCTCTTTGGCAATCTCGGTTACCGTCTTCTCTTCTCCCTGCGAAAGCACATAAAAAACAGGGAACCATTTTGGCTGAAGATCAACATCGTAAGACTTATACAGCTGTGCCGCATCTTCAGTAATTTTCTCTGTCAGCATCCGAAGCCGGCTTCCAATGGCTATTTTACCAATCTTATCAAAAAAATCCATTTATAAAATGACTAGGTTAGATATCATATTGTTTTGAGCGTTAAACCTTCCGTTGTAATTTACCTGGCTTCAATTTATCCAATTCCTTACGTTGCTCCGGCAATTGAATTCCTTGTTCCTTTTCCAGTATTTCAAACAGGTTTTCATACATCTGGTTTCGGGTTCGTTCTCTCTTTAAGGCCGACTCCAACTGTTTGATGCGTTGCTCCGGATGAAGTTCATTTTTCCGTTGTGTACTTTGTTTTTTAGGATATTTCCAATCCAGGCAACCATGCTTTCTCAGCCAAACCAGCACTGTACTCTTTCCCTGTATGCCATATGTCTTTTGAGCTTCATGATAACTCATCCGGCCACTTTCAACTTCGCGAACCACGCGCAACTTAAAATCAAGCTCATAATCCCGCCGGCTTCGTTTAGGCGGTTGTTCTTCTTCTGCGTTCATAGATAAGTAACTGATTACGCAATTATAAAGATATAATTTTATATTTACAAAAAGATCCAGCGATTAACCAGCGCAAGCAATGAAAAAAATCTTCAGCAACCTTACCTTTCAAGTCATCTTAGCCATCATTTTAGGAATAGAAGTGGGCGCCTACTTTCCTTCTTTTGCACCTACGGCCCAAACCATCAGCAAGACGTTCATCAATATGATCAGCATGCTGATTGCGCCCATCATCTTCTTTACGATTGTACTGGGTATTGCAAAAATGGGCGACGTGAAAAAAGTTGGTCGTGTAGGCGGCAAAGCGCTGCTGTATTTTGAAGTCATGACCACCCTTGCTCTTTTTATCGGGTTACTGGTTGCTAATGTCCTGAAACCTGGCAAAGGCGTTATCCCGGTACATGAAAAGATCAAATATGTCGTACCATTGGCTACTGACAGTATCAACTGGCTGGAATTCGTGACCCATATCGTTCCGCACAACATTGTAGAATCTTTTGCCAAGGGAGAGATCCTGCAGATCTTGTTTTTTGCCATCCTGTTTGGCTTCGGTATGAGTAAAATGGGCGAGTCCGGTGCCTCAGTACTCCAGGGATTTGAAAAAATCTCGCAGGTACTCTTCAACATGATGAAGTTTGTAATGAAACTGGCGCCCATCGGAGCCTTTGGCGGAATGGCCTTTACCGTCGGCAATTACGGCCTTCATACCCTGTTGCCTATGGCCAAGATTATGTTTACGGTCTACCTCACCTGTATTCTGTTTATTTTTATAGTCCTGAACCTGGTCTGTTACCGCTACAAATTCAGTTTGTGGGCCTATCTCAAATACATCCGGCAGGAAATCCTGGTGGTCCTGGGTACCTCATCCTCCGAATCGGCCCTGCCCAGCATGATGCAAAAGATGGAAAAGTTTGGCTGTTCCAAATCCGTGGTTGGCCTGGTTATTCCCACCGGCTATTCCTTTAACCTGGATGGCACCTCTATTTACCTCTCTGCGGCCCTGATCTTCCTTACACAAGTATTCAACATTGAACTCAGTATCTGGCAGCAGCTCACTGCAATGGGCATCTTAATGGTCACTTCCAAAGGTGCTGCTGGTGTTACAGGAAGTGGTTTTATTGTATTGAGCACTACCCTGGTTTCCTTAAAGATCATGCCCATTGAGAATGTAGCCATCCTTTTGGGCGTAGACCGCTTTATGTCAGAAGCCCGCTCCATCACCAATCTCATCGGTAATGGTATTGCAACCATAGTGATTGCCAAAAGTGAAAATGAATTCGACGAGCAAAAGTACCAGCAAGTCCTCACCCATTCCGCTGCCGAAGACACCGAATAAAGCCTTTCCAGAAAAACATAGGCCACAATTACAGATTACAACAAAGTTCTGTACACCAAAGGATCCAGCTGATAAACATCCTTATACAAATGAATCAAGCCATTCTGATCCGCCCATGCCGTAAAATAGGTAATCCAAATGGGAACCGGTTTGGGTAGCCCAATAAATTTAGCTTTAGGATAGCCGCTGCTCATGGCCCGTTTGATCTGTTCGTATTTTTCATTCTGTCCAAACAGTGCCAACACAAGCTCCAGTGGTTTCTCTACCCGCACACAACCATGACTAATGGCCCGCATCTCCTTTTTAAAAGGAGATTGTACCGGCGTATCATGAAGATAAACGCTGCTTTCATTTTTAAAGAGGAATTTAATCCGACCCAATGCATTCTGCTCCCCCGGCTGCTGTTTAAAAGAATACTCATCCGGATCTGCCATACTCCAGTCAATCGACTCCGGATCCCCGATCAACTTCCCCTTCTTATATACATTAATATTGTTATTGGCCAGATAATACCGGTCCTCAGCTGCATTTTTAGTCGTCTCGTTTCTGGCGATACTCTGCGGGATATTCCACACCGGATTGACCTGCACCGAATAAATCATACTATTCAGCTGCGGAGTTTCCTTCTCACCTTTCTCCCCTACACAAACCTTCATCTGCACAGTCGATTTTCCCTGGTTCAAAACATCAAGATTAAAACCTGCAATGTTCACCCGAACCAAAGTCTGCCCGGAAGGCTGGTTCTTCCACCTCAACCGTTCCAGGTTAACAACAAGCGCCATACAAACTTCCTCCTTGCTTTTCATGGCTGTTCGGGCTTCCGCATTCAAAGCCCTCTGCAGAGCCAGATACTGGCGGTTCTTAGGCTGTATGCTGTCCAGGTATTTCCTAAGAGACTGTACTTCCAATATATGAGAAATAGCTGCACTATCCGGCCGCAAAGTCAGCGTGCTGTAATGAGGACAAATTTGGGCAGGATCAGCCAGACCATATTGCAATACCGAACTGTATTTAATCAAGGCACTCGCTACCGATAACTCCAGTTCCATACTGTTCCTGTAGCCTTCCTTACCAGAAACCGATCCTTGTTCCAGATATTCATCGTACTGTTTCTGAATAGCCATTAAACCAAACAATTCCGGATTTAGACCATGCTTACCCGCCTGCGACAAATAACCCAGAAAACCTTCTATAGAATGATCAGAAAGGAACCTGGAAATCAATACAGGCTGATAATTTTCCTTCTCATAAAAACGACGGATCAACTCCGGATAAACCAGATCATCAACTTTATGTTTAAATACCTTACCAAATTCAGACTGAAAATCGACATCCGTTTTATTCAACTGAGCAACAGGCGCCTGTACAGCATCAGTTCTAACCTCGGATCCAGCTTTAACCAACGGCCGTTTCACCGTACAAGACCATTGAAAAACAAGGCAAATAACCACCAAAAACAAAATACCCTTTCCAGAAAGCATTGTTGGTATATATCCCCTTGATTCCATAATAAATAGCTGAACCTAATCAACAAACACACTGACGCACAAATAGTTTCAAAACCATCTATAAAAAAAAGAAATCTACTCCCTACCCTAGCCCCTGCTCTTTAAACTCTACTCCCTGCATTTTAACCTCTGCTCCCCGCTCTTTAAACTCCACTCCCTGCTCTTTAAACTCCACTCCCTGCATTTTAACCTCTGCTCCCCGCACCCAACTCTGCTCTCAACTCTCTACTCTCTCTACTCTGCTCCCCGCACGGTCACCACCCTCCTCTGCAATTTGCTACGGAAAATTCTCGTACGCTGCGGAAAGACCTCAGAGATCTGCGGGCCCTTCAGCCCGCCTGATATCGTTAGTCTTGAAGCAGCTGTACAGAATTTTCCAAAAAATTCACCTCCAAAAATTTCACTTCCAAAAACATTATGCATAAAAAGGGGTATCCGAATCCACGGATACCCCTTTCCCTATTCACACTAAAATTAATCTACTTAATTAAAGTACCATAAAAGAAGGAAGCCGGATTAGCAGTCGTATAAAAACCACCATAAGAAGCCCCTCCACCAGGATTAGAAACCCAATCCACTTTAAATGTATTGTTACTGAAGTAATCCTTTAAAGACGTCAAACCACCACCAACAACACCCGCATTACCATCCGAAGCCAGATATACAAAAGAAAACGTTCCACTTGCATCCCTCGAATAACTATAGGTCATATTGGCCTGGAAATTCGAATTCGACGTATTGTGGTAATAAAACCTCAAACTCATCGTATTGTCCAGGTTGATGATTACCCTGACAGCATCCAATGTCCGGCCCGCATTTCCCACAGCCGCCAAACCAGTCTTGGCCGTATTATATTTTGCATTAAAATCTGAAGACAAGTTCGCCGCTACAGTACTCGGATTGTATTCCATTTGTGAATAATCCTTCCCAGCCGGCATAAACAAGGTCCGGAGTGGAATAATAGGCGTTACAGAATTCTGCAAGTCAATACGAGTAGTACCAGACATCGCATAATAGATCTTAGCTGCCGGATCATATAACAGCTCATTAAAACTGAAATTCCCATATTTTAAATAACCGCTAAGCGTAATCTTGTTGATGCCATAAGCAAAATTTACCGTTTGCAACTGACTAGCTTCTTTACTGTCCAGATAATTTAACTTTACCGTTTTCGCAACCGGATCAATCAAAATGGCCCCTTTAGTCCCATCCGAAAACAATAAATAAGGGTTTTTATTGAGCTGCAAGTAAGCTGTATTCGCCTGAGTCATCGTTTTAAGACCACCCTCCAATAGAGCCTTTGACTCCTCAGCACCCAGTTTAATCATCACCATTTTATTGCTGTTAAATGTCCCCTCCATTTTGATGCTATCGCCCGCTACAGAAGCAAAAGCAAACTCAAAATCAGAAGACAAACCAGATGCAGAAGCACCACCACTTACCGAAGCATCAGGATCTGCAGCCAAATGGATATAATTGTAAGTATCAAAAATCAATGTAGGACGTTGCAGCGCTTTCAAACGATAAGTGCTTTCCTGCAAAGTCGTCGCTGAGGCTGCATTAAAATCAGACAACATTTTCACTTTTCCATCTGCACCAAACAGAAAATAAAAAGAGAAACCTTTCCCACCTTTAGGGTAAATCATCGCTTTCCAGCCATTGGTTGCCGAGGTAATCTGACTCTTATCTGCATCTAAGGCCTTTGCAAGCCTGGTATCAGGATCGTCGAAGATCGGGTCCTGGTCTTTTTTACAACTGGTTATAAAAGCAACTACAACCAGCAGAACATATATTATTTTTTTCATCTCTTATATTTTTTAAAATGAATTAATTACCAGGAACACCAAAGAAGAAAGATGTTGGATCAGCTGTTTTAAAAAGACCGATATATTCTGATGCATAATTCGGACTATAAAACCACTTATAGGTAAATTTATTCTGTGTCAGATAATTTGTTAAACTGGTTACACCTGAAGCAATAACCCCAGCATTACCGTCGGTACTCGCCAGCGCAAGAGAAATATTACCATTGGCATCTGAAGTTACATTGTAAGTGAAATTGGCCACCAAAGGACTTCCTGCTGAATTGCGGTAATTTAACCTCAACACCATCTGATTTGCAGCAGGATAAAGAATATTGAAATTATCCAGGATACGTCCTGCACCTCCTACCAGTGCCAAACCAGTTTTTGCAGCGGCAAAAACGTCTTTAAAGTCCGCAGATAAACCTGGTAAATTGTCCGGGTTAACGGTTAAAGCCGTATTGTTCTTTCCAAACCCCAGGTAAGTTAATGGCGAAAGCGGTGCTGTCTCGTTCAACGCAATTTGTACACGGCTTTGCAAGGCATAAATATCAATGCCCCAGGTCTGTTTAAAATAACTCACCACCAATTGTTCTTTTGCGCGGATAGCAGCCACTGCTGTAGCAGATGTATTGGCCTTTAAAATCGCCTCATATCCTTGCTTTCCTTCGGTCAGCATGATAGAAACCATCTCCGCATAATCCTCACCAGGAGCAGCCTGGGCATACTGGCTGATGAAACCATTTGCTGCAAAAGCTGAACTGTTGTTCCAATCCGCCGTATATCCGGCCGGAGTCACCATCGGAAACTCCTTCTGATAGGTAACGGTCTGGTTCAGGATGTGTGTAAATTCGTGATGTATCGTTTTCAATACCCTCTTTGCAACGGAGCGGTCTGTTTTATCAAAATTATTGACATTAAATAAAGTGACCTTAACACCACCTTCTGCTTCTCCAAGAGTAACCGTACCACCCGAGTTGTATTGTAAACTGCCCACCAGTACATATTGCTTAGGCGCAAAGCGTTTTATAAAGTCCTGACCGGTTTCGGCAGTGTACGCATCAATCCAGCAGGATTTAACCACCTCCATCAAAGGCTGTACTTTTTCAAATTTAGGTGGCGTAAGCGTTTTGGAATTGTCGTATTCCGTACCATCCCATCTGTATTTTACACTAATGTTATAAGGCTTTGTAAAGTTATTATACAGCCATTGATCCAGCGCCGTTTGCTCCCAGGTATCACCACCCAGACCAACGATATCCCGGTCAAGATTTTCATTCTTTTTACAGCCCAGTAAGGAGGCAACAAAAAAGAGTAAGATTAAAATATATTGTCTTTTCATGTTCTTGGTTCTAAAATTAACGTGGATTTTGTGCTAAACCTGCAAGAGTAACTTCTGAAGGCAACTGCCAAAGCTTGCGCTTGTCGTCAGCAGCCAGTTCCATTGCGTTTCCATTGGCATCAAGATGTGTAACAGTCATTTTTAGTCTAAGGATATCCATCCAGCGCATACCTTCTTCCACAAATTCGGCCCGCTTCAAATCCAAAAGCGCATACAGGTAAGCTTGTTTAACATCTTCTGTTTTAGCCGCGTAATACGTGGTGATCTTTGTTTCCGTTAAATTGCTGCTTGCAGCTACATAATTTGTCATTCTGGTACTGATCAAGGTGTTCATGTCTGTAAGCGCTTCGGTATACTTTCCCTGCATGATATAAGCCTCAGCCCTGTTCAAAAGCACCTCTTCAGTGGTCAGCAAAGACTGCATCAGATAGCCTACTCCTGTACTCGCATTAATACTCGTGCGTACAAAATGTTCATAAAGTTTGGGTACAAAATAGAAGGTAGAAGAGTAAGAATAACTCTTATAAGCATTCAGGCTTAAACCAACCGGAGCAAGAATACTATTTAAGCGGTTTTGGCTCAAAGAATAAATAGTTCTTGCATAATTCCTAGCGGCCCATGAAGATGTTTCGCAAAGCAACAGATTACCCGGATTGGCTGCACTCGACATATTCTGCGCAATTTCAGTAGAACCTCCCGTTGGAGAACCAAAAGCCAGCCAGGGACGAACATTGGCTGCAAAATTATTTGCAGGGAAAGCCAGGCCAGCATATTGAACAACCTTGGCCATATCTTTTTTAAACAGATAAAAACGACTGGCAAAAGCGTAAGCGGCCTTATGGGTAAAATGATATGCCGGAACCCTGTATTGCTCATCCTTTAACAATGGAATACCAGCCAGGAGGTCCTTCTCGATCTGCTCATATACATAGGTCACGGTTTTCCTTTCGTAATTTTTAAGAACGATACTCTCTGGTGTAGTAACATAAGGTATACCCGGATCCGTTGCTGCTGTTGCCGGATCATAACATTTAGAGAAAAAAGTAACCAGCATGAAATGCGCATAAGCACGGGCAACCAGAGCTTCTCCTTTCTGAGCACTGTAATTCTGCGGATCACTTATTTTATTTATGGCATCAAGCGCCTGGTTTGCAGCCGCAATGGCAGCGTAACAATCATTCCAGTAATTGTTCGGGGTATCTTGTCCGGTACCCTCAACGTCTTTCCAGAAATAAGCATCCCTGTTTTCAGGTTTATCATATCCGGTGGTACTGTTAAAAGAAGGATTGTCAGACATGGCCTCAGCCAGCATAATATAGCTTCCGCTAGGGTAAGCCGTTACCAGCAACTCCGAAACTTTTTCAGGAGTATTTAATTTGGTCCGCTGATCTGGAGCCTGCTCCAGATATTTTTTACATCCGGTACCCAGGGATGCTATAGAGATCAATAAATATGCAGTATATTTTTTCATTTCAAACACTTTTAAATTCCAACTTTTAGAGACAATGTAAACTGTTGCGGGATAGGCAATGCCACACCACCGGAACCAAAGAACTCCGGATCCTGGCCTTTTAGTTTTTTATCCGCATAGATCAGCCAGATGTTGTTGCCCTGCAGTTTTAAAGACAATGAGTTTACCCCGATCGTCTTTGCAAATTTCTTAGACAGATCGTAACCCACAGCTACCTGTTTAAGGCGTACAAATGAGCCATCTGCAACCCTGTCTGAAGAATAGTTATAAGCCGTAAACGGATATTTACCAGACAAAGACTTGATCATCAGGTAATCGGCTATTGCAGGCACATTGGTCATGTTTTCATCTCCAGGTAAAGTCCACCTGTCCAGAAATTCTCTTGGCATGGCTTTGCTGTCGTCATAACTGGTAGAGAAAACATTGTTTAACCTGATCTTGTTACCCGTTTGGTAAGAAACAAAAAAGTTAAAATAGAAATCTTTATATCTAAATGTATTGGTCCAGCCACCAGTAACCGGAGGATCTACCGGGCCTTCATATTTCAGGTAATCGGTTGTGGTACTTTGAACATACACACTGGTATTGAGCTGTCCATAATCGTCTATAAAAGTAGGTACGCCAACACCATTCAGTTTTTTGAAGTCGATAGAATATAAGCCTCTTACCGCTCCACCTTCTTTAGGACCGCCTTCTGGTACAATTAAATCGTAGATACGTGGCTTGCTTTTTAAGTTCGAAATCCTGTTTTTAGAGTATCCGAAGGTAAAATTCGTTGACCAGCTGAAATCTTTTGTTTTGACTGGCATACCACCAAGTGTAATCTCTACCCCCCGGGATTTCATATCCGCATAATTGGCATATTTGGTGAACTCCCCTCCAATACCTGAAGTACGGAAACTTCCGATCAGGTCAAAACCATTTCTTCTGTAATAATCAAAAGAGAAATTTACACGGCTTTGAAATAGCCCCAGGTCCACACCTATATTCGTTTCATATTGTTTCTCCCAGGTCAGTTCAGAATTTTCCAAACCATCCAGTTCAATCCTCGGCTCCACTTCAGATAACCTCGGTCTCAAGGTTGTGCTGTTGGTCAATACCACCGATGAATTGGTGGCACTTCCCATACTTGCGGTTAATCCGTATCCTAACCTCATTTTTAAAAAGCTGATGGTTGGAATCTTCTTAATAAATTCCTCTTCGTCCACATTCCAGGCGCCACTTATGGTCCAGGTCGGCAGCCATCTGGCTTTGCTGGTTTCTCCCAAACGGTTACTTCCATCATACCGGTAGGTACCGTTAATAATGTATTTTGAATCGTAAGAATAACTTCCGTTAGCAAAGAAGGCTGCATATCTATCATAGAACTGGTCCATTCCATAATAATTGTAATTGCCTTCCAGTTGCATTTTTATAATGCGGTAATCAATGAAGGGTTTACCGCCCTTATCATATTGGTAGCCGTAACCATTGCTGAAACTGTTTTGACGGTTTGCATATTTGATCTCCTGGCCAATAAATGCACTCAGGGCATGCTTACCATAATCATGTCTCCAGTTGATCTGATTTCTGACATTGAAATTCAACAGATAATCATCATTCCTGTTGTAAAAACCACCCTGTGGCAATACCGTTTCTTTATCAATGATTTCCGGATGATCGGGGTCATCATACAAGAAAATATTGGCATTGGTGATGGTCGAGTTCGGCATATAGCGGTAAGCCGCTGCCATATTGGAATATTCAGTAATCTTATGCTCACGTGTGGTCTTTACATAACGCATCGCACCGACAGATCTGAATTCAAAATCTTTCAGGAATTTATAGTTCAGTTCCCCCTGTAATTTCATATCAATCATATCCAGGTCGATATAATTGTTATCCAACTCTTTTATAATGTTAAAAGGTGCATAATTACGGGTAAAGTACTCCAGGTTTCCATTTTCATCATAAGGCCGTAAAGTACGACTGGTATTCAATGCATAACTAAATGGGTTAATGTCGAAATCGCGGGTATATTTACCTTCAACAACATTGCTGGTACGGCCCAGTGTTCCCGGAGCCCTTTGCTGGCGGAAAGCGCCTGTGGCCAGGATACCAATATTCAATTTTGGTGAAAGGGTATAGTTTCCGCGCAGGTTCATCGTATAACGTTTGGCCTTATCCGCAATGGTCCAGCCATTGTCGTTATAATAACCCATAGAGAAATAGTGCTGTGATTTCTCAGATCCCGAAGAAATACTCAGGGAATGTTCCTGTACGAAAGAATTCCGGAAAAGTACATCAAACCAATCGGTATTTGCTTTCGCATATTGCTTTAAAAATGCAGATCTTCCTTCCGGGGTATTCTCTACACCAAACTGTCCTGAAGTTGCATCAAAAGTATTGATCTGCTGGTACATTTTAGCAAATACACCGCCATTCATACCGTTCACAATATTTGGCGATAAGCCACCTTTACGGTAAACTTCAGCATACACAGACATCTGATCTGCTGAATTCATGATATTATAAGTATCGTAGCTTGGTTTCAAAAAGCTGGAAAAGTTCCCGCTATAGTTGATCGTTGTATTTCCGGCTTTACCTTTTTTAGTGGTGATCACGACCACACCATTCATTGCTCTCGCTCCATACAAAGCCGTTGCAGAAGCATCTTTCAGGATATTGAAGCTTTCAATATCATCTGCATTGATACCCGCAACCGATGAACCAAGTAAAGTGGTTGCATCTCCGCTGGAAAGCTGATCATTGGAAATATTTACAATATCTTCCAGCACCACTCCATCCACTACCCAAAGCGGCTTGTTCTCACCTGAAATGGAAGTTGCACCACGGACACGTATTTTAGGCGCCGCTCCAAAGGTTCCGGAAACATTTTGTACCGATACCCCTGCCACTTTACCTTCCAGCATACGACTCACATCGATTACTCCGTCTTGTTTGATATCCGAACCTTTAATGGTCGTTGCAGCACCGGTAAACAATTTCTTTTCAATGTTCTGAAACCCCGTAACCACCACCTCAGTAAGGGCATTGGTATCCTCACGCATCTGAACACTAAAGGTGTTTTTTCCGGTAACAGGAATCTCCTGACTTTTAAAACCCAGCATGCTTACCACCAAAATATCTCCATCCTTTACCCGAATGGAGAAGTCACCCATTTCATTGGTAGAGGTGGCCAGTGTAGCGCCTTTAATTCTTACCGAAACACCAGGTAAGCCAATACCATCATTAGCCGACACCACTTTTCCGGTAACAACCCGCTCTGGTGCAGCAGCAACATGTACCGCTTTAACCAGGATGTCTTTGTCTTTAATGGTAAAAGTTAAATTCCTGGGCTCAAAAATAGATTTAAGCACATCAGCAATTTCTTTGTCTTTTACCTGTACGGTGATGGGTCCGGTGCGTTCCAGTACCTCATTACCGTAGATAAAATCGTAACCAGTTTGTTTCCTTATTTCTTTAAATAGTTCCTTCAAACTGACATGGTCCTTGGAGAGCGTTACCCGCTGGGCAAAAGTGGTTGCTGATGCCTGCAGGGAAAGGACCAGGATTAATATTCCTGTGAGTTTCATAACCAGTATGGCAATTTTATAAGGGGCAATAGCGCTCCTTATTGAATGTGAATAATCATTCATATATTTGATTTGTAGGGTTTAAGTATTGGTTGATTGACACAATGAATAGGGTAACCCTTCAACCCTGCCGCCAAGCAGGATTTTTTGACCTTTCCGGGACGCAATCCGGAAAGGTTAATTTTTATAGGTTAACCTCTAGAATTTTAGTAATTATTTCTTCATAATCATCTCCTTTCCTGTTTTAACAGTGATTTGTTTCGCTTCAACTTCAAATTCCAGACCGCTGGTTTCTTTCAGCATTTCCAGGATCTTGGATAATTTCTTTGTCCTGGAGATCATCCCTGTAATGTACAGCCCGGGCTTTACATCCTGATAAACGACCTCTATATTGTACCACCTCTTTATTTGGCGCATGACCTGTTCAATGGGGGTATTGTCAAACTGAAAATAACCGTTCTTCCAGTCTGCAACCTCCTCCGGATCAATATTTTTCAGGCTGATATGATCTGAACCACTGCTGAACAAAGCCTGCTGGCCCGGAACCAGCAGCTGAGAATTTCTCTCCAGGTTTACCCGGACAGAGCCTTCTGCTAAAGAAACCTCAGATCTGGGTTCATCTGCATAAGACATAATGTTAAAATGCGTGCCTAATACCGTAACTTCTGCTTTTCCGGCTTTTACTTTAAAAGGATGGTTCTTATCCTTTGAAACTTCAAAATAAGCCTCTCCGGTTAAAGTCACATTTCTTTCGGCTCCGGTAAATACCGCCGGAAAGGATATCGATGAACTGGAATTCAGCCAAACCTGGCTGTTGTCTGGGAGAATGATCTTGTATTGACCCCCGGAAGGGGTACTTAATGTATTTATATAGGACTTACCTGCAACATCATCTATATTCGCGGAGGCCGCATCATACATCAGCATACCATCCGCTGTTTTCCTGATTTTGGTACTTCCCTGACTGGCCAGCAGCCCATCATTACTCGCATCAAGAATGATCTCTTTTCCATTGCCGAGTTTAAGTACCGCTTTATTGCTCCCCGGTTCTTTATCACTATGGTGTAAAACGACTGCTTTTGACGTCATTTTCAAACGCTCAGTACGTTCTTTCCAAATCAGCAGTCCTGTACCAGCAATGACTGTCCATACGGCCGCTATTTTCAATACCTTTTTCCATAAGGGCCGGATCTTCCTTTCTTCTGGTGCAGAGACAATTCCTGTAAACATCTCATCCCAGTTTACCGTATGCACACCTGCCCCGGGCACAACGGTTTTATACCGCTGCTCCATTTCTACCTCTAAACGACGGTTGTATTCATCCAGTTCCAGGTAATTAAAAAACTCCTTTAATTCCTCCTGGCTTACTGCCTTGTTTATATATTTTTCGAGAAGGTATTCAAACCTTTCTGTTGTTCTCTCCATCAGGACAAATCGCTGCTATTTGTGCAGTACTATCCTATAGTTACATGAAAGTGCTTAAAGGACCGCCCTAAATTGATTTTTTTTTAAAATATTTTTTTCAGAAGGACAAAAAGTACCATTAAATGGCCTTCCTGTGCTAAAAAGAGGCGAACATATCTTAAAACTTCAACCATAATATTTTTCACCCTGCTTTTGGAAAGTCCGGTTTCTGCAGCAATATACTCATGGCTAAGCCCTTCCTCCCGACACATCCGGAAAATTTTCTGTTTCTGTTCAGGTAGCCTGGCTATGGCTTCATCTATGCGTTTCTTACTTTCACGAAACTCCATATCCTCCTGGGTTGAATTGCTTTCGGTTTGCATATTTGCCAGGATGATCCGCTGCATTTTTTCATCTCTGATGACATTGCCTATATACCGCATGGTTTTGTTCCTCACCAGGGTATATATATAATTTCTCGGATGTTCCACGCTGGTCAGACTATTCCGCTGCTGCCACAGGCTTAGAAAGGTTTCCTGAACAATCTCTTCGGCATCTGCTCTGGAATGAATAAAATTTTCTACAAATGTGAATACCCTGCCTTTATAGGTATCAAAGACCTCTTTAAAAGCAGCTTCATCACCCATAGAAATCTTATGGAGCAATAGCTTTTCATTGATCAAATCATAAACTACCCCATGGGTTGCCATATTTATGCTTTAATTTAGTTCGTTTAGGAATAACAGTTCTTTAATTCAAGATTTCTTATGGAAATAGCAATGAATTGTTTGGTTTGGTATCGCAATTTAGTAATATTTAAAAAAAAACAAATTTTTGTTGAAATAATTTCCAGGATATATGGAAATAAATTACAGATCTATCTTATAAAAATGGCTTTGCAAGAAAAGAAGGATGAGTTCGAAGGCTGGTTAAGTTTAGGAATGAATTATGCAGGATCTTTTATCTTATAAAAAAAAGAAGGATGAGCTCGAAGGCTGCTTAAGCTTAGGCGGGCAGAAAAAGCCCGCAAACCTTAAAAGGCCTTCTCCCTTCATCCTTCTTTTTTTTCTGGGTGCATAGCCTGAGTTCCCGTATAAATTCAGCGGTTCATCACTACTCAATCCATAACCAGGATTAAAAAACAACCATCTAAAATTGAAAAATAACCAGTTTAAATCATCCTACATCCAAAGACGTAACAAAGTATCAATTGGCTTAATATAAACAGGGATCAAACAGGAACCAAACAGGGATTAAACAGGGATATAACAGGGATAAAATACCTGTTTAGCTCCTGTTTTTTCCTTATATATTATTTGTTTAGTTTTTATTTACCAATAACCACTATTATATCAATGATCAACCAGATACAATCCAAAACCTATAGAAAAACCCGCACCCAACATGGTCTCCTCCCTCCCTCTGCAATTTGCTAAGGAAAATTCTCGTACGCTGCGGAAAGGCCTCAGAGATCTGCGGGCTTCTTCAGCCCGCCTGATATCGTTAGCCCTGAAGCAGCTGTACAGAATTTTCCGACATAATTCAGCCCACCTGATATCGTCAGCCCCGAATCAACAAGCTAAATTTTTCAAAATTCACCTCTTTATATTTTTATGCTGTATCTTTAATCTGTCTATGAACACTCAAGAAAATAACATCCCCAGAGAAGCCCTGCGTGCTGTTGCAACTGGCCTGCTCCTCATGTCTGTATTCACTATGATTTGGAGTTCGATCGCAAATGGTGGTTATCAAGGTCAGGACCGACATTTGTTCCTGTACCTCTGCATCATCATCGTTCTTGTCTTTATAGTCAATAGCATCAAATTGTTTCGTCTCTCCTCAACACTGCCATTATCTTCCTCCGACCAGCAAAATCAGGAGAAAAAAAGATCAGGAAAATGGTTTGCTATCATTTTTGGTCTTGAAGGCATCAGCATTCCAATTGCGATCAATATTGCCATATACATGCATCATCCAGAACTTTCCATTCCACTTATGGCGCTGGTGGTGGGTTTGCATTTTTATCCCCTGGCCTGGGTATTTAGAAGAAAAATAGACTATTATCTAGCTACCTGGAGTTGTATAATTGCTATTTCAGCCATTTACTTCAGCCTCCATCAGACCTTCTCTCAAAGAAATATATTAGCAATGGTAGGCACAGGACTAGCCCTTGCTACCATTGCTTATGGGGTTTATATGATTTATAAGGGCAGGAAGATGGCCATAAAAGCGCTGCAGCAGCAATCAGCCATCTAAAATTCCCTACAAAGCTTCTATTTGCACAACAACACTAGTCCTGTTCAGATCAAGCAACGGGTTAAATCCAACTTTCATTAAAAAATCACCAGAATAAACCTGCTCACCAGACAGAGCAGAAGACGCGCCCGGATACAGGTTAACCTCTTTAAGTCTGTACTTCCTGGCAGGATCCAAACCTTTCAAACGTACAGGCAATTTACTTCCTTCATCATACCTGCTGCTCACCAGATAATTAAAAACAACCCCCTTAGACAGGTCATCCGATAGATACAACATGGATGCCACACTGCCTTCCCCAGGATTGGCCAGCCTGTATTGATTACCCTGCCAAATGGTCGGTTTCAAATCATTATACACCTGTATCGCCTCTTTGCAAAATTTCAGGTCATTCCCCGAAAGTTTACTCACCACGATATCAAATCCCAGTTTACCCATCATTGCCACATCCGTGCGGAACTTAAGTGGCTGCTTACCCCAATCGGTTACGTGGTTGGAACTGCTGATGGCCGGGTAGAAATAAGAATATTCCCATTGCATAAAAATACGCTCCAGAGGATCTGTATTGTCACTTGGCCAGAATTCGGTAAAATACTGCAATGCAGCATAATCTACCCTGCCACCGCCACCAGAACACAACATCATAGGCACCGTTGGATATTTGGCACGGATTCTCTCGAGCACCTTATACAAACCCCGCATATACTCAATATAAAAATGGTTCTGATTTTTCAGCGTAGCCGAATGGGCATTGTAAATTACCGCATTGCAATCCCATTTGATATAAGCCAGTTCCGGGTTTTTAGTAAATAAACCATCTACAACGCCATACACAAAATCCTGCACCTGCGGATTACTCAAATCCAGGACCAGCTGGTTCCTGAAATAATATTCCTCCCGCTTGTCTTCCTTAACCACCCAATCCGGATGCTTTTCATAAAGCTCACTTTTAGGATTCACCATTTCAGGCTCAATCCAGATCCCAAACTTCACTTCATTATTTTGTGCCTCTTTGATCAGCGAAGCAATGCCATTAGACAATTTCTTTTTGTTCTCCTGCCAATCGCCCAGACCCGCGTGATCATCATTTCTTGGATATTTATTGGCAAACCAACCATCGTCCAGCAGAAAAAGATCAACGCCCAGTTTTTTTGTATCCTTCAACAAGTCTGCAAGCTTGTTTTCATTGAAATCAAATTGCGTAGCTTCCCAGTTGTTCAGCAAGGTAAGCCGGCTTCCTTTTCCATCCAGCAATTTGTAATTCCTTGCCCAGCTTTGAAGTTTGCGGCTGGCCGCACCTTTACCCTGATCAGAAAAGGTATATAAAAAGGCCGGTGTCTTAAAGATTTCACCTGGTTTTAGCGTATAAGGAGAGGCATAGTTATTGATTCCTGCAATGATCCTCAGGTTGTCCTGATAATCTACTTCAAGATCGATCCTGAAATTACCACTGTACTCCAGTGCACCGTACAATACATCGCCCTCATCTTCCCCGGCCGGTTTATCTAAAGAAACCATAAATACAGAAGGCTGGAAAAGGTTAGCCCGGGTACCGAGTTTGGTATCCAGTGTCTTGATGCCATGGGTCAGTTTAGATTCTTCCGGCTGCATTTCTTTAGCCCAGTCTCCATGGTATTGTTTTAACCAATAACTGCCTGCTTTTAAATGAAGATTGGCCGAGGCAAATTTGTGCAGGACCACATTCCCTTTTTCCTGGTGGCGGATCTCTGTCCATTGCTCTATCACATCTTCATTATAATACACCTGGTAAAACAGCGTCACTTCAAATGCATAAACCGGATCCTTTAAGACTACGGATAGCAATTTCACCCCTTCTTTTACATCGGTGATTTTGTGGCTCACATATTTAAGGTCCAGGGAATTGTTTCCATCTGCATGCGTAACCGTAATGGCAGGTTCCATAAGATTCCGGGAACCAGATGGTGTATACACAGAATTTAACAAGCCTGTATAATCGCTGGTCTGTCTATATACAGCCGGTACATGGGCATACTCTCCGGTGCTGGTTAGTTTTTTACCAAAATAAATGGTGGAGAGGTCCTTCCTGGCACCCACCTGAAGGGCCAGTGCATTATTTTTTGATTCTATCGGAATCACAAATGCAGACTGTGCCTTTGCCATAAAGGTACTGCCTGTACCGATAAAAAAAACAAAGAAAAATGGTTTAACAAGGAATCGGAATTTAAAAGTCATATCAATGGGTAATTATTTTTTAGTGAGTTCAAATCTTAAAATACGGACATCTGCCGCAGGTATAGTTTCTTCCAGCGTCGTTCCGGCTGTACCTGTTTGACCTGTCCAGAGTTCTTTATAGCTGCTTCCACTTAAAAGCACACCCGGAATGGCTGTTACCGGGATACGGAGATGGGCTTCCTCCTTACTGTAATTGAATAAGGCCAGGTAAAGGTATTGACCGTCTTTTCTGAAAAAAGCATTGGCTGCCTTTCCACCTTGTGCGGGATAAACGGGCTGGAAAGACTGTCCCGAACGGGCAATTGCATTGACATCGGGATTGGTGAGGAATTTAAGGGATTTCGTTTTCGCTTCCATGCTCCCCCCCGCACTCAGGTCATCCCCCGAGATATAGATTCCGGTTGTTACGGATGAAGTTACCCTGGAACGGTTCTCTGCTTCAGAATGTCCTTCCAGGACAATATGGTCTGCATCATTGTACAAATACACCTTAGAGAGCCACCAGCCATAGGTAAGCGAGTTCATGGCGTATTCTATTTTTTCTGTATCTCCAAAAACATCACAGGCAATGCGCCTGGACTGTGCATAATCTGCCGGGAAAATTGGCGATATGGCCTGATTGAGGTAAATACTATCGCCCAGTACTTCCCTCAGGTATTTCATTCCTTCGTTGTAGGCCTGGATTCCAGTGGTCACTTTTGGATTGTAATAGTGATCGGCCTCCAGGGAAGCATGGGCCAGGAAATCGACTTTCATAAATTTAAAACCGAGCCGTTTAAATCTTTCCAGAGATCTTTTAATCCTGGCTTTGGTACCCGGATGGGTTGGATCAATAGCCGCAGCACCATCAATATATTGCTTGTTACCATGTGCTCTGAGGTAAAGGTCCTTATACATATAAGGCGTTCCCTCTATAGTCCTGGTACTGTCTCCACCCCAATCGGCAAAGGGACCATAGTAACCACCGGGAATCTGGTTGTTCTTCCTGCACTCGTTTACAAAAGCAGTCAGCTCTTCATCTGACCGGTCTTCAGCTCCGGCATCGAGTCCAATATAGGTGATTCCATCGTTCTCAAAACTTTTATCCCTAAGCGCTTTGGCAAAAAAATCAGACACTTCCACCGCTTTTTGACCAGTCAGGTTGAACTGAATCTTGCCCCAGCTGTTCCAGCCAAAGGGAACGCCTCCAGGCCATTTCAATCTTTTATGTAAACCAGAATTGACTGCTGCAAAATCATTCATTCCTTCTTTCCAGTCTGTATATGAACCTACAAACATTCTGGGCGAACGCACCAGCTTGCCGCTGATCTTTCCATGAGGCAGGATATCCCTCGATGTCGCATAAGTAAAGCCACCATAAGCTTCCAGACGACGGAGTGTATTGCCTTCTGTTGCGGTCACCACACCTGTTTTCCAGTTATCGTGGTCTACAGAACCAATCACCAGCCCCTGGTTTGATTTTTCATTAAACAACACGGATACTTCATGACTGGAGACCACCTTACTGAAAGGAAAAGCTACATAACGCACCCATTTGTCGTTGTCAAAAGGTACAAATAAGGCATAATTATTTCCTGAAGGAAGAACCTGAAAAGAGGTCTCAGATTTTAAGGGGGCCATATAAGCGCTGCTGAATGCTTCATTGCTCTTTACAGAAAGCCTGCTCAGGATAAATCCTTTATCTGCATACAACCAATATTCCTGGATCATCTCCGGAAGTCCCTTTGCAGTGGAATTTACGCTAAAAAGTGTTCCGCTACCGAGCTGATCTGTAAAAGGTTCTTCTTTGATTTCATGTGTGGAATAATCCATACTGGAAATCACCTTTGGAATATGGGCTTCTGCATAAACATTAGAAAGAATCTGTTTTCCAAGGGTATAAAAATCGGCCGTACCGGTTTTAACATTGTAATTGATATAGGTATTGCCTTGACCCAGCTTTCGGATATCGGCTGTTTTTTTAACAAATGTTGAAGCGGTAAAATTTAAAGCTGCACCATGATCTTTAGCCCCTGCAGTTCTGGAATGGGGAAAAATAAGCTGACCGTTTGCAAATGCAGAGAGCAAATAATCACCTTCCGGAACATCATTGATCCGGTAATTTCCGGCAGCATCTGTGCTGACCAGACGATCCGCGCCTCCCCGGAGTTGCACCTCTACACCTTTAACAGGTTTCCCGCTTTTGTCTTTAATGGTGCCTTTAAAGCTCAAGGACTTTACAGGGACTGTACCATAGGCAATCCGGTCCAGATCTGGACCACCTTCTACAGGATTATCAAAAGATACCGTATTAAGACCTGCTTTCAGCGGAACAAAGATTTGCTGCAAGCTGGACTGCTCTGCCGGCGCAATACGCCGGAAAACAACCTTCTGCGGAACGCTCTCCTGGTTGACCCGAACGCTCAGGCTCCGGTCATCCGAAACCCTGAAATAGACGGTTAAAGGATAAAGACCTGCCTTGGGTACTTGCAGACTAAAAACGGCTGCACCATTTTTCAGATCTCCCAGACCAGCTACTTTATTTCCACCAGAACAGGTGGAACAGGCTTCTATTCTTGCACCATTAGACAGGTTTGCAGCTTCGGCTTCTATAAATTTTTCCTGAGCCAATAGCTTTTGATAAAAGCCGCCCGATAGGCCAAGGAACGTAATCAGCAAAATTCTTGTTCGCATCTTGAGGTAATAATTTGGGTATTCAATGATCAATATATCAATAAGTCTTCATACAGTTATATCTGCTTATTCTTAAAAGCCAGGATTTTGCTTCAGTACACCTTTGGACAGATCAATATCCTGCTGTGGTATTGGAAATAAATTGTGTTTTTCTGCTACATCAGCACCTTTTGGATTGCCTTTATCATAAGGATCTGTACTGGTGCTGTTGTTATAGGTATAAAAATCCTTAACGACTTGCACCAGACGGTGTTGCCTTACCAAGTCATAATAGCGATGCCCTTCCATAGCCAGTTCCAGTCTTCGCTCCAGCCAGATGTCATTTAACAATTGCGCGCCGGAAGAACTTCTCGGAAGAACGGTACCTGGATTCAGGCGGTTGGCTCTTTCCCTCACCATATTCAGGCTTTTCAAGGCTACAGCCTCGTTACCGTTGCGATAAGCAGCCTCTGCATCAATGAGCAGTAAATCTGCATAGCGCATCTGGATGATATTTAACGGTGCATGGGAGAGCTCATTTGCCGGGCGGTCTGCCGGAGCCAGATAGAATTTTCTGCTGATCCTGCCGGATTCATTTTCAGACAACTTGGTATCATAATGTGAATAATCGAAATTCGGTGTAGGTGCGCCAACGTTATCTCCCTGCTTAATAATGGTCCATTTCAATCTCGGGTCGTTCTCTTTCAGAAATGCCTGCTCCAGATGGCTTGAAGGTGTATCAAAACCCCATCCGCCATCGGCCCTGCTTCGCGTCAATGTGGTCAGTGCGGTTCCTAAATTGAAGGTCTGATCTGCGTTGTATTGAAATTCAAAGATCGACTCCACGCCGTTTTTGTTACGCACACTCCAAACATTGCTAAAACTTGGTTCCAGGCTATACTGTCCCGAAGCAATTACCTGATCCGCATACTTTTGTGCCTGTGCCCAGTTTTCTGTAAACAGATAAGCCTTTGCCAGATAAGCATTGGCTGCTCCCTTGGTGGCCCGTCCGATCTGGTCTGCGCCTTGCGCCGCTCTTTCTGGTAATACCGCTGCTGCATCAGAGAGGTCTTTAACAATCTGAGCGAAGCACTCTTCTTTACTGGACCTGGCTACGGAAAGTACAGCCTGAGGATCTGGAACATTCAGCACCAAAGGCACGCCTCCAAAGCTCTTTACCAGTTCAAAATAACAGTAAGCCCTTAAAAATTTAGCCTCCGCAATCAGTCTTTGTTTTACTGCATTGTCTATCATAGAGGTACTGATGCCCTCGATAGCGAAATTACAATTGCCTACGCCCTTCCAAAGGTAGCTCCACCTGAAGCCAAACCATTCATTTGTTGCATCAAAGTGATAACGGGCAATATCGCCAAAAAGAGACTGATCTCCCGGAATTGAATTGCCTTTAAAAGCGTCATCACTCAAGGCATCGCCCATCATTTGACTTCTGTCCAGTTCATACCACTGGTCTGAATGTGTTCCAAAATAGCAGGCAATCACAGCGGCCTGGCAATCGGCCTCTGTTTTAAAGTAATTATCGGTATTCTGACGGCCAATAATAGGCTGATCCAGAAACTTTTTGCAGCCTGCAGAAAGCGAAGCAATGGCGATGAGCATGAATATATATCTTTTCATAATAAGTTCTCCAAAAGTTTAGAATGTAAAATTTAACCCAAAAAGAAAGGTTCTTGAAGTTGGATAATTACCCCAATCCAGTCCTCTGTTCAATGCGGAACTATTGTCAGTCCATTGCGTACCATAAGCCAGTTCAGGGTCCAGGCCTTTATATTTAGTTATGGTCAGCAAGTTCTGAGCACTGGCAAATACTCTGATCTTTCCTGCCTTCTCGCTGTTAATGGTGTAACCTAACTGTAAATTCCTCAACCTGGCAAAAGAACCACTTTCAATATAGAAATCATTGAATTTAGAGTAATTGCCATTGTTGTCAAAAGCGGCAATACGAGGTGTGGTATTAGAGGTTCCCTCGCCATGCCATGCAACACTTTCCAACCCTGCAATTTTATTGTAATTGTTACTTCCCGAATTGGTATATCCTTTCAATACATTCACCAGATCTCCACCCAGGTTTCCTGTAAAAAAGACGGTCAGGTCGAAGTTCTTATAGGCTGCAGTAAGGTTGATACCAAAGGTAAGCTTTGGTGTAGGATCGCCAATAAAAGTACGGTCTGAAGAATTGATCACACCATCGCCGTTAAAATCTTTAAAACGGAAATCTCCTGGCACAGCATTTGGCTGGATCAAGGTACCTGCAGCGTTTTTATAGGAAGCTACTTCTCCTGCATTTTGAAAAATCCCATCTGTTTGAAGTCCATAAAAAGCACCTACCGGATGCCCCTCCCTGGTTAAGCTGGTGGTTCCAAAAATAGCCGTATTACCTGAAAGAATATCATTTCCCTGGGCCAGCTTTTTGGCTGTAGCCGTGTAGTGTGTGGCATTCAGATTGATCCCATAACTAACCTCTCCTGCCTTATCCTGATAGCCAATACTAAATTCAAATCCTTTGGTTTGCATGGTACCTACATTGGTCCAGGGTGAGTTGCCACCAAAGCCCGCATAGGCAACAATCAGCTGGGTAGCAATCATGTCTTTAACATTGCGAACAAAGTAATCTCCCGAAAGGGTTAATTTATTATTGAGTAAACCGGCATCAAGTCCAAGGTTAATGTCTTCCACCGTTTCCCATTTCAGATCGCGGTTAGGAACAGATGTTCTGATCACACCAACCTGTGAGGCACCTGTTGCCCCCATAGCACTGTAGACCGTTCCTAAATTGGATACATATTGTCCAAGTGGAACGGCACCCTGGTTACCTACCTGCCCGTAACCAGCCCGGATCTTCAGATTACTCAGCCAGGCTGTATTTTTCAGGAAGTCCTCTTTAGACACGACCCATCCTCCTGAAAAAGCAGGAAAAGTTCCCCATCTGTGTTCAGGTGCAAAAATAGAGGAGCCATCGGCCCTTACACTTGCAGACAGCAAATATTTATCCTTATAACTATAGTTGACCCTGCCCAGATAAGATTGCAACGTACGGACATTATCAAATCTGGAACCATCTCCCACGCCGATATTAAATCCTCCCGTTGATGCTACTGGATAACGCAGCGTCGGATCATTGGATGGAATACCCTGACCGCTGGCAAATAACCGTGTATCTATAAATTTCTCATTGGTAAAACCAGCCAGTACCGTCAGGTTATGATCGCCAAATTGCTTTTTATAGGTCAGTGTATTGGTATTGTTCCAGTACTTGGAAATATCATGTTGTCTGCTCGCTTTATTGACCAGACTGTATTGTGTGGCACTGATGTTATAGGTGGGTGAAAAACTATTGTACTCATACAGGTCACCGTTCACACTAAAGCGGGGCTCAAAAGTCAGCCCTGGAATAATTTCATAGCTTCCATAAATACTCCCAACCAGGTAAGTGTTTTTTACATTCTGAAAATTCCGTTCCACCACTGCCAGGGTATTGGGGATGTCTGTTGGAGAACTGCCGTAGTTGTCAAATTCACTGGAACTTCTTTGAACCCTTGCAGGCGTAACCGGATCGGCAAGAATGGCATTCTGAAAAATAGAATTGCTTCCCCCAGGGTTTGGTGATGGTGTTCTGCCTGTTCCTGAAATGTTAATATCCTGTCCTACTTTGATCTTCGGGCTGATCTTATATTCTGTTTTCAATCGAAAATTGACTCTGTTAAAGTCTGTGGTCCGGATCAGCCCCTTTTCTTTATAATATCCTACACTGCTCGCGTAGTTCAATTTTTCAGATCCGCCCGTCAAGCTTAAGTTGTAATCCTGTGTTACTCCCCTCTGCGTTACTTCGTTCCACCAGTCGGTAGAATTGGTGATCGCATTGATGTCTTTATATACGGGTGGATTTCCTGAATTACCAGCCGCAAGATTCATAATGGAGGCGTATTCTTTAGAATCTGCCATTTTTGGTTTACGTAAAGGATCAGAAAAACCAGTTGACGCATCAAAAGAAATTGTGGTCTTGCCCTGTGTTCCGGAAATGGTTGTAATGATGATTACACCATTGGAAGCCCTGGACCCATAGATCGCTGAAGATGAGGCATCTTTAAGGACATCTAAACTGGCAATATTCTTCGGATTTAAAAAGCTGATGTCTGTTAAAGGCACCCCATCTACAACATACAGTGGTGCATTAGAGCCAAAAGTACTGATCCCCCGAATAAAGACCTGAGGACTGCTTCCTGGTTCACTTCCCGAAGCCACAACGGAAACCCCGGATACCTTTCCCTGTAAAGCAGAACCTACGGTTCCGACCGTCATTTTAGACAATTCCTCTCCTTTTACGGAAGAAATGGCTCCGGTAATATTGGATTTTTTTTGGCTGCCGTACCCAACCACAACGACATCGTTAAGCATGCGTCCCTCTTCGTTGGGTTTCAACTGAACATGTATAGAATTTCGGTTACCTACCGTAACTTCCTGCTGGTTATAACCAATAAAGGAAAAAACCAGGACAGCATCTGGGCCAGGAACTTTGATACTGAAGGTTCCATCATTATTGCTTACTGATGTTTTAGCTGTACCCTTCAACTTTATGGTCGTACCAGGTAAGGGGCCGCCCATTTCATCAAGGGTTTTCCCTGTGATGGTTTTCTCTACATCCTGCGCTTTTAAAAGAATTGGAGAAATGGTTAAAAAGATCGCACAGAAAAACATCAATTTGAATAAATCGTAAAGTGTCTTCATTTTTAGGATTGGTTTAAATTTGGTTATTAAGCATAGAATAACCTATACTATTCTATACTATAATTTAAAGATTGTAAAGTTTAAGTGTAAATGCAAATCTTTTTTTCCGGAAATCAGATCAGATGACCAAAATGGAGACCAGATGGCTCGTTAAAAACAGGGCTATAAATCATTTTAACCCTATTTTATCCCCTAACAAGACCAAGCGGAGAAAAAACAACAAAAACAAATATCATCAACAAAATAAGTACCGCTGCCGCCAGGTAACGATATTTCCAGGGCTGTACTTTATTGATCATCGTCTTTGTAGACTCATAGGGGTGTTGCATTGGATACAGGCGCCCGATCAGGAACATGATCGCCATTGTTGCCACGAAGAGAATGGCCATTAAATGAAGAAAATGCATTTGCACCGGAAATACAAAGTGCAGGAATACATAACAGATGATATAGAATACAACTGCGACCTTTGCAGCCAAAGGAGGTATTCTCTTGGTGATCATCCCAACAAGGATGATGGTGAAAATCGGAATGCTGAAGATTCCGGCGATTTCCTGCAGGTAATTGTAAAAGCCTTTGTCTGCAAAAATGATAAAGGGCGCAATAAACATCGCCAGAAGAGAAATAGCCACCTCAAAAAGTTTTGCTATTTTAACAAGCTCCTTTTCTGAGGCGGGTTTATTTTTTTTAATCCTTAATGGTTTATAGATGTTGAGTACAAATAAGGTGCTGCTGCTGTTTAAGCCGGCATTGTATACCGTAATGGCAGAGCCTAATATAACGCTCCCTATTAATCCGATAAACAAGGAAGGCAGTGCATCTTTAATCAGCAAAGGGAAAACCTGGGCCGTATTGGTCAGGTTTGGATACAAATGGACAGCAATAAGCCCAGGGACATTGATCAATAAGGGGCTCAGGAGTTTTGCAATACAGGCCAGTGCAATCCCTTTTTGAGATTCGCTGAGATTTTTAGCGGCCAGTGACTGCTGTACAATATATTGCTCCATCCCCCAGTAATAGATGTTCACCACCAGCATCCCGGTAAAAATAGTAGAAAAAGGAACGGCATCTGTTGCACTGCCTATAGCGTTTAAATGAGAAGTTTTAGAGGAAATAATAGTGTGCAAACCATCTATAATACTCCCCTGTCCAAGATATCTGAGCCCATAGACAGGAAGGATCACTGCAATGATCAGCATTCCAAAACTCAGGATACTGTCTGAAACTGAAATGGCTTTTAACCCGCCCAGAATACAGTAAGCGCAGCCTATACCTCCCATGATCCAGACCAGGATCCAAATGCCCTGCCAGTAGCTGATATGCAGCACCTGACTGATATTAAACATCCCATTAAAAGCTACCGCACCTGCATACAATACTGTTGGCAACAGATTGACAATATAACTGAACAGAAAGACGATAGAGACCAGTCGTTTGGTTCCTTTATCATACCTGGCTTCCAGAAAATCGGGTGTGGTGATCATTCCGCTTCTGAAATAAACAGGCATCAGGAATTCAGAAACCAGCAACATAGCCAGAACAGAACTGACGCCCCAGCCAATGATGGTCATGTTATTGATGTAAACCGATTCATTTTCCCCTATAAACTGATTGGCGCTCAGGTTACTCAAAAACAGAGAGCCCGCAACCAGCAAATAACTGTTGTTCCGGTTGGCCAGGAATAAAGAAGTGGTATTGGTGATTTTGACCTTCCGGCTCTTGAGCCAGGAAAAAAAACCAACCAACAGCGTACATACCAATAAACTGATTACAGCTGATGTATTCACTTCTACAATGAATTTCGTCTAAGCAACAGCGTAGGCATAACCTCTTGTATTTTTTGTCTGTCCAATACAAATCCGGCAGCCTTTTTTCCCATCTCTCCAAAATCTACCGAAAAAGTGGTGATGCCATTACAAACGATTTCTTTTACCGTGTCATCGTTATGGGAAAGAATACCCACGTCCTTGCCCAATTGGAGGTTCTTTGCTATTGTATCCTTAATGATCACCCACAATTCTGAATTGTTGATGGTAAAATAAACCTTCCCTGCTTTTACAGAGCCTGGTACATAGGTCGTTTTTACCGTACCCTTCACCTCAAAATCTTTTAGAAAGCGTTTAAAGGCTTTTAGAATATCTATAGGTTCTGCAGAGGATGGTTTAAAGAAAAATATGATTTCTTCAAACGCCTTGATCCGTTCACTTAAACTTGCAAAAGCCTGATAGGCCGGCTCTTCAAATTCCTGCACAATATAAGACACTTCCTCGTCTACCGGCACATAACGATCAATCATCAGCAAACGGTTGGTGGGAATGGACTTCAGCAGTTCTGTGGTTTTCGGATGTGGAATCGGCGCAATTACATACATTCCATATTTACCCTTCATATTAGAGAGGATACTTTCGAAGGTCTCGATATTATTATGGTGAAAAAAGATGTCCAAGTGCACATTCTCTCCAAGTCCTTCTTTAAAATTTCTATAGAGGTCTTCCTGAAAAACATCAAAATTAAACAATACCAGAGCCACCTTCAGAATTTGCTCTGTATCTTCTATGGCCACAAAATAGCCCAGACGATTGGTAGACTTGATGATACCCCGGTTGATCAGCTCTTTATAAGCTTTTGCAATGGTTTCCCTTGCAAAACCAAATTCCTTGATCATGGCGTTTACCGAAGGCAGAATCTCTCCTTTGGAAACCAGCTTTTCATCAATGGCATTTAGAATCCCCTGAATCAGCTGTTCATTTTTGGAGAGAGAATTGATTTCGGTAAGTTCCCTTATTTTTTGAAAAATAAAATTCATGATCAATAATTATATTTGGCTCTGTACTACTCTATACTACTTTCCAAATATGGTAAAGATAAATAGTTTTTGCAAAATTTAATTATTCCTGGTCGCCAATCAGCACACCAGAAACATTCCATGCGCTGAAACTTCCGCCTTCCGGCTTGCCTAGTGGGATCGCCACCTGGATCAGGTGCTTGCCTGGCTTCATATCCGGTAAAGGAATTTCTACGGGAAGGGTAAGTGTGCCCGGGCACCAATTGGAACGGCTTAAATCTGATGAAGACAAACCATTGCCAAAGTTTCCAGAGGCCGGGTTCAGCATGCGGTAGGTTGCACAGTCTTCTCTCCAGGGAATAAAGTGATAAGTGCGGCTGCCGTCTACAAATATTTCATTTTGTTTAGGAACAAATTCGTCGCCGTTTTCCCAGCCACCGTGCCCGGTGGTCAGGTACCTCAATTTCAGGTTCTTTACCCCTTTTGGCACTTCTACTGCCACGGTAAGAGAATCCTTATCGAATAGTGTTCCATATTCCTGACCTGCCATTTCCATAAGATTTGTGGTGTTAAATACGGGCATCATCCATTTTTTATCGCGCTTTTTATCCTCTCCATCATCTCCGGGATAGTATTTAAAGTAAAGACTGGCTTTATGTCCGCCTTTATCATAGTTCCCTATAAAAACACCAATCCATACTTCTCCCTGTAAACTTGGCAATAAGGTGGTGATGTCTTGTTTGTAGACCACAGAATCGGCCCAGTTGTAACCTTTGATCTTCGCCTGAGCGTTAAAATGCCCCACCCCAAAGGAGGTAAAGAACCTCATCAGTTCTAAAGGTGGCAGATATTGGTCTGTTGCGGTAATCCCCTGGTATTTCTTTCCATTTCTGGCATTATACACGGGCAGCACCTGCAAGCCGTTCTGGAGTGCTTTTAAAAACGACACTTCACGGCTTACCGGAATCATAAAAACAGAACCTGTACGGTCATAAGCATCTCCATTGGAATGCTGCACCAGTTCTGCAAATAAATGCTGTCCTGGCAAAGCAGAAGGCAGTTTCACTTTTTTCATGATCACTGTACCACCGGCAAAATGATAGGTGGTATTGGCTTGCTCTCCCGTCGGATTGTCTATTTTACGGCCAAAATTGATTTGCTCGTCGTTAAAGATCTGCAGTGTCATATAACGGCTTTCGATTACCTGGCGCTGATAAGCGGGCTCATCCAGCAGGATTCCCCATTGGGTGGGCCATTGCAGTTCTTCCGTTTTAATTTTACGGTAAGTGATGTTTTTAGCTACCGTTTCGGAATTCCCATTGCGAATGGTCTTGAGCACCAGCCCAAGCCCTGGAGCAATGGTAATTGCCGGGCTGCCTTTTATTTTCAAATCGGTATTATACCAGATTTCAATGGTATTGGAACGGATGAAGAGCTTTGCTTTTTTACAGGGAATACCACATATGGTGTCTATACCCGGCAGCAATTCAGCCGAAGCATATTCCGAAAATGGCTTTTTAAAAGTATACTGGGAGCCTTTACTGTTCAGCACCTGATAGCTGGCGGCCTCATCAAACTGCAGGAACTGCTGCTCTGTTTGGGCACCATTCCTGGCCAGGCGTGCCTGCTTATCTTTAATAAATAGTTTCAGTTCTCCGTCCTGATCTTTTCCATTGCTGCGAAATTTATAGGTCACTACAGCCTGGGTTGCATTGGTGTTCTTTTGGGCAAATAAGGAGGTGCTGATGAACAACAGCACACAGCCGATAAACAAGGTTCTCATGGAGGGTAAAGATAATGGCTTTTTTTATGCTGTCCTCTTAATAATTTCAATACATGCACGGCTGTTGTGGTACGGACATTTCCAGGGGCCAGTTTTATCTTGATTTGGCATTACCCGATCATCTGCACCGATTCCCCAAAACCATTCGCCATTATTTCTATCGATGATCCTGCTTTTTACAAATGTCCAGGCACCCATTGAAGCGGCAAGAAACTTCTCCTCTCCAGATAATTCCCAGGCCTTGTAAAATCCAAGCATTGCTTCAGCTTGTACCCACCAGTGTTTTTCGCGAACGACACGCTGCGAGGCGGGCTCGCAGGTGTACCACATTCCTCCATCAGCATCAAGGCCTTCCATAGACGCTGTTGACATTTTTAAGGTGATCACGTTAAATGCAGCAATCAGTTCTGCTTCTCCGGTCAGCTCTGCAGCTTCTTGTAACAACCAGGAGGCTTCAATGTCATGGCCATAGGATATGGTATCGGATTTCCGCGCCCAGTCTTCATCGAAGAGCAATCCCAAATGGCCTGTATCTGCCTCAATAATGGAGTTTCTGAAGTTTGCAAGAAGATCAAGCAATTGCTGTTTCAGTTCCTCATCTGGCCATATGCGGTATAAATTGCTCAAACCTTCCAGCACATGCAATTGGGTGTTCATGGTTTTAGATTCATCCAACAGTTCCCATTGCCGGCCAAAAGCCTCCAGGTAACCGCCTTTTTCTTTGTCCAGACCGTAACGGATCAGATCCTTATACAAGGCAACGGCATGGTCTTTTGCCACTTCTTTACCTGAAGCCATAAAGAATTCACTCATGGCATAAATAGTGTAAGCAATGGTATAGATCTGTTTTTTAGTGTCCAGCGGATTTCCTTTGGGATCTGCAGACCAATACACGCCACCAAATTCGTGATCAAGGAAATGATCTATGATATAATGATAGGCCCGGCCGGCATGTTCAAGATATTCAGGCAGCGGATTCAGATTATAGGCAGCTGCAAAAGACCATAAGATCCTGGCATGGAGCACAGCCCCTTTTGCTGCAGTTTCATCGATAATGTTGTCCTGATCAATTCTTCCCACAAAGCCACCATAATGATCATCAGGGGTAAAATCCATCCAGTAACTCAGGATGTTTGACAATTCCGATTGCAGTTCTGCTGCATATTTTTTTTCTTGATCCGCCACGTTATGTATTTAATGTTTCTTCACCAGCTGGTTGTTTTCAATATTGCTCAGAATAGTCTGTACGGTTGCCGTCGAGCGGAGGCCGTCTGCAGGCGTATTCATCACATAATCCAGTAATACAGCTAAGTTAGTGGTTGCAACGTGCATTCTTGTATCCGAAGAGGCATAATAAATAAATATTTTTCCATCTTCATCTAAAATCCAGCCATTACAGAAAACCACATTAGATACATCTCCAATTCTTTCTATACCCTCAGGCGCCAGAAAATAACCGGCTGGCTTATAAATTACCTTGGTCAGATCATGCAGATCAGTCATAAACAAATACAATACATACCTTAATCCCGCAGCTGTATTCCGTACTCCATGCGCCAAAAAAAGCCAGCCATGTTCCGTTTTAATTGGCTCCGGCCCCATACCGTTCTTCGCTTCGTAAACTGTATGGTACTGCTTGGGATCGACCACGGTTTCCTTTTCAATCACCGCTTGCTCCATGGAGGCACTGAGACCAAAACCAATGCCGCCACCTGTACCACTTTCAATAAAACCATCCTGCGGACGGGTAAAAAAAGCATAATGTCCGTCTACAAATTCCGGGTGCAGCACTACATTTCTTTGCTGAGGAGAGGGTGTTTTCAGATCAGCCAGACGTTCCCAGGTCTTCAGATCTTTGGTCCGGGCAATACCGCATTGTGCTACTGCCATCGACTGATCGTAAGCTGGAGCAGATGGATCTTTCCGTTCTGTACAAAACAGGCCGTACATCCAGCCATCCTCATGTGCGACAATACGCATATCATAAACATTGGTGTCTGGTTCTTCTGTTTCCGGTAAAATGACAGGTGCATCCCAAAAGCGGAAATGATCTATTCCATTCGGGCTCTCCGCAACAGCAAAAAAGGATTTTCTGTCTGCTGCCTCTACCCTAACCACCAGGATATATTTCCCGTTAAATTTAATTGCACCGGCATTAAATGCTGCATTAATCGCAATCCTTTCCAGTAAATTCGGGTTGCTTTCCGGTCTAAAATCGTATCGCCAGTTTAATGGGGCATGCGCAGCGGTTAACACAGGATGTTTGTACCGGTTATAAACCCCGTTGCCCTCTTCTATCATTTCGTTGTCCAGGGCAATCAGCCCCTCATAGCTGTCGTAAAGGTCTCGAACCTTCTTTTCAAAATTATTCATTTCTTATGATGCAGATAAATATCTAGTAATCGTTCAGTTTATTCCACCATGTTTTTTTAAGGACGGTGATGATAACTGCCAGGATCAATACGGTGATCACCAGTGGCAGCTTCTGCATCATGATCAGGTACATGGGCAGAATGGTTAGGCAGAGCTGGGCAATAATGCCCAGAACGACATTGAACATGTTTAACTTAAAGTTCCGGTTGGGCTCAAACGAGGGGTCATCGGCCAGGACCAGGTCGTTGACGGGTTTCCAAAACCCCCATGGCCGCACGGTGGTATAAAAAGATTTCAATACCGTTATTTCCGTAGGTTCAGCGGCGTAGGTTCCCAGGATACAGCCAGCCATAGACAGGATAAATAGGAAAGGCCAATAATAAAGGTCCAGTCCGGAAAGCACACCAAAGGATTTTAAAATGGCCAGAGCAATTGCAGGTACAATTCCAAACATCATGCCCCAGAAGAAGCCGTTTGCATTGAAACGCCACCAAAACCATTTCAACATGTTTGCAGCTACATAGCCACCATATAAACCAGAAACGATCCATTGCAATACTGTGTTCACATCTTTTACAAAAAGCCCCAGGATCACCCCGATGGCAACCACCAGTATGCCGACCAGATAGTTCATACGGATGATTTTTGTTGTACTGGCCTCCGGATTAACATATTTAAGGTAGATATCGTTCACAATATAGGCCTGAGCTGCATTTAAGGTTCCGCTGAAGGTTCCCATAAATGCACCAAGCAGCCCGGTAAGTACCAGCCCCAACACCCCTACCGGAAGGAAGGTATTGATGGCTGCCGGCAGGATCCTTTCAAAATCAGTAACACCATCCGGTCCTTTTAAATACAGCTGATTATAATACAACAATGCCAGGACAGTTAAGCCCATCACCATCGAGTACCGAATGGGTAACAGAATAATACTAACGAATCCAGTCATTTTACTGGCTTCCTCAGGGCTTTTTGTACTCAGTACCTTTTGCATATCATAATTTGGAGCCGGCCCGGCCAAAGAAGCAAATACACCTTTCATCAGCATCATACCGAAGAACAATCCGAACAGGCTAAAACCATCATCAGCTATCTTTTTATTGGCTTCAGCAGCAATTTTGCTCCAGTCGAGGTCAAGACGCCAACTAAAAAATGGATCGTCCCATCCCTTAGGAACATTTAAGGTCTGTCCATATAAATGTTGAAAGGCAATAATTCCAATAGAAATACAAGCAACCGTCATGATGATATATTTGATCACATCTCCCAGAACGATACTGTGCATTCCACCTATAATGGAATAGAACATGGCAAAAAGTGTGAATACGATTCCGTAGAAATGTGGTACATACCGATCGGAAAGCTCAAAGGGCACATAGGCCTTCACTTCGCTCCAGGGCACAAAAATCTCTATAAATTTCCCAAGCCCTACAAAACCATAAGCCAGAAAACCAAAGCAGCTGATCAGGGCAAATGCGATGACCACAACCTGAGAGCCCTTAACGCCTTTTCCGGAAATCCCGAAACGGGTAAGCAGCCATTCCGCTCCGGTATTGGCGTTGCTCTTGCGCAACCATTTACTCAAGAACATCATCATAAAAACCTGGTTGAACACCGGCCATAACCAGGGTATCCATATGCTTTTCAGGCCATACACAAAACAAAGGCTCACCATCCACATGGTTCCACTGATGTCGAACATGTCTGAAGCATCACTTAAGCCCAGCATATACCAGGGCAGGGATTTACCCCCCATTAAATAGCTATCTTTATTTTCTTTTGCTTTTTTTCGATACCATAGACCAATAAAAATGGTCAACAGCAGGTAGGCAAGAATGATACACAGATCAATACTTGTTAATCTCATGGTGTAGGCTTGTTGAGTAAGTGATTTAGGTTATTCAATAACGAACTAAAATTAGGCATCAATTTAGCATTAACAGTAATACTATTTTAACCAATCAGCATATAAATCTTATAATATCAAGATCTTTAAGACCTCAAACACTTAAACAGCTCCACATTTTGTTTATATTGCCTATAATGTTCTTTTATCTGAACTATAATACTTTTGAACGCTGCTAATTATGAACAACATCATTAAAGAAATTACACCGCTCACTCAGAACGACTGTTTTACCATCTTTTCCAGGGTAAAAAAGGAGTTTGATTTCCCACTTCATTTCCATGAAGAATATGAACTGAACCTGATCCTGAATGCTGCAGGAGCAAAGCGCATGGTTGGAGATAATATAGAAGAAATTACAGACATGGAGCTGGTACTTGTGGGTCCAAACCTTTCCCATGTATGGACTACGCACTATTGCAAAAGTGAGGAAATCACTGAAGTGACCATCCAATGGCACAGAGACCTGTTTGATGACAAAATGCTCAGAAGAAATCAACTCACCTTTATCAGGAGAATGTTTGAACGTTCAGTAAGAGGTATACTTTTCCCTAAAGAAACCGTAGAAAAACTATACAAAAGAATATTAGCCATTAACCAGCTCCAGGGTTTTGATTCTGTTCTCGAACTGATTAGCATTCTGCATGAGTTATCCACCTCTAAAAGCATGCGTGTTTTATCTGACGCAACATTCAATAATGATCAGGTTCTGAATTACAACAGCAGAAGGATCGACAAAGCCTTTGAATTTATGCATGCAAACTTCCATAAACCCATCAATCTGAAAGACTTATCCAAACTGGTTAGCATGACCGAGGTTTCCTTTAGCCGTTTCATCAAAAAGAGGACAGGTAACACCTTTATTGACAGTCTGAACGATATCAGGCTGGGACATGCGACCCGGATGCTCATTGAAACAACACATTCTGTGGCAGAGATATCCTATAACTGTGGTTTTAACAACATCTCTAATTTTAACCGTTTATTTAAAAAGAAAAAACGCTGTACCCCAAAAGAGTTCAGGGAGAATTTTTCGGGAACCAGGGTCTTCATCTAAATTGAACCGAGGAAATAATCCCATGATCATTTGCAAAGGAGCGGACAAAAATGATTTCTAATTAGAAAGGATTTAATATCTTCAGGAAAGATTTGAACTCTGCAGATAGTCGCTCCATTATGAAAACAAAAAATCTCTTCTTGTTTTTTGTCCTTTGCTATCCTCTTTTCTTTCCAGGCTTAAGCTTTGGACAGTTATCTCCAAAATCTCCGCTAAACCAGTTTCTTTCCAATATCAACCTGAATACGGATAGCCTTGCTCTGGAAAAATTATATATTCAAACCGATAAACCTTCTTATCTGGCTGGAGACACGCTATGGTTTAAGGGATATTTACTCCAGGCTTCTCTTCAAAATTATTCACAAAAAAGCGGAGTACTTTATCTTGAGCTTGTCAATGACAGCAACCGGCTTTTGCAAAGAATTATGGTACCGGTTTACAAAGGGATGACGACGGGCTATATACCCATGGACAGTGACAAGCCTGAAGGCAATTATACCCTGAGGGCTTATACCAACTGGATGAGAAATTTTGGGGAAAGTTATGTTTTCCAAAAACAATTTTACCTTGGTACAAATTATAGTTCTGCCTGGCTGATTAACTACAGGACCTCTGCTGAAAAGCAAGACAATCAACGCCATGTAAAACTGGACATTCAGATCAAACAGTTTGATCAGTTCCCTGTGGGTTTAAGGGAAATGCGGCTGTCTGTTACCGGTGAAAAAAGAACTTTGTTAAATACCAGGACGGAAACGCTCGCTGATGGCAAGCTGCACCTCGATTTTGAACTGCCAGAGAAAACCAGTGCCAAAAACCTTTCCCTGAACATTGAAGACCTTCGCAAAAGCCAGGAAAAACGTAAGATAAGTATGCCTCTGGTATTAGATCGACCAGAAAAGATGGATCTTCAGTTCCTTCCTGAGGGTGGTCAACTTGTTAGCGGCTTGCCTGCAAGAATTGCTTTCAAAGCACTCAATGAACAAGGCTATGGCGTGGCTATAGCGGGAAAAGTATACAACAACCAACAGCAGGAAGTAGCCACTTTCAACGCCCAGCATGCTGGAATGGGTACATTCAATTTTGTTCCACAGGATACCGGACCTTACACGGCCAGAATCAAATTACCGGACAGCTCATTTAAAGATTATCCCTTACCTGAGGTGAGCCAAAAGGGAATCACCCTCCAGATTGTTAACCCGTTTAACGCGGACTCCTGCATTGTGAAGGTGCGTGCCAGCCCCGGTATAGCCACGAACAGCCGCTATTATTACCTGATTGCAATGGCCGGAAATATAGTCTACTGGGGAGCCACGGTTGATCTTAAAAAGGAAGTATGCAATTATAAAGTGGATAAAAAGATCTTTCCAACTGGAATTGTACGTTTCCTGTTGACCGACGAAAATCATAGAACCTGGAATGAACGCCGGATCTACAACGACCTTGGAGATCAGCTTAACATCCAGTGCAGCATGAACAAAGCAAGCTACAGGCCCCGGGACAGCGTGGCTTTAGACATTCTGGTAAGGGATAAAGAAGGTAAACCTGTACCCGGCACTTTTTCTCTTGCTGTAACCGATGATTCCCAGGTAAAAACAGACGCTAACGCAACATCTATTCTAAGCTACCTGCTGTTGTCATCAGATCTGAAAGGACATATTGAGCAACCCGGATATTATCAAAATGCCGCCCTGCAATCTGCTAAATGGCAGCATCTGGACCACTTGCTGTTGTGCCAGGCTTGGGCTGGATATGACTGGAGCGAAGCGCTCAAGTCTGTTAAAGCGTTCTCCTACCCTTCGGAGGAAGAATTTCTGATTAAAGGAAAAGTAACCAACATGTTTAACAAGCCGGTAGCGAAATCTGAAATTGTTTTAATATCAAAAAAGCCAGCAATGATTTTAGATACCATAACAAATGATAAGGGAATTTTCACATTTAAAGGTGTTTTTCCAACAGATACCGCTTCATTTTTCATCAGTGCAAAAAATAAGCGGGGCAAAAGCTTTAATGTAGGAATTGAAGTGGAGGAGTTTAAACCACCGGTGTTTAGCCCAGTCAATGAAAGGCTACTGCCATGGTTTGTCAATATAGATACCAGTACTTATTTAGCTGTAAATAAACAGGTCAATCTAAAGAAAGAGCAGTTACGCAAAACCGGAGGCAATATGCTGAAGGAAGTGATCATCAAAACGAAAAGAATAATTAAGGATTCCAAAAACCTCAATGGCCCTGGTCAGGCAGATCTGATTATTGATGAAACACAGCTGGAAAAAGAAGGAAAGACAAGTCTGGAAGATCTTCTGAATAAGAACCTAAAGGGTTTCGGGGTAAGAACGACCAAAACCGGGCTGCGCTATTATAGCGTCTATCGCAGTTTTGTTCATCTGGTAGTAGACGGAATAAATACTGATTTTTTTATCACAGATCTGGCATCCCGTTATCAGTACCTTAAAGATATATTTGATTATTTTGATGCTGAGGAAATTAAAGGTATCGAAGTAATGATCAGCGGAAAATACATGACGAGTTATGCTATTCAGTTTCTTGATCCAATGGAACACCACTGGGACCATGTCTTCATAGAAGTGACTACCCGGGGAGGTAAAGGCCCCTTCCTAAAAAAGAGTGTTGGAACCTATCTTTATAAGCCTATGGCTTTTACCCTCCCTAAAGCCTTTTATTCGCCAAAATATTCGCCCAACAGTCAGGCAGATCAGACAGATATCCGTTCTACTGTATTTTGGGCACCCAATATCATCACTGATCAGCATGGAAAAGCAGCAGTAAGTTTCTTTGCTGCCGACAATCCAGGCACTTACACCTTTATTATAGAGGGTACGGATCTGCAAGGGCATTTAGGAACGCAAAGAAAACAAATTGTGATTGGCAAATGAGAAAAAAAGCCGGAATCAATTGACTTTTTGTATAAATAAAGGAAGAAAATTTATTCACATTTGTTAGACCAAAACCGATTCTATTACAAAATCATACTTTAAACAGTTTAAACCTAGTTTTTGTCTTTTGAGTTCAAATAGTGCCCAGATTTGTTAATTAGGGGGTTTTTATTACATTTGACACATACCAAAATAAAAACTATGTACCAGTTAACTGTAGCACCAGGTGAAGTGAATGAAGTTCTAGGAAAACATATTTTAGCCGATGGTTATGATATGACCTACGATATGGACAAGAGTCAGGGTACCTATATCTATGATGCGAAGTATGAACGTAAACTGCTTGATTTTTTCACCTGCTTTGCTTCTGTTCCTTTGGGATACAACCACCCTAAAATGATCCATGATGAAGCTTTCAAGAAGAATCTTTTGGCTGCTGCCATTGCCAATCCGTCAAATTCTGATGTATACACACAGCAATACGCGCAATTTGTAGATACTTTCTCTAAAATTGGTATCCCCTCTTACTTACCGCATGCTTTTTTCATTGCCGGAGGTTCTTTAGCTGTGGAAAATGCGCTTAAAGTAGCGATGGATTGGAAAGTGCAAAAAAACTTTGCAAAAGGCTACAAAGAAGAGAAGGGTTTTAAAGTTTTGCATTTTGAGAAAGCTTTTCATGGCCGCAGTGGCTATACCTTAAGTTTAACGAATACACTGCCGGATAAGACCAAATGGTTTGCTAAATTTGACTGGCCAAGGGTATCTGTACCCACTATAAAATTCCCGCTGGAAGGAGACAACCTGGCTCTGGCTGCACGAACTGAAGAAATTTCTATAGCTCAGGTGAAGCAGGCCTTTGCAGAAAACAAAGATGAGATTTGCGCCATTATTATTGAACCCATACAATCTGAAGGAGGTGATAACCATTTAAGAGAAGAATTTCTAATTCAGCTTAAAACCCTTGCCGATGAAAATGAGGCTTTCCTGATCTATGACGAAGTACAAACGGGGGTTGGTTTAACCGGCAAGTTCTGGTGTCATCAGCATTACAGCGAGCAAGCACGCCCGGACATCCTTGCTTTCGGCAAAAAAATGCAGGTATGTGGTATTTTGGTAGGGGATAAAGTAGATCAGGTAGAGGGAAATGTGTTCAAAATTCCTTCGAGAATTAACTCAACATGGGGCGGAAACCTGGTTGATATGGTACGTTCCACTCAAATTTTGCAAATTGTACAGGAAGATCAGCTTTGCGACCATGCCGCAGAGGTTGGACAATACCTGAAAGAACAATTGCATACACTGGCTTCCAAATACGATAAAATCAGCAATGTACGGGGTAAGGGACTTTTATGTGCTTTTGATTTCCCGGGAAAGGATATGCGCAATGCTTTTATTCAGAAAGGAATGGATAAAAATGTCATGTTCCTGGGTTGCGGCAATCAGACTATTCGCTTCAGGCCGGCCTTGTGCATAGAAAAACAACATATTGATGAGGGTATAGCGGTGATGGAGCAGATTTTACCTTCTTTATAATGAACAAAAGCAGGACTAGAGTTATTCTTGCAATTTTGGTATTGGTACTGTAAGTCTTTCAAAAAAGCCCTTTGATCATTAAAGGGCTTTTTCTTGTTAAACAAAGGCAGAGAAGCCGGTTATGGCCCGTCCAACAATCAGTGAATTGATCTCTTTGGTTCCTTCGTAGGAATAAATCGCTTCTGCATCTGCCACAAAACGGGCAACATCGTATTCCAGCAAAATACCATTTCCTCCCATTACTTCTCTTGCCCGGCTCACCACATCACGGGTTCGCATAGAGCAAAATACTTTTGCCAGTGATGCATGTTCATCTGTCAGTATTCCCTGATCTTGTAATTGCGACAAACGGAAACAAAGGGTTTGCATAGCGGTCAGATTAGACAACATTTCAACCAGGTGATTTTGGATAAGCTGGTAAGAAGCGATGGGTTTACCAAACTGCTTTCTGGTCCGGGTATAGGCTAATGCGCTTTCATAAGCTCCTCTTGCACAACCAACAGCCTGCCAGGCTACTCCTGCCCGGGTCATCCGCAGTACCTTAGCTGTGTCTTTAAAGGAATTGGCTTCCTGCAGGCGGTCTTCTTCATTTACTTCGCAGTTGGTTAGGGTGATCAGTCCGTTTTGTACAATGCGAAGCGCCATTTTATCCTGTATTTTTTCTACGGCAAAACCTTTGGCCCCTTTTCTGACCAGGAAGCCCTTCACCTGGTTATCATCCAGATCTCTTGCCCAGATAATAGTGACGTCTGAAAAAGTTGCATTTCCGATCCACTTTTTCTGCCCATTCAGCACCCAGGTATTGCCGGTTCGTTTAGCAGTGGTGGTTAAGCCTCCTGCAGCACCTGAACCTACCTCCGGTTCGGTTAAGCCAAAGGCCCCAATGGTTTTAAATTGTTGCATGGAAGGTAGCCACTCTTGCTTCTGGGCCTCTGAACCCAACAGATAGATGGAACCCATTGCCAGTCCGCTCTGGACACCAAAAAAGGTAGAGATAGAGGTATCCACTCTGGCCATTTCCATGGCCAGCATACCTTCCATCAAGTTGGAGCGCCCGGGACAACCATAACCCGTATAAGTTAAACCGCAAATATTCAGTTCTGCAATTTTTGGGATCAGTTCAAACGGAAATTCGGCTTTAAGCCAATATTGATTCACAATAGGTTTCACTTCTTTTTCCAAAAAGGCCCTTACCTTAAGCTGAAGTGCGCGGTCTTCATCTTTTAAGGCTTCATCACCCAGGTGATAAAAATCGCCTTCTATTGGTGGTAATTCTCTTTTTTTTGAAGGAGTTCCCAGCATTTTCATTAAGCCGTTGAGCTGGGTTTCATCAAGATGAGAAAAGGAGTCGACCACTTTGGGGAGATCAACTTTTTTGGAGAGTTCTTCAAGTTTCTGAAAATCTACATGCTTAAACAGACGATAAGCATTTTTTAAAGAGGAGAAAAGATTAGACATAGTTTCTGTTTTTAGTAAAAACAGAAACTATGGACTTTTGTTGGATTTATCTCAAATCGAAAAGATTGTCTACGCCCAGCAATTTACGGCTGGTGAAACCTTCACCGTAAGTGGCTCCGATCGATTTGCCAAATTCTCTGGCCCGCCCTATGACACTCTCAAAAAATTCGGGCGAGGAAATATAAGTTTCCTGCTCCTGGTGATCCGGGTTGAAAAACTGTGTTTTAAAGGCTTTGATAGAAGCAATTTTGGTTTCTATATAAGGCGTAATGTCCACAATAATGTCTGGCCTGATGTAATGGTCCTGTATGTACTGAAAATTCAATCTCGGTCTCCAGGCTTCCTGCACCTTTCCATCCAGTTCCGTTATGATCTTTGGTAATCCGGATAAAAAACAAGCATCATTGGCCAGGTCTCCTGCCCTTCCATGATCCGGGTGTCTGTCCTGAAGAGCATTACTGAATACGATTTCAGGCTGGTATTTGCGGAGCATCTTAATGAGTTCCAGCTGGTGTTCCTCATCATTTTTAAAAAATCCATCTTTAAGACGGAGGTTTTCCCGGGCATGCAGCCCAAGGATTTTCGCAGAGTTGGCGGCTTCTTCGTCCCGGAGTTCTGCTGATCCGCGTGTGCCCAGCTCTCCTCGGGTAAAATCTACAATGCCTACTTTTTTTCCTAGGGCAATATGTTTTAATATCGTCCCTGAACAGCCCAGTTCGGCGTCGTCGGGATGTACGGCAAAAACCAGTATATCTAGCTTCATAATGTAATCTGTTTTTTATAGCAAACGCATGATCTTCTTTTTCACCTTAGAAGACATGGGCTTTGTGAAAGGAAAAAAGTAGTCGACTACTTCTCCCTGTTTATTGATGAGGTATTTATGGAAATTCCAGCGGGGGGTAGAGGTCATCTTCCCGTTGAGTTTTTTGTCTGAAAGAAATTTATAAATGGGATGTGCCTGATTGCCCCGGACCATGATCTTTTCAAAGACCGGAAACTCAACACCGTAATTAACCTGGCAGAATTCACTGATCTGCTCCCCTTCCAGCGGCTCCTGCCTTCCAAAATCATTGGAAGGAAAGGCAAGGATCTCAAATCCTTTATCCTTTAACTCTGCCCGTAACTCCTGCAGTTCTTTAAGCTGTGGAACAAAACCGCAGGCAGAGGCAATATTGACCACCAGCAGGACTTTATCTTTATAAGCGGAGAGGTTCTTTTCTAAACCATTAAGGAGTTTCGCCTTAAACTGATGGATACTTTTGGAATGATCGGTCATTAGGTTTTATTGATAATAGCCAGAAGAAATGATGATGGATTCTATATCCCGGTCTTCGCTTGGGCTGTATGTACTTTTTAAATTGTGACCGACTACTCTGGCCACAGATTGGTATAAAAATGCGGTAAAGCCGCCTTTGGTTTGTTTGACAATATCGTAAGTTGTCCTTCCAAGTTCGCGGTCTACCAGCTTGGTTAAGATCTGTCCTTGGGTAATGGTCAGTTCTTTGATCTCTTTATTGAACATTTGCTTGATTTCCTGATCGCAGGCTTTGACCAGCTTTTTTTGCTCTTTCTTATCTGAAGTTAGGGCCAGATCTTTTTCCAATTGTTCATAGCGTCTTTTGGCAAACAACGCATAAGGCATTACCTTCAGTACATTATACCTTAAGCGGTTAAAAGCTGTGCGCTCTTCTGGTGTTTTAAAAATCCGTTCGCCATAGATCACCACCTCTTTAAGCGACATCCAGGGAATCATTTCCCCGTCTACATTGGTTCCGGCTACTTTAATGGTATCATTCTTTCCCAGCACCGGCATTTTTACCGGCGCAGTTGTCTCCTGGCCCCTTGCAGTAGTGCCTGTAATAATGACAATTAACAGAATAAATAACCTATAAAATTTCATAAATTTATACTCCTGCAAAGTTAAAGCAATTTTATATATTAGGTTCCATCTGAACTTCTAATTTTGTGCTCAGAAAAGGTGATGGCCACCTAACTAACTAATATAGCGTTTTAACGGAAAACACGCAGTAATTATTACGAAAAAAATACAATTGAATACCACCGGAACAAAGCTGAAAACACACAGTATGCAGCGTTTATACCGGTGGTATTCTGTAGAATAAAAAAGAAAGAACCTACAAATGAAGAACACATTGGTGATAGATCTGGAAGCAGAAAAAAAGGAAATCCTGAAGAGATACAGGGCCCTTTTGCGTGCGTGTAAGCCAACATTACAGCGAGGGGATAAAAAAGAGATCAGGAAAGCATTTGATATGGCCCTGGAAAGCCATAAAAATATGAGGAGGAAATCTGGAGAACCTTATATCTACCATCCTATTGCTGTGGCCCAGATTGCCGCAGAGGAAATTGGATTGGGTACCACTTCTATTGTTTGCGCCCTGCTGCATGATGTTGTTGAAGATACAGACATTACCCTTGAGGATATTGAAAGAGAATTTGGAAAGAAAACGGCCAAAATCATTGATGGCTTAACCAAGATCTCGGGTGTCTTTGACTACAACAGTTCGCTCCAGGCAGAAAATTTCCGAAAAATGCTCCTGACCCTTGCAGATGATGTAAGGGTGATCCTGATTAAGCTTGCCGACCGTTTGCACAACATGCGGACCATGGATTTTATGCCAAGGCAGAAACAATTGAAGATTGCTTCTGAAACCATTTATCTCTATGCACCGCTGGCACACAGACTTGGACTTTATGCCATTAAATCTGAGCTGGAAGATTTGTCTATGAAATATCTGGAGCCGGATACATACAAATATATAGCCACCCAGCTGAACGAGAAAAAAGCGGAGCGGAACCTTTTTATCAAGAGATTTGTGGAGCCCATCAATGAGATTCTGGCAGAACAGGGTCTGGTGGCCGATATTTTTGGACGACCTAAGTCCATCCACTCCATCTGGAACAAGATGAAAAAGAAAAATATCCCTTTTGAAGAGGTATATGATCTTTTTGCCATCAGGATCATCCTGGACAGTCCGCCTGAGCATGAAAAAGCGGATTGCTGGAAAGCCTATTCCATTGTAACCGATCTGTACCGGCCGAATCCCGACAGACTGCGCGACTGGGTGTCATCGCCGAAGGGAAATGGCTATGAATCCCTCCATACCACGGTAATGGGACCTAAAGGTCAGTGGGTGGAGGTTCAGATCCGTACGCAGCGGATGAATGAAATTGCAGAGAAGGGTTTTGCCGCCCACTGGAAATACAAAGAGTCCAGCAACGACAATGGCCTGGATCAGTGGATCATGAAAGTACGGGAAATGCTGAACAATCCGGAAGCCAATGCACTGGATTTTCTGGATGATTTCAAAATGAACCTGTTCTCTGATGAGATCTTTATTTTTACACCTAAAGGTGCTTTATTGCAATTGCCTTTGGGTGCTACCGCACTGGATTTTGCTTTCGAGATCCATACAGATGTTGGTGCAAAATGCATCGGAGCAAAGGTGAACCACAAACTGGTTCCTTTATCCCATAAACTACAAAATGGTGACCAGGTAGAGATCATCACCTCTGGCAAACAGGTCCCCAAAGAAGACTGGCTGAACATTGTGGTTACCGCAAAAGCCAAGTCTAAAATAAAATCTTCCTTAAAAGAGGAAAAGAGAAAGATTGCCGAACTGGGTAAGGAGATCCTGGAGCGCAAATTAAAATCGCTGAAGATCACTTACAACACGGATAACCTGAACAAACTGAGTTATTTCTTTAAATTACCTTCGACCCAGGAGCTGTTCATCTCCATTGCCAATGGCAAAATAGAATTGAAAGACCTTAAAGATTATCTGGCTGCAGAGAAGGAAATTGAGAACCGCAGTGGGACATCGGAAAAAAATGATCATCAGCAGATTGAAGCGTTGCTGAGCAAGGTAAAAGGTCCGGAATCTGACATCCTGTTAATTGGGGAAGATCTGCAAAAGATAGATTATAACCTGGCGGCATGTTGTAATCCAATCCCCGGAGACGATGTTTTTGGTTTTGTGACCGTGAGCGAGGGCATCAAAATCCACCGGACCAATTGTCCGAATGCCGCGCAACTGATGGCCAACTATGGTTACCGGATTGTAAAAGCAAAATGGAACCGTCAGAAAGAACTGACTTTCCTGACCGGCCTGCACATTATTGGAATTGATGACGTGGGTTTAATCAATAATATCACTAAGGTTATTTCGAACGATTTCAAAGTAAACATGCGTTCTATTACTGTAGACACGGATAATGGAATTTTTGATGGTTCGATTATGATCTATGTAAATGATAAAGAGCACTTAGATAAACTGATTGAAAATTTACTGGAAGTTCGGGGCGTAACCGGAGTGACACGCTTTGATGCCTAAAATTAGGAATAAATCCTAAGTTTTATTTAGAAAAATGATACCTTTGAAAGGAGTTTGAAAACTATGTCTACAAATCACAACAGCGAGTTGGTTAGAAAAATATTTGAAGCCTACCTCGAAAATAAAGCACTTAGAAAAACACCTGAACGTTTTGCTATACTGGAAGAGATCTATTCAAGAGATGATCATTTCGATGTAGAGACCCTCTATATCCATATGAAAAATCAGAAATACAGGGTAAGCAGGGCTACGGTGTACAATACACTGGAATTATTGGTATCCTGTGATCTGGTGACCAAACATCAGTTTGGCAAGAACATGGCCCAGTTTGAAAAGTCGTATGGCTATCATCAGCACGACCATATCATCTGCATTGATTGTGGTAAAGTGGTTGAATTTTGTGATCCGCGGATTCACCAGATCCAAAGTATGGTTGGAGAGTTGCTTAAATTTGACATCAAGCACCACTCTTTAAACCTTTACGGTGTTTGCTTTGACTGCAAAGCAAAATCGGCGGTAAATGAAAAGGCTGAAACAGAACATGCTAATTAATAAATATCCAATTATAATATTTTCTTAAATTAAAATAATGACGCAAGTAGATGTGCTTCTTGGCCTGCAATGGGGCGACGAGGGCAAAGGTAAAATTGTTGACGTTCTTAGTCCACAATATGATTTGATCGCTCGTTTCCAAGGCGGACCAAATGCCGGCCATACTTTAGAATTTGATGGCAAAAAATTTGTTTTGAATACCATTCCTTCAGGTATTTTTAATGAGAAAACCATGAATTTGATTGGTAATGGTGTTGTAATTGACCCTATCATCTTAAAAAGAGAATTAGATAACCTTAAAGCTGCCGGACACGATCCTGTTGCAAAAGGCAAACTGGTTATTGCACGCAAAGCACATTTAATATTGCCGACCCACCAGTTACTGGATGCTGCAAATGAGCAAAAAATGGGTAAGGACAAGATTGGATCTACCCTTAAAGGTATTGGTCCAACTTATATGGACAAAACCGGCCGCAATGGTTTACGTATCGGGGATACTACTTTACCCGATTTCAAAGACCGCTACAACAAACTGGTGGAGAAACATAAAGAAATTTTGTCTCACTATGACTTTGAGTACGATCTTACCGAAAAGGAGGCTGCTTTCTTTGAAGCCATTGAGTTCATTAAATCTATTCCTCATGTAGACAGTGAGCATTTTGTGAATGCTTACCTGAAAGAAGGAAAAACTGTTTTGGCAGAAGGTGCTCAGGGTACTTTACTGGACGTTGACTTCGGATCTTATCCTTTTGTAACCTCTTCTAACACCACTACTGCAGGTGCATGTACAGGTTTAGGTATTGCTCCAAACAAAATCGGACATGTATTTGGTATTTTTAAAGCATACTGTACCCGTGTAGGAGGTGGTCCTTTCCCTACGGAACTGGAAAATGAAATTGGCGAAACTTTACGTCAGGTTGGACATGAATTTGGTGCAACAACAGGCCGTGCCCGTCGTTGCGGTTGGATTGATCTTCCGGCATTGAAGTATGCTATTATGCTGAATGGGGTAACTGAACTGATTATGATGAAAGCGGATGTATTAGATGGTTTTGATACCATTTATGCCTGCACGCATTATGAGCACAATGGGGAAACCATTGACTATATGCCTTATGACATCATTTCTGTTAAGCCTACGCCTGTTTTAAAGGCTATTGAGGGCTGGAAAACTGACGTTACTAAAGTGAGCAAGGTAGAAGAGATTCCTGCAAAACTGAGCGAATATATTGCTTTCCTGGAAAAGGAACTGGAAGTGCCTGTAAAATACCTTTCTGTAGGTCCGGACAGGGTTCAAACTTTAGAGCTGAACTAAATATTACATTTTTATATAAAAAGGCACCCCTGTGGTGCCTTTTTTTGTTTTAACTTTGGCCGACCAATGAGGAGACCAGACCTTTTATTTAAACAGAAAGCACTTGCATGGGCAAGTTCCTTTGATGTTTGCTGCATACTTGATTCCAATGGCTATACGGATCAGTATCAGAAATTTGATCTGCTGATTGCGGCAGGTGCCAGACGGCAACTTCGTATATCCAGCGGCATGGCATTTAATAGTTTAAAGGATTTTTATGAGGAGCATCAGAACTGGATGTTTGGATTACTGGGTTATGACCTTAAGAACGAGGTCGAAAATCTTCATTCAGAAAACCCGGATACCCTGGATTTTCCTGATCTTTTCTTTTTTGTTCCCGAACATCTGATTGCCATTAAAGATGCCCGGCCAGAGGTGCTTTTAGGAAACCCGGAAATCTTACAGGAAATCCTACAACAAGAGCTCCATCCTTCTAAAGCCTCTTTTGAGCAAAAGATTGAAAGCAGAATGAGCAAACAAACCTACCTGGATAAGGTAGAAGAATTGCAGCGCCATATCCACCTGGGAAATATCTATGAAGTGACCTTTTGCCAGGAATTTTTTGCTGAACATGCCGCTATAGATCCAGTTGCGGTGTATGAAAAACTGATTAACATCTCTCCTACTCCATTTGCCGGCTTTTTTAAGATCGGTGAACAATATATCCTTTCTGCAAGTCCGGAAAGATTTTTATCCAAAAAGGGTCGGACCCTGATTTCCCAGCCCATTAAAGGCACAGCCCGCAGAAGTCATCATCCTGAGGCAGATCAAAGAATTAAGAGCCTGCTTAAGGAGGATCTGAAAGAGCAGACAGAAAATGTAATGATTGTAGATCTTGTCCGTAACGACCTGACTAAAAGCGCCCTTCCGGGAACAGTTAAAGTGGAGGAGTTGTTTGGAGTCTATTCCTTTCCGCAGGTGCATCAGATGATTTCGACCATCACCTGCGAGCTTCGCCCCGGATTGCATTTTATCGATGCCATCAGAAATACATTTCCAATGGGCTCTATGACTGGCGCACCAAAAATCAAGGCGATGGCGCTTATTGAGCAACAGGAATGCCGTAAAAGAGGGGCTTATTCAGGTTCCATAGGCTATATCAATCCAGATGGAGATTTTGACTTCAATGTCGTGATCAGAAGCATTTTATACGAGGCTAAAAAGCAGTATTTATCTTTCCAGGTGGGGGGAGCCATTACGTACAGCTCTGTTCCGGAAAAAGAATATGAAGAATGTATACTAAAGGCTTCGGCCATCATAGAAACATTAAAGGGCTGAAACCAGCCCTTTAATGTTGTAAATTAATTCTCCTTAGTTATTTGTTGGGTTTGCCCGTTGGGGAGTTAAAATAGCGTTGTGCCTCTGGCAGATCTCTTTGAATTTGAGCAATCCTGGTTTCATCGGCCGGGTGGGTACTTAAAAACTCAGGCGGTTTCTGACCACTTTGGCTTGCTGAAGCCATTCTTTGCCAAAAACTTACTGCATTTGCAGGATTATAACCCGCCATAGACATAAAGATCAAACCTAAATGATCTGCTTCAAGTTCTTGCGTTCTGGAGTTTGGAAGCAGATAAAAGCCTTGTGCACCCACTCCATAAACCTGACTGATCAATTGCTGCGTGGCTTGTGAACTGTTTCCTGTCGCTGCACCTAATAGACCTCCCAGACCTTGAGCGACAGCTGCTTTGGAAGCACGTTCTGAGGAGTGTCTGGCTACCGCATGGGCGATCTCATGTCCCATTACCGTGGCAAGGCCTGCATCGTCTTTGGTTACCGGCAAAATACCGGAATAAACCGCTACTTTTCCTCCGGGCATGCACCAGGCGTTTAATTCCTTACTGTCAATGAGGTTAAATTCCCAATTGAAACCTTGTATTTGTTCGGCATAACCATTAGCCGTCATGTATTTTGTAACCGCTGATGCAATTTTCTGTCCGATCCGTTTTACCCTTGCGGCATCGGCATTGTTCAGTACTTTGGTTTGAGGATCTTTCAGCAATGTAGTGTAACTCTGTGCAGCAGCCGTCTGCATCTCGCTCTCGTTCACAAAACTTAAGCGGTTACGTCCGGAAAGCGGTACTGTTGAACAGGAATACCCAACCATTACTGCGATTGCAGCAACACCTATCAATTGAAATTTCTTCATAATTTATTTCCTTTTAAACAGATATACTTTAGATTCCTTGCCTTTTAGGAGTCGCTCCAGATTTTTCTGGTGCGTCACTAAAATCAGTATGCAAACACACATTCCGTACAACACTTCTGACTTCACGCTGGAATGAAATATAAATATAATTCCCAGCGGAAAGGTAAAGCCTGCACATATAGAACTGAGCGAAACGTATTTAGTGACCAGCAGGACGACAACAAAGACCAGAACGCAAAGTAAAGCTGCTGGAAAGTTAACTGCTAAAATCATTCCAAAAAGAGTAGCAACCCCCTTTCCTCCCCTAAAACCAGCAAAAACAGGAAATAAGTGCCCCATAACAGCTGTAACACCGAGGGCAAGTTCATAATTGATAAACTGGGAGGAATTATGTGGTCCGGTCACAGACAGACCGATAAAATAGGCTAATTTAGTTGCTGTATATCCTTTCAGTATGTCTATAGTCATCACGGCTATGCCAGCTTTTTTACCAAGAACCCTAAAGGTATTGGTCGCTCCGGCATTCCCGCTTCCATACTCCCGAACATCCACTCCGTAAAATGCCTGGCCAAGCCATACTGCGGTGGGTATAGAACCAAAAAGATAGGCAATCAGCACCGCTGAAATAGAATAGATAGAGATCATATTCTAAAAGGCTTTTAAACTCATATCTAAACTCTTAACCGAATGCGTAAGTGCTCCCATAGAGATGTAATCTACACCACATTCTGCATATTGAGTTATATTTTCTTCCAAGATGCCTCCGGAGGCTTCTGTTGTATATCTGTGATCTATCGTATTAACCGCTGTTTTTAAATCATCAAAGCTGAAGTTGTCGAGCATGATGCGGTTAATATGTCCGGTTTGCAATACCTGATCCAATTCCTGAAGGTTTCTGACCTCTATCTCAATTTCCAGTTTTTTACCAGTTCTTTCCAGGTAATCATTTGCAGCATGGATTGCATTTACGATACCGCCGGCATAGTCTACATGATTATCCTTGATCAGGATCATATCATACAACCCAATCCGATGGTTTACACCTCCACCAATTTTAACTGCCCATTTTTCCAGATAGCGTAATCCTGGTGTAGTTTTCCTGGTATCCAGTATTTTCGCAGCATAAGGTTCCAAAAGCTGGACAACACGGTTGGTTTTTGTAGCTATACCACTCATTCGCTGCATACAGTTAAGCACTAATCTTTCTGCCAGCAGTATGGAATGTGTTTTTCCTTCTACAGTAAAAGCGATGTCTCCGTATTTTACCTGTGCACCATCCTCTATGAAGACCTCGACTTTTAAGTCCTTGTCTACCTGATTAAATATTTCGAGCGCAAGTTCCACACCTGCAAGCACGCCATCCTCTTTAATCAGTAATTTTGCTTTTCCTAAAGCTCCGGCCGGAATGGTTGAAAGTGAAGTATGATCTCCATCGCCTAAATCTTCAGCGATAGCATTTTTTATAAATAGGTCTATTATATGCTTGTCCAAATCATCAATTTTAAACCAAAAATAGCATTTTTACCTAAATTGTTTTATTTATTTCTCTGCTTCTATTCTCAAAGAAGTGATTAAAAAGACATTAGCCGTTTTTTTGGACGTTATAGAAACCCGGAATTTCCCATTTTTTGTGATTAAAGAAAGAATTCCAAACCGGATATTGGGGTTCGTATTAATGAGATGTACAACGGTAGAATTAACAGCCGGGTGTTTGGTGAAAAAATCTCTTAAAATTTGTTCTGCCTGTAGTTTTGAGTAGACATCTTCCTCATTAATCAGACTTAACTCAACAGACGAACTGAAACTTTTAGCGATCTCCCTGGAGTTTCCTGCTTTAAACAGAGCAGACATTTCATCAACAAAATCCCCCTGAAATAGCGAAGAAGGAAGAAAAGGCATAACAAAAACGAGCACCGGAAGTAAAAATCTGATCATCTCAATTAATCTATAATCCCCAGTCCTACATAAACTATGCCATTAATAGATCATAAATTGCAATTAAGTGCCTTTTAAAACCCTAATAGACTTATATTTGTTCATCTAAAATAAGACAAGATTTTTAACTAAAATATGCTGATGGAACATAAAAAAGTAATGCTTCTGATCCTGGACGGCTGGGGTTATGGTAAACAGGACAAATCTGATGCCGCCTATGCCGCAAATACCCCTTTCTTTGATTCCTTATTAAAAAAATACCCCAACTCTAAACTGGAAGCCTCAGGTGAAGCTGTAGGCCTACCTGCCGGCCAGATGGGAAATTCAGAAGTTGGGCATATGAACCTGGGTGCAGGACGTGTGGTATATCAGGAACTGGGCAGAATCAATAAGGCAATCAGCGACCGGAGCCTCTTTTCTAATCCTGTACTCAAAGATGCATTTAATTATGCAAAAGAAAATAACAAAGCTGTCCATTTCATAGGTTTGCTTTCTGACGGTGGCGTTCATGCGCATATCAACCATCTTAAAGCGCTTTGCGATGCTGCAGATGAAGAAGGATTAAAAAAAGTATTTGTACATGCTTTCCTCGATGGAAGGGATACCGACCCCAATTCAGGGCTTGGCTTTGTTAAGGATCTTCAGGCTCATCTTGAAAAATCTTCTGCCCAGCTGGCCAGTATGATTGGTCGCTATTATGCAATGGACCGGGATTCCAGATGGGAAAGGGTAAAACAAGCTTATGATTTGCTGACAAAAGGTGTTGGCGAAGCTACACAAAATGCAGCTGGGGCACTTGAGCATTCCTATGCAGATGGTGTAACAGACGAATTTGTAAAACCTATTGTCATTACAAAGGCAGACGGCTCTCCTACCGCAACAATACAGCCGGATGATGTAGTGATCTGTTTCAATTATAGAACAGACCGCGGACGTGAGATCACTTCTGCGCTATGCCAGCAGGATTATGCTGAATTTAATATGCATAAGCTGCCATTGTATTATGTGACAATGACAACGTATGACGAGAATTTCATAAACGTTAAGGTAATCTTCACTAAAGATGATCTGAGTGAGACATTGGGAGAGGTTTTGGAAAAACACCACAAAAACCAAATTAGGATTGCGGAAACAGAAAAATATCCACATGTAACTTTCTTCTTTTCTGGAGGCAGGGAGCAGGTTTTCGAGAATGAAAAACGTATTATGATCCCATCTCCTAAAGTTGCCACTTATGATCTGCAACCGGAAATGAGCGCACAGGGCATTACCGACGCCATTGTAAAGGAGTTGGAAACGGGCTGGGCCGATTTCATTTGTCTGAACTTTGCAAACCCTGATATGGTTGGCCATACCGGTGTATTCGACGCAGTAGTTAAAGCTGTAGAAACCGCTGACCGTTGTGCAGAAGCCGTAGTGACCAAGGGATTGGAAAAAGGTTATTCTTTTATCATCCTGGCCGATCACGGGAACTCAGAATTTATGATCAATCAGGATGGCTCGGTAAATACTGCTCACACCACCAATCTGGTACCCTGCATTCTGGTAGACAATGATTATACGTCTATTGCAGATGGAAAACTTGGCGATGTTGCCCCAACAATCTTAAAATTAATGGGAATTCCTAAACCAGAGATCATGACTGGAAATTACCTGATCTGATGAAGAAGCATCTGTTTTTACTTTCTTCCTTAGGGTTTCTTGCGGCTTGTCATCCATCTGCCCCAAACCCTCATGTAGAAGATAAGTATTTTAATATTCAGCATTATTTTCAACAAGAGGCGCTTCGCTTAAATAAAGCGAAGCCTCTTGTTGAAAAAACTGTTGTGGTCAATGGCGCTGAAGAGAAGAAAAAGGTGAGCATTGCTGACTGGAACAGGGAATTTTCTGTCTTTTCAGATGCTGATATTAACAAATCGGCCTGGAAAGGTGCTTTTAAAGTAACAAAAACAAAGATCGAGGAATTGTATGTAAATACAGAAGATAAGATTCCTGTAAAGCAGGTTCTTGTGTATAGAGCAGGTGATCAGGTTACTGGTATTAAAATCTTACAGAACACGACTAATTACCTATATAAATCAGTCGATACGCTGGTATATTATCCTGATAGCCTATACCAGATCAGTAAAACGCAACATATTAAATTACTGAATGCGAAGGCGTATAAAATTACCGGAAAATTCTAGGTTATACAAAAGATGATTAATGCAAAAGGGCGGTATTTTTTTTTACAAATACCGCCCTTTTGCTGTTGAGTTGTTTCTCTTATTTAAGACTGACTATCTGGGCTTTTACATAATCCACTAAAGACAAAATGTCCTTTCTTTGTGGCTGTATAATTAAAATCTTCTGAAAATCAGAAGTTGCATTATTGAATAAAGCAATACATGCTGTTTTCTCCGTAGTTTTTTTCACCTTGTAAGATTTGAAGATGGCATAGTCTTTATAGGCAATGCCCCTGTTTTGCAACAATTGTGCATTTTCTTCCCCACTAATTTCAATGGCCTTCGTAAAATCTTTAATTGCCGAGACATAGAAATTATCGCGCATCTGGTTTAAGGATTCTTTGGGGTCATTGGCAATATTCTGTCTGGCCTTTCCCCTGTAATAATAAGCAGAGTACTCTGATGGCTTCAATGCAATAAGCCTGGTATAGGTGGATATTGCATTTTCAAAATCCCCGCACTGAAAGTAAGAATACCCCAGCATTTTCAATACCTCTGCGTTATTCGGGTTTTTTACATCCGCTTTTTCCAACTGGCTCACCGCACCCTTAAAATCACCCTTCATCATGGCCTGCATACCTAACTTATCATAGCCGCCAGTTTGGGCCATAGATGTTGCTGTAGAAAAAACAATTAAAAGGAAGATCGCTTGTTTTAGGTAATTCATTAAATTTTAATTAAAAAATAAAGATATAAAAATCAAAGGTAAACTTCAGACAACTATTGTACCATTTGCAAATATTAATTTCTTTAACGCTGAATAAGCAAAAATATGATTGGCTGTGAAATAATTTTTACACACTGCCTTTTTAGCATGATAAACCCCTTACCTTTGCTTTGGCACAAGAGTTGAAAATATAGGATTCAACACATAATTAATATTTCCGCGACGACATGCTGTCAGATTGTCGTTTATTATTTTAAGAAAGGCTTTTTTAATGAGTATAAAAGATCAGTTTGATTTTGGCAATGCGCTTCCCATCATAAATGAAGATACAGAATTCTTTCCGCTGATGTCTCAGCAGGACGAAGACGAAATGAATAACGAAGAAACACCAGAAATCCTGGCCATTTTGCCACTGCGCAATACGGTCCTTTTTCCTGGTGTGGTAATTCCGATCACGGTTGGCAGAGATAAATCGATAAAGCTAATCAAGGAAGCCTACAAGGGCAACAAGATTATAGGTGTTGTATCACAGCGGGATGTTTCGATTGAGGATCCTACTTTCGATCAGCTGAATAGTGTGGGAACAGTAGCCCATATCATCAAAATGCTTCAAATGCCTGATGGCAACACCACTGTAATTATACAGGGCAAGCAACGTTTCAGGCTAATTTCAGAAGTTCAGTCTGAACCGTACATAAAAGTAACCATTGAAAAATTCGAGGAGGCCAAGCATAAGTCGGATAAAGAGTTTAAAGCACTGGTCGCTTCTATAAGAGAAATGTCTTCGCAGATTATACAGCTGTCACCAAATATTCCAAGTGAGGCTGGCATTGCGTTAAAAAATATTGAAAGCACTTCTTTCCTGATCAATTTCATCTCTTCCAATATGAATGCCGACGTGGCAGACAAACAGAAGATGCTGGAAATGTCCAGTCAGCGTGACAGGGCAGAAATGGTCATGGAATTGCTTACGCTAGAACTGCAGATGCTGGAGTTGAAGAACCAGATCCAGTCTAAGGTTCGTACAGATCTGGATAAACAACAAAGGGATTACTTTTTAAACCAGCAATTGAAAACCATCCAGGAAGAGCTTGGAGGCAATTCTTCTGATGTGGAGTATGAGGCACTGGAAGTCCGTGCAAAGAAGAAAAAATGGGAGGTTCATGTTCGGGACCATTTCAACAAAGAACTGGAAAAATTAGGCCGGATGAACCCCGCAGCTCCGGATTATTCCATCCAGATCAACTACCTTGAACTTTTGCTTGACCTTCCATGGAATGAATTCACTAAAGACAATTTTGACCTGAAGCGTGCACAGCGTGTATTGGACAAAGATCATTTTGGACTGGAGAAAGTAAAACAACGGATCATCGAATATCTTGCCGTACTGAAACTTAAACGGAATATGAAGGCTCCGATCATCTGTCTGGTTGGCCCTCCGGGTGTTGGTAAAACCTCCCTGGGCAAATCTATCGCAAAGGCCTTAAACCGTAAATATGTAAGGATGGCTCTTGGTGGTATCAGAGACGAAGCTGAAATCCGCGGACATAGAAAAACATATATTGGAGCAATGCCGGGCCGTATCATTCAATCCATTAAAAAAGCTGGTGCGGCTAACCCGGTATTTGTGCTGGATGAAATTGATAAAGTAGGTTCTGACTTCAGGGGAGATCCTTCTTCTGCCCTGTTGGAGGTGCTGGATCCTGAGCAAAACAATGCATTTAACGATCATTATGTGGAAACAGATTATGATTTATCTAATGTTTTGTTTATTGCCACAGCCAACTCTTTGAGCACTATACAGCCGGCACTGCTAGATCGTATGGAAATCATTGAAGTTAACGGCTATACGATTGAAGAGAAAATAGAAATTGCAAAAAAATATTTACTGCCTAAGCAGAAAGAGATCCACGGTATAAAATCGAAGGATATTACGCTTAAATCTGGTTTGATTGAGAAAGTCATTGAAGATTATACCAGAGAATCTGGTGTACGCGGTCTGGAGAAGAAAATTGGCTCGCTGGTAAGAGGTGTGGCAACAAAGATTGCCATGGAAGAGACTTACGAACCGGTATTGACCAATGATGATGTAGAACGCATCCTTGGTGCTCCGATCTATGACAAAGACTTATATGAAGGCAACGAAGTTGCTGGCGTGGTAACCGGATTGGCATGGACATCTGTTGGTGGCGATATCTTGTTTATAGAGGCTAGCCTGAGCCCCGGAAAGGGTAAACTGACACTGACAGGAAACCTTGGAGAAGTGATGAAAGAATCTGCGGTAATTGCCCTCGCTTACCTGCGTGCACACGCTGGTTTATTTGGTATTGCCTATGAATTGTTTGACCAGTTTGACATCCATGTGCATGTTCCTGCCGGAGCAACACCTAAAGATGGCCCTTCTGCCGGTATTACCATGCTTACAGCTCTAACTTCTGCATTTACCCAACGTAAAGTGAAATCAAATCTGGCTATGACAGGAGAAATCACCTTAAGAGGGAAAGTTCTTCCTGTTGGAGGTATCAAAGAGAAGATATTGGCTGCTAAACGGGCAAACATTAAGGATATTATTTTATGCAAATCCAATAAAAAAGATATCCTGGAAATTAAAGAAAGCTATATCAAAGACCTGAATTTCCATTATGTAACGGAAATGAAAGAAGTCATTGAACTGGCGCTGACAAAAGATAAGGTTAAAAATCCTCAGGATTTGACAATTAAAACAAAGCCTGCAGCGACTAATTAATAAAATTAGATATATTTAAGGCCCCGGACCGATCGTCCGGGGCTTTTTTAATTCCTTTCCATGAAATTTTTAAAATACCTTATTGTGTTGCTCTGTGGACTGTCTTTTCAAATGGCGAATGCACAGACCTATAAAAATGAATTTGGCTTTAAAAGCGACAACGATGCTTATCTGGGACAAGGTTCAGACCGTTATTACACCAATGGATTGTTTCTGAACTTTAAACATGCACTCGACCAGAGTAAATTAAAAGAAAACCTGGAAAAAAAGACCTGGGAAATTACTGCCGGCCAAAAGATGTTCAATCCTTATTCGGGATATGCTCCGGATCCCACACTGCAAGACCGTCCTTTTGCTGGTTATTTATACGTGGAAGGCACAATGAATTGGTTTTTCAAAAACGAGAGCATTCTGAGGACAAGTGTGCAGATTGGTACAACCGGGCCCAATTCACTGGCACAAAAAGGACAGGAACTTTTGCACAGAACCGTTGGTTTTTATACGCCTGAAGGATGGGACTATCAGATCAAAAATGAAATGGCTATTAATCTTTCTGCACAATACACCCGTCTATTGTACCGGACAGCTGATCCTATTGCAGATTTTTCTTTTGAGGGTTATGCGAATGCAGGTACGACTTTTAGCGGTGCCGGAGCAGGGATATTGTTTAGGATAGGAAGCATCAACCAGCTTTTTAATTCTTCCTATACCAATGCTGTAGTGGGAAACAATGCAAAAACCAAGGGATTGGTTAAACAGGAAATCTTCTTTTATGCCAAGCCACAGTTAAACTTTATTGCTTACGATGCGACCATTCAGGGCAGTTTATTTAACAACAACAGTCCGGTAACATTTGGATCGAAACCAATTGTGTTTGCGCAACAATTGGGTGTAGATTACAGTTCACAGCGATTTACATTTGATTTTGGGGTTTTGTTCAAAACGAAGGAAGTAAAGAGTGTGGCAAGAGCCCATCAATGGGGAACAATCAGTATGGCCTACAGATTTAACTAAATCTGCTCTGTTATAAAATAAAGAAGCCTCAATAATCTAATTGAGGCTTCTTTCGGTTTGCTTTTTTAAAGGAGCGTGTTTGCTTGTCTTCCAAGCGCTTTCGCACCACCGCTCCGGGAATCCGGGTAGGCTTTCTTTTCTTATCAACATGCAGGGCCACCTTCAGTAAATGAAGTAGTTTAACAATCGTTTTTTCCTTATTTAACAATTGACTCCTGTCTTCCTGTGATACCACATGAAGGTTGCCTTCCTGATCAATACGATGCCCCAGCCGCTCTGAAAGCAAGGCCTTTTCTTCCGGATTGAAAAAAGGTGCATCAACAATATTGATCACCAATTCTACTTTACTGGAAACTTTGTTCACGTTTTGTCCACCTTTTCCTCCGCTTCTCGAAGTTTTAAAGGTGGCTATTTTCATAATCTCTTCTCTTACAGGTAACATTTTGTAAAAATAATATTTTAAAGGCATTTTAACCTTAAAAATTGGCTAAAGTATTAACTTTGCGCCATATGAGAAAAAACCTTGTGATTGCCATTGACGGCTATTCATCCTGCGGAAAAAGTACCCTGGCAAAGGCCCTGGCTAAAAAATTAGGTTTCATATATATAGACAGTGGTGCCATGTACCGAGCTGTAACACTCTATTTCATCAGAAATCATGTCAATATGAACGACGATGAAGCCGTAAAAGATGCCCTTCAACATATAGAATTGAATTTTCATTCCCGGGACTATGAATCTCATATTACTTTAAACGGAGAAGAAGTTTCTGAGGAGATCCGTTTAATGCCTGTTTCTGAGAATGTAAGTGCTGTATCTGCGAATAAACTAGTTCGTAAGGAAATGGTGAAACAGCAGCAGCGTATGGGAAAATCCAAAAACATTGTAATGGATGGCAGAGATATTGGCACAAAGGTGTTTGAAGACGCACAGGTAAAACTCTTTATGACCGCAGATCCTAAAATTCGGGCGGAAAGACGTTTTAATGAAATGAAGAGCAAAGGAGATACCACCACCACGCTCGAAGAAGTTTTCGAAAATATTGCTCACCGGGATTATGCCGATACCACCCGTGCAGAAAGTCCGTTGACCCGGGCAGAAGATGCCATTATTTTAGACAATACAGACATCACCCAACAAGAGCAACTTGACTTTGCTTTAGAAAAAGTCAAGCCCTATTTGCCTGTTATTTCGTAGTTTTCTGCAAAGCTTTAGTTACAAAAGCCTCTGAGACTTAAACATTACAATTTAATGTTTAATCTGTATTTTAGTATTAATATTTTCGTCGCCATTGACTTACAAAGACATAAAAAATTAATATTAAAATGAAGTTAACAGTCCACTCCATCTACTTACTACTACCCGCTTTACTGATGATCAGTTCTTGTGGAAACACTGGTCAGAAAAAGGATGCCGCCAAAACTGATCAGGTTCAGGCTTATCCCGTTTTCGCAGTAAACACCCAATCTGCCACGCTCCAGACTCAATACCCGGCCACGCTAGAAGGCATACAAAATATTGATATCCGCCCGAAAGTGGATGGTTTTATCGAAAAAATCTACGTGGATGAGGGTGCTGCAGTGAAAAAAGGGCAACTGTTATTCAGCATTAATGCACCTCAGTACGAACAAGCAGTTAGAACAGCAAAGGCAGCCATCAGCAGTGCTGAGGCCGACGTCAATACCGCACAGCTTCAGGTTACCAAAACAAAACCTCTGGTAGACAAAGACATCATCAGTAAATATGAACTGGATGCTGCACAGCTGACTCTTCAAACTAAAAAAGCGGCATTGGCTCAAGCCAAAGCAGAACTGGTAAATGCAAACGTAAACCTGGGTTATACCCATATTACCAGCCCTGTTGATGGTGTAATTGGAAGTATCCCTTATAAAACCGGAAGTTTAGTGAGCAGTACCAGCGCAGATCCCCTGACAACTGTAGCCAACATTTCCAGAATTTTCGCCTACTTCTCCATGAATGAGAAACAGTTGCTGGATTTCTCCAGAAATTATAAAGGTAAAACACTGGACGAGCAGATGAAGAATATTCCTGCCGTCTCCCTGGTATTGGCCGACGGCACTACCTATGCTGAAAATGGAAAAATAGAATCTATCAACAGTCAGATCAATACCAGTACAGGTTCTGCAAGCTTAAGGGCAACCTTTTCCAATCCTGTCAGATTGTTGAAAAGCGGAGCAAGTGCTTCGGTGAGCATACCTCAGCATGTGGACAATGCCATTCTGATTCCTCAAAAATCAACAACCGATCTGCAGGGCAAGAAATTCGTCTATGTGCTGAACAGCAGTGGCGAAGTCAAAAACACTGAAATTGAAATCATGGAAAATACTGTAAACAATTTCTATGTGGTGACTAAAGGACTTAAAGCAGGCGACAAAGTGGTACTTGAAGGGTTTCAATCTCTTAAAGACGGCGTAAAAATTAAGCCTGAAGAACAGAGTGCCGATGTCGTATTTGCCGACCTTAAAAAATAATTAACCTGCTGATGTGATCCGGTTTTCAAACCGGTTGAAAAAGAAAATATGTTTAAGAAATTTATAGAAAAACCCGTATTGTCAACGGTGATCTCGATCATCATTGTCATCCTGGGTATACTGGGATTAATTACCATCCCGGTTTCTCAATATCCCGAAATTGCCCCCCCAACAGTTCAGGTATCTGCATCCTACCAAGGGGCCAATGCTGACGTTGTGATGAACAGCGTTGTTGTACCGCTGGAAGAACAGATTAATGGTGTGGAAGACATGACTTATATGACTTCTACTTCCAGTAACGATGGTACAGCCACGATTACCGTAAATTTTAAACTGGGTACAAATCCTGACCTGGCCGCAGTAAACGTACAGAACAGGGTATCCAGGGCAACCAGCTTATTGCCTGCAGAAGTCACAAAAGCAGGTGTAATTACAGCTAAGAAACAAGCCAGTAACGTACTGATCTTTGGTTTGTACAGTGATAACCCTTCTTACGATCAGAAATTTTTACAGAACTATGCAAACATCAACCTGATTCCTCAAATTAAAAGGATTAATGGTGTTGGCGATGCGAATGCTTTTGGTTTAATGGATTACACCATGCGGATCTGGCTTAAACCTGATGTAATGGCGAGTTATGGTCTGGTTCCAAATGATGTGAGCGTGGCTTTAGCGGAACAAAATATTGAGGCTGCGCCCGGCCAGTTCGGTGAGCAAGGGAACCAATCTTTCCAGTATACTTTAAAATATTCGGGCCGTTTAAAGAATGAACAGCAATTCAGCGACATTATTATCAGAACGGGTACCAATGGACAGGTATTGCGTCTTAAAGATGTGGCCAGGATTGAACTCGGTGCTCAAAGCTATGCCAGTTCTGTAAGCTTTGATGGTAAACCTGCATTAGGTATTGCCATTAATCAAACCGCGGGGTCGAATGCAAAGGATGTTATTGAAGGCTCCTTAAAAGTTCTGGACGATGCAGCTGCATCCTTCCCTAAAGGTGTTCATTACGCACCACTGGTGAATGTGAACGATTTCCTGGATGCTTCTATCGAAAAAGTACTGCATACTTTGATTGAAGCCTTTATTCTGGTGTTCCTGGTTGTATTTATTTTCCTTCAGGATTTCCGTTCTACCTTGATCCCGGCCATCAGTGTTCCTGTGGCCATTATAGGAACTTTCTTTTTCCTGAGCTTATTTGGTTTTACCATCAACTTGTTAACCCTGTTTGCATTGGTGCTGGCCATTGGTATTGTGGTGGATGATGCTATTGTGGTTGTAGAAGCGGTCCACGCCAAGCTGGACCATGGTTACAAATCTGCAAAAAAGGCAACTATAGATGCCATGGATGATATTACCGGTGCAATCATTTCCATTACACTGGTTATGGCAGCAGTGTTTATCCCGGTAAGTTTTATTCAGGGATCATCTGGTGTATTTTATAAACAATTCGGATTAACACTGGCCATTGCTATTATTCTCTCTGCGATCAATGCTTTGACGTTGAGTCCTGCTTTATGTGCACTGTTTTTAAAACCGCATGCAGAGGAGCATGAAAAGAAAAAGAGCTTTCTTCAAAAATTCTATATTGCATTTAATACTTCCTTTGACCGCATGACCGGCCGGTATAAAAAGTCGGTCAGCTTCCTGTCCAAAAACAAATGGATGGCCGTTGGAGGTATTGCCTTGTTTACTGTAGTGCTGATCTGGACCATGAGAACAACTCCAAAAGGATTTGTACCTAATGAAGATCTTGGAACGATCTATTCTGATATCTCTCTGCCAGCTGCCACTTCACAGGAACAGACCAATGTCGTGATCTCAAAAATTGACAGTGTTGTACACACTATACCAGAAGTTAGAAACTCTTTAAAGGTTATTGGACGGAGTTTGATCAGTGGTACAGGTAGTTCTTACGGAATGGTAATTTCCAGATTAAAGCCGTGGAACGAACGGGAACGGGATGTAAAGGCAATTATTGCTGAGCTTTTTGCGAAAACGGCTGGTATCAAAGGTGCTAAGATCATTTTCTTTGCTCCACCTACTATCCAGGGTTTTGGTACCAGTGGTGGTTTTGAATTTCAGTTACAGGACAAAACAGGTGGCGATATTAATAAATTTAATGCAATTGGGAATGAGTTCCTTGCTGCATTGAACAAAAGAAAAGAGGTGCAGTACGCTGCGACTTCTTTTAACCCGAATTTCCCGCAATACCAGGTGGATGTCAATATTGCCGTTGCAAAACAAGCTGGATTGAGTGTGAGTGATGTACTGGGTGTATTGCAAGGATACTATGGTGGTGTTTATGCTTCCAACTTCAATAAGTTTGGAAAGCAATACCGGGTGATGTATCAGGCTGACGCAAAATACCGTGCCAACCAACAAAGTTTAAACGGCATTTATGTAAGAAATGCCAGCGGAAAAATGGCGCCGATTTCGGAGTTTATCACGCTAACTAAAGTATACGGCCCTCAGGCTATTTCCCGTTTCAACTTGTTTACCTCTATCTCGGTGACTGGAAACCCGAACCCTGGATTCAGTTCTGGTGATGCTTTAAAAGCTGTACAAGAAGAAGCTGCTATCCATTTACCAGCCGGATATGGCTACGAGTTCTCCGGTTTATCACGTGAAGAGGTAGCTGGCGGTAACCAAACCGTATTTATTTTCTTACTGTGTGTGATTTTTGTGTACTTCCTGCTTTGCGCACAATATGAAAGTTATATTCTTCCATTAGCCGTTTTAATTTCTCTCCCTATCGGTCTGGCTGGTGTATTTATCTTCGATAAGATCTTTGGTATTGACAACAATATCTATACACAAATTACCCTGATCATGCTGGTGGGACTGCTGGCAAAAAATGCCATTTTGATTGTTGAATTTGCCGTAGACCGCCGCAGAAAGGGAATGAGCATAGTAAATTCTGCTATTGAAGGTGCGACAGCTCGCTTGCGCCCCATTCTGATGACCTCTTTTGCTTTTATCCTTGGTTTACTCCCACTTATGCTTTCTACCGGTGTAGGTGCTGCGGGTAATAAATCTATTGGTACAGGTGCCGTTGGGGGAATGCTTATTGGTACATTATTTGGTATTTTCGTTATTCCTGCACTCTTTATTATTTTCCAGAGTTTACAGGAAAGGGTAAGCAGTAAATCACCTTTTGATGATGATATTATAGAGGAACAACAGGACCTTGAATTTCCGGTAGCTGATATGCGTGAACATTAATTTTAAAAACATGAACACTAGATATAATAAATTTTATTTCATTGCCGGATTCTTTGCACTTACCCTATCCGCCTGTGTAACAAAAAAATACGAACGTCCTTCGATCAATTCAAAGGACCTCTATCGTAGCGTTACAGATTCGGATACCACGACCATAGCTAACCTGTCGTGGAAAGTGCTTTTTACAGATCAAACCCTACAGGGATTGATCCAGCAGGGCATTAACGAGAACCTAGATTTAAAACAGGCAATCGAAAAAATTAAGGCTGCTCAGGCAACGCTAAATGCGAGCAAAGCAGCTTTCCTTCCGAGTTTAAATGCAAGTCTATCTGCCACAGACAACAAACAGTCTAAAGCGGCTGTTAACCTCCCTTCGGGTGTAAATATAGCTACAGAGACACAGACGTATACCGGACAGCTCAGTACCAGCTGGCAGGCAGACATCTGGGGCAAATTAAGCAGTGCCAAAAGATCTGCTTATGCTTCTTTATTACAAACAGATGCAGCGAAAAGAGCTGTTCAAACCAGCCTGATTGCCAGTATTGCCAATGCTTATTATACCCTTCTTTCTTTAGACCAGCAACTGGCCATTACCGAGCAAACGGTAAAGATCAGACAGACGGATGTAGAAACAATGAAGTCTTTAAAAGACGGTGCTATCGTAAACGGAGCTGCAGTGGTACAAAGTGAAGCAAACTTATATGCAGCACAAGTCACTATTCCAGATTTGAAACGCAGTATAAGAGAAGCTGAAAATGCATTGAGTATCCTGTTGGGTAAAGGCCCTGGAGAAATTACGCGCACCACGATGGACCAGCAAACCGCTTATGCTGATTTGCGCACAGGTGTCTCTTCACAGTTGCTTCAAAATCGCCCTGATGTCCAGGAGGCCGAATTTGCTTTCAGAGCGGCATTTGAGAACACCAATAATGCGAAAACTTATTTTTATCCGGCGCTGACATTAACTGCTAACGGTGGTTTATCGTCCCTTAAACTGAAAAACTTCTTTGACAATTCTATCTTTTATAGTTTAGTTGGAGGTCTTACTCAGCCAATATTTAATAACGGGCAAAATAAAGCCCGATTAAAAACGGCTCAGGCGCAACAACAACAAGCTTTCTATGCTTTTCAAAAGACTTTGTTAACCAGCGGAGCCGAGGTATCTAATGCTTTGTATGCTTATCAGACAGCTAACGAGAAAGCAGAAACCAGAGCTAAACAAATTGCTTCATTGACTAAAGCGGTTGATTACACCAAAGAATTGTTGCGCTACAGTTCTGCTACAAATTATACAGATGTATTAACTTCGGAACAAAGCTTACTCGCTGCACAGCTAAGCGGTGTAAATGATAAATTACAAAAACTACAGGCCGTTGTGAATCTATATGAGGCACTTGGCGGCGGTTCTAAATAACCATTAACATATAATGGAGAAAAACAGCCTGTTCGAACAACAGGCTGTTTTTTTTATCTATTATATTTGTCTAAAGTAAACGAGTATGTGGATCTGTCCTTTATGTAATCAGACTTTTCTAAAAAACAATCAGTCTCATGCCTGCAATGAAATGCAGGTAGAAGATTTTCTTCGCGGAAAATCTGACCATACCCTTAGCTTGTTCCGGCATTTCACCGAACACGTATCTCAGATCGCAGAGATCAAACTAAATACGACAAAAACCATGATCAGTATAGAATGTGAAGGAAAAAGGAATATTTATATTTCCCAACTTGGCAAGAATTTTCTCCATGCTGTATTTATTTTCAAACAACTGTACCCTGATAATTTATGCTTTATAAAATTTGGCCAGGTACCCGGAAGTGATCAATTTAACCACCATTTCAGGATGTATGAGAAAGAAGACCTTAATGAGGAAGTAGATCAGTTTATAAGAATGGCACTGAACGGAGCCAGTTAAAGATTACGGCCTTGTTCTTCAACAAAGCCGTAATACCAAGAATTTTTATGCGCTAAAGCTAATGTTCAATGTAATTGGAGTTGCACTTAATGCTTTACTTACCGGACAACCCGCTTTTGCGGCATTGGCCAGTTCTGTAAATTTAGCTTCATCCATTCCGGAGACTTTACCTTTCAAGTCAAGAGTAATGCTGGAAATAGCAAAACCGCCCTCTACAGGATCCAAAGAAACAGTTGCCTCGGTGGTCAGTTCATCGGCTGTGAAACCTGCTGCAACGATCATAAAGCTCAATTGCATATTAAAACAGCCCGCATGTGCTGCTGCGATTAATTCCTCAGGATTGGTTCCGGCTTTTCCGTCTTCATTTTCGAAGCGCGTTTTGAAACTATAAGGTGTTTGATCAAAGAACTTATTGGAGGAAGACAATGTTCCTTTACCTTCTAATCCTGTACCGTTCCATACGGCTGTAACTCTTCTTTTCATGTATTTAAATTTATTGTTTTTGGGGATCCGTAAGTATCCGCAGATACCGTTTTACTTACATAAACCTAAGCATTCCTTTTAAACTTTACAACAATTTAAGACAGTCATTTCGTTAAGTCAAGCGCCATAATCACTAAACAAAATCCATATCAACAGATCTATTTTTTAAAATAATTCAATACCAGCTCCCAGATAGTTAAAAATATTCATTACGTTTGAAAAAAGGAATTAAATCCCGCTATGAGAACGACAATTTTTAATCTGAATACCATGATATCCAAGCTGAGCTCGGGTATTGCTGTTATTGTGGTTATTATTATTGTCATTTGTGATATGGGGAAGGTTATGTAGAAAATAGATCAAAAATATTATATCACATAAGCCTTCCCTACCCGGAAGGCTTTTTTTATACTTTAAAATTATGAACGGGAAATTTATCATCAGCATTTTATCAGAAGACAAAAAGGGGCTTCTAAACCAGATCACCTCTGTTTTCAACAAGAAAAATTATGAAATTGAAAGCCTCTGTGTGGCTAGAACAGACATTCGGAATATTGTGATGATCACCGTAGAAGCTATACTTCCTTCAACTGATCTTCAAAATACATTATTTAAACTGGAAAGGTTTATTGAAGTATACCGGGCAGATGCCCATTGCGCTAAAGCACACAGCCTGAGAAAAGTGGCCTTTTTCAGGGTTTCCAAAGAAATTATGACATCGCATTCCTGGTCGTTGATCCAAAAATACGGGGCGAGCATTACCGGAGTATTTGAGGATTCCCTTCTTTTAGAAAAAACCGGAACAGACGCTGACATACAGGAACTGTATAACAAACTGGATGGCAGTCATCTGCTTAGTTTTTGTAAAACGACATTAGTTCTTGAGGAATCAATGTCAACTATGGAGGGGCTTTTTTAGGATAACAATCTTATCTTTGCCCTATGTCTATTGAAGAATTAGAAGCTTATTTTGAAAGTGTTGACCTGCCCGAAAATGTGTACCTGAATCAGGCCACTAAAATTACAGATGTAAAAAAGTTTGTAAGCAGTCACATCATAACCGTGAAAGCACATGGCCATATTAAGGCTTATTCAAGTTTTATGGACAGGCTGATACAGTTAAAAGAAATTATTGAAGTCCGGGATTCCGCAGAAAAGGCAGATTAAAGTTCTATATAAGTAAACCACTTTTTATAGATCTGATGGTATACGCCATTCTCCTTAAGATGTCTGAGTACCTCATTGATTCGGTGCCTGAGTTCGGTATCTCCCTTTTTCATAGCGATACCGTAATGGGAATGTGTGTCGGGCAGAAACATTCCCATTTGCAGTTTTTTATATTTTTGTAAAAAGCTTCCCGCAATAGGCGAATCGTCTATTACAATGTCAATTTTCTTTTTAACAAGCAGCTGATAGAGTTCTTCATTTTTAGTGGCATGTACAACCTGATGATTTGGAAATTTTTCCATAATGTATTTCTCTGCCTCTGTTGCAATACGGACACCGAGAATCTTATGGTCAAAGCTGTTTAAATTATTTAAGGATGTCCCCTCATTGACCACTGCGCAAAGTCTGAATTGCAGATAAGGCACGCTGAACTCCAAAATCCTTTGTCTGGAAGGGGTCATGGTCACAGCAGAACAGATCATATCCAGTTCTCCTTTATAAAGTTTTTCAAGGATATTTTTCCAAAGCGAAATCTCATAGTGGATCTCCAGATTCAGCTGCCCGGCAATTTCTCTCATCAGATCAACCTCAAATCCCTCAAATACATCAGAATTATAATCTGTATGCATAGGGACTGGCGCTACAGAATCCAATCCAATTTTAAGTATTTCTTTCATTTCAATGGTTTTTACAGTATTTAACTCAGATTCTGCTCGTTTAATCTTTATCTCAATACCAATACAACAATTGGAACTTGATGATAAAGATAAGTCAGAATCCTTAAAATACGGCAATTTGAGCAGAAATTAATCTAAAGAGATCATTCTGAGGCAAATGTTTTTTCTATCCTTTTATCCGGTACAAACCAGATCATGGCTACCAAAATGTAAATACCAAAACTGATCCAGGAATTGAACATAGCTGCAACAATGGCGATCAAATACAGTGCAACCGAAATTTTCCCTTTGTTATCCGTTCCGATGGCTCTTTTTAACTGAACATTTTCATTGCCATTTCTAATCAGTACATTGATGAGAATAGAATAGGCTATTCCATTCATCAGCAATACGAAACCATATAATGCTGTTGGCCATTGACTAAAGTGGTTTTCGCCCATCCATCCGGTTACAAAAGGTATTAAAGACAACCAGAACAGCAAATGCAGATTAGCCCATAGTGTTGGCCCGTTGATAGATTTAACACTTTGGAAGGTATGGTGATGGTTATTCCAGTAAATGCCCACATAGATGAAACTCAGCACATAACTGATAAATACGGGCAGCATCGGAAGCAGGTCCTTAATGTTATCTTTCTCATGTGGTACTTTGATTTCCAGTACCATGATGGTGATGATGATGGCAATCACCCCATCACTAAATGCTTCCAAACGTCCTTTATGCATAGTTCTAATCTATTTCCATAGCAATATAACAAATAAATTAAAAAATGCCAGGCCGCCAATGTTACCCATATTATTTCCAATTAATGACTTTAAAGATCTCCATACACTAAGCTTATGAAAGAAACAGATTTAATAGAAAGTCTGAAGAATATAGATACCAGCTCTCTAGTAGATAAAGTGGAAAAAAGTCTGATAGAATTATTCATTGAAAAAAAATTCAAAGTTGGCGACTGTATTCCCAAAGAACTGGAACTTACACAAGCTATGGGCGTGAGTAGAACTGTCATCAGGGAAGCTTTACTCAGATAACAAATTGTAGAACTCATAGAAAAAGGTTCTGCAGAGCTACTTAGAAATGGAATGCGTAATCATCTGGAAAGCCATTTCTCCAGATTATTTGATTAACACACATAAAACATCGCCTTGTATACTTTACAAGTCAACTATTTGGATACACATCTGAAACCTGTATTTTGCAAACCAGTATCAGGCGATGATTTCATTCTTGCAGAAATCCGGTAGCCCTTACAATAAGAACTGTTACACATAAAAGATCCGCCCCTGGTTACTTTTTTTGGTACAGTAGGTTCATCCGGATCATAGCTATCTTTAGGTCCACCTGGATTAACGCTGGTTGTACCTTCTAAACCCCGATAATAATCTGCCTGATACCAATCGGCCACCCATTCCCAAACATTTCCTGCCATATCAAATAATCCATATCCATTTGCAGCAAATGAACCTACCGGTGCAAGACTATGAAATCCATCCCAGTCGGTATTTTTATCGGGAAAACTTCCTTGCCAGGTATTGGCCTTAGGTTTGCCACTTTCTATAGGTTCATTTCCCCAGGGATAAATAGCGTCCTTCATGCCTCCGCGCGCTGCATATTCCCACTCCGCCTCTGTAGGCAATCGCTTTCCGGCCCATTTAGCATAAGCATTCGCATCTTCCCAGCATACCTGCGTTACGGGAAAATTCTCTTTTCCTTCAATAGTACTTTTTGGTCCTTCAGGATGTTTCCAACTCGCTCCACTTGTCCAGGCCCACCATTGAGATGCATTATCTAAGGGAACCGGATGAGACGGTGGGTTAAATGTAAGTGCTGCAGGGACAAGAATATTATCTGGCGGCTTTGGAGTTCCCGGTGGTAATTGTTTCTTGATTTCTTCCCAATCCGGTTTGCGTTCCGCAATCGTTTTGTAGCCAGTGGCTTTAACAAATGCAGCAAATTCTTTGTTGGTTACTTCTTTTTCATCCATCCAGAACGCATCCAGCTTAACCTGATGTGCGGGATATTCATCCTTTCGCCCCTCCTGATCCTTCGCTCCCATGGAAAAAACACCCGCAGGAATCCATTTCATTCCGTGATGTGATGTTTTCGAGCCCGAAGAAAAGGTGCTGTCTGCGGAAGTGTGTGTTACTGCAATGCCGTACCTGGATGGTAAATGCGCAGAGCATGACTCATCAGTTTCTGTTTTTACAGCTGCTGGTTTTTTATTCTGAGTACAAGATAGTCCAAATATCAATGGGAGAATCAGAAGGTACTTAAGGTTCAAATCAAATCTCATTACACTACTAAATGTATATCTTTTTATGTGAATTCCAAAGTGAAGCGATATTTTTTAAAAACTGCTGCAGTCCCAGCCAGGCTATAGTTTAATATGAGGGCAACAAGATCCCACCCAGATGCATCAGATACGATTCATACTAGTAGAAGGTAACATTGATAATAATGTTTATATTTATCTTAATCATCAATAAATATAAACATGAATAGAAAATACTTTATCGCAGTTTTGATATGTAGCATCGGTTTAATGAATCCTTCCAATATAATGGCTCAAGTATCTGTCATCAAGACAGAAAGCGTCAAAGGTGGTGGACTGATAGGTCGGTGGGATATCAAAGTAAGTGAAAATGGATCAGACCATCCTTCCTGGCTAGAGGTAGAGCTTTCTGGATTCAGTACACTGGTAGGCCGTTTTGTAGGTACGGGGGGAAGTGCCAGGCCTATATCTAAAGTAGCTTATGATAACGGGAAATTCAGTTTTTCTATTCCACCACAATGGGAAAGGGAAGACCATGATATGACTCTTGAAGGCACCATTTCCGATACAGGTATTGGTGGCACTATTCATTCCAGCGGTGGCCAAAGCTACCCTTTTACGGGAGTGAAAGCCCCTGATCTCAAAAGGACGACTGCACCTGTATGGGGTAAAGCAATTAAATTATTTAATGGAAGGAACCTGGATGGTTGGAAAGTTTCTGGACAAAACCAATGGCTCGTTAAAGATGGTATATTGACCAGTCCTCATTCCGGATCCAATCTAATCTCTGAACAAAAGTTCTCAGATTTTAAACTCCATGTAGAATTCCGGTATCAGCAAGGTAGTAATAGCGGTGTTTACCTGCGTGGTCGTTATGAAACGCAGATCATTGATAACCCTAAAACTGATCACCCGAACAGCCACCTCTTTGGTGGAATTTACGGATTCCTGGTACCTAATGAAATGGTTGTCGGTGATCCTGGTCAATGGCAGACATTTGATATTACACTGGTAGGCCGCATCGTAACAGTTGTAGCAAACGGTAAAACCATCATCTGCAATCAGGAGATTCCAGGCATTACTGGTGGCGCATTAGACTGTAACGAAGCAGAACCGGGTCCAATCTATTTCCAGGGAGATCATGGTCCTATTGAATTCAGAAATATTGTGATTACACCAGCTAAATGATTTTTTATCATTCTACCCTACAGCAACACAATCTTTCCGGTTTTTACAGATTCATCACAGGCAAAAGCTATTTTTAAACTGTTCACAGCATCTTCTGTCGCTGAGCTAAGATCAAGGTCTTCCTGGATTGACTTTAGAAAAAAGATTTGTTCCCGGTTGCAAAGTTCCTGATGATTGGGTTCATCCTGTAGATCAAGGTATTCGTCTTTCCTGGTAAATTCATCTTCCTGGTCCAGATCTGCATAATGGATTTTAATGGACTCCGTTTTAGTATGAGAATCAATCGAATCAGATCTCCCACTGGCTGATGCCTCTCTGGCCACGATAGATACTGCGCCTCTTGGTCCAAAAACATCTTTAATAAAAAAAGCATTGTCGCTTACCATTGGCCCCCAACCGGCTTCGTACCAGCCGATAGATCCATCTTCAAAACGAATCTGCAACTGTCCATAATTGTAATTCCATTCAGGAATATCGTCAGTAAGTCTGGCACCAATGGCACTCACTTGTATGGGCGTCGACCGTGTCATCTGGCACATGATATCAATATAATGGACAGCGCAGTCCACAATCGGGCTTAAACTTTTCATCAGATTACGATGCACTGTCCATTTAGGCCCATGGCTTTGCTGGTTCAAATTCATACGCATAACCAGGGGCTTTCCCATTTCCCGAGCCAGCTCGGTAAATTTTTCCCATGATGGATGATAGCGAAGAATATAGCCAACCAATAATTTTTTGTTCGCTTTTTTTGCTGCTTCTGTTACCCGTATTGCACCTTCTACACTATCAGCCAGGGGTTTTTCTATAAATACATGGCAGTCACTTTCGAAAGATTTTATTGCATAAGCTTCGTGCGTATCAGGATAAGTAGAAATGCAAACGGCATCTGGCCTGGTGATCTCAAGAGCCTCGTAAAAATCTGTATACAAATTATATTGTCCGCCTAGTTTTTGATTGAGAATCTCCTTGCTTTTGCCGGTAGAAACCAATCCGCATATTTCAAAACCCGGTAAATTATGATAAGCTGTGGCGTGGGAAGCCCCCATATTGCCACAGCCTACTACCAATACTCTTAAATTCTTATTTTCTATTGACATACTAAATCTTAAACACCCAAACTCCAGCCTTTACGGTACTCTCGTTTTACAAATTGGTTTGCTTCATCAAAATTGGTCACCTTCATATTTACCTTATCCCAAAGCAGTTTGATATCTCTACCTGGATAGCTGATTTTACCCGCTGCATCTCTCCGCTGTATATCTGTACCTCTGATTGCTAAATTGGCAATTAATAAAGTTTCGGTAAGCGGTCCGGCAATTTCAAATGGTGAACTCAATGCCATTTTTCCATAGCCAGCAATTGCAGCTTCGGCAAATTGTGTATAATGGCCTTCTTCCTGATTCGCAATACGTGGTATGGTGATTTTAGTCTTATCTGACTCATTGCGCGACAATGGCAATAGCTTTGGATTTTTACCATAGGTTTCGCAGATCATTTTGCCTTTTGTACCGATAAAAAGCACACCGTTATCTCCAAAACTTTCATTTGGACCTAATTCTTCCGGACGCTCAGGTTTGATTCCTCCATCCATCCAATGTAGCTGAACTTCATGCTTGGTTTTTGCCGTTTTCGCAAAAGTTAGGATGACGTGGCTTGATGGTGGACAGCTTTCCGGTAAATAGGCACGTTTGAATTCATCAACATATACACTTCCCACGCTGCATTCTACACTAATGGGTGTATCTAAGTCTAACACTCTAAAAGCTGGTTCTACCAAATGACAGCCCATATCGCCAATAGCACCAGTACCATAATCCCACCAGCCCCTCCAGTTAAAAGGCACCAGTTTATTTACATATTCTTTATATGGAGCGCTGCCTAACCACAAATCCCAGTCGAGCTCTTTCGGTATTTCGCCTTTTCCTGCTGGCCATGAAATCCCCTGCGGCCATACTGGTCGGTTGGTCCAACAGTAGACCGTATGTACTTTACCGATTCTACCGGCGTCGTACCATTCCTGAAGCCTTCTGACACCATCGCCCGATGCACCCTGATTTCCCATCTGCGTAACCACTTTATAACGGTTTGCCGCTTCAGTTAACATCCGGGCTTCATAAATATCGTGGGTTAGAGGTTTTTGCACGTATACGTGTTTACCCAACTGCATAGCAGCCATGGCAATCTGCGCATGGGTATGATCGGGTGTAGATACGGTTATGGCATCAATATTTTTGCCTTCTTTATCCAGCAATTCACGATAATCTTTATAATATTTTGCTTTTGGAAAGTTCTTTAAGGAATTTGCAGCTCTTCTGTCGTCCACATCGCATAGAAAAGCGACATCCGTTTTACCTCCTCTGACAATGCTGGCAATATCTCCCTCTCCTTTTCCACCTGCACCTATACCAGCCAATTGTAACCGATCACTTGGGGCCAGAAAGCCTGGTCCACCTAATACATATCGCGGTACAATCATAAATCCAGCTGCTGCGAGAGCTGTTGTTTTAATAAAGTTTCTTCTCGAATTTTCGGTTTTCGAATTTGCTTCTATCATTATTTAAACAGTTATTATGCTAAATTTAACTTATTTCTTTTTACCTGTAGCTGTTGTAGCCGTTTCTTTTTTAACAGCATCTTTCATGCTCAAATCTTTAACCCTGATGTTGCGGAACTGAACTGGAGATCCATGACCAAGGAAACCGATATGTCCACGCTCACGCAATAAGCCTGGATGCTCCTGGTGATCGGGGGTACCGTTTTTCTTAAAAGGCTCGATATCACCATCCAAAATCACAGTACCATTTAAGATCACTTTAATTTTAGATCCTTTGGCAATTACTTCTTCATAATTCCACTCCCCTGTAGGTTTTAGAAACCCTCTTTTAGCAGGAATGGTACCATAAACCGATCCGTGATATTGGTATGCCTTTAAATCTTTATAAATTGGTGCTTCATTATCCAAAATCTGTAATTCCATTCCTACATAGGCAGCATCGCCTTCTAATGGTGCTCTTATTCCCAATCCGTTGTTTGCGCCAGGTGTTAACTGAAACTCAAAACGATAAACAAAATCGCTAAATTCTTCTCTGGTGAACAAATTACCGCCCGATCCTTTCCCTGGTTTTGGCCTAACGGAGATGGTTCCATCTTCAATTACATAATCGGTGGTATTGCCTGTCCAGCTGTGCATATTGGTTCCATCGAACAATACTTTATAACCTTCTTTTTTCTCTTGTGTACTCAGTTCAAAAGGTTTTGGCCGTGGGATTTCTTTAATGTAAATATCACGGTAAGCCACTGGTGATCCATGTGCCTGTAACTCTATCTGCTCTTCTGCAAAAATCGGCAGGCTCCTATCCCAGTAGTTTTCTAAGATCACGTTATCTGTAACCAATTGTCCGTTCAGGTAAACTGTAACCCGGTCACCTTTCATTAAGATTCTGAATGTATTCCACTCATCTAACTTATTATCGGCTACTTTAAGCGGTTTACTTTCATTACTTTGGTTATTGTATAAACCTCCGGAGCCGACCTGTGCACCAACCTTTGTACGGGCAAGATCCCAGATCTGAACCTGTGGCGTACCACGAAGATAAATACCAGCATCTCCCTCGCCTTTTTTATCGTCAATGATTTTCCAATCTACCAGCATTTCAAAATCACCATACTTTTTAACAGTAGCGAGGTTATTACCATGACTTTGAAATTGAAGTTCACCGTTAATTACTTTCCAGCTTTCACGGGCTTCAGCATCGGCCTTGGTTTGTGCATCAGCCAAGGTCTTTTCATCCATTTTTGATCTTTTGATCGGATCGGCTACAAGACCTTTCCAGCCAGACAGATCTTTTCCATTAAAAACTTGTACAAAGCCTTCACCAGCTTTCATTTCTGAAATATATTTACGCATGCCTTCTTTCTGATAGCCTGCATCTCCTCCGGTGATTACTGCAATTGTTTTATTTAATAGGCCTTTTATAATGTCGCCATTATAAGTTCCGGCCATCGTAATGTTCATCACTGCATTTGCAGCGGCTTGTTGTAAAGCCCCATTATCTAAATACTGCCCTGCAAAGACAATCGCATTAAAGCATTTGGCCTGTTCGGTATCTTTCAGAATCTGTTGTTGCTGCACCGGATTTTGGGCCACTACCATTGCATTACGCAACAATAATAAACGTTGCTCGGCTGGATAGTCGGTATTTCTTACCAAGGCCAGATAACCGATAATAGCTTGATTTAAGAAGTCTTGATTGGTGGTCGTACGGGCAATTCGGATCAACTCGTTAATTGCACTCGCATCCGTCCATGAAGAGAGGGCCTCAATTGCAGCCTTCTTTGTCCTATCATCGCCTATGGCATATGCTTCAGATACAGACTTTAATGATTTCTGACCACCTAAACTACCTAATACCTTGTAAAACAATAATCTCTTATCTGCAGGTGTATTGCCCATTTGCTGAAGTATAACATCAGTTTGAGCATCTTTATCTGCAGTTCCTTTTATAGAAGCAATTATAGCCTCCTGCACGGCAGTAAGTTCACCGGCATCAGTCGTTTTATTTAAAAGGTCAAACAATTGTGTTTTGTTTTCCGCTACAGCCACATGTTGTAAGGAAAGAAATGCCACTTTTCTAACTTCAGCATTCTTACTATTTAATAAAGGATAAATAACTGTTATCTGGTTTGTTGCTGCACGGGCGGCTAAAATATTAATCAAGGCCACCTGAACCTCTGGTTTAGCTTTTGGGATATATGCTCCAACTTTAGTGGCAACACTTTCGCCTTTTATTCTTAAAATACCCTGGGCAATATTCTCTATACTTGTAGCATCACCTTTGCCCATTATTTTCAGCAAGTCATCCAAAACACTTTCCTGTCCCAGTTTAACAGCTGCATTAACGGCGGCGAGCTTTACCTGCTGATCATCACTTTTTATGAATTTCAACACATCTGACAGTGTAGACTTTGCCGTACTATTTCCCAGCATATCTAAAATAGAAACCTGCGTTGAGGCATCTGTCTTTTTTAGTTGATTTACCCAGGCTGCACTATTCGTATCATTCAAGTCTGCTGCTGCAAATTTAACCGCAGCCGCACGGAACTCAAACTGTTTATCGCCCATAGCCTCCAGCAAAGCTTGCTGATCGGCTTGCGTTGCCGAAAGTAATTTTAAGGCCGCAATGCGTTCGTTGACCTGATCATCAGCTGTTGCTCTCCCCAAAATTGTTTTAGCTATGGTTTCTACACCCGCTTTATCATTTGCTACATTTTTCTGTGCATACACCAATAAGGCAGCTACTGCATTGGTTTGATCATATTTATAACCCGCTTGTTCCGCTGCCTTTAATAAAATTTCCTTTGAAGATGCATCGCCGATATTGGCCAAAGCATATAAACTAACTTTGGTTAATTCTTTATCTGTACCCGTTGCCAATGGAACAATGGCTACGGCGGCAGCTTTAGTATCCGTATGTCCTAATGCTTCTACAATGGCTATTTTTGCTTTCCCCGTAGCTTTACCCAGCCCCCTCACCAATGCATTGGTTGAAGAAGTTGTTCCAATTTTAGCTAAAGCCCTGGAGGCTTCATCTGCCAGTTGCTCATCAGCAAGGTAACCTTCTAAACAGGAAACGGCAGCATCATTCCCTATCAGATCAAACTGACTAATGATGAATGCTTTGTTCTGTTTATCTGATAATTTAGTCAGGGATTTACAGTAAGCACTGACTGCCATATTCCTTAAATCTTGCTGACCACTTTTTGTAGCGTAGGCAGTAAAACCACCTATCGCGTATTCAATGGAAGCATTATTCCCTTGTTTAGGAGTTGTTAAACCACTAATTAAGGTTACATATCCTTCTTCGCCTAAATTGGCAACTTCTTTCATGTTACCTTCTAGCTGTGCAGCATCTCTGGCAGGTAATTGCGCCAGTAAATCGGCAATACGCGTAGTTGTAGTTCTTTCGTCTTTTTTATCTTGTGCATGGGCCGTTAAAGTAAAAAATGCATTTGAAAGCATTACAAGAGCCAGCAGCACCCTTAATATTTTTTTATTCATGATGGTTTGTATTACCTAATGTTTTAAATGGAAAATGGTGCACGCATTACAGGGTTGATTAATCTGTTTGCAGCCTCGTCATCAATAAACTCTTGTTTAACAGGGTCAAACTTTAATGATCTTCCCAACCTTAGGGCGGCCAAACCAATATTTACAATAGTGCACGAACGGTGTCCGTTCTCTTCATTCAGAGCAAATTTCTTCCTCGTTCTTACCGATTCTGAGAATTCTACAATCTGTGGATCAGGATCAGGAAATTGTGCCAGTTTACGTTCCAAATCGGGAATATCAGATTTAAAACCTGGATACAGCTTGCCTTTTGGCCCTTCTATGTAAGGGACATTGGCATCTTTACCTTCACCATCCAATATAATCTGACAGCCATCGGCATAGGTATAGGTAATTCTGCGCCAAATACCCACAGCATCAGTATGTTGTTGCGGTGCATCTACTTCAACAGAAATTGGACTGGTATCATCTTTACCTAAAAAGTACTGTATCGGATCAATATAATGTTGCCCCATATCACTTAATCCGCCACCATCGTAATCCCAATATCCCCGGAAAGTTTGATGAACACGATGTGCATTATAAGGTTTATATGGTGCAGGGCCTAACCATGCATTATAATCTAATTCCGGTGGTACTGGCTGAGGCTCCAAATGGTCTTTGCCCACCCAGTAAAATTTCCAGTCGTAGCCAGTATGTTTACTTACTGTTACTTTTAATGGCCAGCCCAGCATACCGCTATCTACCAATTTTTTAATTGGCTTTACAGTAGTGCCCATGCCGTAAAAAGTGTCTTTAAACCTAAACCAGGTATTTAATCTAAATATTCTGCCATGTTGCTTTACAGCCTCTACTACTCTTTTTCCTTCGCCTATGGTATGAGTCATTGGTTTTTCACACCAAATATCTTTACCTGCATTTGCAGCATCTACAGCCATTATACCATGCCAGTGAGGCGGGGTAGCAATGTGCACAATATCTACTTCGGGTAATTGTATAAGTTCTCTATAGTCACTAAATGTTTTCACCCCTTTATCTAACATTGCCGCAGCCTGTTTAAGGTGGTTCTGATCTACATCACAAATGGCCACTACCTGCGTACCTTCGTAGCCGAAATGGCCTCTTCCCATACCGCCAACGCCAATTACAGCTTTGGTTAATTTATCACTTGGTGCAAGATATCCCTGGCCGCCCAATACATATCTTGGGACAATGGTAAATGCTGCCAGGCCAATTGCTGATTTTTTAATAAAATCTCTTCTGGAATTTTGTTGTTTTTGTGGTTCTTCTTTAGTTTTCATTTTGTTTGTTGGTATTGTAGAAAATAAACTTACACGGCAGCAAATTCGTTTGGTTTCAACAGTATTTGTGTGATGAAACTAATTGTTTAATTGTTGGTTAGAAAACATTGCATCAAAATTAGCAACCTAATATTAGTGAGAAATTGTTATAAAGACAAAACATCATTGATTTTTTTATGCATTAAAAAAACTTTAATAATTTTTTAATAGAAGTTCTCTATATTTATCGAAATAGTAGAGCTAACCAAATGAATCTTAATCTATTAAATAACTTAATATCTGACATCAACGATAAGCAATCGGTTTATAAACACAAGCTCGTTAAGCATCTTTTTAATTTAGGTGCTTCTTCGGTTTCTACCTTATGTGAAATTATGGATATGAGTACACCTAGTGTATTGAAACTCTTAACTGCTTTAATTGACGAAGATTGGATAGAAAAGAAGGGCTATGGAATATCTATTGGCGGCCGAAAGCCTGATCTTTATTGCTTAAAGGACAAAAAGATCCAGATTCTCTGCATTGATATTGAGCTATTTCACACCAAAATAGCCATTATAGATAACAACTATAACTTTGTGCTTGATGTTAGAACTATTCTGCTACCCATTTCAAAAAGTAGGATTGATTTTTTTAATATTCTAAACACCCACATTCAAGATATCTTAAAATCTGCACACATCAACAACCAACAGTTGATTGGCTGTAGCGTAGGTATGCCTGGTTTAATTGATGCTGAAAAGGGCGAAAACTACAGTTATTTTTTAAGTAATGGGGAAAATATTTCTCTAACTGCCGCATTTGAAAAGATGCTGAATTTACCTGTAGTGATACAAAATGATGTGAATGGTTCGTCAATGGCAGAATTTATGCACGGAATGGCCAAGGGTAAACAAAATGTGCTGGTATTGTTAATGGACTGGGGTGTGGGCCTAGGTATCATTATGGATGGCAAATTGAGGCAGGGTACCTGTGGTTTCTCCGGAGAACTGGGGCATATCTCTTTTGTTGAAAACGGCGCATTGTGTTATTGTGGCAAACATGGCTGTTTAGAAACCATCGCATCAGGAAATGCGCTATCAGCAATGGCTAAAGAAGGTATTTTATCGGGCAAAAACTCTATGCTTAATAATCTATCTAATGAAGAATTGGAAAGAATTGAACCAGCCGTTATTATTAAAGCGGCCAACAAAGGCGATCAATATGCCATCCAGTTGTTATCAAATGTAGGCACTAATATGGGTAAAGGGATATCGATGCTGATCCAGCTATTTAACCCTGAGCTCATTATTTTAAGTGGCAAAATTGCAGAGGCCAAGCAATACATTACGCTACCGATGCAACAGGCCATAAATATGTACTGCATGACTCAAATTAGAGAAAAAACGACCATTGTTTCTTCTGAACTTGGCGAAAATTCAAGACTTTTAGGTTACACGGCATCTGGCATTGATCAATTTTTAGAAGCCTATATCAAGAAAGTCAAAAAGCTGAAAAAGTGATGTATTAAATGACTTAAACCGCCTTAAATTTGCTGGCAATATGAATTTCAATGAAGAACAAATAAAGAGTTTCAACCGCTTAAGCGGAAGCTTCGTTAGCAGTAATAAATACCTAAGTCAGGCAGCAACTGATCATGAAAGACTCATCACCTTGAACCACGATAGTCAATTGATCTTTAATTTCAATTGTTTAACTGAGGCCTATCAGAGAAAGTTTATTCTAAACAATTTTGAATTGTATTGCACTTCCTTGTTTATAGCTATAAGGCCCAGAATTCTTACTTTTCTTAAAAATGAAGGACTCACAGGCTTTACTTTTGACAGTATCTATATTCTCGGTCAATTAAGAGTTGAGCGAATTGAAAAGGTTTCCATAAGGTAACAATCGTCATCTTCCCTAAACTATTTAAGTTAGTTTATGTTCATTAATCAAACTAAAACTAATTTTATGGGAAATCTACTTTATGTCGTCGCAGTTATTTTGGTTATTATCTGGGCAATCAGCTTTTTAGGAGGCTATTATACCGGAGGAATAATCCATGTACTTTTGGTCATTGCTGTTATAGCAATTCTCCTTAAACTAATTAACAGAAGTACCTAATGATATATTAAAAGGCCTTAGGATTTTATAAGGCCTTTTAATACATTTTCAAAATCCAACACATTATGTGTTAAAACTTTGCGAAGACAGAACCCATTAACGCAAACGTTTGTTCAGGAAATTTCCATTTAAATCCTTTATTATTATACTCAAATGGAAAATTCGAAAAAACACATTCTTCCTATTCTAGTCTTCATAGCGGTTTCTTTATATACGAGTTTTACTTCTATAGCACAAGTCTACTACTCAGGTAAAAGACCGGAAAGGGCCAGTATCTCGGCAGTAAACAACGTTCTTAGTAACAATATTCTGGAAGTAAGTGTAGGCCTGGTAAATGATCGGATAAATAAGATCTCATTTAGAGATAAAGTTTTATCTAAACGCACAGATTTAAAGGATACCTGTTTATTCGAGCTAAAACTTAATAATGGAAAAACATTATATGCTTCTGATTTTCACATCACAAGCAAAAATAGCGAAGAGATCTCTGCAAACCCTAATGCAATAAAGATGCTAGACAGATTATCCGGAAAACAACTGGTCTATCAAATGTCAGATGCATCGGGAAACATTAGGATCAACTGGAGCATTTCTCTACACAACGACTGTAATTTCATACAACAACACTTCAACATCAGCGACGCTAAGCAACTGGTCAACAACCTCACTTTGGTAAATATCCCTAAAGTATACCAGCCAGAACTTTCGGGAAAAGTTGATGGTTCGCCAGTGCTTTCGGGACCACTTTTCTTTGCTATTGAACATCCAATGGCACAAAACCAAGTCAGCTCAACCGGAATTAAGATCTGCCTTGCAGCTTCGGCTGCACTCCATAAAGCAGATGGATTTGAGGTTAGTGTAGCCTGGGGAACCACTCCTACTGAACAACTCCGCAGAGGCTTTCTTTACTATCTCGAAAAAGTAAGGGCAGTACCTTACAGGGCCTTTCCTCACTATAACTCCTGGTATGATGTTGGTTATGATCGCAAAGAAATCACAGAGGGAAATGCGATGGATCGGATCAAAATGTTTGGGGATAGCCTGGTACTGAAGCGTAAGACAAAAATTAGTGCTTTTTTATGGGATAGTGGTTGGGATGATTACAAAAGACTTTGGTACTTCAGCAATCAATTGCCAAATGGGTTCAAACATATGGACTCACTGGCAAAAAAATACAATTCAAATATGGGCGTTTGGGTATCGCCCTGGGGCGGATATGGGGAGGAACAAACCAGTCGTCTGGCCAGCATTAAGACACTAAACCTACCATTCAAGCCTAACGACAACGGCCTGAGCCTTGCAGATAAAAGTTACTTTACTTATTTTAAAAAACTCACAGAAGATTTTGTTAAGGATCAGGGCGTGGTCAGTTTTAAGTTTGATGGCGTAGGTGCCGGGAACGGTGCTGCCGGGGCCGGAGAGAAATACGCCAAAGATTTGGAAGCTTTCCTGCGCGTGATCAGTGACCTTCGGGACATAAAACCAGACCTCTATTTTAACCTAACCGTTGGCACCTGGCCATCTCCTTATTGGCTCAGTTATGGCGATGCCATTTGGCGTGCGGGAGGCGACATGGATCTTCTTGGAGCTGGTACCAAAAGGCAACAATGGATCAATTACCGGGATGCAGAAGTTTACAAAAACATTGTTAAACGCTCCCGCCTTTATCCGCTAAACGCACTAATGTACCACGGAATAGTGGTGAACAATGAAAACGGTATAGGTGCAGAATTTTCTAATGATGATAAAGGCATCACAGAAGATATATGGGAATTTTTCAGCAATGGAACAGGCATGCAGGAACTGTACATTAACCCTCATCTGCTGAGCAGCAAAACCTGGGATGAATTGGCCAGGGCAATGAAATGGTCAGAACAGCATCAACAGGTCCTATCAGATGTGCACTGGGTGGGCGGAGACCCTGCCAAAGAGGACATTTACGGATTTGCGGCATGGAATAAAAAAGAAGGAATTTTAACCTGGCGAAATCCTTCTGCGCAAGCCAAACAAATCACTTTTAGCCTTAAAGATGTGTTAGAGTTACCTGCATCAGAAAAACAAACCTATGCAGTGTGGAATGTACTGAGCCAACATCAGGAAGAAAAGATGGTTAGTGATGGTACCATAACGCTAAATCTACAACCATTTGAAGTAAAAATACTAGAGTTAAAATAATAAATAAAGGCTTTAAAAATTTATTTAGTTTAAGCAATATTATATTCTTTCTCCTCTACCTATGCCTGTTTGCTTTTATTTTCTTAATTTGGTGCAAAGACCTTCATGCCAGATCGCGTTGGCTTATTTTATAAAAAGGGATCAACCTTTATTCCAGTAATGATTGCCTTCACTATTGTATTCTATCTTCTGCTCACTTTATTACTCAAGATTAAAAATCGTTTTCACCTTAAACACTAAAACTATGTACAAAAAATTGCTTACCGGAATGCTACTTATTTTTTGTTTATCAGTTTCATATGCACAAAACATTGACAAATCTAAGTTAGATGCTTATTTCAAAACGCTTGAAGACAACAATAAATTTATGGGTAGTGTAGCAATCTCACAGAATGGGCAATTGCTTTATACCAAAGCCATAGGATATACTGATATTGAAAATCAGACCAAACCTAATGAAAACACTAAATACAGGATTGGTTCCATTTCCAAAACCTTCACAACAGTTCTCATTTTCAAAGCTATTGAAGAAGGTAAACTGACACTCGAACAAACCATAAACCAGTATTTTCCTACTATAAAAAACAGCGATAAAATTACCATCGCTCAACTTCTAAGTCACAGAAGTGGGATTCATAACTTTACGGATGATGAAGAATACCAACAATGGAATACAACAAAGAAATCTGAAAAAGAACTTACTGATATTATTGCAAAAGGAGGAAGTGATTTTGAACCTGACAGCAAAACCTCCTATAGTAATTCCAACTTTGTACTTTTGTCATTCATTTTACAAAAGGCTTATAAACAACCCTATTCTGAAATCCTAAAAGAGAAAATCACAAAACCTCTAAACCTGAAGAACACATTCTATGGTGGAAAAATAAACCTTAAAAACAATGAAAGCTATTCCTATAAATTTGTAAACAGCTGGAACAAAGAACCAGAAACAGATATGTCTGTTCCGATGGGTGCCGGGGCTGTTGTCTCTACCCCTGCTGATTTAACCAAATTTGCAGAAGCTTTATTTGGAGGACGGCTCCTATCAGCTAAAAGCTTAGAACAAATGGAAACGATAAAGGATGGTATTGGAATGGGCCTGTTCAAATTTCCTTTTTATGATAAGCCGAGCTATGGACACACCGGAGGGATAGATGGTTTCACTTCAGTTTATTCTTATTTCCCATCTGATAAAACTGCAGTGGCCTTAACCTCAAATGGTTCAAAGTACGATAACAATAAAATCATGATTGCATTGTTAAGCAGCGTCTATAATAAACCATTTGAGCTCCCAAATTTTGCTACTATCGAAGTTTCTAGTGAGGAATTGGATCAATACCTGGGTGTATATGCCAGTCAACAAATCCCTTTAAAACTTACCGTAACCAAAAAAGATAAGACTTTACTGGTACAAGCAACCGGACAATCTTCATTTCCATTGGAAGCTAGTGAGAAAGACAAGTTCAAGTCTGAACAGATCGGAGTTGCTCTTGAATTTAACCCGGCCCAGAAACAAGTTATATTAAAACAACACGGCGCTACGTTCACCTTTAATAAAGAGTAAATTTGAATTATGGCAACCAACAGGGTGATATTTCTCATATTCAACAGCGTCCATCTTCTGGATCTGGCAGGTGCAGTTACTGTCTTCTATGAATCCGGCTGCTGTGGGAAGCATTACGACACTAATATTATCTAAAGGATCAATAAAAAACTTCCGTGCTAAACAGATTTCCAAATCTTAAAGGTATTTTCACTCTGTCCGTCCATTGCACGAATGACCAGCAAAATATGCTCCTCTCTTTTAGGATAATGTTTATCAATGATTTGCTGTATTTGTTGCAATAATCTTCCCAGCTCCTGTTCGAAATCGATATTTCTGACCTTTAAAATCACCTGGTTCATTTTAGAAGAGATGGTACATTCATAAGTAAATTCCCTTTTGAGCGCCGCTACTACTTTCGATCTGAGTTCTTTCATTGAAATATAATTATCAGTTTAACATTTTACAGGAAGCAATTATTTATGTTAACGCCTGGATAATTTTAATGTTGTACAAAGTAATGTCATTATTACATTTGACAAGTACCTGCTGATCCATTCAGATGATTTATACGGTGATCATTAATTCGGGGTTATCATGATAGCTATTCCTTATTTGTCAACTGCAACACGATGTTGGGATGCTGGCTGTATTTGGGCTTTCGTTCCCTGATTACATTTGCCAAGCAAGGTCCAGATTAACACAAAAATAATAACAGTAGACAAACAACCTCCACCTAATTTCTTTGCACCCCAAGCTGCAATAATTCCCCTAAAAAAGTCATTCATAATTTATTTTTACAGCTTAACAATCACTCTTTAAAATAGTTTTAACCAATCGGGCAAACAACATTGCAGAAGATCATTCCATACAATAAAGTGAATGGAGGATTAGAATTTATATTTCCGAATGAAAAACCGATTTGGAAATCATTATACAGCACCTGCCAATTTCTTAATATCCCTGGCTTCAAGTGTTCTTTGCGGATATCCAACCTTTACTGCAGCAATCATTGCCTTCCCTATTTCCCTTGTGCTACAACCCGTGTAAAAAAGTTTGAACAACGGATACAACAATCTGATGTATTTATTATAACCCCTAAGTTGTACTTGTTTTTGATCAGGTATCATTAAACCAGGTCTAAAATTATATTGAGCTCTGAACGCCATTAGCCCCAGAGCATTCTCGGTCTTACCTTTAACCCGTGCCCACATGGACTTTCCTTTCTCTGTACTATCTGTATGAGCACCTGATACAAAATTAAATACCATATCCGGATTAAGTTTTAAAAGAACATCTGCAAAATACAATGTGGTGTCATATGTAATTCTGGTATAATCACTTTCATTCATGCCTACGCTACTTATACCTGCACAATAGAAACAAGCATCAAAGCCTGAAAGATGGGTATCCCCTTTCTTAAGTGTAAGAAAATCCGGAAGCGTATATTCATTCAATTTAGGGTGCTGAATTCCACTAGACTTTCTGCCCACATAAAGAACCGAAGTCACCTGTTCATTATCAAGGCATTCCATTAGAACACCTTCGCCAACCATTCCAGTTGCACCTGTCAAAATAACCTTCATATTTTATAATTTAACTCTATAATCTTTAGTTTAAATAGCTCTAACAAATTTAGATTATTTATAAAAAAATAATTTTGTTGAGAAGTTCAAACTTTGTTTGCCCAAAAGCCCAAACAGCTTTAGTATTAATTCCCATCAATTTTAATCATAAAAAGCCCATTAAATTCTATTTTAAAAAGATACTTATATTTTAACATATAAATATCAAAATATATTGAAATCAAAATATATCTCTTCTTTATTTAGAATTATTTTAAATAACTTGAAATTTCAAGATACATCTATTACTTTTGCCTTATTCATAATTAATCCAAATAACCAAAATGTTTAAAAAACTACTCATACTAACAGCAGTGATGTTGTTTAGCAGTTTAATCACATTCGCGCAACAGCCAGCAATCATAAAAGGCAGCGTTAAAATATCCAGTGGAAAAGCTGTACCACAAATTTCTATTACACTAAAAGGCAAAAATATAGGTACCACAACTGATGAAAAGGGAGAATTTACTCTTAAACATGTCAAATCAGGAACCTACACGATTAAAGCATCAGCTGTAGGTATTCGATCTTCTGAAAAGAATATTATAATTAATGCAGGAGAAACCAAGACCGTCGATTTTATTCTGGCTGAAAATGATGAAGCGCTCCAGGAAGTAAAAATTGCAGCTATTAAAAATAAGTATAAGGTCAGCCTGCCATCGGCCACATTAAGACTAAATGAACCTTTACTAGAAGCCCCTCAAAACATCCAGATTGTTAGTGAACAAGTCCTCAAAGACCAGCAAATTACCAGTATGAGTGATGGCGTGATCAGAAATGTTAGTGGGGCTATACGCACCCAACACTGGGCAGACATGTATGCCAACATCAAAATGCGGGGTTCACAAATCCAGGCTTTTAGAAATGGTTTTAATGTAGTCAATTCATTCTGGGGCCCACTCACTGAGGATATGAGTTTTGTAGACCATATTGAATTTGTTAAAGGGCCTGCAGGATTTATGCTGGGTAGTGGTGACCCAAGCGGTTTATACAATGTCGTTACCAAAAAACCTACGGGAATCAATAAAGGAGAAGTCTCCTTTACCACAGGAAGTTATGGTCTTTATCGTACAACCGTAGATTTTGACAGAAAACTCACTGACGATGGCAAGTTGCTGTTCAGACTCAATGCAGCAGCGCAGAATAAAAAATCACATCGTGACTTTGAATACAACGATCGCTACAGCATTGCCCCCGTCCTATCCTACCAAACCGGTAATACCAAAATTACGGCGGAGTATACTTTACAACAAGCAAAAACCAGTCAGGTAGGCTCTTCTTATGTTTTTGGCGTAAATGGTTATGGCACTTATCCTGTTGATTTTTCACAATCGGATCCTTTAATTCCACCTACTTATATCAATGATCAAAGCTTCACTGTGAATGTGCAGCAAAAATTTGATGAACACTGGAAACTTACTGCACAAGGTGCTTATTACAAATATAACATGCTGGGTAACAGTGCATGGCCATCTAAAGTAAATGCAGATGGCACGATGATTCGTAGAATTGGAATATGGGATGCAAGTAGCAATATGAAACTGGCTCAGGTATTTTTAAATGGAAATTTCAATACCGGCCGTGTACAGCACCGGGTCCTGGCTGGTTTTGATGCAGGGGACAAAAAATATGAAGCAGACTGGGACGCGGGTGTTAACCTCGACACGGACTCCAATCCATTTGATAGTCAACATCCAGTTTATGGCACCAATCCTATCGCTTATTATGCTTTTGACACCCGAAGGTTGACGCCTTTAAAAGAGCGTGCCATAGAGGCAGGAGGATTGATTGGCTCTAAATATCACTCTTTTTATCTGCAAGAAGAACTGGGCTTCTTCAGCAACAAATTAAGACTAACCCTTGCTGGCAGATACACCAGCTTGAGTGAATACAGCTGGGGCGTAGATCCGGGTGCACCAAACAAGACCAACCAGTTTACCCCAAGATTTGGCCTGAGCTATTCAATTGACAACAATACCTCTTTATATGCCGTTTATGACAAAGCTTTTATTCCTCAAAGCGGTATACTTACCGGTGGTGGTAAGATCAAGCCAATTACTGGTGTCAATACAGAACTTGGTATCAAAAAGGACTGGTTTGACGGTCGGTTCAATACCACCTTATCAGTTTACCGCATCATAAAACAAAACGAACTGACAGCTGATCCTACCGATACAACAAGAACACATAGCATTGTTTTAGGTGAAAAAAGAGTACAAGGTATTGAGCTGGACCTTAGAGGAGAAATTATCAAAGGGCTTCAGCTCATTGCCAACTACGCTTATACAGATGGGAAAGTAACTAAAGTTGCCCCAGGCGTCGACATTATTCAGGTCGGGGATGTTGTTCCGGGTTTCGCAAAACATACGGTTAATAGCTGGTTAACCTATACGCTTCAAAATGGTCCACTGAAAGGCGCCGGAATTTCAACAGGATTCTCGTGGCAGATCGGTCGAGTGCCGGGTAGCTGGAGCAGAACCGATGATAAACCTTTGCCAGATTATTTCCGTCTGGACGGCGGACTGTTCTGGGGATGTGGCAATTTTAAAATCACAGGCAACGTATTTAACATCTTAAATAAATACCTGTATGATGGTGAGATCAACTATTTCGGTAATGTTACCGCCTATGCATGGCAAACAGAGCCCCTACGAAATTATAGAGTAGGCATTGCTTACAAGTTTTAAATATTTCCATAGGTGTACCGGTCTAAATATCTAAAGATTATTTTATACTGAAATAAGCCAAAAACAACATTAAAAACGGCAAGTCTATGCCAAAATAGCACAATATTATACTCAATATCCTGATCATTTGACCTCAAATAATGGCCACATTGCAAGCCTACTTTGTGGAATGGTTTAGCCTTTTCGCAGAGGCTATTTAACCATTTATAAATTTTAATGTATGAAAAAGGAATTTTCTACTAATTCTGCACCTGTTTTTCTAAAAAAAACAGGTAGCATACGGTATGCGCTCACGACAATTTTCCTCTTACTCCTCTTTGGACAACACGTACAAGCACAAAGTACAATTACCATTTCAGGTGTAGTCAGGGAGAGCTCAGGACAAAGCATTCCAGGAGTAGGTGTAAAGTTAAAAGGTTCAACAACCGGAACTGTTACAGATATTTCCGGAAAATATGTATTAAAAGTACCAAGTGCAGGAGCAGTACTTTTATTTTCTTCTATTGGCTATAACACTGTCGAAGAGATAGTAGGTAGCCGTCAAACCATCAATATCACTTTAAAAAGTGCACAAACAGACCTCGAAACCGTAGTTGTAGTAGGTTATGGAACGCAAAAAAAAGCCAATCTTACTGGGGCCATAGCCACTGTATCTGGTGCAGACCTAACCAAAAGAGTAGCCACCAATCCAACTCAGCTGTTACAAGGTAAACTACCAGGTTTATCCGTAACCCAAGCCTCAGGAGAAGCAGGAAATGAGGGAAATGTTCTTCGGGTTCGCGGTCTGGGCACCTATAGTGGCGCAGGGAACGAACCCTTGGTTATCATCGATGGGATACCAGGCAATCTTACACAGTTAAATCCAGAGAATATTGAAAACGTCACCGTCCTTAAGGATGCGGCTTCCGCCTCTATATATGGCTCACGTGCAGCAAACGGGGTTATCCTTGTCACCACAAAACAAGGAAAAGCAGGTAAAATGCAAGTTTCATATAGCTATAATTTTGGAATCTCTAAGGCCAGCAGCTTACCGGATCTGGTGTATAACTCCGTGCAGTATATGCAAATGTACAACCAGGCTGCGTTGAATTCTGGCGCGCCAACCAGCAACAGATTTACCCAGGAACAAATCGATGCCTACGCCAATAGTACAGACAGGAATCTATACCCAAATTATAACTGGCTAAATACGGTGATACGTCCGGCACATGTTCAAACCCACAATCTGAACTTAACAGGAGGCAGCGAAACAACAACTTATAATGTGGGTCTGGGCATTGTTGATCAACCCGATATTATGCTGGGTTTCAAGTATAAAAAATACAATCTGCAATTGAACCTGAACAGCAAAATTAATGACCGAATTACTTTTGGCAGCAGCATTACCTTAAACTACGGTCAGCGTACCTACCCTAGACCAGGTAGTCAGGACATGTTCCTGTCCACACTATCCCAGTCTCCGCTTTACGGACCGGTATTACCTGATGGCAGTGGACGTTATACAGCCACGGCCTATTCTTTTCAGACCGCCAATAAAAATCCTGTCGCAATAGCAGAAAATGCACTGGCATCAAATACCGATTACTTTATGCAAGGGAATCTATTTCTTGATGTCAAACTCATTGAAGGCTTACAATGGAAAACCAGTGTCGGAACAAATTTTGATTTTCAGAAATCCTATGATTACAAACCAGTGATAGGACAATACCTCTGGTTTGCTGGACCAAATGATGCACCATTCCGTACCTTAGATACAGGTGGACAGGGATTACTCGTAACTGATAAGAACTACATATATCCAATTGGCTATACTCAATTGACCTATACAAAAAAAATAGGTGATCACTCTTTTAACATACTTGCAGGAACCCAGGCAGAGTATTATAAGAACCAGAGTCTTTCGGCTTCCAGGGTTACCTATCCTAACAACTCTGTGCCCGAAATTGACGCAGGAGGTACAGGTTCCCAGCTCAACGGCGGAACCGCAGCTGAATGGTCCATCAACTCTTACTATGGCAGATTGAATTACGATTATAAAGGAAAGTATCTTTTGGAAGGAAACATCAGATATGATGGTTCTTCCCGCTTTGCACAAGGAAATAAATGGGGTTTGTATCCTTCTCTGTCTCTAGGTTACAGAATTTCACAGGAGGATTTTTTCAAAAATCTCCTGCCAGTAGTTTCTGATATGAAAATCCGTGCCTCAACGGGAAAACTAGGCAATCAGAACATAGGCAATTATCCTTATCAGGATGTATATACAACAGGTTTTTCTTATCCATTTGGAGCCAATCTTGGTGACGGAGTTCGTAAAACTGGTCTCGTTGACCAAAGTATCAAATGGGAAAGCACAAAGGTTTTCGATCTCGGGCTGGACATGTCTTTCTTTAAAAATAAGTTAAGCCTAACCGCAGATTATTATAATAAAATCACCACTGACATTCTAGACCAGGGGCCCTTACCAATCTATGTTGGCTATGACCCTCCCATTGTAAACAATGGTACAGTAAGAAACCGGGGTATGGAACTATCCCTCTCTTATAAAGATAAAATAGGAGAAGTAGGATATTCCTTTACAGCAAATATCCAGGCCAACAGAAATAAATTACTCAAATACAGTGCAACCAAAATTAATGCAACAACAATAGATAAAGTAGGTTTACCTTTCGACAGTTACTATGTCTATGAATTTGACAAGATCTTTCAATCAACCGATGAAATTGCTGCCTCACCAAAGCAACCTTACAATCCGGTTCCGGGAACATTTAAATTTAAAGACTTAAATGGAGATAATAAAATTGATGAAAACGATAGAACCGTTGTTTCAGGAGCCTTTCCAAATTACGACTATTCATTAAATGCCAATTTCGAATATAAAAATTTCGACCTCTCTATCTTCCTCTATGGCTCGCAGGGTCAAAAACAATATGTAAACGGATGGGGTTTCCAGCCCTTCAACCAGGGCTCCGTCCCAACAACAGATTGGCTTAATGCCTGGACTCCAAGCAATCCAAGCACCACAATGCCACTAATATATCTGACAGGTACGGGAACGGTTAGTCAAAACATCAGTACAACCTCAACATACTATTTAAAAGATGCCTCTTTTTTAAGGATCAAAAATATACAATTGGGCTACAACCTCCCTGAAAAACTAGTTAAATCAATAAAAATGAGCGCCTTGAGGGTTTATTTTGCCGGAGAAAACCTGTTTACTTTCACCAAGTTCCCTGGACTGGACCCAGAACGCATAGCCACCAACACACGCTATGTAACACACCCTCAAAACAAGACATTTAACTTCGGAGTTAGAGCCACCTTTTAATTAAATACTAATGAAACCATCATGAGTTTACACTCAAAAAACATAATGAATAGAAACTCATGATAGCTTCATAACCTTTAAAATTAATTATATACTAATGAAAAAGCTATTTATATTTATCATAATCCTATCTGGACTAAGTATTTTTAGTTCATGTAAAAAGGATTTTCTTCAAAAAGATCCCCTGGCACAATTGTCACAAAATACTTTTTGGAAAACACAGAGTGACGCGGATCTGGCCCTGGCAGGTTGTTATAATTTCCTTTGCAGGGGACACAATGCAACAAGTGTAAGTAACGCAGGAGCCGGTTTTGGTGGCGGGTATATGTTTTGGGAAACCCTTACCGATAACGGCTATACAATTTCCAGCGGAGGTAATTTTTCTACGGTTTCCACTGGTAACATTGAAGCAACCATGACAGGGATTATTTCAGATGCCTACAAATACAGTTATCAGGCTATTGCAACATGCAACCTTTTCCTGGTCCGCGTCGGCGATATTCCGCTAACGTCAAACTTAAGAAACCAGTATATTGGAGAAGTGAAGTTCATAAGGGCTTATCATTATTTTCTGTTATCCCAATTATATGGAGATTGTGTCCTTACCTTAAAACCATTGAGTTTTGATCAAGCTAGTATAACCATTCCACGTTCACCCAAAAGTCTCGTTGTGGATTCCATTCTTGCCGATCTTGATTATGCAGCAGCCAATTTACCCAACACAAATTATAACGGACACGCGGTAAGAGGCACAGCATTAGCTTACAAAGCCAAAGTACTGTTAGCCAATGGTCAATACCAAAAAGCAGCTGATGCTGCCAAACTGGTGATCACAGAAAACAAATTCAAACTTGCAGATACTTACAGCAGTCTGTTTTTAAAACCTGGTCAGAATAACAATCCAGAAATCATGTTTTCAGCACGTTATTCACCTCCAAGCTTTTATAGCCCCCAAGATTGGTTGTTTTCCTATCTCAACAACGTAAATGTGCTCAAATACCTTGTAGATGATTATGAATGTACGGATGGATTGCCGATCCAGTCTTCACCCTTGTTTAGCAGTACAACGCCTTATGTCAATAGAGACCCAAGATTAAAAATGAGCATTATTGTTCCCGGCGACTGGCGGGGTACAACTGCGTCTACTGCTTTTGACCCTAAAGCCGCAGCAGTACCCAGTGGCTTTTTACCACGCAAAGGAATTGATCCAAACCGTTTTCCAACTACTTATGCAACACAAAGTGACCAGGATTGGGTACTCATGCGCTACGCTGATGTATTGCTCATGTATGCCGAAGCCCAAAACGAAGTCGCGGGTCCGGATGGCACAGTTTACGCCGCTATAAATGCAGTGAGAACCAGACCAGACGTCAATATGCCTCAGATTCCGTCAGGGCTATCCGCTGCAGATATGCGCACCCGGATCCGTCATGAAAGAAGAATTGAATTTGCAATGGAAGGACAACGCTTTTTTGACCTCAAAAGATGGCGGTTTGATCGTACGATCATTCCAACTATTAAGGATCCGAACAACGCTTACCGATCATTCCCACTCAGAGATACCATCTGGCCAATACCACAATCAGAAATTGAGGTCGCTAAAAGTGTGGGGAACATAGGATTTAAACAAAATCCAGGCTATTAATCAACAGAAGATTCAATATTATCTTATACACATTTTAATAGACCACAATTAATCTTAAACCAAAAAGCCCTGGCAAAATTCAAATACCTCAAATTGCCGGGGCTTTTTAGTTTAAACAGAAATTCTAAAGATAAAATACGATGCCCAGTCTGGGCGCAAAAGTAGACAAGCCAAAACTGAAAGAGTTTGAAGTAATATGGGCATGTATCCAATATAAGGGCGAGTATTTCTTAATAAGCTCTTCAAGATCAAGAGTATACAGAACTCACCGGATTGAAAGAATACGTCTAGACAAAGTGTATACTAAAATAGCATTCCAATCATCCATATAGTTATAACTCTTATAAATCTTAGGGTCATTTTTAGAAAAAAGAGCATAATAGGTCCTATAAGCTTTAGTTCCCACATCCTCCAAAGGGACATGTTTACCTTTTATTACAACACCTTCTTTCTCAAATGAGGTTTCGAGCACTTCGAATTTACCCTCGCTATTAAAAACTTCTATTGCTCGATTTACAATATCATTGTAATGCGTATCCATAAAAGTATTGATGATTTGACAATATTTTTCATCTAAAGCTTGTTTTCCTATACCATAAAAAGAAGTCATTCTTATTTTTATATTTCGGCCACGCGAACCTTTGATGTCTATGCAAAAAGTACGGCCAATAGTAAATGTGTAACCCTTTAAAAATTTAATGCCGAATCTAATCGCTTCAACTTCTCCTTTAATAAATCTAGCGACTGTATCCGTGTCCCAATTGGTATCATCAAATTCTATGAAATCAGAATTCAGTAGTAGCTTTCTAGATCTATCTAGGATATTTGGTTTTATATCAAGTTCTAACATGGAGCATTAGTTATAAACAAAACGAATTTAGATATTAATTCTTTAAAAAGCAGAAAGATACTCACAAACCACCTCCTAAATTTGCCGTTTCAACTTACATTTTTGCCCATCTACCTATTCCCCATTTCTCCGCAAGCAAACTCCCCGTAATTTCATAATGTAATTAATCCCTACAACTATGAACAACCTAAAAAATATCATTACAAGCTTACAAATTACATTTGCCATTGCAACATTTATCACTCTGGCCGTAAAAATGAATCACCAGATAGAACTCATCTCCTTCCTGATGCTGAGCACCTTTCTTTTTTTTACCTTTTACCTCATCAGCCTAGACAGAAAACCGGTGATAAACAAATATCCAACCTCTCCCTCCCAGCGTTCCGTCAAGCTTTAAACGAAGCAACTGACCTTAAACAAGAGTAAGTGTATGAACTACATATAAAAATGCAATACCTCTATCAGAACAAAATTCTTCCAGAGAACGAAATATCCCTTCCAACAAAATTATATAATGTGCACGACGTCCTTTATAGAAAATTGTCCCAAAATAAACGAATCATTAACGAACAATAATCTAAACAACAGAACTTTACACCACTAAAACCACCCCTATTAACCAGATATTAAGATACGTCATGAAAATAAAAGCCTTTAACGCAATGCACCCTGATCCTGCCTGGTATAACAGCATAATGAGCGGGACTACAGAGCGACAGCATTTCAGGCAAACACTAGAACCAGTACAAAATGATTCAGTATCATTTGATGCCTGCAAGGTTAATCTTAACACACTTAAAAATCTCGGTAAATACAAGCAGGAAGAGGTATCAGGGATCTATATCTATGAAAAAGAAACCGCCTATGGGTCCCAATTCGGAGTATGGGTACTAACCAGTCTGGAAGATATGATCAGTGGCAATATTGTTACCCACGAACGTACACTAGAAGAAAGAGAAGATCGCTTAAAAGCCTATCGGAAGGGCCTTGGACTAGAAGGTAGCCCTATACTGCTCACCTATCGTAAAGATTCAACAATGACCCAGTTGATTGAAAAAGTTGCTGCCTTTCCTCCCATCGTTACCCTGATACAGGACCGCTGCAATCATAAGGTGTGGAAAATACGGTCACAGGAAACAATCCTGGAATTTACAAGCGCATTTCAGAACATCAAACAAGCCTATGTAGCCGATGGGCACCACCGCTTGGCCGTCGCAGCAGCAGAACACCACGTTAGCCCACAGTGGATCAGTACACTCTATGTATCCAGCGGCCAAATTAGCTGCAGAGAATTCCATCGTATGGTGTGTCCCGAGTCTCCATTGGATACCAATCTGTTACTGGAAAAGCTAAGCAAACAATTCTACATCTCAGAGGTACCTAACAATGTAGCCTATAAACCTTCAAGATCGCACCGGTTTGGCATGCAGCATAAATGTACCTGGTATCAGCTCGACCTGAAACCAGAATACATCAACGAACTACTGGACGTACAAATCCTCCAGGAAATGGTACTGAGTCCCTTGTTTGGCATTCATGACCCAACAACAGACCAACGTCTCCGTAATTTTCCAGCAAATAAATGGGAGGACCTGCTCAATGTACAGCAAGAGGAGCCAGAGTCTATCACCTTCACGCTGTTCCCCATGAGCGCAGAAGCGCTCATCCAACAAGCAGATAAACAGCACGACTTACCTCCAAAGAGTACCTATATAGAACCAAAAGTACCATTTGGTTTACTGCTGTATCAAAACGAAACGACAGAAAAAATATCTTCTTCTAGTCCAGCACTCCATTAGATATCCTGCCAAATTTCCTCTTAAAAGAATGCGAGAAATGAGAAAGACCTTCAAACCCCAGGTCAAGGTAGATTGTAGATGGCTTCATTTTCTTACTTTCTATCAAATGAAGAGCCTCTGTTAGTCTTCTTTCCTGCAGCCAATGCCTGGGTGGCATATTAAAAGTTTTTTTGGAAATCACGTTTAAACCCAGCAAGACTTCTCCCAGTAAGCTCCGCAATATTTTGTTAGTAAAAACTAAAGTCCTGTAGCGTTACATGCAAGCCCAACGTTTTAGATTTAAACCTTAACCTTTCAATACGATGAAATATTTTTCCTTACTCTGTCTTGTCCTTTTCCTGTCTGCATGTTCAAAAGAAAAGCTTTATGGTCCTCTCAAACTTAAAAATGGACAGGAAGTAGAATTATTAGTAGACCACCGCTACGCAGCGGAAAATGAATCCTTGTTAATTTTGCCTCAAAATGAACCGGCAGGGATATCCTTACATGGATTCACCGACAGAAAACCCGGTTATATCTACCGTGTCAAAGCCCGGCTAAACGTAGATCCAAATCCCCCACAAGACGCTTCAGATAGATGGTTTAATTTAACAAAGATCATCAGCAAAGAAAAATACCAGGGTAATGAACAGTTCGATATCACACTTATCAAATCGATTATACCAAGCGGACCGGTAATTACAATGGGCAAAATAGATGGTAAATATTACTATATCAACGATAAGCTAGAGCTCACTTATTCCAACGATGCAGTGAAAGCTCAATTGGAAGAAATCTGGCAAAATGGGCTAAAAATACAGGATGACCGAAAGAATAATATACAAAGTTATCCAAAATGGAAATCCATTAAAGCAACAGTAACCCACGATCCCAATAATTTCGGAAAAGCCTATTTAGTACAGCGTATCGAATTTTCAATATAATTTAATGATCTTTCAGGTCTTGTAAGGTCCCGAAAGATCATTCACAAAAAATATGTTTTAATAAGGTATAAACTTACTCCTGAAAGCCAGAACCGCTCTTTTTAAATTTCAGACCAGGATTTTTATGGCTTATCTCTACCCACAAATCTCTCGTTTCCTAATAAGAAATTAATGGCTCTCCCTACATTTTTATCAATGCTCTCTTCAGTTTTTAGATGCGCAATATAACGTACAATTTCAAATTGCAATGAAGGTCTTAAGTTTTCAAACACTTGCAAAGCCTCTTTATTTGCTTTAAGCGCTTCTGTCAGTTTAGGATGCGCTGATATAGTTCTGTCTGATGAGTCATATTCTACAGTGAGTTCAATAATTTCGCCAATACGTTTAGGCGAATTTTTAAGCATGGTGGTATTAATATAAAGCCGCCAGTCACCGCTGTATTTCACCAATGTTTGTCTGTATGGGTTATCGTTGATTACACCACGTATTGGAATAGCCCCCTTGTTTTTACCCGCTTCTTTAAAAAGGTTCTCAAGGATACTTTCAGGAACAAAAACAAAAGGATTTATCCCAATAATCTCTATGCTAGCACTGAATTTATTCATTACCTAATAATACAAATAATCCAAGTTATTTACCATAACAGAATACGTTTCCGAAAAATCAGACATCTATATATGGCCAATCTTAAACTTATTTCAACAAACGATCTAATTCAGACCTTAAGCCCTCTTTTTGCTCCGGCCCAGGCGCATTGCTATTTACAAGCTTTCCATCTTTGTTTATGATTAGATAATGAGGTATTCCATTGATGTTAAATTTTGATGCAAGCAAATTATATTGATCATTAGTTAATTTATAATGGATGCCTCTAAGCTCCCTGTTAGCAACTGTGGCCTTCCATGACTCATCACTGCATTGATTAGCAAAAAAAACAAATACAATATCCTTATCTTTGTAATACCGCTGAACTTCCCTTGATGCTGGCATAGCCGCCATGCAAGGACTACACCAAGGTGCCCAGAAATCGACATAGATCACTTTACCAGAAAATCGCCTGACAACCGAATCCAAAACAGATTCATCTTTGGCTTGATCAACTTGTGCCAATACAGTACCATCTTTGATTTGCTGGTTCTCTAAATAGCGTTCAAGTTCAACACTTTTTTCTATTATTTTACTTTTCAAATAAGAATTCAAAACCGGACTACTGTTCCACAGCGCTTTGAACTCCTTTAATTGCTGGCCATTCAAAGCATCCATAAAAAGCATGGTAAGTAACAGTTCCCTGGTCACACCACTGGTTTTATTTTTTATATGCTCTGAGAACAAACCTCCAAGTCCAAGAAAATTTCTTTCCCTGGCATATTGTGCAAACAATGCAGATCTACCCACATCCGCTTTATGAGTAAAGTATCTATAAAGTCCGGATAAGAATTGAGAATATTGAACAGATAGAACCGGAAGACGATTCATATCATAATTCGCCAAAAATGAAGAAATGCTATCCCCTTGCAATGAATGATCATTGTAATGTTGCACCAGTTTACTAAACACCTCATATTTAATATAATCCGCTGCCCAGGCATCAAATAAAGAAGACGATGCACTTTCGGGCTTTTTATAATCTCTACCCAAAGTCCTTTGGGCCAGAAAATCTTGGATCATTCCGTTCTCTCCGGCAAGATTACCACTAATGATATTGATAAAAGGAAATTTACCCAACTCAATCTTAAGGCTATCCCCTGGGCGAAAGAATAATTCTGCTGTGTTGCCTGCATACTGAATGGAAACATCCAACGGGCCTGCAACAACAGTTTCAAATCTAAAATTGCCTCTTGAACCGATCATTTCTGTTTTTTTGATAACCCCATTTACAGCTGAATTGATTAGAAATACAACAGTATTCTCGCCCTTTTCGTGATCGAAGTCCTTTACAGATCCAGATACTAAGATCTTTCCTTCCTTAAAGTCTTGCGGAGACGATTTAAAGGAAATGAGTAAAAAACAAAAGGCAAAAACAACCCTGTACAATTTGAAACAAGACCTAATGAAATCCATACTTTAAAGCATTAAATTAAATACCCTACTATACCTCTCTATTTCCTTTTAGACAGCAAGTATGATTTATTGTTTCAATGGAAATACACCAACGCAAAAAATTCATCATTTAACTCCCCCGACTACTCCATACTACAATGACCACTTACTAAACCGCCCCTTAGTTATGAATCATATTGCCTTGAAAAACAAACAAAGCTTATTTCGCCCTATACAATTGACTATTAGACAGTAATGGCAGAATTTTTGTGGCTATTTAAACAATTAATTAATAATCATCCCTAAAACACAAACTTATGGCTTTCAAAGCAAGATTTGATTTTTGGGGCAGCGCATATCTTATATGCCCTCCCCCTAACTATGGAACCACTTCATTCGATCCCCCCGACCCCGTCATCATTAACTTAACGGACCACAATCGAAAAATTATTTTTTAACAGTTCCATTTACCTTCTACCCTATGGTAAACAAACTCATTGTAGACATCAGCATAGAGCAGATGTCTATCACTCATTTCAGCCGTTTTACGCTGGACCAGCGCTTCAATGAACATCATTTCTTTGAATTGCGCATTAATCATGATCAACTGGAAGGAACCAGCAACATCACCCTAACAAAATCCAAAGACTTTATTGGTAAAAGTTTAACCGCGCAATTTGGCACAATCGGAGACACGGCCAATATATTTACCGGAATTATCACCAAAGTAGAAATTGCCCAGACACATGGTTTTCAGGGAGACATTATTATCACAGGCCAAAGCCCTGATATTTTAATAGACAGAGGACCTGATCTGGGCTCCTACCTAGGAAAAGACCTAAAAACCATCATACAACAAGCCACAAATGATACACCCCAAAATGACCTGAATTTTCAAATCAAACCTTCATATAGTTCAGGCATTGATTATTTAATACAATACAGAGAAAGCGATTTCGATTTCATCAACCGGCTTTCTGCAGAATACCACGAATGGTTTTATTACGACGGCCGTGTGCTCCATTTTGGGAAACCAGACCAGCAGGAAGAGGTGCCGTTAATCTATGGACGTGATCTTCGCAGCTTACAGTACGGACTTCAAATCACACCATTAAACTACAAAAACTTCGCTTATCATTCTCAACAAGACGAATTACTAAGTGCACAACCCTCAACTGTAAACTCACCATTATCTGATCTGTCACATGCCATCACTGCATCCAATGAAGTTTACAGTAAACGTTTTAACCAACCTCTAAATGTAAGGGTCAACTCTCAAAAAGAAATTGACACATTTGTAAATAATGAGCATCAATCTTTAATCTCTGGACTGGTAGGCATCTCTGGCCAGGGAGATAATCCAAAAGTCGGCCTGGGCAAAATAGTTAACATCAGCACCAGCATGCGTAATGTAGTGGATTTCCAGGTTCAAGAGTTCGGAAAATTTATTGTAACAGCCATATACCATGAAATTGACGGCATTGGCCATTACCAGAATTCTTTTGAAGGCGTTTCAGCAGACAGCGAGAAACTCCCTGTACGCAAAACACCAAAACCCCAACCAGACATGCAGCTGGCCGATGTATTAGACAACGACGACCCTCAGGGACAAGGGCGTATAAAAGTCCAATTTAAATGGCAATGTCAAGCCAATGACCCTACAGAATGGCTAAGAGTGATGAGCCCCAATGCAGGATCAGGCGATACAGGTGCAAACCGTGGCTTCCATGTCATCCCCGAAAAGGGTGATCAAGTGGTTGTTGCCTTTGAAGAAGGCAATATAGCAAGGCCAGTTATTCTAGGAAGTGTTTATCACGGAAAGAGCGGAGATAGTAAAGGCTTCAAAAACAGCAATACAAAAGGCCTCACTTCAAGAAAAGGAAGTGCATTAAGCTTTGACGATTTAAATCATGCCTTAAATCTGGGCACCAATGCATCCAATTTTGTAAATATTAAAAATGGACAGGCATTGGTTACTGCACAGGCGGGCAACAAAGTAGTTATCCAGTCTGGTGCCAGTACAATTACGCTCGATAAAGAAGGTAATATTTCTATTGTCGGAAAAAACATAAGCATCAACGGAAGCGAAACCATTGATATACAATCACCTAAAATAACAATGGGAAATCTTGCCCCTTCCGAAGGTGCAACACCGGAGCAAAGTGCTGCGGCAACACAAACAATAGATATAAAAGGAATAGTTATTACTGTTGAAGGAGAGCAAAGCATCGAACATACAGCTCCTACCGTAGATTTAGGTAAGGCGGCCGATGGTTTAACCAATATGAAAGGCAAAACAGTCAACATTGATGGACAGGCAGAAATCAATTTAACCTCAACAATTATTAATTCAAACTGACATGGCCTGGCTCACTAATCCCTTAAAAAAGGAAGATCTGCATGAAAAATCTATTTTTCCGCAAGTAAAAGGTGAAACGGTACAACAATTTAAATTCACTTATACCGATAAACATTGGATAAATGGATCGCTCTTAAACCAAAATATCCAGGGGCAGTTCGATGTTGCAGTTACTTTCATTGATTATACTACAGAAAAGTGGGATGTATTTTTTAATGCCGTAAATTTCGATCGTTCCAAACCTCACATTCCAGAGCTTTACTTACTGTTTGATGCCGTTAAAAGAGCAGATTTTTTTATTGATAACCAAAGTGGACTTATTCTGGATCGTCTTCAGATTTTTAATCAGGAAACAACACTAAAACAAAAAATAGCTGACGCCGAAGTCTTTATATCTGATAAAAATGGCGCAAAACTATTTAAAGTTTTCTTACAAAGAAACCTGTTAAATCCAGATTTTGCAAAAAAACAATTAAGCATACAGCCAATACTAGGACTGCTCTTTAACACCATCCGGCTCAGAAAGGCAATCTACCATCATCCTGGCGTACACCCCCTGGCAGAGAATTATACTAAACTATCTTATTTTTCAGACAAACATGATCTTTGTATTAAATCATGCTGGCTTAACAAACCAAGAACCACTGAAACCACCGTTAATACCTGGGTGCGAACAGGAGGACTCGATACCGATGCCTATCTAAATGGGCCTGTTCCCGATTTGTTAAAAAAACTATCTGGTAAGGTAAATACGCCCAACGATTTACAAATGGATTTTTCTGAAACCTACCAATACAAAAGCAATGACCACCTCAGTTGTGCGCAGCTTTTGTTTGCGGAATCCTATCTTCAAACTGCTCTAAGCGAGGTTTGGTTTAAAGAAACCGAAATAACTATAAGTTCATCTAATTCTGAAGACTATGCCAGCAGATGATTTATACGTACCACACGGCTCATTTTTAAAATGTGATAAAGGTGCCTCGGTGATGCAGTTAACAGCAACACCAAAAAAGCATAATTTATACGGTTTGCCCATTGCAACCGAAACTGATAACATTCCACTGGTAAATATTCCCACATTTGCCATATGCTCTGTAGATGGAAAACCTTGTATTCCAATAACCCCAAAATGGATGAAAACCCATGAGGGGGCACAAAAAGTTCTGGGTAAAAAACCCCTGCTGGTAACCTCCTACTGCAAATGTATGAAAGGCGGCAATATCGAAATCTTTTTAGAGCGGGCAGCTGCAGAAACCGCATTAGAAAAAGATAAAAAAGACCGCGTAGATGGAATTCCATGGCTTGATGGCCTAATAGGTGGTGCACTATTTGGCGCAACCGGAAGCATAATGAACAGTTCTGATGAAGGCAAAAAAATTACTCAAGGCCTAGGCCGGGGAATTCGAAAAGGCCTGAAAGGCACATGGAACTTCCTATCAGACGACATGTGGAAAGCTGATACCTGGAAAGGCATGGGCAAAATGGCCGCAGTAGGCATAGTTGGATACGGCTCACCCGTAACCATGATGATACCGCCCGAAGTAAAGCTCCAAGCCTTTGACGACACCTTTGGAACCGATTTAAACAAAACTCATCAAGCAATTGGGAATGCCATTTCCGATACCTGGGATAAAAAAGTAGTAAATGGCACTACAGAAGAACGGTCAGAACTGGCAGGACAAACCCTTGAAATGGTCATTGAAGCTGTTGCCGGAAGTAAGGGCGCCGGACTCGTTGCCAAGGGAGCTATGACGGGAGCAAAAATGGCAATAGGTGCTGAACGAATTGCAGAAATTGCCTCAACAATTACTAAATTACGCCAGGCTTTAAAATTAGAAGAACTAGCAGGCAAAGTGATGGGGATTTTTAAAGTTGGCAGAAAATTGGCAAGAGAAAAATTAATTGATGATGTTGCTGCGAAAGCTGAAGAGTTGATTCAAAAGGCAAAACAAGGAATACCTGGGTTTAGCAACAAAAAAAATGGTCCATGCCTATCAGGTGTATATGATCCAAAAACCAAGAAGACATTTTTTGGCCAAAATTTCGAAAAAAACGTGAAAGGAAATAAGGAATATGCAGACTTCGTTGAAAATGCACATCCGATTATAAAAGAAAGGATTAAAGCACAACAAAAATTAATAGATGAAGGCAAAATGCCTGCAGAAGTAGACAAAAGAGCAGGTGCGCATTCAGAAGTTCGAGCTTTGGATGAGGCTATAAAAGCAAGAGAAGCACAAACAGGTAAACCAGTAACGGAGAAAGACCTTGGAAGTTTTGACCTGCACAACAGGCATATGCCAAGCAACACGCCATTTAACAGGTGTCCAAACTGTTCAAATATAACCAACGGCGCCAATACGATTGGAGGTCACAATTAAAAAAAAGTAAATGAAACAAATAGATGATTTATATTCCAAAGGAGATGTTCAGAGCGGCGATACTAAATATTTTACAGATAAAGAATTGAGTATACCATTTACAGGAATGGTATCTGATGCATCTAATGGACATACCAATTCCATTTTTGAACTTAAAGAAGGATTAAAAGACGGAATTGAAAAAGTATTTCATGAAGACAGTGACCTATTAGAGCAGGTCTCAGAATACAAAAAGAACCTGCAATTTGGCGTATCAAAAGAATACGATGAACAGGGAGAACTAGTGCATGTTAGTGTAGTTTGGAACAACAAATATCTGAAAACATTAACTTTATCTGAGCAAAATGTCATAGAGCGGGATGAAGACTATGACCTAAGCCAGGAAAACTATCCAGAACGCATAGTCCAGCTCCTAAAGTTAACCGACCATGAATTGATAGATTATAGCTTCTAAGTGATACTAGCAATTGACGTATATTATTTCGAAAATAAGGCCAAATCTGTAGGCCTTATTTTTAATGACTGGAACGATGATCAGGCAAAAGAAACTGTATTTACCTATGTAGAGAATGTAGAAGAATATGAATCTGGTGCTTTTTACAAACGGGAGCTGCCCTGCATCCTCCAGCTTTTGGAAAAGATTGACCTCACCACTATTCTAATCATCATCATTGATGGTTATGTATATCTTAACGATGACAAAAAGTTAGGTATGGGCGGGTATTTATATGAATCACTTGAGCATCAGATCCCAATTATTGGCGTAGCAAAACATCCGTTTCATAACAACAAGAAAAATGTAAGAGAAGTATACAGAGGAGAAAGCAAAAATCCACTGTATGTAAGTGCTGTGGGCATAGACATTATAGAAGCAGCCGAACAAATTCAGCATATGTCAGGGACATTTAGGGTTCCAAAATTGTTAAAACTCCTGGATCAGGAAACTAAGGCTCACACTAAAGCTTTGTGAAATTTCAACAAACAATAAAACATGAAACATATTATTCTCTATCCCTTATCCTATTAAGTTCAGTTAATGTATTTTCTCAAACCGGGCAGTATGTTAAGGACATAAAAACTGGATGTATGATCTGGAGCGATGAGTATTCGCCTAAAGATAGCCTAAGATGGAGTGGTTCTTGTAAAAATGGATATGCTTTCGGAAACGGCGTATTGCGGTGGTATCAGGATCATAAATTGGCTGTGATTTATACAGGGCAAATGAACCAGGGCAAACTTTGGCAAAGGTAAATATGAAATTATTGGCTACGCTACTTTTGAGGGTAATTTTAATAATGGAGCACTAAATGGAAAAGGTGCTGCATATTACAGTAATGGAGGTAAAACAATTGGCAACTTTGTAGACGGCAATTTTCTAAATCTGGACGACAAGTATTTAGCCATACTTAGAAAACAATATCTCGATATTAACGACAGCACAGAAATTTACATTAACGATAATGGAAGTGATCAACTTTTCTATTATGCCCTTATACCCACTCAGACTATAAATGCAGTTTTAGTCCTGTTTCCTTCCACAGGCGAAACAGCTGAGAATGCGATCAGCTGTAACAAAAATTTGATGCAACAAGCCTATAACAACAATATTTTATCGGTTGTAGTAAGTGTCAACTACAATAAAAGGCACCCGCATTCTTGGTCTATTTGTCCCCTTCCAGATCACCACCCAAAAAAGCCTGCATCTCTTTTCTCACCTCAGGGCCTGAAGCTTTTCGCGGAAGGTCCAGTGAGAAAAGAAGTGCAGAATTTTTCACTCCATCCCAATCAACGGCAAACTAAAAGTAAAAGTAGATCCAGACCCAAAAACACTTTCCGCGGAAATCTCACCCATATGGCGCTGAATAATTTCCTTACAAATGTAAAGACCAATCCCAAAACCCGAAATAGAGAACATCTGGCTACCCTCAACCCGATAATACCGATCAAAGATCCTTAACAAATCATCAGGTTTAATACCCATCCCCCTGTCTTTCACACTAACATTCACCATATCCCCTTCTTCAAAGCAAGAAACTTCAATAATACTATGAGCTGGCGAATATTTAACGGCATTGCTGATCAAGTTGTGAATCACCTGTTCTATTTTGTCCCAATCTCCATTTACCAATATCGTTTTAACCGGATCAAAAACCACAACATGACTCGAAATGGTAGCCTTCGACTCCTCCTCCACTTCCCCCATAAGCCTCGCCATATCAAATTCCTGAATATCCATATAAATCTTTCCAGATTCAAGTCTGGACACATTTAAAAAACTATTCACCATAGCCGTCATTTTCCCCACCTGGCTATTTGCTTTTTCCAGCATTCCAGCACTAAACTCCCTATTTTGTTGATTTAACCTTTGCAGCATTTGGATATACGCTCTCATAGAAGTAAGTGGCGTTTTCAGTTCATGACTTACCATCCCGATAAAATCGTTCTTTCGCAATTCATCCATTTTCTGCTCAGTAACATCCCTTGTGGTTCCCGCCACCGCTTCCACTTCTTCAGCTTCATTAAGTACCGGGATCAGTATATAGTCGTAAATCCTCTTTCCCAAAACTGCATGCGGAAAAGCAACTTCACCACGAACGGATTCCTTTGTTGCTCTAATATGATCGATTTCCCGTTCATGCATAGCCGCGTGCCATTCTTCATAACCATTTTCCCGTAACCCCTTACCAATAGCGGCGTCCCAAGTCTTACCCCACATGGTCAACAATGCACTATTCGCATACGTAAAACGATACTCAAGATCAAATACATACATTAAATCCGGTGTCCCTGAAGTGATCGCTTCGTAAACTCTTCTTTGTTGATCGGCCTGTTCCCTAGCCTTTAGAAGCTCCTCCTGCACCCGGATCATGTCCGTTACTTCAAACACAAAATTCACAATACCATCTATATGATTATACTCATCCCGCCTGGCCTGGAAGCTGAAACTAAAATAACGTTCTTTTGTTGGCCCACCCTCATATTCTGAAACAGGAATCATCACCTCGCTCATTTCCCAGGATTCTCCCTCATTATACACCTTTAACAACATTTCTTGTATGGATGAACCCACCAGTTCGGGAAGAGCCTCAAAGATAGGACGCCCAGAAAGCTCACGTCGAGGCAAGATCTGTTGATAGGCAGGATTGACAAGTTCATAAACCAGATCAGGACCACGCAGCACACATATCCCGGCAGCAGCTTGCATGAAATAACTATAGAGCCGGTCACGTTCAACTTTGAAAGCATTTTTTGCAACTTCCTCTCTTTGTCTTTCCACAACCTGCCTGGTATTTTCCAAAACCCATACCGCAACTCTTTTTACTTTACCCGCCTTGTCCTTTACCGGAGCGTATACAAAAGTAACAAAGATCATTTCCGGTTGTCCATGGCGAATCAGCATAAGCTCTACCTCGTCCGCATAATAGGCCTCGCCAGTTTGAACCACTCCAGTCAACGCGGCCTCATAATAAGGCCGAGCCTCAGCAAAAGCATCCCAGTAGTAGTGTCCATAGATCGCTTCGTAAGGTTTACCCGCAACCTCAAGAAATTTATCATTAACAATTTCTGCAACAAGCGTATCCGCATCCAATATGCATATACCGATCGGCGCATTCAATAAGGTAGAATTAAAGTCTTCTGCGTCTGTAAATAGCATAGGTAGTTATTTGATGTAATGAAAATAACCAAAATCTACAGATTTTGTTTAGCAGACTATAAAAGACGGAGTAACCTTACTTTCACCCCAGCTTCACTTTATACCTTTTCACCCACTTTAAAATCAAAGGAAACATCACTACCGTTGGAAGCAACCAGGCAATATAAGCGGGTAATAAGGTATTATTAACCACAAGAAACGCCGTCAAAGCTGCAACATAAGCCCCAATCATTCTTTGGATATGAGCAACAAGCCAGGTATTTAAAACATCCCCTTTCCCCCTAAAGTTCTTAAAATCCGAACGCACCATTCTAAATCCAATGAGCCCAAAAACAATAAACACAGCCCCAAAAGAATTCTTATGGATCAAATGATAAATCCCAAAAAGCAAAAACAAAATACCGAAAGTGAGCATAAAATAAGTCAGCAGCCAATCAACAGCACCAGGCTTTTGACCTTTAGACAAATTCTTCAAATGCAGGTATCTCGTACCGGAGGAAACCATGTATAAAGTAAAAACCCCAACAATAAACAAAAAGTAATTTGGATGAAGAACAGAAAGTACAAAAGCAGACAAGCTAACAGTCAACATTCCATATAGAAAAAATCGCCCTGCTATCCGGTGCATCTTTCCTCCTTTTTTACCAATAATATTAACCGTTCCTGAAATTAAGCCAATAGTTCCGGCTACAATATGCAGTATTAAAAATACCTTAAATAGTACATCCATGTCGTTTAGTTTTTGAATTCTTCCACAATGCTAACAGGAAGAAATCAATACATAAACTTTTAGGGATGAACTGCACGCTTTTGTGACGAAAAGCATGGTTTAATTAGCCTTCAGTACTATTTTGTGATACACAGCGATGTAAAATCACCCCTTATTTACAACCTGCTTGATGAGTTTGGTGTATTGTCTCGACACATAAACCTCCCTGTTGGACTCTTTAATTCCCAAACGATAACCCTGAGCATTCCCCTTAACACTTTCAATAAAATCAGTGTTTATAATAAAAGCCCTATGACACCTCAACATTTGATTATAGCCCAATAATTCAGCCTCCGCTTTTACAATACTGCTCCGAATAGTGACCGGAGCAATTAGCCCATCTTTACGACGATAAACCTGAATATAGTTTCCATCAGATTCGATAAACGCCAAATCACTTACCTGAATGTTCAGCTCCGTTTTGCCATTTTCCGCAGTAAGCACAACATCTCCAGGCAAATCCCTTACAGGTTCAGTTAGAAGAAAATGATCATTTAAAACCTCAGCCGATTTTCTATTCAACCTAAGCATCCTGTTTTGTCTGATCAACACCAGAAATGTAACTGGAATAGAGCCAATAATCAAAGTGTACAACTGGAAAATCACCAAACCAGCCATAGTAAAATTCAAACGGCCTATACACAAGAAGGTATACACATAATTTGCTAAGCCCAAACAAAAAAGCGACCAGCAACTCCAGCAAATCTGTCTGAAGATCGTCCAGCGCAAGTCTGAAAACAACCTGAGGACAACCAGCCCATTAAAAAGCAACACTAAAAAACTAACTAAACCATAACCAGCAGAAAACAAATGATCATGCTTTACAGAAATATTGGAAAGTCCAAAAGGCTTTAACAAAAACATCAGCAAGCCAATCCCTAAACCAACCAATGCAGCTACTTTAATCTGCCTATCAGGAAAAGGATAAGGCTGTTGCAAAAAACTCTTCAAATTCATTTTAAACAATACAGAGCCGAATATAGCTTATTCTTTCACATCCGCATATTCAGATCAGCATGATTTCTCCTGGTTAGCGAAGAAAACCCAATCATAGCTTCCCATGATTGATCTGCAAAATACCCGGAGCCTGGTTTTCAGTTCCTCCCAATAAACCATTCCAAACCAGTGTGTATGCAGAAACCCCGGAAACAGGAACCAAAATATAGCTTGACAACAATGTTCCGTTAGTAGCATCCCTAATCTCAAAAGTAAAAGGCGCTGCTACGCTTGTGGAAAGATGAGATTTAAACGTACCAATACCCTGGTAAGGGAGTGCAGCAACTTCTGAGCCCGGGGCGGCACCTATTAGATTTACCGAAATCGCAGGCCCTCCTTTCAACAAGTTGATTAAACGTACAGAAAGCGTACTATCACTATATGGAGGAATACTAATTTCCTTGTAGAAGAAAGCATCCACAGAATTGGGCCAGAAACCAGACAGCATCAAAGTAAATAAATCTCCATCTGCCCCATTAACATCCACCCCAAAGTAATTCAATGCTGTATTTTTATAAGAAAAAGCAGAAACATACAAATGATCTCCACCAGTACCCGTTAAAACCTTTGAACTCCTGTTCACCACACTATCCTGCGGACTTTGATTCAATACAACAGCATTTCCACCAACCATCACATTTACTACATTATAAGAAACAGTTCCCGATCTTATAATTTCGTTTTTCTTACAGCTACATAAGCTAAAGACCAGTAAACAAACCATTAGGATGTTAGAATAAAATCTTCTGTTCCCCATATATTCAGTGTTAAGATTAAAAGCCCCTAAAATGACCAAAAACTACACCATAAAGTATGAAGCCAACACAATGAATAAAATGAATGATCGCCACCAATATAAGCTAAATCACTAATCTTAAAAAACTATTATGTCAGCTACACTCCAGAAATTGGCAATGTGAAATGCTTAATCCAAACTAACTTTAAATCTGGGTTCATATTCACCATCCGTTAAAGCAACAACCTCCTGCCACAATTCTTTCAACAGATCTGTGCTTCCCATTAATTCATCAGCCTTAGAACCCGCCTGACCCAATATTCTATTTAGTTTTTCTTCAATTTTTAAAGGAGCCCTTTTGAATGAGCTTATAATTTGAACAGCCCTTTTATCACCCAAAGGATAAGTTTCATTGATAGCAAATAAAGCATGAACCAGATAGTTAACAATTCTTGTGAAGCAACCCACAGTATTGTAAGTATCGCCGGTGCTCGCAAAAGAAACACATTGCATCAATGTAAATTCAGCAAGCCAAAGACTGTCAGATATAACGACTTGCCTTAATTTCACAGGATACGGTGTAATCAGTGCCTTGAACCCCTGAAGAATATTCTGTGGATCGAATAAAGGTTTGCATACTTGAGTTTCCCCCAAGTAAATGATCGACCTAAACCCAAAAGGAGGTTGCTGATCAAAATTATGTTGCCAGATTCCATTCACAGCATCTGTAATTGTTTGCTGAACCTGATCAATATTCCTATATAGCAAATCTACTTTTCCAATAGCTGTCATCATCCATGATCCTCCATTTACCCAAGGCCCCCATTCATAAAAATCGGTTACAAGGGGCATTCCCGCTATAGAAAAACTACTCGCTATACTTCGAACCTTCTCTATATCAAATGGACTCTTTTCCGAGTAATACAACCCTATGTCCAGATCTGATTTTTCATTAGCAAGACCAGCAGCATAAGACCCCCCCAAAACAATTGCAACTATACCCTCCACATCTTTCAATGCAGAAACCATTGCATCCAAAGTGGCTTTTTTTTCAAATAATTCAGTTCCCATGCGTAAATCCTTTTTAAGCGGACATCCCCTTTCTTCAAATAACAATCGACCGTAAGCTCATAAGCATAAGAGACATCCCCAGACCTCTATTTATTTACTAACGAGTTGCTCAGCTAAACCAACTAGAATCCCTTCAGTTCCTCTAATGTAGCAGAGTTTGTATGAATCTCCGTACTGAACCACCTCGCCAACCAGTTCAGCCCCATGCTTGATGAGCCTGGATACCAACTCATCAATATCCTCAACAGCGAACATAACACGTAGATAACCGAGAGAATTCACAGGAGCAGTCCTGTGATCTGAGATAGTAGGCGGGCTAAGAAACCGCGAAATTTCAAGCCGGCTGTGGCCATCAGGAGTAACCATCATAGCAATCTCCACACGCTGAGAACCCAGCCCAGTAACACGACCAGCCCATTCGCCTTCAACCATAGCCCGTCCTTCGAGCTTCAAACCGATCTCCGTAAAAAAAGAAATAGCATCATCGATGGACTCCACAACGATGCCCACATTATCCATTCGCAGTAATTTATTCTTTGCCATAGCTCAATCTATTTTCTAATTAAATTGATATTTTCTATTTAAAATTTCACTCAATGAGGCTGAAGTACCTTTTAAACTGAAGTTAGTAAAATCCCATTAAAAAGGAAAGCGGGAATGATCTCCGACCACTCCCGCTTAATCTAAATTAACGCTCTCGTATATAAAGACGCTAAACACGATCAAATATTGTATCCCAAATAAAATTATTTATAATTCCCCTTAAAATAAAATACCAAATAAGACCCCAAGAATGATAGTATATCGTTAAAAGAGGTAGAAATCGCATTATAGATCGGTTAGGTCCCCATATTATTTGAGTGCATAGAACTACTGCAAATGTCTTGGTTTTTGTTGCTGCGCAGCAAGATCTACAATTTCAGCTATTCGTTTTTGTCTGGTCTCCGGACGCTTTGCAAGAACAAGCCATTGTAAAATGGCTTTTTTTACCGATCTGCTTAAACCAATAAAGAAACGCTCCGAACTTGGCCTGTTTTTTAGTTCCATCTCCAGGTCTTTCGGAACCATCAGTTCCTCAACCTCATCTAATATTGTCCACGAACCATTTTGCTTTGCAATTTCAATGCTTTTGTGACCAGCCTCAGTCATTAGACCATTTTCTATAAGTTGTAGCACTTTCTGTTTATTAATCTTAGACCAAGTACTGTTTGATTTTCTCCTACTAAAAAACTGATGAGACGACTCTTCATCTATTTTTACTTTCTTACTGTCAATCCAACCAAAACAAAGAGCCACCTCAACAGCCTCACTCCAGGTAATAGATTTTTTATTTGAAGCTTTAATATAAAAGACAAGCCGTACAGCTTGCTTAGAGAGATGGTTTTTTTCCAGCCACTTCCTCCAGGCCAGTTTGCTGGCCGGATAAAAAATCTCTATTTCATCTTTTTGCATGAGCTCATCCAGTTTAATACCACAATTGATCAATCATAAAGTTAATCCTTTAGATCCAGAACAAATTTAAATATGCGTAATGACAACCCTATGTCAGAGGCGAAACACAAACATCTACACATTTAGATATCTCAATATATAGATATCAAACTACCTCCAGAAATGTATGCTACCCGCCAACCCCGGATATCCCCCCCAAAAAAACCTGCACCTCTCTTCACACCTCAGGACCTGTAAGGTCCAGTGAGAAAAGAAGTGCAGGTTTTTCACAAATCTTAATTGTTGCCAAGAATTTTGTTATTCCACTCCTTTTAGATAGTTTTAATCATAAATAAACCTCTTGAACAAATAAGAATGTTTGAAATAGAAGAAACCGGTGGCGCTAACATAGGATCTGCCCGAGCCACATGGCCATTTGTCAAATTGTTAGTGAACAAAAATGAATTGCAACTCAACGCCTCAATCCTAGGCAACCTGCATTTCAAGCCCTCAGATATTATCTCCATAGAACCATCAACCCTGCTTTCCGGAGCCGGCATAAAAATTAATCACCGTGTTAATGGATACAATGAAAAAGTCATCTTTTTAACATCCGGCGGCCGAGATTTGATCAAAAGAATAGAAAACACCGGATTTTTAAATAACCCAGGTCCCATACCTGCAGAAGTAGAATCCAGGATAATCAATTACCAGTCAAGCGGAAGCTTTCCAATGAAATGGCCAGCAGTAATAGCCTTTATTGTAATTTGGAATATATTATTCCTAGGTGATCTACTCGGTTATTTCGGAAAAACCAATAACCATATTCCAATTGGAATAGGTGCACAATCAGCCTTAGCATTTGCCTTTTTATTTGCCCTGGCAACCCTATTATCAGAACCATTTAGCCGCCTTATATTAAAACAAGGTCGTAAAGCAGGAGACATTAAATCATTCTTGCTCTTTTTAATGCTGATCACCGGAGTAATGTTTACCATGATTTCGATCATGCCACATTAACCACCACCCTCTCCGGTCTGCACCCAAGAAAAATATGATTTGCTGAACGAACATCAAGACCTGTAAGGCCCAGAGAGGTCAGAAAACATATTTTTCAGAATATCAAACCCAGGCAAAAGCTATTTATCAGCTCTAAAAACATTAGACACCAGCTTCCTTGGCCGCTTACCCTTCACCTCTCCCACCATACTGTCACCAGTACGATCCACCATACCAGGAAACCGGTTTTCTTTAAAAACCTTAGGTCTTTGCTCCCGATTTTCATCCGCAAGCTTTACCGTCATCTTCCGTCCCCTCAGCACGATACCATTTAACGCAGCAATAGCCCGCTCAGCCCCAGCCTGATCCACCATCTCCACAAACCCAAAACCTTTAGGACTATGCGTTACCCTATCGGTCAATAAATGAATACTATGCACCATCCCATGGATACTAAAGAGCTCAATAACATCCGCCTCCTGAATATCCAATGGATAGCCAACTACAAATAATTTAATCATGATTTTATTTAGGCTCCAAAGTTAACAAATTAAGAATTACTAACAAACTTAGAATCACCACCATCCCCAGTCTGTTCCTCAAAAAAACTACACCACTTATCGGAGCTCAGGGCCTGAAGCCACAACAAACCACACTTTGTAGAGAAATTCACCAAATCCAAAGCACCGCCTTCAACCAAAACCCCAATAAAAGAACCCACAACAACAAAAAGAAAGAACCAATCATTATGGCATAACAATTGAAATCCACGATTTCACACAATGAAACCAATTAATATCAACAGTCCAATTATGAAAAAGCTATTATTTCTATTGCTTCTAGCAATCGGTTTTGTGCCGACCAAATCAAACGCACAATTTAACCTCAGTGTAAACATAGGATCCCAGCCATCCTGGGGACCTTCAGGTTACGAACGCGCCGAGTACTACTACATGCCAGACATTGACAGCTATTATTACGTCCCAAAAAGACAGTTTATCTACATCAGTAACGGCAGGTGGACATTCTCAACCAATTTACCAGAAAGGTACAGAGACTACGACCTCTACAATGGTTACAAAGTAGTCATCAATTCCCCACAAGCCTACTACAATTACAGAGAAGATAGAATAAGGTACGCCAAATACAGATCCTGTCATTCCCAAACAGTAATCCGTTACGGCCGTTCAGATCGCTACTATGACAATGATGATGATGATGACGACAACGACAGACGATATGTAAGATACAAAGAACACGGACATGGCCATCACAAGCACCGTGACTATGACCGCGGAGAAAGAAACTGGCGAAGACATGATGACTAAAAATTAATCACCACCATACCCGGTCTGCACCCCAAAAAAACCTGCATCTCTTTTCACACCTCAGGGCCTGTAAGGTCCAGTGAGAAAAGAGATACAGGTTTTTCACCAAAGGTCAGCACCTCAAAAAAATCGTTTAGTTAACTCACCTAATTTCGATGTTTTTTGCCTTAAGGTAATTCTGAATTTCTTCTTTCTTTGCCAAAATCACCTTTCTAAACCTCGGCCTATCACATTTTCCATTAGGAGTAATACCACAAAGCCCACAATACATTTGATTAAAATCCGCATCAAGACTCTTATCCCACTCCACCTTAACCGTACTCAACTGACCAATATCCGTAGTACCGTAAAAACTATACAAGCCCAATACAGGAAATACATAAACCGTACGCCCCTTCGGCTCCACAAAGAAACTCAAAGCCCAATCTTTTAGAGTCGTAATTTTACCCTGCGTCCAGGGATCCATAACAATCGTATCCCTTTTTCCGTTATTTTCAATAATAGCCCCAGCAGCCACATGATAACGCCAATAGACCATAGAACGACCAGTTGAACTGATATTAAAAGCCAGTCCCCTGCTATTATTCACCAATTCCGGAGTGTTATATTCCTTTTCCACCAGCCCCTCCTTAAATATCCAAAAACTGACAGGATGAAAACCCAGTTTTTCCAGTACGTAAAACGTAAACTCAGCCCTGTTTTCACAATTATTACTGATTTCTTTCTTTGACAAAAGATAAATAGGCGCTTTCTGAATAATATCGAAAGCCCCATTTACATCATCCATTGTTTTAAGAGAAACACTCAAACTATCAAACCCATCTACCATTTTCAAATTATTTTGCGCAGCAGCAGCAAAACAACAAGCAATACACAAAACGAGCATGAACTGTAGCCTTCTCATAACTATACTAAATATAACCAATTCATTATTTATTCTAAAAAATAAAAGATATTGTAAGGATATCTTATCAGCTCCGACTAAGAACAAACCCTTATTAATTTTAAGAAAGAATATTAAAGCAATGCCATATGCAAACTGAGTCAAATGAAGCCGTCACCCTTAAAGATCGCACCCTCGATCCACAATCATGGGTAAGTAAACACGCAGACTACTTGTTCTCCTATGCCCTTACTCGTCTAAATGACGAAGATATGGCCAGAGATTTGGTTCAGGAAACATTCCTCTCGGCACTGGAAAGTGCGAACAAATTTGAGGGAAGAAGTACAGAACGAACCTGGTTAACCTCTATTTTAAAGTTTAAAGTGATCGATGTGTACCGCAAAAACTCTGCTGGCTTTACCAAACGTGGGGACCATGATGTTGACAAGGAAGAAGACAGAGACTTTTTTGACGCTCATGATGGCCACTGGAATGATCAGCATAGACCTAAAGAATTTGGCATTGAGCAACCCGACTTATTAGAAACCAAGGAATTTCAAAAAATACTGCAACTATGCATGAAGAAATTACCCATCCTGTGGCTATCCGTATTTACCATGAAACATATGGATGAAGAAGCAACAGAAATCATTTGCAGGGAGTTGAAGGTCTCCGCGTCAAATTTCTGGGTGATCATACACCGTACCAAAGTAAACCTGCGTTCCTGCCTTCAAAAAAACTGGATTTAAACTACAGCTATGAACGAACTAAAGAAAATACTGTATAACTGCAGAAAAGCAACCTATCTAATCGAAAAACAACAAATCGGTCGAATCACCCTGCGCGAGAAAATGGAACTCAAAATCCATTTGACCGGTTGCTCCATATGTAAAACATTCCAACGGCAAAGTATCCTGATCAACCATATGGTGAAGAACCTATTTAAAGCAGATCATCAAACCGAATTAAAATTGGATGATAAATTCAAGAACCATCTACAAAAACGCATTGAGGAAATCATAGAGAAAAAAGGCCCCTAAAAACGATGCTACAAGTCCAACCCCAAACCACGCTTACCAAACACCATAAGTTCTTTTGGTTTTAAAAAACCAGAAAAACGAAATATGACCGCACCCTCAGGATCTAAGATCAACAAGGTTGGATATTGTTCAACCCCCCACTTCTCCGCAAGTGATATGCCCTCGCCTTTTTCCATATCCAAAGAAACATTTATAAAATGTGCATTAAAAAATGTGGCTACCTCCGGATCCTTAAACGTGCTTGACTTCAACAATCTGCAAGGACCACACCAATCGGCATACGCGTCTACAAATATGTATTTTTTTGACAACTTTGCCTGCACAATTACAGCAGGCAAAGTATTCTCTGTGAACTTGATACCAGGCTTTCCCCCAAGGCCCGTTTGTCCGCTGACATTCAAAATCTGGCCGGTGAAAGCCAGGAACAACGAAATACCATAAATAAAAACATCCTTACATTTCATCCCGCAAAGATTTAGCAACAGCCTTAAGCAGAGAAGCACTTAGCCTTTGTGTAATATCCGGGTTAATATATTCAAACAGAATTTTACCACTCTTTCCCAGGATAAACACCGAAGGTACAGGCAATAGCTTATCCACATTTTTTCCACCAGAGCTTTCCGGTAAAAAAGAATCATAACTCTTAGGCCCTTTGAATGCAATTCCGAATTTTTTAGCGGCGCTGAGGTCGCCATCAGATAAAAGTGTATAAGATAATTTCTCCTTGCCCATCGTCTTATTCAGATTTTCCGGACTATCTGTACTAACAGCAATGATCTGATATCCCATCATTGTCAAATCACGCTCAATCTCCTGTAAGCCTGAAAGCTGCTTAGAACAATAGGGGCACCACCCTCCCCGATAAAAAACAAGTACAGTCGGTTTTTCAGCAACCGATTTATTCAGATCAAAACTTTCTCCCGAAGATTTTGACAACTTCAGTGTTGGTATCGTCTCCCCAATCAGCAACGGACGAATATCATTTGGTCGCAATGGTACGCCCGAAACCATCTTTATAGTATCACTTACCTGGTTCATACCCGTCATATCTGCAGCTAGAGCTTCCATTCCCGAGCTTAAAAAACAGATCAGCCCAAATGCGAGCAGATAGTTCTTCATTCCTTGCACAACCAAACAGTTGTTTTTGTTACGATTCATTTCCATACGATTATTAAGTTTTAGGCTTAGTCGTTACAACCGCACATTCCTTACAAAAAAACTCAACTAAAAGAAAATGGAGCACCAGAGATCATAACTAATGCCTTTGGTTTTAGTAGCCTGCAAAAAAGATCCGTTTACTACATTATGCCAGCAATAAATGAAATTGTAAAAGTGATTCTGAAATAGAATTAGAGTAACTTATACCTATAATCTCCCACCATCCTCAGATACCTCCCCCAAAAAACCCTGCACCTCTTTTCACACCTCAGGGCCTGTAAGATCCAGTGAGAAAAGTGGTGCAAGGTTTTACTTATAATAAACCTCATGTTCGAAAACATAAATTAAAAATAACGGAGCATTTCGGCAATAAAGAGTGTAGCAAAAAGAACGGAGGACTTGATCTTCTTTCTGTGTTTCAACCCAAATTCGATCAAAGCATTAATGACAGGCAGGGTTTCAGTGGCATGACTAGTAAGTGCATAAGATACCGTAACAGGCTTAGTATTGTTCACAGTTCGGGTAATCAGCAAATTTTCTTCTAATTGCTGCAATTCGTTCGACAGCACTTTTGGTGTTATACCTTTAGAGGTTTCAAGCAAGTCTTTAAACCGAATCGTTCCATTAAGATATAAACTTCTCAAAATAAGTATTTTCCATTTACCTCTCAATAAGTCAAGGGCATCCTGGAGCGCCAATTGCCGCTCAATGCTAGGTTCTGATTTTGATTTTCCCATAATTATAGTCACTATGCTAAAGGTAACGGATAACAAGACTATAGCAAATGTCCGATAATTTTGTACCTATCAAAAAATCAAATAGAAAAAGACATGGGAAATAAAAGAGAAAACGGTTTGGCCGGTAAAAAAGTTGTCCTGTTGGGCGGCACATCCGGTTTTGGATTGGCCACAGCAATAGCAGTGTCAGAGGAAAGTGGATCCGTTGTTGTGGTTTCAAGCAGTCAGCAAAAGGTTGACGAAGCTTTATCACTACTACCAAAAGACAGCACAGGTTTCACTGCAGATCTTGGTAATGAAAAGCAAATCGAGCAGCTTTTTAAGAAAACAGGCGAATTTGATCACCTTGTTTTTACCGCAGGCGATGCATTAAATTTCAGTAACCTCTCTGCGTTGGACATTGACAAAGCAAAGCAATCAATTAACCTGCGCTTCTGGGGCGCTATCATGGCTGCAAAGCACGGAGCGCCGCTAATACGCAAAGGTGGATCAATTATATTAACCACCGGCGCCATCGGGAGAAGACCGAGGAAAGGAACCGCTGTGGTTGCAGGAATGGCCAGCGCCATTGAGGGACTTACCCGCTCGCTTGCTTTCGAGCTTGCACCAATAAGGGTTAATGCAGTATGTGCAGGAACTTTCAGGACAAATCTTTTATCCAATATGACGGAAGCCGACAGGGAACAATTGTTTAGTCAGATTGGAAACAAATTATTAACTGGCAGGGTTGGCAATTCCAATGAAATTGCCGAAGCTTATTTATACCTCATGCGCGGAAGCTTTACCACTGGTCAGATTATAGTGGTTGACGGTGGAAGCTTACTTGTTTGAATTCGATGCTAAAAAAGAAATCCCCCTACCCGGATCCACCCAAGAAACATATTTCCCCATCACCATCTCCGGTCTCCTATTCCTTATCAAAAAGCCCCCTCTATTTTTCGGTAGTTTATTGCAAATGCCAATGTAGTGCAGAGTACTACACTTGCCCACACACGTTCAATAATATAAAATTCAGTATTTGTCATAAACAAAAGGCACAACAAGGGAAAGCTTAACAAGGATACGACAAAACAAATACCACCAATAACAGATATTAAATCTTTCGCAAAGCCCGAAAACCGACTTCCAATTACCCCGAAAACAACACCCAAAATGGGCATCCCAAAAAAGCTAAAAAGAACAAATACCGTACTTTTTTCAATATGCTGTTTAACCGGCGCAAAAAATAAAAAGTAATTGACCGCGAGGTACATCAAGATAAAATAAGGCACCAGGTATTTAAAAACCTTAAACGATTTTTTTGTTTTATCTTCATAATCAGGCGTGGCAATAACCAATGGCTGGTTGGTTTGTTCGTTTAATTCGAACTGGTAGTTGCTGTTTTTAATGGCATAACCCAAGACGCTTATCAAATCGCCGTTTTTAAGGGTTCTTTCGGTATAGCGAATATCATCTACCGCATACTTAATACTATGTATAGTGTCTGATTTGGCAGGCAAAAGGGCAAGATTAAGGCTATTTAGAATTACTTTTATTTTGCCCGTTGCATTAGTTAAATAAAAATCCTGAAACTCTTCTTCTACAATTACGCTGCCCTCACGTTCGGTATTATCTTCACTAATATAGCTAATATCTGCCTTCCTATAAGTATAAGCAATGCATTCTTGCTTAAAATAAGGCGTCTCAAAAGTTTTTGATGCACTTACTGTTCCCTGTATTTTAACCCAGCCCTCAGCAATCTGGTAAATGGGCATTGTAGCTGTTTTAATTAATTTCCGCTGGCTCTTGGTTGTGTACCATACCAAAAGCCCAACAATAATTGGAAACAATGGAACCAGAATGCGACCAAATGACAAACCTATATAAAGTGCGATCCCCAGTCCAATCAACACTAAAATACCTATTTTTAAGCCTATGGTTTTAATTTGCATCAAGCGTAGTTCATTTAAATACCTCAATTAACTTATGGAATAAAACGCATTTAAAATCAATCACATATCCTCAATGGATAAACCAATGAATTCAGCATGATAATCTTTGAGCTGAGCTTCAAGATTTCTGGCTTTGTCTTTTAATCCAGCTATGCTAATGTTTTCCTTTTCACGTTTTATCTCAGCGAAAATAATTGATTTTTCCAAATCATTTACAGCAACGATATCAATTTCCTTTAGATAGGTTAAGTTTCCTATTTCTACCACGCTACGATACTTATAAATAAAGCGGAACCAGAAATTCAAAAAGTTATCGTTAATGTAATACTTCACCGATCGGCTACTAGGTTTAGCGAAAATAGGCTTTACCTTACTAATCAGGCAAATATCGCAATCACCGCCCTACAATCATCTCGAATCTTATAAGTCTAATGCCCCTGGCTCATTAAGAAAGCAATAGAAAGTAAAGAAGCCCGCAGCAAGGTAACCGCTCTGGTCAACTGATTCTGAACAGTTTTTCTTAAAATATTCAGCTTCTCGGCAATTTCACTCGTAGAAAGATCCTCGTGATAACGCATCCTGTAGATATTCTGCTGTGCCGCAGGCATAGCCTGAATTAACAGATCATAATTTTTAAAAAACTCCTTCTGCAAAAGCTCCGCATCCGCTCCAGGATAGTAGGCTTTCGCCTCCAGCACCAGATCGCTGATCGGTAAAAACCTTTCATCTTTCTTAAAGCTCCCCTTATTTACATCAATCACCAGCATACCCGGATACCCATCAAAAAAAAACCTGCATCACTTTTATTTACCTCCAACTTAATCGATCTGAAATACGAAATATTTTATTTAAAAAAATGTTATTTATATGATATTATCAATAACTTAACATGAAAATAAAGTTATCAAGCAATGAATAATCTAAAAAACATCGTCACAAGTTTACAATTTACATTTGCCATTGCAACCGTATTGACCTTCGGTTTAGAAATGAATCAGCAAATCGCATTCATATCCTTCCTCATGCTGGGTACATTTCTGTTTTTAACTTTTTACCTCATCAGCCTGGATAGAAAATCTTCGGAAAACAGGATCTACCAGTTATTTAAAAAACAAAGGAATGCTGTTTCGTCTATTGGCAACAAAGCTACTTCTATGAGGAATCCAGGCGAGCCGGCATTTTAGCGAGAAAAGTTTAAACTATCACATTCACACAAAGACATCTAAACACATAGATATCTGTATTATATACATATAATACAGATATCAGGCGGTAAATTGCCTTTAATGAAGTATTGGTGTTATTCCACCTGCTTTTGAAAAGGTATTTTTACGTTAAAGCATGCGCCCGATCCTATTTTATTATAAATTTCCATCGTACCGCCTAAGCCCTTGATCAGGTGTTTAACCAATTCAAGGCCGAAACCATAACCTTTCTCTCCGCAGGTACCATTCGTACTCGAATAGCTGCCCATTTCTAAATATTTAAGCGCCTCTTCGCTAATCCCTGCACCCGTGTCTGAGATCTTCAAATCGAGCAAATGCTGGTGTTCTTGCTCAATTAAACTCAGCTCCACCTTAACCATCCCATTTTCCGGGGTAAACTTGATGGCATTAGAAATCAGATTGCCTGTAATTTGCAACAACTTGTTCTTAGGGAAAGGCGATAAAGTATCACCCTCATTAAGCTGAATGAGCAGGTTAATGTTTTTATTTTTCGCCTGGCCATTATAGAGATCCTCTAATTTGCCTTTAAACACACTCAGATTCAATTCATTATCCGTCAGTTTTCTGCCCTGCTGGTCTTCAGTCAAAATCTCATCGGCCAACTCTAGCAATGACTTACTGCTTTTGTGGATCAGTTGAATAAAATCCAGTACCTCACTCAGATTATTGCCATTGCCTTGCTGTACAATAATATTAGATAAGCCAATGATCCCTGCCAATGGTCCGCGAATATCATGTGCAACTTTACTTTTTGTTTGGTTCGCATTTTTGACCTCTCCCTTCAATTCCCTTATGGCCCTGTAGGTATTGATACGGTTGATCACCTGATCTGCTATAATTTTCAGCATTTCAATCTTTTCGGGGCTCAAATTTTTAGGAACCGTATCCACTACACACAGAGAGCCAATCTGCTGGCCATCGGGATCTGTAAGCGGTACACCCAAATAATACCGAAGCGACAAAGGTGCCTTAGTAAAATCTTTATCCTCAAAGCGCTTATCCAATAAAAGATTTGAAACTTCAAATTGCGGCTGCCCCATAATGGTATACTGACACAGAGACTCTTCTCTTGGTGTTTGCTGTACTTCCAATCCATGCCCCGAAATAGTCCAGGTAGTATAGGAATCAATAAGGTTGATCAGCGAAATATCGGTACCAGCTACTTTGGCCGCCAGCATAGCCAGGTCTTTAAATTCTTCAGAAAGTTCGGAATAATCCAGATCAAGCTCAGACAAATTCAACAATCTTTGCATCTCATTTGCCGGCACGGGGAAAGTCTCTTCTAATATCATTTTTTTAAAAATACAAGTATATTACGCTCAGCACTAATAAACAAGCGATCTAAGTTAAATTTACCATTACTGCCTTGTTAAATATTAAACGTTATTGAGTAGGTTTAACGTATTGTTCTGATTGCTTTTTTTTCTACCAGTTGTGCCATCGCATTAACATAAAGACATTTATATATTTCCAAAAAAATATATCTAGATTTAAAAAACCAAACGCTCTATCATGAAAACAACATCATTTTTCTTCCGAAAAAAAGCTGCCGGGACTTTATTATTTGCAGTTCTTTTGGTTTTATCCATCAATTTGGCCTTTGTAAACAAAACTCAACCCTTAAATGGAAAACTAAAGGTTACGGTGTATCAAAATGATACACCAATAATGGAATTAAACAATATCTATGTATTTGACCATTTCGTATTGGAAAAGGTCACATCAATTTTTGATACGGTTATCTACAATCCAAAGAAAAATCTAAAAGTACCGGCTGCTGACACTACTGTTCCCATCGCAGAAAATTTTGAACCGGTTAAACATAGTACAACAGAAAAACTAACCAGCTATCTGATCAGCAACCTAACAACCGGTATAAGTTCCAAATTTGACCTTTCCGAAACCAATCCAACCTTAATTGAAAAATTGCCTTTAAGCTCAAAGAAAAAAGAAGGCTTACAATTATCTGATTATTTGAATTCCATAAACTTGCCGGTAGAGAGGCTTAAATACAGTAAGGACACCTTATTAAATCATAAGAGTTTTAAAATGTTTGTTGATACTACAGCTCAACCTACTGCTTCTGGACTTAGGACCAAAACCATCTGCTATTTAGATCCAAGTATTTCTAACCTATCATTTCATATAAGCAAGGAATTTGACCAGAGAAACAAGGGATTTTTAAGCCGTATCGACGTCTTTTACAAAGATGTCCCTCCTATCAGCACGGTTTGTGAGTTTCAAGAGGGATTAGAAAAAGAGGAAGTCGCATTCATACAACGATATATCTCCTTGTCTGAGAAAAAGTAATGAAGATCTTGAATGGAACAAAATCCAATTTTACGCTGATAATAATCAATCACCTTATTTAAAAAAGCCTCCCCCTTACGCCTCAGTTCATTAATTTCCTTATGCAATTGCTCAATTTTTTGATCAATCGCTTTATGATACGCTGTATTTCCACCTTTAGGATCACGCAGCACCATGTTATCTAACAAGCTATTGATTTGATAGTTGTTCAGCTCTGTATTTTCGTATTTAGCCTGAAATTCCTCTGGAGTATACCAATTGCCATTCAGTTTATTATAAAGCCACACCTTGTGCAATAAGGCTTCCTTTACCATCGGCATTAATTTCTGTTTATCCCCAATTTTTTGCTGTTGGATGCTCAGGCGGAATTCCGGATCTACAATTCTCATGGTTGTTTGTTTGAAAATTTAAGTGACTACAAAGTTAAGCCAATAATTTTAGCACAAACAAACATCTACTAATATATTTAGTTATAAAATCAGAGAAAAAGCCACATTGTTGTGATTCGGAATTTTTGTATCTTCATTTAATTAACGAGTATACATATGGCATACACACTAGCCGCATTTGTCAACATTGACCCCATCTCAATACTTGTTGTATTAGCCATATTAATCGCAATAGGATTCTTTACAGGTAGAACCATACTCTCCAGAAAACTGAGACAGCAAAAGAAATACGTGATAAATATCTATTCCGGAATATTCAGTTTAATATTCACTATTGCCGTAATTCTAGCGGTTTTCTTCTTACTCAGATAACCCTAGAGATAAATGCAGCTACAGGGCAAAGAGAAAACTTCATATAACCAAATTATCTTTTTGTATGTTTAAATATGAAATCAAGCGCTCTAAAAAGTTCACTCCTTATCAAACTGGCATTACTTATAATGTTGTTCGCAATTTCAAGTTGTAAATCAACCCAAAAATCAGTACAAATACTTTTCCCTCCCCCAATAATCGCATTTACTGATCTAATCAACTTTTGCGACCTGCCCAACCACAATAATGAAAGCATTTATGTAAGATCCATCTATAGCAAAATTGATGGCCGTTGGACACTAAGAGCCGACAATAAAAACTGCAAAGATCTGAAAGTAGAATTTAAAATTGCAGACGGTGCCTACGTAAACGATGAGCACCTACTAAAAGAAATCGATCAAAAACCACCAAATTTCTATTTTATCATTGACGCTATTGGAACTTTTAAATTATACGACACAAAACGTGACACCACTACAGGATCAAATTCAGGAGAATTTATAGCGGAGAAGATCTTAGTGATTCAAAAAATTGCGAGTGAAAATGAAACTTTAGTTCACTAGCTTTATCAAGACAAACCAATAAACAATGCTCTTTAAATATTTCAAACTGAAACATAAATCAACAGATAAAAATATACTAGGCCATTGGATATTAGATCCTGAAGACATGACTTCATTAGAAATATACGGAAATATATCCATTCAGTTTAAAGCAAACTCCGAACTTATATACACCATACATTCCGATAACAGAGACCAGATTATTCTGATGACTTATGAAATAAAGGGTGGCATTTTGATTACAGACCAGCCATCTTCGCCCCAAAAAGAACAAACAAAATTCAATTTAGTCTCCAAAGATCGATTAGAATTGTTTTTTGGAGGAGAAAAGTCATCATATATAAGGAAGTAAGATAACTATTAGTCGAACAAATAGTAAAATTCACCAAAATTTCTCCAGAACGAATCGAGGCACTTTAAATCTTCCGTTCCCCGGATATCCCCCCAAAAAAAAACCTGCACCTCTTTTCACACCTCAGGGCCTGTAAGGTCCAGTGGGAAAAGAGGTGCAGGTTTTTCCCCCTTAATTTCCCGTTAAAACCACACCTCAATAACGCCCCTTCCGCAAATTCTGAGTAAAATCAAACCACAATGTCCCCTTAATCAACTCTCCATTAGCCAGATTTTTCTTGCTTTGAGGCCCCATCACCCCAGCAGCCTGAAATTTTGTACCAATAGGACTAATTGCATTTAAGAACCCAATATTCCCCTCAGGGAAAGCCGGTTCAACATTATTATTTTTAAGCGCATCTTTCTCTTTTTCAGGGTGCAACATTTGCAAATACATGTTCTTATCAGCAGTAAAAACAGTAAATGGCGATTCTTTATTTTCAATCACAACCCAATTCACCTCAGCATGGTAACCTTTAAATTCCGGATAACCAAAAGTCTCCCCTGTAATTGCATTATTATAAGCTTTATGCCAAACGCCAAATTGCTGACCTTTTAATCTATTTTTCCAGACTCTATATGGACCCCTGCCAAGCCATTTCATTCCGGTAATCTTCTCTTCCGGATAATTAAAGGTAATCCCAGTAAAATCAACTTCACCAGTCTGACTGTAGCTATAATCAAGTCTGGCAGTCAACGCCGAATGGAATGTCCATTTGGCTGTAAGAGCACCTCCACCTTCATATACGGCCTCCACAATGATATCACCATTACTCTTTTTGTAACTGAAACTTTTCAATGACGTATTTACCCCCGCCAGAACCGGCCCGCCAGATAAAGATATAGTTTTATCGTTTGCAACCACTTTCTGAATATACCCCGTACGCTTGTTAAAATAGAAACTTTTATCCTTTGATTTAACGATCAATTGATCACCTGTTTCAGAAGTAGAATAGGGAGAATTTTTGCCATGAAACAAACCATTCCCCGCATGTTCAGCTGGCGATGTGATAGGCCACGTCCAGGTAAACAACTCATTCTTATCCGGTCCATAAGCCGTAAGATAAAGCGCATCATTCTTTGACCATGCCGCAGGTAAAGCTATCTTAAGCACACCTTTTTCGCCAGGCTTAAGGTTCAGCATAGCCGGTACACCCGATGCTTTTACAATAGCAGATATAGCCTTGTTATTTGCCATTGGGAATTTAACCAAATTCCACTTGAATGTACATTGACTTAAATTGGTAAAGGAATATCTATTTTCAATGGCGACCTCCCCGTTAAAAGTTTTGTCAATTGGCTGCGGATTAATGTATACAGGCGACCATATTTCTTTGATGGTATAAAAGCTACCCTCCTTTTCACGATGCGGGCCAACTATACCATCAGGAGCATGGTTACCGTCGGTATCATAGGCATTATTTTTATCGGTACGGATAACCGCTTCATCCGAAAAAGCCCATATAAAGCCACCAGCCCCGTGCGGGTGCGTAAGCATCAGGTTCCAAAAATCATCCAGCCCTGCTCCCGCCCCTCCATCATACAAGCCATGCATAAACTCCGTTGGAAAGAAAACATCCTGCTCAGTAGCTACTGATTTCAGGACATAATTATAATCCGGATAATGCTTCGTATTGGTTCCATTAAAACTTTCCCAGGGATGTATCACAGTACGGTTTTGAGGATCATACAACCCGTAATCATTATCCAGTGCACGGTTCCAGCCGCCTTCGTTTCCATTATCCCAGAATATGATAGACGGATGGTTTACATCACGTACAACCGTCTCCTTAACCAGTTTACGGCCAACAACGGTATCATATTTAGCTTCCCAGCCAGTTAATTCATCCAACACATATAAACCTAATGAATCGCATACATTTAAAAAATCCTGATCGGGCGGATAATGCGACATGCGCACCGCATTTATATTCATCTCCTTCATCAGCTTTACATCCATCAAATGTATGGGGTGGCTAAGCGTGCGCCCGGTTTCGGGCCAAAAACTGTGGCGGTTACAACCCTTTAAAATTATCCTTGCCCCATTTACATAAAGACCATCATGAACACGCAGCTCTACCGTACGGAAGCCAAACTTATGCTTAACGCGATGAATGATTCCCTGCTTATTTTTTATAGTTACAATGACCTGGTACAAATTCGGAAACTCGGCGCTCCAGAGTAAAGGTTTATTAAAACTACTTTTCAGCTCCAGGTGACCCAGCGTAGTATCAACCGCAACCGAAAAAGCTTTGCCAACATTTTCACCATTCAGCTTTTGTACCTGTGCCTCTATAGTTTCATTGCCACGCAGATTTTGAGCATAAACATCCAGTTGAAAAGAGCCGTCAGCCTTTGCATTTACAGCAGTACGATCAATAAAAGTTTCAGGTACAATCTCCAAATAAACCGGACGATAGATACCACCAAACACCCAGAAATCAACATTCTTACGCTCCGCATCATTTACCGAAGAATTGGCCGATGTTTTATCAACCCTAACCTCCAGCAGATTTTTTGCGTTGGGCTTAAGCAGATCAGTTATATCATATTTAAAACGGTAAAAACTACCCTGATGTACCGGGCCAGCCTGTTCACCATTGATCATCACTTTAGTATCAGTCATTGATCCCTCAAAAACGATAAATACCCTTTTCCCTCGCCAGTTACCCGCTAAAAACTCATGTCTATAAAGCCCCTGCTCATTGCCCTTTACCTTATCATGCCCATAGTTGTAACTACCAAAACCCTGCAGTTCCCAGTTAGAAGGTACCGCAATTTTTGTCCACCGGCCGCTTTGTCTGCCACCAGAACAATAAAAATCCCATTGTACTGTATGATCCTTATCAGTACCTGATAAATACTTAGTAATGGTTTCCTGCGAGAATACATTAAAACAAATAACCAAGAACAACAACTGAAGAAATACTCTTTTCATAAACACCATGTTTAAAGTTATGTATCTAGATTAAAAGAAATTCAACTTCCTCTAAATTAAATTAGATGAACGATTGAAAGCAACCAATTCCCACCCTACCCAGATACCCCCCTCAAAAAAACCTGAACCTCTTTTCACACCTCAGGGCCTGTAAGGTCCAGTGTGAAAAGAAGTGCAGGTTTTTTTATTCCTCAAACGGAAACATAACAAACTCTTAGTAAAACACCCTTACCAATACCGATAATTATATATAAATTTGGTTACAAGGATCAAACAAACATCAAGGCAATCTATTCATATGGACAACCAAACAAACCTTTCCGAAGAAAAGTTCAATGCCATTTTAACCTACGCACCATTAGGACTGGCAGAAATTGATAAATATGGAACAATCCTGAAATTAAGCTTAGTTGGCAAAGATCTACTCGATCCCCTTTTTGAGATCTATAAGGTAAACAGCGATAACCTCTATCCAATATTAGACTGCATCCTTCCCGACATTTCAGAGCAGATACAAAACTATAAACCCGAAAGAGGTCAGATCCTCAATAACCACTTAAACATTTTCAGACTTCCACCGCCCAATAATGAAACAGAAAAGTACTACCAGTTCAACATCACTAAAATGTTTGAAGACTGTATCATTGTAGGCTTTGAAGATTTGACCAGCAAATACCTTGAAGAAAAAGCCATGCACCAGGCAGATCTCGACAAAGCCCTCGCCCAGGGAAAATTCGAAATTGCCTCAGAAGTACTACACGACATAGGAAATGCCGTAGTAGGCTTTGGCTCCTATCTAAACCGCACCAACCGTTTCCTGGACCAGGACAATATAAAAAACCTGCAAAACCTAAGCCTGTTTCTAAAAGACCAGCAAGCAGCTTTGACAGAAGCATTTGGAGAACAGAAAGCTCAAGCACTCGTCAATTTGATGGAAGGAATAACCCAAACCCAAAAAGACAGTCGGGAAGAAATCCGCAAATCTATAGATGAACAACTCAATATCATCAGTCACATCCAGGAAATCCTGGCCATCCAACGCCACTACGTAACCGGACATCCCGCAAGAGACCGTAAACCTGTAAATATAAAAGATATCATTCAAGACTGTCAATCCATGCTGTTCGCCTCTTACGACAAAAAAGGCATTAAGATTACCTTCAATATACCAGAACAAATACCCATGATCAAAGGAGACCGGACAAAACTCATGCAGGTCATATTAAACATTTTAAAAAACAGCATAGAAGCCATAGATACAGACCTCTTGAAAAAAGAAATCACCATATCACTTCTTCAAAATGACAAAACCCTACAACTGACCATAACTGATACAGGCAAAGGTTTCGATAAAACAACTGCCAGCAGACTTTTCGAACGCGGATACACCACCAAAAATACAGGTACAGGCCTCGGACTATACAATTGTAAATCCATTATCGAAAGCCATGCAGGCCTTATCGATGTATATAGTGAAGGGCCAGGTTTAGGCGCAACAACTTTGATTAAATTTACCAATTAAATTTATGATGAATCAAGTAAACACCTCCGTACTAGTCATCGACGACGAAGAAATGGTACGCGATAATATTGAAGAAATATTAAGGCCCGAGCACTCCACCAGTATAGAAAATGAGAATATCAACCAGGCAGCCAGCATTTTGTTTGATACACCAAAAGAAATACTCACACCACGCACCAGCAAAATCCCTGCATTCACTGTAGATAAAGCACCCAATGGAATGGACGGTGTCGAACTGGTAAAAAAAGCCATACAAGCAGGCCGCCCCTATGCAGTCATTTTCCTGGATATCCGGATGCCAGGCTGGGACGGACTGGAAACCGCAATGCAAATCAGGAAATACGACAGTAAAGCAGAAATTATCTTCATCACAGCCTATAGTGACCGCTCCATAGAAGATATTGTCGATAAAGCTGGTCAGAATGTAGGTTACCATTGTAAACCCTACGCCTCCGAAGAAATTATTCTGCTGGCCACCAAAGCCATCACAGATTACGACCGCCTACGCAACCTGGAAAAACTAATTGAATCCATTTCCACCATAGGCCTAAGCGAATACCAACTTAACGCCTTACTCAAAAACATCCTGGATCAACTCGCAATTTCAGTGGGAACAGATATGGCCCTGCTAGGAAAACTACACGACGACTTCACTTATGAAAAGATCATCTCCTTTGGCGCCATTGAAGAAAGAATAGATCTGGAAGAGCTCATTATCAGGATAAAAAAAATCCACCTCGAGCCAGATGAAGTTGTACAGCTAGATGATCTGGTCCTGGCCAGAATGGATTCCTATTCTGTTTTTGCAATATTGAAGAGACAAGAAAAGCTAAAAACAGAAAAAATGTACTTACTAAAACTGTTTGTACAAAATGCAGCCCAAGCCATTAGAAATGCAGAACTAAACGAAAAACTCATCCAAAAAGAGAAACTCTCTGCAGTCGGTAAGGCCATAGGCATGGTCATGCACGATTTACGCACCCCCATTAAGAACCTGAAACTCATCACCTCCATGATGCGGGAACAAAATGAAGGCGGCGAATCCATAGACCTTCTAGACCAGTGCGCCAACCAGGCAACAGAAATATTCGATGATTTCCTAGACTTTATAAAGGAAACACCCGTAAAAAAAGAACCATTTAATCTCAGCCAGGCTATTGATGCCGGAATTAAACTCGCCTTCGCCACAAATAATTATGGAAACTCGGTAACTGTCCACCAATCCATTCCCAAAGCGCTGATTATCCTTGGAGACGAAAGAAAACTCAAAAGAATCATGCTGAACCTCGTCAATAATGCTGTAGAAATCCTGCAACATGCAAAAGTAGAATCAGCCGCAGTACAAATTACAGCCAGTCCAGATGAAAAAAACAACCAGGTGCAACTTATAATAAGAGATAATGGGCCAGGAATTCCGCAAGAGATCATTAAAACACTTTTTGAACCATTCACTACCCTACATAAAATCAATGGAACAGGCCTTGGCTTGGCCATAGTAAAACAATACGTAACAGCCCATGGAGGAACGATAACAGTCAGGAACGATAACGGCGCAGTTTTCACAATCACCTTACCCACCACAAACCTCCTACCCGTTGGCCACAACGATTATGGAACCTGATATAATTCGAGATTTTGCTTCTTTTGTTATTTCCGGGATGACAGTAATCATCAAGAAAATATTAACAATAATATTACCTGATTTATTTTGGATGGTTTGTCGCTGATATTAATTTTATATAAAACATAAATACATGAAAAAGTTCGTGTTATCTTTATTTCTATTCATTGCCGGTATTTCGGGCTATGCGCAGACTTATCAGCCTGTTACCAGCAAAAACAAGACCTACCTGGCGACAGTCAAGGGACTCAGTTATACCTATGATAACGGAGTGGTTACGTTAAAAAATAACGGCAGATATAACTTAGGAACTGTAAGCATTATTGCCCATTCTAAAGTCGACAGCAATTTGTTTGGCATTGCTCTATTTGAAGATGGACTGGAAAAAGGTTCAACCAATAAAGCCGCTGTTTATTTTACCGGGGGCGTTGGAAAGGATTCACATGAGGTTCCTCTGAAAGAGATCGATCAGAAAAAGCTGGTTTTATCCTTTGATAAAGCTACAAGGGCAAAACCAGAAAAGCCATAAAAAAAACCGCAATCGATGTGTTCGATTCCAGCATGTACCATCCATGAGCGGGAACAATTGAACATTTAGAACGCTCCTATTTTAATAAGAACCGATGTTAACGGTAGTGATTTTTGTTTATTCAAATATTCTTTTACGAGACAACTCCTTTTGCACTTAAATTATTTAACTTTATTGCGAGATTATCACCCTCTTCAAGCCTGGTACTTATAAAGCACTGTATCATTTTTTGCAAAACGCAGTTATAACTGGATAGCAAACTCGAACCAGGAAACTGCCGATAAACCAGCTGACTTAGGTTACTGCAACTTTTAACTAAATCCACCCGTCAGCCCTGAACAAGATCAGCTTTAACAAAAGCGATTTTGCCATCCTTAAAAGTAATGTCGAAAAGGCCACCAATACTTCCCTCGGAAAAATTACCTGAAAATTTCACTTCGATATGAGCTTTACGGTTATTAACTAAATCCAAGCTTATCAATTCTGTCCGCGTATTATACCCAATAAAATAACTTTCAAAATATTCTTTTATCCCCACGTGGTCTCTAAATACCTTCCCGACAGAAGGATCATCGAGTACCGCATCCGGTAAATAAAAACTCAGGTATTTTTCTGTATCGAATGCATTGCCTGCAGCAATCCAGTTATTAATTAAAGTCTCTATATTCATCATATCTATTATTTTAACCACATTGGCCTTAGTTTAAATTCGCTCAAATCTCTCCGTTATTTGTACAATGCAAAAGTCATCACTGTCAGGTTTGCAGGATTAACCGAATTGGAAAATATAGTAGCCAAAATGACCTGGATCTGCCCGGTCAAAAAAACCTGCACCACTTTTCACACCTTCCACTTCCCCATTCCATCTGAAAACACCACAGACCAAGTAATATTCTATTCACTTTAATACATAAAATTTCTAATTTCACATTTATAAATTAAAAATGTAATGATAGAAACCCATTCGATATTACTTGCTCTCTGGCCAATCATTAGTCTCATCCTCCTGATCATAATAGTTAGATACACAGTAAAGACCATTAATAAGTTACTGTAAACTAGAAACTGGACAAGACCGATGAAGAATCCATTCGAGCTGATATCTCTGGCAGATGCCATGACCCGCTATCATATTCATCAGAAGATCTATGAAGATGAAGGGGATTTCAACGCACTCATTGAGCCTGATGGCTACTTCTATGTACATGAAGGCAATCTCCGGCTGGATGAGGATTTCCTACTCGACACAGGCGAATTGTCGGATGCCAGTCCCGATAAATGGATTTGTGGCTATATCATCAACGGAGATCTGATCGTGAACGGCAGTGTACTCAATGAAGAAGGCGATTACGGCCCGACGTTGCTGGTAACAGGCAGCTTGGTATGCCGTCACTTCCTCATCGGCGGCTCGGCGGTGACTGTGGAAGGCAATATCACTGCCGAAGAGGTGGTGATGCTACACTACAATCACGGCTGGATGGCCTGTGGCGGTATGATTGAGGCATCCGTATTCATCGCAGATGATTTTCATTTTGTGCCGGAGCGTAAGAATATCTCCGGGTTTTATTATCATTCCAGAGACCCATACAGTCCAGAGGAGAACGAATTTTATGAAGATGACGATGACGATGAACATATCGCAGCTGCCCTGACGGCTTTGCTAAAGAACCCGTTCATCACCACTTTTGAGGAATTGCGCCGCCGGCTGGCCACTGGCGAATCGGTGCTGAAATCCGCCATCTCTTCTCCTCATGATAAAAAATATTTCAGAGAGATCGTACAAAAAAATTACCGCGACCTAAAAACGGTGCTACCAGAATTTCTAACGAAAGAGCTGTGTATACTCGCTTTGCAGCAGACCGTATTTGCTTTGCAGTTTTTCCCGGAACAATTCATTGATACCGCAGTGGCACACAAGGCGGTGGAACAAGATGGCATGGCCCTGCGCCATATACCAGACGCACTCATCACAAAAGAGCTCTGTTATATGGCAGCGAATAACGGCGGCCTGCTCAAAACCGACATCCCTGAAAGATTCTATGAGTACGAGTTGCTGTTGGCAGCCCTCCGTAAAAGAGATTTCCAGATAGAGATGATCCCGGCAATATTCATGACCGAAGACATGCTTGTCGAATACGTAAAAATAGGCAGGGGAGCCTATCTCGACCGCTATTGTAAAACATATAGCATCTCCAAACAGGCCGTGTTACATCGCGTGATTGCTGCAGACATCAATTACCTGCAAAATATCTTTGGCTGGCATCTCTCCGCCGATACCTATCAATACGCAAGATCGTTGTATGATAACGAGGTTCATAAGGCTCAATGGGAATCCTTTTCAAAGCAATTTGACGCCAAGATACAACGGGTGCTGAAAGCCTAGCCTGTTAGCCAACCCCAACCTCCCCCTTCCCCGGATATCCCCCCCCAAAAAAATATACTTTAATTTGCCATCGGAATCGCGAATGGGCATTTTTACACGTCATTCTCACTAACTCAAACGATATATCTTGGATACTCCACTAATTATTTCGTAATTTATTTCCAGTATGAACCGTAAACCAAATTAAATGTTAAACCGTAGAAATTTCCTCAACTACGCTGCAACCGCAGTAGGAACCACTGCCCTGCTTTCTGCATTAGACAATCCGGCCTATGCCCTTTTCAATAAGACAATTGGCGCAAACGACCAAATCAATATTGGTGTAATAGGAATCAATGGCATGGGATGGTCTGACCTCAAAGCGGCCCTCAAAGTACCGGGAGTAAACCTGATCGCCCTGTGTGACAGTGATGCCAATGTACTTGATGAAAGGATGGCCGAATTAAAGTCGATGAATGTTGACGCCGCAAAAGTAAAAAGATATAAAGATTATCGTGCGCTGCTCGATAATAAAGATGTCGATGCAGTAATTATCGGGACACCCGATCACTGGCATGCCCTGATGATGATTCATGCAGTACAGGCAGGTAAAGATGTATATGTTGAAAAGCCGGTAGGCAACTCTATTGTCGAATGCAGTACCATGGTCAAAGCGCAGGAAAAATACAATAAGGTTGTACAGGCAGGTCAATGGCAGCGCAGTCAGCAACATTTTAAAGATGCTGTTGATTTCGTAAAGAGCGGCCAGCTGGGAAATATCAGAACTGTAAAAGTATGGTGTTACCAGGGCTGGATGAAACCTGCTCCCGTAGTACCAGATACCTTACCCCCTGCAGGCGTTGATTATGCCATGTGGCTTGGGCCGGCGAATAAAAGAGCATTCAATGCCAGCAGATATCACTTCAATTTCCGCTGGTTCTGGGATTATGCCGGTGGGTTAATGACCGACTGGGGAGTGCATTTATTGGATTATGGCTTGCTGGGTATGAATTCACCCGTACCAAAAACCATATCTGCATTAGGTGGCCGCTTTGCCTATCCCGATCTGTATGAAGAAACTCCTGATACGCTGACTACCTTATATGAGTTTGATAAGTTCAACATGGTATGGGACTCTGCCATGGGCATCGATAACGGCTCCTATAACCGCAACCATGGGATTGCATATATCGGTAACAACGGCACGCTGATCCTCAACAGGGAAGGCTGGGAAGTCATTGAAGAAAAGGTAAGCGGCAATAAAGTTAGCAAGCCCTTTATTAAATCCTCAGATAATGGACTGAACAATCATATGGTCAATTTCTTTAGTGTGGTCAGATCCAGAAAAAAAGAAGAACTGAACTGTTCTATACAGGATGCTGCGCATGTAGCTACCGTTGCACAAATGGGAAATCTTGCCTTCAGAAGCGACCAAAAATTATCGTGGGACAATGCCAAACACCAGTTTACAGACCAGCAGATCAACAATAAATACCTGCTGGCCCAGTATCACAACGGTTACAACTTGCCCAAAGTTTGATCCAACTAACGACCTTGTTATCCTATGACCTCCCCCCAAAAAAACCTGCACCTCTTTTCACACCTCCGAACCTGAAGCCCTTCGCGGAAGGTTCAGTAAGAAAACAAGTGCAGGTTTTTTCCACGAATAAACTTCACTGTTATTCAATAACCTTCAAATCTTTCAAAACAGACCTGGTAATCTCCTTACGACATTTCGAAAAATCGGCCCGGTTGTTTTTTCTCCTCTGCAACAACCTGGTAGCAAAAAAATAAACCTCGCCCTTTTTCTCCAGATAACCCACCCACCATCCAGTATTGGTATCATTTGCCATTGTCCAACCCGTTTTGGACCGAATAGTATAAGCCGAGTTTTGTTCAGTAATCATCACTCTTTTTACGATATCCATATTCCTTTTAGAAAATGGAAGTTTCCCTTCAAATAGCTTTCTAAGAAATACAACCTGCGAAACAGGAGAAATACCAAAAGGTCCAAAATTCCAAAAATCTGCACCAGCTTCCGAAAGGTCAACATTACCATACCCACACTGAGTAAGGTACCTCTTGTATAAGCCTCTGTCAATCCTTTTTGCAAGTTCAATAAATGCCCAGCCAGCAGAAACTTTAAATGCATCCTTTACACTGATATCATGATAAATATCAGGCCTGTAACCGTATTTTAAAGTATCCGTTTTCCCAGGCCACTTCACTACATAATCCTCATTCGATATTGTCCCGGTTTCCAAGGCAATCAACATATTGACAATTTTAAATGTAGAGGCAGGCAAAGTTTCCCTATTGGTGTTAACAGTATCTGACAAGATCCACAGATGCTTTTTATAATCATAAATCGCCACGGCACCATCTACTCCGCATTGATCAAAATGTTTTTTAAAATCAGGACGGATGACAGTCCCCTTAGACTGACAAAATACTGCCGGGGTAAGCATGAATAGCACTAAAGCTATAAGTATATCTTTTATCTTTATTTCCATAAGAGCAGAGAAATCATTTTCAAGGATTGGCTGATCTAAATTACGAATTCCACCACTAATCACAACCCTGCACGGTATGCACTCCCCCCAAAAAAACCTGCACCTCTTTTCACACCTCAGGACCTGAAGCCCTTCGCGGAAGGTCCAGTGAGAAAAGAAGTGCAGGTTTTTTCACAAAATTTTGCTTCGCTCCCAAATATTATCACAAAACAATCAAAATTTAATTTTTATATAATAATTGAAACTATAAATCATTATATATAGCTTTGCAACCATTAACTAATTATAAAAAAACGAACAATGGGAACATATCTAAAAACAGGAATCATCACCAGATTCAGTACAAGCCATCAAGAACTACAAAAAACAAAAATACATGGCATTAACCCAGAAGAAACATTTCCACGCCTGCTTGTATCCAATGAAAGAGCATACAAATTGGAGAAAATAGGCAACGAATACATCTGGACCTTAAAACCAACAATTATAGAAGATGAATTGGGAGACTTCATAAAAGAATATTACGATGACCTCTACGGATCAAAATTCCATTATGGAAGAGAGATCCAGGAACTAACCTATTTCTTCAAAACAACCCCCACGTATTCAGAAATCCAACTCTATCTCGAAAGTATTTATAACAGAGTTTTTTGCGCAGACAACTACCGTCAACAATACATCAATTTCGAAACTCAAAAAGTAAAGTGCCAAACCGATGTTATTCTATTAAGTACCGAAGCACAAGTGCTATACAAACCAGATTATGATCACCTCCCTTTCTTTGAAAGAGCCATAAGAACCCGATACTTAGATTTCGAGATAGGAGGCAGCCTATTTGTAGAAGCCAATAATAGAAAGCCAAAGCTTGCAGAGAAAAAAGAACCATCAATAATCTTCTAAACAATAAATAACGTTAAACAATGGGAACATACATTACAACAGGAATAATCACAGAATTCAGCGTCGGAACTAAATCGATAGAAAACCTGAAAGCCAAGAGCGAAACACCTATAGATGACTTTTTAAATGCAGTCGTAGACAACCCTACATCATTTAACTTTAGCGCAACAGAAAAGGTATATAAATGGACTTTAAAACCAGAAATTATGGAAAAAGAATTAAAGGCCTTTTTGGAACAATACTACAATGACATGTATGGAGCAGAATACGCCTTAGACGAAGATTGTGAAGAAATCCTATCATTTTTAAACACAAACCCAACCCAATTGGAAATCAATGCCTATTCTGAAGAGGCGGGTAACCCGGTTTTTAACGAGGTCTATAACTACGAGCAGAACATTACAGTCGGATCGCAAGAAATCTCCATTAGTCTTGGTACAATTACGTTGAGCTCAGAAGGTAAAGTTTCATACGAATCCATCTTTGGACATTTAGAGTTTTTTCAAAAATCACTCAGAAAAACCTACAAACAAAGTCCACTAGGAGGAGGTATAATTATAGACATTGATTAACTAAGGAACATCTATTACACACATATGCTACAAGCTAAAAAACACAAATCACCTCTCGAAGAAATAATCACTAAATCCTCCGAGTTTTATTCAATGGGCGAACAAAAACTTAAAGATATAAACGCCAGTAACTACAAACGTGCACGAAGCATATCATTTGCTTTAGCACACTCCTCTTCCGTCATTCTAACACCACTCGGTGGAGGAAACCAAGAGGCAAATCCACACCCGATCCTATCACCACCTCAAAAAGAACACCCACGCCTATTTCCTTCCTCAAAACGTCGAATTCCATTTCCACATGCCTTATTCGACTATTGCTAAAACTGTGGAAGAAACTGTGGAAGAAACTGTGGAAGAAATTAAATGGATTCCCTATTAAAGGAATCCTCCTCAACAATAAAAATCCTTGGGATTAAATTTAACGATATAAAAACTGAATTAAACAAGAAAGCAGCAATTTAACCACCCTCTCCGGTCTGCACCCAAAAAAACCTGCACCTCTTTTCACACCTCAGGACCTAAAGCCCTTCGCGGAAGGTCCAGTGAGAAAAGAAGTACGGGTTTATTTGATAAACATTCCGTTTCTAGCCCTCGCCTTCCCTGCATTGCTTCCAGCCGACCAATGCTGAGGGCTCCATGAAAACTGCAATAAAAAATACCTGCTGTCCGGATTAGAATGGCTATCTACAAACCCATTGCTCATTAATGTACGCGAAATGAAATTGTTTTGTTTCAAAGCATCCATAAGAACAACACTTACAATACCATTTTTCTGCTTAAATATTCTTCTCTCAAGATTTAAGTTCAGAATAAACCGGTTATGAGCATCCTTAAAACCCTGCACCAAACTCTTACCAACATCAAAACCGAATACAAAAACCTTGGATAAGTAAGCTTTACCATAAACATTAAACTCCGTAATGCCCGCATGGATTCCAGAAAAACCGGGTAAAGAAAACGCAGTTAAAAGCCAAGCAAAAACAAGCCAGGCATGCCAAAGAAACAGCATTTATTTTTATCAACTTTTTGCCATAACGCCCAATATAAAGTACCAGTAGCTTCATCCGGGTCATCAACAATTACCCCATATCTCCCTTATTTTGAAATTATTCCAATGGCATTAGTTTTTTCAATCCATTGTGGATGAAGCAAGAAAGACTGTGTGATAGTGGAGTTAAAGTATTAACATCTTTGGCTTGATCGTTTAAAGACTTAAATTACCTCTATCCTATTTTATGAAATACCGTTCTCCACTCAAGCAGCTATTATGCTGCTTTACCCCGAAGCGCTAGTTCGTTTTTGCAACACTCAAATACACAAATGGTTTCAGTGGTAGCTCAGGGCAAATATTTTTTTAACCAGCTCGTCCATGGGCATGGCCTGCCCGTTGGAGGTATAGGCCAGTACCAGGCCGTCGGCAGGAACATAAGTCAGTGTAGACAGGAAGCTGTCCATGCCTCCGGTGTGCCCGTAGGCGGGTTGTTTTGGGCAATCCATGATGCCCAGGTCCATGCCGTAACCGTCGGTGATTTTTTCCATCATTTGCAGGCTTTGCAGGCTAACCAGTTTGCCGTTAAATAATGCACTTGCAAATAGCGCCAGATCCTGACTGGTAGAAATAATCGCGCCGGCACCTTGTGGGATACTCCAGTCGGTTTCGGGAACAGGTTGCCAGCCTTTGTTATAATTATAACAAAAGCTTTCTTCAGATTTTGTACCTCTCTTAGGGCTATAATAGGTATGCCGCAAATTTACCGGTTCGGTGATGCGCTCCTTCAATAGCTGACCGTACGTTTTTTTGGCAACCCTTTCCAGAATATAGCTGAGCAAGATGTAACCCGAATTGCTGTAAACAGCACGGCTGCCAGGCTGGAAGTCGATGGCACTGGTTTCAATCACACGCAGCACTTCAGCTTCGCTATGCGGTTCGCGGATCCAGTAATCGATGCCAGGAATGGCCTTGATATCACTCAGCCCGCCACGATGGCTAAGCAGGTTGGCTATAGTTATCTTGCCGGCATTGGGCACTTTAGGAAACCAGCTAATGAGCTTATCACTGAGGTGGAGCCGCTTTTCCTGGATCAACTGGAAGATCATCACGGAGGTAAAAACCTTCGAGATAGAGCCGACTCGGTAGCCTGTAGTAGCGGTCGCTGGAATGCTGTCGGTCTTGCTGATCTGGCGAAAACCGTTCACGTGACCGTAGATGACTTTCCCATTTTGCGAGAGCGTCAACGCACCCATATATTGATGTTTGGCATATAAGCTATCCAGCAGGCTGTCGAGCCTTTTGTCCTGGATATTCAGGATTTGACCGTTTGAATTTGACGCTGCTATCACCAGGCAAAGCGCTAAAAATATTTGTTTTAATTTCATCGGTGATCGTAGCTGATGATTCGGCTGAGCTTCCAGGCACCGTTATCAAGGTGCCAGATATCAATAAAATTGGCTGTGGCGGTCAATTGTTCCTTGCCATCTATTTTGGTGTAGAAACGGTGTACGCCAGTTTCCAGTGCGCCATAACCGTTGAGCGGGTAAACCTGCTGGCTGCCCTCTACCAACTCCCGCCGTGAGAAGTTAGCCAAGTCCTTAAAATGCTTTTCAAAGTTCTCCATATTATCAGCGTAATGGCTCAGGCCGCCTTTGTCATGGTAGAATTCCAGATCGGTCGAAAACCAATTTTTGAGCCCGGTGATGTCGCGGTTATTATAAGCAGAAAATAGTGAGCTGTCTGCCGCTATCACCTGCCGGTACAGCGGATCACTTTTGGCGGCTGCTTGCTGCGGGTCGTGCGTTACGATCTGGTAATCCATTTCGCGGCTCATTTTCCAATCGCCCTGCTCCAGTACCCAAATGCGGGTGAAATGCGATTCCTCGACCATTTGCTCCGGCTGGCCGCCTGCGGTCGTATAAAAACGCTGCACGCCGCTTTGGGTAGCGGACCGGAGCCCGACCATGCTGACGCTGGCGCTGCCTTTGACCAGTTCCCTGCGGATGCTGAATTTAGCGGTCTTGACTGCGCAGCGACGGGCGATATTGCCGACAAACTCGGCGCGGCCGGTTAAGCGCGGGGCCATGTTGTCCCCTTTGTCCTGGCTGTACTGGAAATCGGCTGCTAAAGTGGCTTCGACCTGCTGCAGGTTACAGGTTTTCAACACAGCATTAAACAACAGGCTGTCTTTCGCCTGGAGTTTGGCTTCGAGACCCGCGGCGGACTGGGCACTGGCTATTCCGGTCATGGTCAGCAGGCAAGTGCAAAGGGCAGTAAAGGTTGAATTAAATTTCATGGTCTTTCTTTTTGATCAATAAATAATAGGTTAAAAAACCGACGCCCAGGAACACCGCTTCGATACCGAAACCGAGCGTTGAATCTTCGCTGGCCATAGGAATAAAATGGAGCAGGATCAGCCCGAGTCCGCCGGAAAGCAGCAAAAATCCCCATTTCAGGGCCTCATTGCCGGGGTGCCAGAGGTCCCGAATCAACCCGAGGGTATTTTCGTCCGCAGGCCGGGAATCCAACAGGCGTTTTTTGAGGCGGTAGTTGAACCAGTTGACCAGGACGATCCCGATAATGACCAACACGACGATCATGACGAGAAAGGGTGCAATATTTTTCATGTTGTGTAATTAATGTTTAGCCGTTAGTCAAAGGCAAGGGCCTGACGGTTGCAATTAATTTATTTTTTATTTGCTGCAACCTTGAAAGACAATTGGTTGACTAACGGGTATGAGCGAAGACCGGCTATTGGTTTCCAGGGTTTTGAAGGGCGAAGCACGTGCCTTCCGCGAACTGGTGGAGTTGCACCAGCGGCTGGTCAGCTCGATGGTGGGGCGGCTGGTACGCAACACGGCCGAGCAAGAGGATCTTTGCCAGGAAATTTTTATGAAAGTTTATGATAACCTGCATCGCTTTAACTTCCGCTCACGACTGTCGACCTGGATCGCTCGCATCGCTTATCTGCAGGCGATCAATACGGCCAAACGACAGCAAAACCGCCGGGAATTGCCATTGCCCGAAGATCTGCCTGAATTGAGCGCTCCGGAGGATAACCCGGAGCAGGCGTTGGATAAAAAGGAACTGGCCACTTATCTCGGTCTGCTAATTGGCGAGTTGCCCTTTTCCTACCAAACGGCGATTAATCTATATTACCTGCAGGAGTTCAGCCTGGCTGAAATCACCACAATCACCGGGGTGCCGGAAGGTACGCTCAAGAGTCACCTGTCGCGCGCCAGGGGTTTGCTTAAAGAAAAAATCCGTAAACATTTTAAAATTGAAATGCGATGAAAAATGAACAGTTTGATGAATTAGACGAGTTTATTCAACAGTCGGTTATCCATACCAACCCCTTGCCTGCCGGATTTGCTGAAAAGGTGGGTAACCAAATACTGGCGCGCCACCGGAACAAGGAAAACCGGTGGCTCTATGCCATCGGGCTGTTGTATTTCTGCCTGGCACTCGCCGGAGTTTTCGGGCTATCTTTGCTGATCGATGAGAGGCTTGCCTTTAACTTGTTGCAGACCTTGATTGCCTATAAAGCAGTTTTTGTTTTTGGTATGACCGTTTTTGTTGGTTACCATTTTTTTGATAAACGCCTGGTAAAGAAATTTTAGTAAATTTTATCACATCCTCAATTTTTATTCCTTACCATTTTGTAGTGCTTCCTGTTTCTTTCCTGGCTTCTGCCTATCTTACATCAATCTTTGTAGCCCTGCTTTCAAATTGAAAGTAGGCTTTATGTATAAACAGACTAAGAGCAAATACAGCTGCCAATGCAATCCATGAAGTAGATTCGGACCTAGTTGCACTACTTGCAAAAGCATAAGCCAAAAAACCCCATCCAAAGGAGAAGACTATTGCAAAAACATATCTAAATATTCGGATCCTAAAAAACAGATAACTCATAAGTAGCATGGAACCAATGAAAATAATAATTCCAAGAATCCAATTTAAGCTATATTGCTTACACACCCAATAGGAAAAAAAAGCACCTGAAAACAGCATTTCAAGTACAGCCAAAGGAGTTCCTCTCCTTCTAACGATAATTCTTTCTGCCATAGTAGATTTATTTACTATTTCTAAAATAGCATTTTTATTTTAAAATCTGAAAATCAATAAGTTAAAACAAAAATGGAGACGACATGATCACAAAGACGGTGTAAACATTTTAAAGAAAGCTGGAATTGTTGTAGACCCTAGAAATGAGCAATAAGCTTAAATGTATGGGTTGAGCAGGTGTTGTTTTGGAGCGTAAACTATCGTTTCATCATATTATTAAAAGATATTATAAGGGTAATTAACGATAACAGCATAAATATCACCAGTGTAACCATTGAGAATCCACTCTCATAAGAATGCGCTAAAATCTTATACACATAAACATACAGGATAACAATGCTAATCAGACATACCTTATCATTCGAACGATTACTTATTTTTTTGAATCCGGCTCTTAATAAGCTATAAACAGAGAGATAAATCGCTAGCAAAAATGCCATATTAGTTAAAATTACTAAAAACGGACTTGTACTTAAAGAGAAAAAGCTTGACGATCCGTCTACAATCAGAACTGGATAGACGAATAATAATATGAAAATAAAAACGCCAAATTTATCTCCGGAAGCATAAATAAGTAAGAAAGATATTCCAGTTAAAATCTTCAACAGCGGAAGTCGGGAGTTCAAATAGTTTTTCATTTTTAGAAGCATATTTTCATGATCAATTCTATTTTATTAATAAATGATCGTTGAAATTAGCACTTCAGAGCACGCAATTTTTTGACAAAAGGCAAAAAATTACTTTTGCTTTCTAACACGACTCAAGGTCGCCTGTGTAATACCCAGATAAGAAGCAATATATCCTAAGGGCACTCTACTAATGAGTTCAGGGTTGGACTCCAGTAGTTGATCATATCTCTGACGTGCATTTAGCATGCGTAAATTGTTAGCTTGTGCCTCATTTTTAATGTAATATTGTTCAGTAAGTTTTCTTCCAATAAAATTAAACTCAATGTAATGCTGATACAATTGATCTAACATTTCTCTCCTTAAAGAGATTAAGGTGCAATCCTCAATTGTCTCTATATACTCGAAACTTGGTTGGGCTGCAAAAAAACTATACACAGATATCAGCAATTCATTTTCAAGCAATAGCCAAGTTGTAGTTTCTATGCCCTGATTATTTAAATAGTAAACTCTCGCGGCCCCTTTAACAATGAAATAAATTGCATTACTCCGATCTCCTGCGCTTAGTAATTTTGTTTTCCTTTTTGCATGAACAATATCGCTGTTTTCAACTATAGCATTTCTCAAATCATCACTTAAAGGATAAATGGAACTGAAAATTTGCAATAGCTTCTCATATTCGAGATGGTTATTTTCTAAAGGCATATAATAACTTCTTTTACTTCACCTAAAATATACCATTTTTAAGACATAATTAAGGTTACATACAACTCCAAAAGACGCTGCAATATTGAACTTATATATTTTAGAACCTGCATCTGCCAGGTGAAGTATTCGATCATTTATTTGTGTTTTATCCATTGAGCTTTGTAAGCCTGAATTGTTCATCAAATTCAGCGACAATCCGGTTCCCGTCTCTTTCTGCAGAGAGATGGTTACCATTTTCCGCAACATGATAGCCTTTGGCGTTGAGGTAGTTTGTCAAGGCAACCTGGTGATTCATCTCAAACAATGAAATGAGCTGAGGAAAGGTAGTAAGAACCCGGTGATGGTCCTCCTTTCTGATCTTATCAATAGTGTCGCTTTTTATGGTTACCACCATTGCACCCTGTCCGTAATCAGCAACATAATAGGCACTTGAATTAAACATTCCTGACGCAATGAGCCCAATAAGGTGCAAGTCATCCTTTGAGGCATCAAACTCACTATTACTTAATAAAGGAATCTCATTCTCTTCACCATATTTTTTAAGCTGTAAGGCCTGCTGAATAATAGATTCAGGAAGCCCGGATTCCGTATTCGCCCAAGCCCAAAGCCAGGTTTCTGAACTATGGGAGAATGTGCCAAGTACCTGAATAGGAAAAACGAGATTTGTCCCAAAACTGATCTCACCTTTGGTCATATCCACATTCCAGTTATTGCTTCCAATCACTTCACTTAAATCTGATTGTTTATCCAAGGCAATTCCACCAAATCTTTGAATGAGCTCTTGTTCTGTTTTACAAGGCTCTAAATCTATTTTAGAAAGCTTTTCTCCAGTACCGACTGGATTGTTTTCTTGTTTAAATAGCTTGTTGAAAAATCCCATAGTGCTTTTCTTTAGGCTAAAGCACTCGCAAAATGATTGCCAATTTATTAATCTAACTGAGTTCGGGATAAGAAAAATATATAAACCATTGCATAAATACAAAGACACCTAGATATACATATATATATGTATGTATAAAATCTTATAGATCATTTATTTTTGGCTAAGGCAGAAAATCGGGCATCATTAATGGGAAACAACTATTCAGGAACAAAATGCCCTTAACTATGAAATCCTATAAACTACTATTGTTAATTCTATTGTTAAGTGTATCTGGAAAGATGTCCTCTGCTTTTTAGTAAGCAGCAGGGTATTCCAATGGTAAAACTCATGCTCAAGGTTTAATTGTTTTTCTGTATCCTGTAATGAAGCTGAACTGTATCATTATTCAATTTCGATACTTCTAACAAATTAAGTTTAAACTCGCCAACTACCTCTTTTAATAGTGGCAATCCCTTATCAAATAATACAGGCTCTACAACAAAGTAAATCTCATCAACCAATCCAGCATTTATAAATTGACTGATGGTCATTGTCCCTCCAATGATTACCGCTTCTGTATGACCTTTACTTTCTAACATCTGCTTAACTGCAGCAGGGCTGTCTTTTGTAAAGGTTACGGTCGGATTATCCGATTTTGCAGTTTCGTCTGTCGTTAACACGACTGTTGTTCCTTCATCTTTAAGCGGTAAATAATCAGGTGCAATAATATTATAGGTTGTTTTACCCATAATCACTGCTTTAAATTTCTGGCACATAGCGTACATGCCCTGGCCATACTCTGGAGAAAGCCAATCCGGTACATTTCTTGAATTTGAAATCAATCCGTTCGCAGAAGATGCAATATAAATGCTGATTTTCATTGGTATAACTTTATAGTTTAGTAAATTGGTGTTTGTTTATCTGTTTAAAATCTGTAGTAAAATTGTGAACGTTTTGCCTGGTATACAATAACTGACAAAATTGTTAGTAACAAATCTTACAACGATGAGAAAAAAAGAATCGACCGACTATGCCAATGAACAGTCCTTGTTCCAGCTTTGTGAGCGTAATTCAGCGATCAGCATGATTAGCGGACGTTGGAAAGGGCAAATTGTTTACTACATCTCTCAAGGCAATGACCGTTTTCATCTCCTGAAACAAAAATTGCCCGATATTTCAGAAACGGTTTTATCCAGACAACTAAAAGAACTAGAAAGTCATGCAATCTTGGTGAAAAGGGAAATTCCGAATACTGTTCCAACAGGTATAAGGTATATTTTAACCAACAAGGGCATTGATCTGGTTCCAATTTTGGATACCTTATGTAACTGGGGCAAATTATATGCGGACGGGAAAAAGATTACGGTTTATGAAGATAAGCAGGTTTAAAATTAGTTCGCCTTTTACAATTAAAAAAACAGCCGCATATCCATATTATTTACCTTTATAATCTTCTATGTCAACCTATAAACGCCGCGATTTTTTAAAACTTTCCAGTTTGACAGCCTTACCGCTTATTGCAGCGGTAGCCGTTCCATTTGATGCATTCACTGCACAGCAACAAGTACCCTCGAAGGATAATGAAGCGGTCTATTTTATCAATGATGGGATCTTTTATCGACCAGAAGATTTTATCAATAAGCTGCAGCAGATCAATACTGCCGATGCCATAGAAAGAGATAGTTATAGCGAAGGTGGTACGATGGAAAAGCTTTTAAAGAAGTTCGTGGAAATTACCGGAAAAGAGGCTGCTGTTTACCTGCCAAGTGGAACTTTGGCCAATCAACTAGCCATTAGTTATTTATGTGGATCTGGTACTAAGGCTTTTGTACAAGAGACCAGTCATGTTTATAGGGATGAAGGGGATGCCGCACAAACATTGTTCAACAAAAGACTGATTCCCTTGGCTGAAGGGAAAGGGTACTTTACCTTAGAAGAGCTCAAAAAATCCATCAGTTACCATGCGGAGCAGGAAGCATTTGTGGGCGCCGTTGGCGCTATATCGATTGAGACCCCTGTAAGAAGATGCGACAACCAGGCATTTCCTTTAGAGGAGATCAAAAGGATTTCAGCCTATTGCAAAGAAAAAGGCTATAAGTTGCACCTAGACGGTGCCAGGTTGCACATGGCGACTGCATTTACGGCTGCGACGGTTAAGGAATATTCTTCCTATTTCGATACCGTCTATATGTGTTTATATAAATATTTGGGAGCGACTGGCGGTGCGGTGTTATGTGGAGATAAAGCAATAATTGAAAATATGCATCATCTGATTAAAATTCATGGTGGGGGAATCTTCACCAATTGGCCAAATGCTGCGATGGCTTTGCACCACTTAACTACCATTGATGCCGAAATGGAAAAAGTAAAAGTAAAATCGGCCGAATTGTTCTCGCTTTTGAAGCCGCTTAAAGGCATCAAAATAACCCAAGTTACTAATGGCACAAACCAGTTCAATGTATCTGTAGGCAATGGTATTGATCCCGTCAAACTGAACAAAAGACTAAGAGCTGAACATAATATTGTGTTCGGCCTGCCCAGAGAAGATGGATTTGTGAAAATCAAAGTCAATCTAACATTGTTAAGAAGAGACAATCAACAAATTGTTGACGCTTTCAAAGATTCGCTTGGATTTGCAAAGATATAGCACCAGGTATAAATAGCTGTTTTCCCCTCATTTCAAATTACAAAACATGAATATCATCACCATGCCAGACTTAAAAGACGGCGATCGTTGTACCGTTATCTCAGGAACCCATAAAGGCAAATCGGGTACAGTAAGAGATATACACACCAGCAAAACTGGACACATTACAATTACGGTTGAGCAGGAAAATTCTGTAAGGTTCAAAACCCTTGGTAAGAATGTAGTTATTCTTTAAAACCACGAAACTCTCGATCACCCCCTACCAGGACACTCCCCCACAAAAAGTCTTCTGCAGTTACTTTTTCTGCCTGATTTCAGGTAGTTCCAAACCTTCTTTTGCATTTGTCCTAAGCTTTGCCTGGTCATCATACCATTTTTCCAAATCCTTACGACCATTGAAAAACAAACAATTTTCAGGAAAGGAAAACAAAGAAAGCGGAATAGCCTCTCTCTTTACCGAAACAACAGTAAAAGCCTGAACCTTCTCACCATACTGATAAAAAAACTGCATAATAAAATCTGTCTTTCTAAATTTATAATTTGCCCTCAACTTAAACCCATTAAGCGCTTTGCACACATACATAGAATCCTGGCGATTTGTTAACTTATTTGTAGCAACCACTTTCTGACATTTGTAGCCAAAAATATCCTTGTATTTATTCACATAGTCAAAGCGGTAATAGGATGAAGAATCGGCAAGTCCAGCAGTGTCACTATGTTTGGTAGCAACTGAATAACTCTCCTGAGGGCTTACGCTCCATTGGGTTAAATGTTCCAGGTTAATCAATTCGTAGTTAGGATAAGATATTACCGAACTTCCTCCCTGAGATCCATTATGGACAACTGTTTTAATTTCTTTCTGTGGAATAAGAGTAGAATCCGTAATAACTCCTTTTATCCAATTACCCGAAAAAGTATGATGAAAAAAATAAGAGGATTTTTCATGCTCATATCCGGGCTTAACCACAATGATTTCCGCCTCTACCGATTGTTGTGCAGAGACACCGAAATTTAAACCCAATACAAAAAGACAAATTAATACCAGCCACTTCTTCATTTTATTCTACTGTTACGTTCAATGTATTGCTTCCACTTGCACTTACTGTTCTAAGGCCTTCCCATGAACCTCCTCCAAAACTGTAATATAAAGAAATTTTTCCCGTGAAATTTACGCTACCATCGACATAGCTGGAAACTGCTTGATTAACTCCGCTATAAGTCAATGTACCGGGATCATCATATTTTGTTGCAGTTACAACTGTTGACGCTGTTTTGTAAATAAAGCCGCCATTAGATTTTATCTTATTAAATGTTAAATTGACACCAATTGTTACATTAACAAAAAAATAGATCTGTTTAGACCCCAAAAAACTGACTGTACCCCATGGCACATCATCTCCGCTATCATTGTCCATGATCGCATTGTTGACCCTAGCATTCGCAACGGGTAAAGTGGCAAGAATGGGGTACCTCTCAATTTGCCATTCAGGCAATCATTTTCCTTTTTTACCCAGTTCATTAAGCAATTCATCAACCATAATTCCGGCCTTGGGAGAAATGGAACGTATCTTCCCGTGAGAAACCGCATTTCTGATTCTGGTTACGTGCATGATTTTTTCTCTTTGCTCTGATGTGATTAAACCTAACTGAAAAAGTGCTCTGATCACCTGCTGAAAAGGCATAAACCGCTGGGAAGGCACCATGCCACTGTACGGATCATCTTTTACGCTGATAATAATCGATTACCTTATTCAAAAAAGCTTCGCCCTTACTCCTCAGCTCATTAATTTCCTTATGCAATTGCTCAATTTTTTGCTCAATCGCCTTATGGTAAGCTGTATTTCCACCTTTAGGATCACGCAGCACCATGTTATCTAACAGGCTGTTGATTTGATAATTGTTCAGTTCTGTTTTTTCGTACTTCGCTTGAAATTCCTCTGGGGTGTACCAATTGCCATTCAGTTTATTATAAAGCCACACCTTGTGCAGCAAGGCTTCTTTTACCATAGGCATTAATTTCTGTTTATCCCCAATTTTTTGCTGTTGGATGCTCAGGCGGAATTCCGGATCTGCGATTCTCATGGTTGTTTTTTAATGACGCTTCGATTTTATCTGGGGTATCCATATAAAATACACCGGTTTGAGCACACTGTTTCTGTGCAATTTTGTTTGCGATTTTCGCCAGAGTTTCTGTTGCACCGATGCCGATACAAACCGGAACTCCGGTATACTGGAGGATGCGTTTACGCAATTCGGTTGTGATTTTTTCGAGGTCATGGTCGTTTATTAATTATCAGTACTAACGTAAAAGTTGTTCGAATCTATTAATACGAGCACTGGTCCTCCTTCTCTGATCTAATATAACGTGCGGCACTACACCCCAAATCTCAAATTGAGTGCTATCATTTCTTTCAATGGGCTTATAATACGGACTATCCGGCATAAGATATTCCTTACTGTTCTTTTTGAAATAGGCCCGCAGGATAAATTCGTTTTCTAAGATTCCGACCACGATATCACCTTGTATTGGCGTAAGAGACCGATCCACCACAAGCAGATCATCTGGATAAATTCCTGAGCCGGTCATACATTCTCCCACCACTCTGGCATAAAACGTAGTATGCGAGTCTTTAGACACATAGGCATTGAGATCAATGCGTTCTTCCTCGTAGTCAGCAGCCGGATACTCAAATCCAGCATGGATTTGTTCGGCCGGCAACGGCCTCAATTCGGTAGATTCCCCCTTCTGATAGATCAACAGCTCCTTCATGTGTTTCTAATTTAAGTGACCACAAAGTTAAGCTAATAATTTTAGTATAAACAAATTTATACTAATTTATTTAGTATTTTAAATTGAAATAACGAATTGATTGCAGTACTTCAGAATTTTGTATCTTATGAAGATTACCTGTAATTGATCCGGTTGCCCGCAGTGTCTTTTAAATAAGCCACAACGTTTGCCGGAAGCTCGCTGCTTTCTATCGGAAAGCTGACAGAATCGGCAATGAAGTTTTTTGTATGGGCCACCTTCTGAAAAATTTCAAACAAAGCAATGGGTTCCTGGTTAAAACTGATACATGTGCTGATAAAATGCATTTCATCAACCTTATAATTGGGCTGTTTTAGCTTTTCGTTGATGTCCTTTAAACGTGAGATGAAATGCCTTTGCCTGATAAAGGTATTGCTATTGATGATAATGAATACATAGTCGGCATAGGCTGTTATTTTGCCATAATACTTATGGTTGTCGCCACCGCTCCGCTCTATCAGGTATTCACCCGAAGATTCAGATCTGTAAATCTCAACCGATGAACGCCAGATCCTTTCTTCATTATTTTTCTCGGGGTTCTCCGGTAAATTCCGGTTATAGCTATACCATACCCCAATCAGTTCATCCAATAGTCTGGTGTTCACCGTAGCTTTGGGGATACCGATTTTCAGATCATTAAAGTTAAAAGCTTCATGGTGCGAGTTGATGAAATCAATGTAGTTGTCGTAGCCCAGTACCTGTACAATCCTGCTTAGCTTACTCAAATTAGGTTTACTGCCCCCCCCAGGTCTTTCTTACCCTTATAAGCTTTTAATTTGTTAATAATGAGGTGTTCATACAGGTAGTTTGTACCAAACAGATCCGTTTCCTTTTTTATTTTTTGCTTTTTGTTCCGTTCCTGTAGCAGTCCGTTTAATTCTGCAACAATATAGGCCCATTCCGACTTTGATACATCCGCCCATGCATTTTTTTGTAAAAAATGACTGGCCAGAAAGTTCATCAGTTTTTCAAGATGTAAGAAATCCTCATTCTTCATAAGACTAATATAAGACTTAAATAAGTTATAATAATACGTATTTAAGTCTTTTATATTTTTCTGTTTCCTGTAGTTTGTCTATTGAAGATATTAATCCGTTAAGCTATGAAACCGCTACATTCCACCATTTCATTAACAGCAGAACAGTTAAATTACCAGGAAAACCCACTATGGATCAGGATCATCAATTACGTTATTGACGATGCCAACGCTGTAATCCCCTTTTCTAAAAAATTAGCGCAAACAGAAAAATGGACTGCAGAATTTACCGAAGGTGCCATTCTTGAATACAAGCGTTTTATTTACCTCTGCTGTGTTTCAAAAAATGGTGCGTCGCCTTCCGTCGTGGTCGATAAGGTATGGCACATGCACCTGCTTTATACTACGGAATACTGGAAGAATTTTTGTCGCCATATCCTCCGTCGTGAGCTGCATCATTTTCCAAATGTAGGTGGCATCATTGATTACAATAAGCACCACGACTGGTATCTGGAAACAATGATCCTCTATATGAAGGTTTTTAAAAAAGATCCGCCTGCAAAGTTCTGGCGTATCCCGAAAATATTAAAGCCATTTCTGCAGCAATCTGGTATTAAAATACCAGTACAGCTTTGTTATTTAGCTTTGGCCATTCCCTTTCTGTTAAACTGGTTGCTGTTTGGCAGCTTGCAGCTCAATAATCTTTCCGACCTGCAATACCACGTTCTTTTTATACCATTGATCCTGATCATTACCTGGGTTGTATCTATCAGCAACGCCCGTCACCTGCAACCACTCATCAGGAAGCTACCCGGCTTCAACCGTTATCAGATGGCCTATTTATCGGGAGGGCACCACAATGCTTTTTTACTGCTGGTGAATGATCTTGAAGAATATAACTGGATTAAACTGCATTATGGAGCAGAAGATTATGACCAAAGGCATTTTGCGCTTAAAGACATTCCCTCCAGGCCTTCAGCGAGCTCAAACTTAATTCATCCTGATTTGCTGCTGCAGGCGTTAAAAACATTGCCAGACCCTTTGCATTTTAATCTTACCCAGCTAAGGGAAGCTGTGAATGAATACTTAGATGGCATTGCCACTGTGGAGCAGGGACAGGCTAACCTAGATCCCATTATCTTTCCTGTTTGGATGGTATTGACCCTTCTGCTGATCTGGTCTTACCCAACGGAAGACCCTCTTATTCCTGTCGTTGCTTTAGATTTTGTCCTCGCCATCATTACCGGAAGGATGATGTATGCCTGGATTGTGAGAGAAACGGACCAGGAGATGATCAAAAGAGAGATGAAAAAGTATAGCCTGTTTTTTAACGACGTTAATACCTTAAACCAACAGCAGATCATTACGGATCAATATTCAGGCGTTTCAAATTATTTCTTCTTCAAAAACCTGGGTAATTTTTTTATCAACAGGAAATCCTGCGGGGCTACACCTCCTCCCAGCTGTAGTTGCGGCTGCTGATGGAGGTTTGTTCGGATGACTTTCAATGAAAATCACTAAATTCACCTCATATCAAATTACAAAACATGAATATCAACACCATTCCAGACTTAAAAGACGGCGATCGTTGTACCGTTATCTCAGGAACCCATAAAGGCAAATCGGGTACAGTAAGAGATATACACACCAGCAAAACTGGACACATTACAATTACCGTTGAGCAGGAAAACTCTGTAAGGTTCAAAACCCTTGGTAAGAATGTAGTTATTCTTTAAACCACGAAAAGGCCCACTTCGCTTTCCCAAAATTTAAAGCATACCCAGGCATCATCAGATGAAACGGTAAATTTTGTAATAACAGATGAAAACAAATAGATCTATCCTTGTAATATTCATGGCTCTGTGCGCAAGCGCATGCTCCAGCAACATCGTAAACAGATCTTTTGCTATATACACTGGTAAAAGTTTTCGAACTGTTCCCCTGAACGACAGTTGCTATACAAAGCACATCGATATTGTTCATTTTACAAATGAAAACCAGCAACTCTACTATAAGGAAGTTTATATATGCAAAACACAAAAAGGGAGAACAAAAAAGGAAGAAACCAGGTTGGGAGAAACATTCCAGTATTCTATATTCGATAATAAGATCATTACCCCTGGTGCCGTTTACGATACATTAGAAATAACGCGACGAGGGCTTAAAACAGAGCATGGATTTTTAAAGCCCATGTCTGCAAAAAAAACACAGGAATACAGAAAAGCCTTGTAAAGCCATAATTTGAATTGCTGGAGGGAATAGCCACATTACCCAAGGAAATTGGCCGACTTACACCCATTTATAACTACACTCAGAATAATGGTATAATGGTATAGTGGATTTTAAATTAGTGAGAATGTATTTCTTAGTATAGCGAAAGTAATTTCAGTCTTGCATCGAGTGGATATTCCGTTGCGTAGTATCCCCATAATCACCGAATATGATGAATAATCAAGATTGAATTATCTAGTCAGCAAAACGGTTCAAAAATCCGAAGGACAGACGATCTAAGACATTGATCTTAAACAAATAAATTTCAATTTCCCATTAAAAACTATAGATGAGATTAATTGTTGTTCACATGTAATCTTACGATTTATTATTAAAATCACTTATTATTATCAAGTTATGTTAATAAATTTGACGCGTCAATACCCAAAGGGTAAGGGACATGGCAGGTGACAAGTTCACTACGATCGCATTGCCTTAAGGTGCGTGCCTCACTTACGAAGTGAGGTTTTTTTTTGCTTTTCATATTAACTTAGCTAATCAATACGAAAAGCTCACCCCAAATACTCTTTCATCAGGTCCTTCAACTCCGCTGCTTCTCTAATTAATGATCGCCTATTATCGGTACAACTCTGAGAATTTTATTTTGACGATCAAACATGACCTCAATCAATTCCGAGGGCTGATCTGCCGCCAAATTTGTACCCTTATATTGTAGTTTTAGATACCTTTTTTCGTCGATAAACGTTCCGAAACCTTTAAAAAAGATAGTTAGATTTCCTTTGTCCTTAACATGATTTCTTGTCCCGGTTAACTGAAGATCAGTAATCTCTTTGACAGGATCGGATAAATACTGTCTACTGCCTATGAGATCATTGGAAACCAGCTTTGAGACAAAACTCTGGAAGTTCAGGTCTGCCGATTTAACATCTTGCTCATTAAGGACTTTTTTAACGATGTTTCTAATGAATATCCTGATTTTATGGTCCGGAGTCGTGACTATCGTGTTACCCTCTTTCTCGTAATAATTAGTGATCACTGTATACATCTCCACTTGTGTACTATCATTAAGATTCCAAATGTCTTGTCTCTGCAATCCATGAAGTTTATCTATCTTTGATAAATCAGTTAATTCACCCGTTGAAATACTTTTCCCATATTTAGCTGTTAATCGTTTTAAAAGCTCGTTGTACTTTTGAATCAACAACTTTTGAAAACCAAGTGATTTGACATTATTATCGCCTTTTTCAAAGTTGCTAATATCCCATTCATAAAAGATATTGTCCATCAGCGAATCTGTTTTATTGAAAGTATAGTAAACCAGCAAATCTGGTAGCCCATTTTTTTCAGGTCTTCTGAAAACTATGGGATCTGCGGTACCATCAAGAGAGATGAAATTCCTATCAGAATGATATAGTTTACCTCCTAACCTGTTTTCATTTTTGATAAGCTCAGCTACTTTCTTCCCATGGATATCTGCATAGATATTTTGGGCGAAGCAGAGCATACAATTCAGGCAAAGAACAGAAAGAATTGTTAGAATTAATTTTTTCATTGAGCGAAGTTTAGAGCGTTAATACAGTTAATACAATTGCAAGGATATTACAGAATTCTCTCCAGAACAAAAGTGTAGAATGTATTTTACATATTGTGTAAAAATGAAGTAGATTTAAGAATGTTGATATGGTAATGATTAGAATTTTATTTTTTTCAATTCTGTTTATAATTTGCTCAAACTGTGACGCACAGAAAATTATCGTCAAATTTGAGCGGCCATCTTTTGCGCAGGTAGATTCAATAATTACTGCACAGAAATGTGAAGTGCGGCAATTCGATTACCAAATAACAGTTTCAAAAGATTATTTTCCTGGTGCCGATACTTTGAAATTAGGGAAACCTATTGTTTTCTCCAAGAATCTCGACAGCCTTAGTTTCGAACAAAGCATATTTTTTTCACTACCTGATAGTCTCATCCGCTTATCTGATTATACATGGAATGCCAATCAAAGAACACTGAAACAATTAAAACAGCAATTCGAAATAAACAAAAAATTTGTATCGGAATATTTTGGAAAAGCGGGTATCTCCGTTGTTAAACAGCCTGGTCCTGGTGATGAAAACTATTTTTCAGAATCGGTTACCTGGCAAAACGAATATGCTTATGTAAATGTCTATTTCATCGCTGGAATGGGTACCTATCGAACACGAGTAATCGTTAGTTGGAGAAAGAGAATCTAAATTCAAATGCCATGAGTATTAAATTTAAAACGAAGTTAAAGCAATCCTTATAATTACGTTGGAATTACCTGTTTAATTCCGACAGAATTGTGGTCTAATTTGCTAATTTTAGGTCTGCACAATTGAGGAAATCGGCTCTAGATAGGAGAAAACTAGTAGCAAATTAAACACAAAGCGACTTATAAATAGGTCGCTTTTTTTTGCTCTACCAAAAGCGTAAATTTTTAACTTTAAAGTAGCTGGCCGTTAAAACTTAAAAACTCATGAATAATATAACCTTTGATCATAGATTTTATAATGATGTCCGTTATTCAATAATGGATGAAGAAAAAAGCTTAAATAACATCAAAACAAGGGTTGAAGATAATATATCTAAAACAATTTGGAAAGAACATGGTAAAACCACAGACGACTGGGCAAGGTACGCACATGCTCACCATCTTTGGTATCCTACAACCGTATATAAAGATAACGAACCCTATGCCTATATTGTGAACACAGAAAAAACAGTACACGTCAAGATTCTTGATGAAAGATTGTTTTGGACAGTAAGCATTTTATTTAAAAAAGAGAATAATGGCCTGATGTTTTTAAGTGAAGTTTGGATAAGGAGTTATGCTGGTAAAAATATTGAGATGTTGAAAGATCTCCTAAAAGATCAACATTTAGTTTTTACTCCTAAGGGAAACCTCAGTGTTACCACTGAAACCATTATTCGGGAGCCCTCATTGAAAATTGAGCGAGAGAAGAAAGAAGCAGCACATCCTATCAATGTTTCTCAGAATTGGAAAAAGATTCCTAATTACGCGGAGTATGATGAACTTTTGGATTACGAATCGATTATTAAACCAGGTGACCTTTTAAAGGGAACTACTGCGTAACACCGCAGCCAATCATTTTTAGTGACATCTAGATTAATTTATGGCTCATCCTTAACATATTATGATCAATACTATCCCAGAACAACACAGGCGAGCTTTATCATCAGCCATTGCAAAAGGTGATCTTGACAGCATGCGCAGCACTATTGAAGCAAACAAAATCGACCTCAATGCTTACGAAGAGCAATTTTACACGCCAATTTTAATGGCCGTGCTCACTTCCTACGGCATCAAAGACGAAAGCGATAGAGTTAACATATTGCGTTATTTCCTGGAGAATGGCGCCAACCCCAACCTCAATTGTAAAGCAGGTTATAACAGCCTTCGTGTTGCCGTGCAACAGCAACATTTAGTAAGACGCATAAGGAGTATGCAGATTTTATATCAAGCACTTTGAATAAGGCTTCGTTTTTTGATAAGAAGGAAAAAGACAAGATCAGTAGCGCTGTTAAAAAATTGACCTATGCTAGAAAACCTTATCTGGAGGATGATGTTTATGATTACCTGACTGACCAGATCTGCCTGTATTACCAGCAAAACTCTTCGGTATCAAATTAACATGTTTTTCACCCCCAACTTGCCATTATATTGAACTGTTCGGTCATGAGCAGTTTACACGACTCATATTCCAGGAACTCCAACCACCCTCTCCGGTCTGCATCAAAAAAATCTGCACCTCTTTTCACACCTCAGGGCCTGAAGCTCTTCGCGGAAGGTCCAGTGAGAAAAGAAGTGTAGGGTTTTTCACCCTCCATTTCCCATTCCGTCTGAGAGCACTACAGACAAAGTATTATTCTATTCATTTTAATACAGAAAATTTCTAATTTCACATTTATAATTAAAAATGTAATAATGGAACCCCATTTGATATTATTTGCTCTCTGGCCCTTTATAAGTTTCATCTTCCTTATCCTAGTAGTTAGATGGATAGTAAAGACCGTTGCTAACGTATTTGCCAAAAAATAAATTCTAGTCCCCTTTCGTCGATTAATATTTCCAAGTACTGGGCTATTCTTCCTGTAACAGGATAGAAAGCAAGTAACTATCATTAGTATAATCTTAATGATATTACATCTGAATTATCGTAATGCAGATTACCGTAATGTACATTACGATAATATCATAAACATATACAAATTCCTCTTATTCCTCAAATCACCCAATAACATACCTCTTCCCTCCCCGGATACTCTCCCCCCAAAAAAACATGCACCTCTTTTCACACCTCAGGGCCTGAAGCTTTTCGCGGAAGGTTCAGTGAGAAAAGAAGTGCAGGGTTTTTCACAAAATTTTGCTTCGCTCCTCAATATTATCATAAAACAATCAAAATTTAATTTTTATATAATAATTGAAACTATAAATCATTATATATAGCTTTGCAACCATTAACTAATTATAAAAAAACGAACAATGGGAACATATCTAAAAACAGGAATTATTACCAGATTCAGTACAAGCCATGAAGAACTACAAAAAACAAAAATACATGGCATTAACCCAGAAGAAACATTTCCGCGACTGCTTGTATCCAATGAAAGTGCATACAAATTGGAAAAAATAGGCAACGAATACATCTGGACCTTAAAACCAACAATTATAGAAGATGAATTAGGAAACTTCGTAGAAGAATATCACGATGACCTCTACGGATCAAAATCCCATTATGGAAGAGAAATCCAGGAACTAACCCATTTCTTCAAAACAGCCCCCACATACTCAGAAATCCAACTCTATCTCGAAAGTATCTATAACAGAGTTTTTTGTGCAGACAACTACCGTCAACAATACATCAATTTCCAAACTCAAAAAGTAAAGTGCCAAACCGATGTCATTCTATTAAGTAACGAAGCAGAAGTGCTATACAAACCAGATTATGATCACCTCCCTTTCTTTGAAAGAGCCATAAGAACCAGATACTTAGATTTCGAGATAGGAGGCAGTCTATTTGTAGAAGCCAATAATAGAAAACCAAAGCTCGCAGCGAAAAAAGAATCATCAATAATCTTCTAAACAACATTAAACAATGGAAACATACATTAGAACAGGAATAATCACAGAATTCAGCGCCCTGGCCCTACCAATCGGCACGATGAAAGAAACGAATGAAATACCAATAGAAGAATTTGTAAATAAACTCGTAGACAATCCCGCTTCCTTCAACTTAAACATAACCGATGGAGAATACAACTGGACTTTGAAACCAGAAATTATGGAAAAGGAACTGATGCCATTTCTAGAACAATACTATTGTAACATGATCGGCAATCGATACATATTAGACAAATATTGTCAGGAAATCCTATTATTTCTAGATTCAAACCCAACCCATTCAAAAATTAACACCTATGCCATAGAAAATAACAATCCAGTCTTTAAGGAAGATGCAACTTCTATGTACAACGTCACTATTGGTTCAGATCAAGTCCCTTTTCTAGTTAATACAATTTTATTGAGTGAAGAAGGAAAGGTTTCATATGAAGAAATCAGTGAGCATGTAGATTTTTTTCAACAATCACTTCGAAAAAACCACAAGGAAAGTCCACTTGGAGGTTGTTTAATTATAGACATCGATTAACTAAGAAACATCTATTACACATATATGTTACAAGCTAAAAAACACAAATCGCCCCTCGAAGAAATAATCACCAAATCCTCAGAGTTTTATTCAATAGGCGAACAAAAAATTAAAGATATAAACGCCGGCAACTACAAACGTGCACGAAGCATATCATTTGCTTTAGCACACTCCTCTTCCGTCATTCTAACACCACTCGGCGGAGGAAACCAAGAACCAAATCCACACCCGATCCTATCACCACCTCAAAAAGAACACCCACGCCTATTTCCTTACTCAAAACGTCGAATTCCATTTCCACATATCTTATTCGACTATTGCTAAAACTGTGGAAGAAACTGTGGGACAAAACTGTGGAAGAAATTATCAAAAGTTATACAGATGGTAAAGTACACCAAGCTTTCTCCAGAACAAATCGAGGCATTATAAATAGTAAATATTCATCAAAGGTTCCATCTAACAATTAAAGAGAGTAAAACAAATAGATGAAAACAAAGAACATAAAAACAGATGAACTCGTTGATAAACTTGAATCTGCAGCAATAGCTCTAGCCTTGTCACAAGTAGAAGGAGTAGTACTATTCCCTGAACAAATTGAAAACGCAAAAAAGTATTTAAAACAGATAAACGAAGAAGCAGCAATTTAACCCCCCTACCCGGATACTCCCCCCAAAAAAAACCTGCACCTCTTTTCACACCTCAGGACCTGAAGCCCTTCGCGGAAGGTCCAGTGAGAAAAGAAGTGCAGGGTTTTTCACCCAATTTTCCCAAGAAACACACTCGTACTCACCCTCCCCCCATCCTCACTCACAAAATGCATCCACCCATACAACACATCATCCACAAAGCTAACCGGCAACCTCAACAACGCCTCCTTCGAAGACCGAAACGCCACATCCTTAAACCCCAAAAACTTACCCTTCGTACCATTATACACAATAAAATTAGCCAGATCCGAAGCCCCACAAAACACAGAAAGCGGCCCATTAGACCAAACCACATGAACAGAAGCATTCAATAACAAAAACACATTTTTCACCCAGGAAATCAACAACTCCCCCCGGCTAAAAATCGCCTTCGAAAAATCAATACTAAAATCCGGCCCCTCGCCAATCAGCGCCTCCTTCATATGATAAGAAACCGCAGCATTCATAGCCGTTTTCTCCTCCACACTATGCTGATACCCAATATTAATCCAACTCAATAACGGCCTCAACCAGCTACTCACAATAGACAACTTCAAGCGCTGATTTAACTGCGCCTCCGTAGGCGGCACACTACTCAAATCATGCAAACCCTTCAAATAAGGAATCCCCTTCCAAGAAGACCCAATCACACTACCAATTTTCCCCGAAACATTCCCATTTATACCATTTTTATACCTTCCCATAACTATAAAATTTAAATTAAAACATTAACCAATAATTTCACCCAACACCACAATATCCTCCTGTAAACCAGCAATCAGCGTCAATAACAACTGCGCATTCTTATCCTCCACCTCAATCTTACCCTCAAACAAATCATCCATCCGGTCAAAATATAAAGCATCCGTCTCCGTATAAGCCTCCCGCTTTTTGAACGTGAACATGCACGAACAATGGCAAATCACCATCTGAAATATCAAATAATGACTATACAGCGCATACAGCCTATCCTTATAACTCATCCCTTCCTCCGGCTCCTCCACATCATAAGAATAATACAGACCCGAAGCAAAATCAAAACAATCCATTTCCTGAATAATCTCTAAGCCCTCCAGACCATTAATCATCAAAAAAGTCCTGGAACATTCCAATACCCTATTCACAGAAACCATCAACCCCTTAACCACAGGATCCTCCAAAGAATCCAACAAATCCAATTCAATATTCAGTACACTAATATGATCCATCGTTTCACAGTACGAATTCGGCTCAACCAGATCTTTCAAATCAGAAAGCTCCCCCTCAAAAGCCAAGGAAAAACACTCCTCCATCAACCTGGAAATCACAAAATTCAACGAATGAAAAGCAATACCCTTAATCTCATCCTCCAGTTCCATAGCGCAACCAATTAGAATACCTGTAAATAGACCTTTTATGCCGCATCCGCTGATAAACACCATCCCCATTTCTCCCACCAGACGGATCCGTATTACCTTCAACTGTAACCACCCAATCCCCTTTCACCCCCAGCACCAAACCACAATGCGCAATTCTACCAAGCGATTTAAAATAGATTCCGAACACCAAACCTGGAGCAGGCCTTTCAACAATCCGCCCCGCAGGAAACAAAGCCGGAGACCAACCCGTCCTAGGAACCCCATACCCAGCTCTCATAAACACCCAGGATACAAAAGCCGCACAATAAGGCGCCCCCCTTTTCAAACCCACGCAACCCAAATACTCCTCCACCCGAGGCCCATCATTTCTCCCACTTAACTCCTTAACACCAAGCTCTCCTTTCGCAATACCTAACAAATCGCCATCATGCAACCCACCGCCGCCAACAGCAGTAAAGCAAAAGAACACAAGTAAAACCCTAACTGCATCCATAACTCCAAATCCTTAAATTGTAAAACCATCAAACCAACCCCCGGTAAACCAATCCCCCTCCAAAACCTATCCAACAACCACCAGCACAAACCCAGCAAGCCCAAAAAACAAATCACACTCAACACCATCAGCAACAAAATATTCTGATCAATAAAGCCAGCCTGCGCATCATACCTATTCAAAAAACCAGGAACAAAAAACCAAACCATCACTAAGAAAACCAACACATGGTATTCCCACTTAACCCTCCCCATAAAATCCACCACCTCTAAACCCCAATACTTTAATCTCAACGCTTTCATAACATAAACCATTAAAATAAAACCAAAAGCAGGCGTGCCCAAACGGGCACGCCAAACCATTAAATCACAGGCAACACACCCGCATACACACTATTACTCACCAGCTTCCCATCCAAACTCACAAAAGCCATATAGCAATGCACATCATGACCAATCCAAGCCGCAGGCAACTGTAAAGTAAATGTTAATGCCGTCCTCGCTACCGCATTCCGCAATGTCACATACTTCAACAGCGTAGGATTATACACCATAAAAGTCGCCTTATCCGTCGCAGCACCGTGGTCCGTATCCACCAAAGCACCCCAGTCAAACAGCACCTTTGCTGCCCCACCAGTCGTCACACCCGGATCCTGTGGCTCCTCCAGATCACCCACACTAAACACCACCTTAACCGGATTAATCAAATAATCAGGAGCAGTACCCATCACCGCGTACTTCAAATGATAAGAACAAGCCGCATTAAAAGGCGAAATCCCATCCGTAAAAGCCTGATAACCGATCTCCAGCAGCAACTTAAGCGGCTTCAAAAACTCCATCACCGTGCTAAACTTCAACTGCTGATTCAACTGCGCCGGCGTAGGCTTCCTATCCGGAGACACATCCGGCAAACTACGCATGTAGTGGATTCCCTTCCAAATCGCACCAACAACAGTGCCCACAATTCCCCGGAACGGGCCGAGAATCCCTTTCTTATATTTTCCCATATTTCTAAAATTTAAGGGTTAAAAAATCTGTTAATTCGCAAGCGATAAACCTTCCCTACTGGCCAGTCAATTAGAATCAAACACCCACAACACAAAGATAAACACCTCAAATACAACAAACTATAGTTCAAAAACCACTGAACCCTTTTGAACCAAATTGAACCCTTTCTGAGCCCATTTGATCCCTATCAATACAGAGAAGATTTCAAGTAAAACCACTTTTTCCCAATTTTCTTCGAAACCCAGGCACCATCCTCACGCCTCCTGTACAAGGTAGCCTTGCCAATATTCAGCAACTGCTTCACATCAGCACTATCCAACCAAACCTCATTTTCCTCAACCGCCCGCTCCACCCTCCTCTTCTCCGCCCTCCAAGCCTCCAATCCCTCCTTAATCTCCCCCAAAATCTTCACGATCATGATGATATTCTCTAAAAATGTTTTCATAATAAATTAAGATTATATGGTAAAAGCAGTCCCAAAAACAGCAAATACCACCGTTAATTAAATAAGAAGCAGAACACAATAACCAGTCTATCTGCACCACCGATACGACAGAACATCGCATCTAAAATCTAAGTATGAGTCTTTCCATAGTATTAATTTAAGTCACAATAAAAGATGATTGATACAAGATACCCACACAAAAAGTATCCACACTTGTAATATTATAAGCAATCACTTTTCAAAAACCCCTCTGCGCCACACCCTTGTGCATCACATCGATTTGCATCATTCTAGGTCTGCATCATTCCCCGGTTTGCACCCCAAAAAAAAGCCACACCTCTTTTCACACCTCAGGGCCTGTAAGGTCCAGTGTGAAAAGAAGTGTAGCTTTTTACATTTAAATCAATCAACTGCTACTTGTCCTTTTCCTGGGGATGTTCTTCGAAATATTCTCGCGCCTTTTTTAAACCGGTTGCAATGGCAATTCCCTCATCACCGGATTCTTTTAGGATTTCGTTCGCAATTTCTACAGCTTTATCCCTTAAATGCTTAGGTTGATTTTTATAAGATGGTGGATAGTCTCCGTTATACCAAGGCATAATTCCTCCTTTTTTAAATAGATAGATCTTGGCTTCCGGCATCCAACGAAGAAATATCTTTAATTGACACTTTACCATCTATACGATCAAATGAATATGTATTGATCGTTTTATTCTTCAAAATATTTTTAAATAGCTTTTCTACTTCAGGAGTTTTATTGTATTTTCTTGGATAAGGAGTACAAAATGGTGTCCTATTTTATTTCTCTGAAAGCTTGCTGAAGTTTTTCCATCCGCTCAATAATTTCACTAAATGGCCTTGAATGCCCATAAATCATATTCTCTTGCATTGCTTTATAATCAGCTTCCCAATCTTTAATTACCTCTCTTGGCGGAATAAAATTGATTTTGTCTTGCCCATGGTTATTATAATCTATCCCGCGGATAATATTAAATTTTGAACGATGTTCTACAATTGATTCATATAAATTTCTATCCTTTATAGCTTGATCAGCATATTCGGTATCCATTATCCTGTCGATATCATAAAGATGCCTGGACATGCGATCCGCCCTGATCTTATCAGTAGTTTTGCTAAACTCTTCGTGTAATAGGAACAACTTTTCGAGAAAGGTTCGAACCGGGGTCACGGTTAAGATACTAAACGATTCTCCTGCTGTTTTGTCACCGAGCGTTTCACTAATAATAGAATTGATTTCCTTTTGTTCAGAGGGCTCCCTTAATGAGCGGGCCCCAATTTCTATTAATACCGCCTCTTTAAGGTAACTTCCTTTTTCTAAAGCAGATGTATAATATAATTCTAATATCTGAGGATCTCTATCTGATTCTGTGGTGTCTGCTACTTTCAATTGGAACATCTCTGCAGGGACATCAAGAGCCCGCAATTCCTTTTCAAGGCCATCACGAAAAGGACCAGACGTAAACGCGCAGGATACCTTTCTAAGTTCCTTCACCTTTGTCTTACTTAATTCTTCACCAAAACCAAGTACTGAACGGTCTATAACAAGGTCAATATCTTCCGAAAATCTTTCAATTAGATTCCAAGATTTACTAAGTGATGTACCACCCTTGAACACAATATTGTCTTTCCATTCTGTCCTGAAAATTGCATAAAGCGTCAATGTTACCCACCAGTCTTTTTCAATTGCATAGGCAAGCAACCCGGTACGTTTACTGATCAACCCTAATATTTCTCTTTTTTCTTGATCTGGTAATTTAAGCCAGTTTGTCATTTTTCAATTCAGTTAGTTCCTTCAGAATCTTTGTAATCCAAGCTGGAGCCAGTTTTGCATCATGTTTGATAAATTTTGGATCCTCATTTTCCAAAATACTTTTTAATTGCTCCTTCACTTTTCCGTCTACACCTTTTTGACCCAATTCTTGTAAGGCTTGGATAACAAGGGTAGTAATAGGACCCCTTGTTGCCATTTTTTTAGCAACAGCAGATTTAAATGTTATTCGTTGCTTCCCAATCTTAATCTTTCTAGGTGCTCCATCAGTTAGGTATACCATGTTCATTGGTACTTGTGTAGTTAATCTTAACTTATGTAATGCTGCTGACCCTGTTGGAATAATACGCGCGTGATCTCTTCTGGCGATTTGTTCCGCAATCTCCTCTGTAGATGGATAAAGATTTCCATATGTTGAATGTTTCTTTGGATAAAGATAAATCCCATGAGCAAGTCTTTCAAGTACCTTTTCCTTTTCCAACTTAGACAAACTCTTTCTAATGGATTCATCGCTGCCCAGTCCTGAAAAATCACTTGGAAAATACAGCATTCCGCGTTTATTCTTTACTATCCTATTAAACACATGATAATCAACAGATTTCATACAATTTTTACACGTTATTTTTTTCACAAATTTACTGAAAATTTGTGAAATTTTTTCCGCTCTAATATTTGTTAATTCCATGCTCTAAATCCAGAACGATTACCGTCTTAGCTGATTTCAAAATTTTCTTTTCTAACAGAGGAAAGAAATTATGCAAACATACACAAAATAATCAAAAGATAATTAATAAATTAAAATGAAATAAATATTATTAATTAGAAATTAATAAGAAAATTTAACAAAATATTGGAATTCGATGCAAAAAAGCACATCACACCCCTCCCCGGCTCTCCCCTAAAAAAAACCTGCACCTCTTTTCACACCTCAGGGCCTGAAGCCCTTCGCGGAAGGTCAAGTGAGGAGGGTTAATTAAGAGGGTAAAATTACAGCCCCGTATTTGCAAAATATTGTGGATGAGGAAAGAAAGATTGTGGGATAGTGGAGTTAAAGTTCAATTTATAAATGAACCAGCAGAATTATTTAAAAACATAAGAATGCTGTTCCTCCTATTGGTGGCAATGCTGCCCCTATGAGGAATGCCGGCGAGCCAGCATTTTAGAATTATGTTAAAAAATGCTTAGTGCAAGCCTTTTTTAACATACAAAATAGTAGAACAATGAAGCTAATTATTGCGGCTACAATTTTTCTTGTATTTGCAATATTAACATCCTGATTAGGATTAACCTCGCGTTTATCGGTTAATCCTCCATAACCTTTTTTTCAAACTGTCTGACATTAATATCCTCACTTTGCGGAAATTCCGGGATATAATGGTGATATTCCGGATCAAATCCTATGATTACTTAATAGCACATAAATCGCTAACGATTTAGTATATAAACATCTACCTTTAAAGGTGATCACGAAGCATATTTAACGATTTCTAAAAAATGGTGCTGTTTTGTTGCAACAAAACAGCACCATAACAAGCATGAAGTTATAAAACATGCAGCTAAAGTAGTCTGGCTTGGAAAGAACTACAAAATCTTATTCACATTAAATTTTTACTAAATTATGGAAAAATTGAAATTAAGCACTTCTGCCTTTCAGAAGGGAGAAGTGTTAACTAGGAGTCAGCTGAAGAAGGTGTTAGGTGGAGAATTAAGTGGATCTGGGGGTCTTTGCACGGATTGGGCAAATAAAGAACCAGATATCTGTTACAATTGTTGTGTAACCCTTCATCCTGCTGATATCGAAACTTGCGATGAGTATTGTGGTCTTTAATTCCATTGTGTTTTAGGATATCCCTAAAGCACAATTTGTAAAACAAATAATATGAAATATATAATAACTTTATTCCTTGTATTTTTTACATTGTTCTCCTTTTCACAGACAATTAGATACAGGATTCAAGGCAAGGTTAAAGATACATCTGAAGTTAACTTTGTATACTTGGCTAGCCTTCCAAAAAAACTACCATCAACTACATTGGAAATTTTTAAAGTTGTTTCTATTAAGAACGGAGAATTTGAATTCAACGGTTCTTGCAATTTGGATGAAGACCTTTTCAAATATGGTATATTATTTATGGATAAACGTCCAAATGTAACAGATAAAGAGGTCCTTTCTAAGCTTAGTAATCTTATCTGGGTAGCTGGAAGAGAAGATAACTTGAAACGTATCCTATTTGAAGATATGCAACTTCAGATAGAAAATTCCGATCGAATGAGAACCTCCACTATCGTAGATGGGGGGATATTGACAAGACAAAAGGATGAATTGGCCAAAATATACACAGATGGCAATAAGCAGTTGGTTGAATTTATAAGAAAGTATCCTGATTCTCCCTTAAGTTTAGATGCGCTCGCTTTATTAACAGAGATAATCAATATAAAAAATAAAGACCGACTTGAAAATAAAGCGGGGATGCCACCTAATGAAATGTACAATTTGTTATCTGATCGATTGAAAAAAAGTAAAAATGGTATCTCCTTAAAAACAGAACTAAAAACGAAATATCCTTAAATAAATAATTGATATTTATTAAAAAGTCAGGTATTACAAATATTAAGTAAATCAGATGAGAAAAATTGCTCTTGTTTTTTTAATTATCATCTCGACGCTTATAGCATCCGGTCAATCCTTAACTAAAAAACTAATAGTAAAAATCGATTTAAAAAATGCCAGGGAACTTCCACTTAAAATTTATATTGAAAAAACTAGTTTAGGTGGATATAAAGTAACTGATGACACTTGTAAAGTAAAAGATTGGAGTCTTAAATACGAAACAAGAATCTTTGAGCCCGAGTTTGTAAAAATATTTTTTTATTGGAAAAGCAAAAGACTCACATCAGCGTCATTTTGGGCAATGCCATCTACTTACTACCTCATAGTGGCAAATGATTTGCAGCCCCTTCTTACCAATCAAGATAATTCTGATTTGGCCAAAATCATTTCAGACATGGAAGATCACCGTGCTAGGTATAAGGTTAAATCAGATAGCCTATTAAGAAATATTAACTATGAAAATAAAAAAATAGAGGATGTTGAACGTAGAGTTAACTTTATTAAGGATTCTATTGATAATTTAGTCGACGAAAATGTTTACAAGGCCAATGTACTTCATTATTTAGGGTCTCCTTTGGGGTTGTACGCGTTATGTAGATATGCTGAGCGCCCCTATACTAAGCAAAGGTTTAGGTACGAACAAAAAGAAGTAGAAGATCTATTTAAACTATTGACTCCGGAAATAAAAAAATTGCCATCGGCTCAAATATTATTGACTAAACTTTCTTTATCAAAACGTTTAGTCATTGGAAATAAGATGATTGATATCTCACTTCCTGATACAGCAGGGAGAATCGTTAGAATGGGGGAATTTAGAGGCCGGTTCTTATTAATTGATTTTTGGGCTAGCTGGTGTATTCCCTGTAGAGCCGAAAACCAATCATTACGTTCGGCTTACGCAAAATATAAAGATTTGGGATTTGAAATCATTAGTATAACATTAGATAACGAGGACAATAAGCAAAAATGGCTTAAAGCTATTGAACAGGACAAAACTACCAAATGGCCACAACTTAGTGACTTTAAAAAGATTGCCCAGAAAACATATGATATTAGGTTTATTCCGACTAATTATCTGATAAACCGAGATGGAGTAATTATCGAAAGAGATCTCAGAGGAGAAGAGTTGCAACAAAAACTAGAAAAGATATTCATAACTGTTAAGCCTTAACTATTTGATATAACCTATACAGACATTTAAGTACAAATCATGCCATTACAACCTTCAGTTATCCATAACATTTAACAGCCTTTTATCTTGTTTAAATAGTAATCAAAAAATTCAAGACCATTTCGAGGAGGTCTTCGATATGGCCCTGATAGGTTCTGGTGCAAAACGAATAATCTGCAACAAACAATAAAAATAACACAACAACAAACAATAGAATTATTCCTTACCACCCTATTAAACACATGATAATCAACAGATTTCATACAATTTTACACGTTATTTTTTCACAAATTCACTGAAAATTTGTGAAATTTTTTCCGCTATATATATGTTAATTCCATTCCCCCTTCCCCGGATCCCCCCAAAAAAACCTGCCCCTCTTTTCACACCTCAGGATCTGTAAGATCCAGTGCTAATTATTGACAGTACCAAATGATTTTATGATATCTGGGATAAAGAATCCTGCCAGCTCATCCATGAAACCATCCGGAAAAGCGCCTGAGAGACTGGTAAGTATGACGATAGTAAGATCGTCATTGGGATATACAAATATAGCTGAACGATTGCCTCCTCATTTACAATATCTGGAATACCGGATGTATGGGACAGGAGTTGCTTAACTGTTATAGGCTTCCAAGCGTCAGGAATATTTGTCAGGTATTGAGAAATAGGTGCATCCAACCTTAATTTTCCGGCTTCCATTAATTGCACAATTGCAACACCAACAAATGCTTTGGTAATGGAATTAATTGTAAAAACAGTTTTATCACTTACAGCAATTGAATCCTGTAGGTTTGCCAATCCGTAATTACCTGTCTTTATAATTTTCCCATGTCTTACAATTGCCAGTTGCAAGCCCGGGATCCTGCGTTGTTGCATTTGGTTTTGTATAAAAACATCAACATTATCAGTTTGTCCAAAAACGCTGGTGTTAAAGGAGAAAATTAGTAATGTGATGAGTACTATCTTCAAATAGGTATTCATTGGAATAATTTTATGAAAGATATCAATTTCTCCTGCAATTCTTTGCGTGACTATACTGAAGTTTCTAGCAAAAAAATAATACACACGAACTTCGTTAATAACGATATTTCAATAGAACAAGCCATTACTTTACTAGAAATGGAGCCAGCATAAATAAAATCATCCTTGGTTCTCATCCCCGGATCCACCCCCAAAAAAAACCTGCACCTCTTTTCACACCTCAGGGCCTGAAGCTCTTCGCGGAAGGTCCAGTGAGAAAAGAAGTGCAGGTTTTTTTCACTAAGTCATCTGCTACAATTTTCTGTCAAATCAGTCAACTGCCAGAATATCAAACAAGCACCATTCCTCTGATTTCAAATGAATTATGTAGGTTTACAAATCACTCAACGCTAATTCATTAATATGTCTATTTCATTACGCACAAACTCCAAAGACGGACTATCAACCTATCGAAAGCATCATTTATATTCTATCATACTTGAAGCACTAGTTGACGGGCAATATTGCCTACCACAATACCTCTTTTATACATTAACTACCTATATAAATGAAGAGATAAAATGGAATGCAACAATAGCAGATATCGACAAAGCCATTACCTACTTAACCTATATAGGAATGGTTGAAGTAAAAGAAGATACCTCCATACGAATTACAAAAACAGGACTGGAAGCCCTAGCAGATTGCCGATTTCAACAACTCGCTTCCACTACCTTCTTTAATTATAGGAGCATGAAAAATACCGAAATAGCAATCATCTTCGCTTTATTTTCACTGGTAGTATCTCTCGGCACACTTGTAGTTACAACTTTCAATAATACAAATTAGGGTTTCATACCCCCCGGCCTGCACCCAAGAAAATATGATTTCATGATCAAGCCTCAGAACCTGGAAGGTTCAGCGCGATCAGAAATCATATTTTCCACCCAGTCAAAGGAAACCTATCCGATATTTACAATTATTCTAGTTTTCGCTTACATCGAGGGATCTATGTAAATTCGATAAAATACCTTTACAGGCACCTTTTTTCCATTGCATTTACCGGGCTTCCATTTAGACATAAGTTTTGCCGATCGCAAAACCTCCTTGTCCAAGGCTGAATATTTTTCTATAGATTTATTATCAATTGCCAGGTTTCTGGAATTCCCCATTGTATCTATAATCATCGCTAAATTTACCGAACCTTGCAAAATAGGCTGCTCATTATCCGTTGGATATTTTAAATTTCCCACAATAAATGAAGTAAAAGCATGTGTTCCTCCAGGATATTCAGGGACTTCATCTAAAGAGACAAAATCATAAACGTAATTCCCAAATGACCTATCGTAATGTCTTGCGCATTTATTTTCCTGGCTTTTGATCGTATTTCTGTAAGAACTACAACTTGTCAAAAGAAGAACTAAAATCAAATATTTTATAGTCATTATTTATAAGGTACAATATTTCCAGGAGTATTATTAAGGTGATTCTTTTTCGAATTAAATATAAGAAAACCATCTATTTCAGCTTAGTCAAAAGCTCCAGCGCTGCAATTTCCATTCTTGAAAATGCGAACCATTTTTTGCCCAGATCTTTTAAAGAAGCACCAATATGATATACTACAGTACCATCTATAATCAAAAATCGATCATGCGAGTCCGTAAATTCTTTAACACTTACGGGGCCATACTGAGACTGGTATTTATTTACATCTAAAGCAAGCAGACAATCCTTTTTGGTATAAATCGTTAATTCAACCCCCTTTTTACGCTTAGTGAATAACCGCAGCACGGTATCATCCACATAGTTATCAATTAGTACAATTGACGTTTTAGCCTCCCGTACCAAATCAGCAATAAAAGTATAAGCATCAAACGCCTGCCCATTATAGATATGCGCTCGTTCTGTTTATGATCATTGCTTTGCAAGGCATTAAAAATCTTATCAAAGTTCTCGTCAGCTTTAAATTGCTTCCGTTCCATATTATCCAATCTTATAAATACCTCTGCATTATCCTTCAAAAATCTGCGCATTTCAACAAATGCCCTCATGATTTGAACACTAACCTTTACTGCTGTTTCACTCCGTAATACAGATGCCAGCATAGCTACTCCATATTCTGTAAATACAGTAGGAAGGTATCTAGCCCCGCCTCTTTTCTCTAAAATCACATTCTGTGATGTTAAATTCTTCTCATTTTTTGAGGTCACAAATTGTGACCTCAAAGTTTCAAACTCCTCTCTGGTCAATTCAAACATAAAATCATCAGGGAATTTCTCTAAATTCCTTTTTACCGCTTGATTCAACACCTTCGTCCCGACTCTGTACAAAACCGCAAGGTCTCTATCAAGCATTACCTGCTTACCACGAATTGTAAAGATTTGGTTCTCTATCGTTTCCTGAGTTATAGTTGCTATTGTTGTCATAATCGATTTGTGATTTAATGCCGATGCAAATCTATACAAACCGAAACAATTAACCAAAAAGAAATATTTTGTAATAAATATAAATATAATAACATAAACTCCATGATTTTAGAGCAATTACCCCAACTCAAGCTCCACCATACCCGGACACTCCCCCCAAAAAACCCTGCACCTCTTTTCACACCTCAGGGCCTAAAGCTCTTCGCGGAAGGTCCAGTGGGAAAAGAAGTGCAGGTTTTTCCATCAAAATCACTATGTTTAATTAGCTTACTTATCTCCAAGCCATTTAATCGGTATATCTGAAACCGACCAAGTCCAATCTCCTCCTTTGTATTGGCTAAAGATAATTTATACTTGATATGAAACTTCTTTAAAGCCTTAGCATGTTAATAAAAACACAACGATCTTAACCTATATAGGAATGGTTGAAGTAAAAGAAGATACCTCCATACGAATTACAAAAACAGGACTGGAAGCCCTAGCAGATTGCAGATTTCATCAGCTCGCTTCCACTACCTTCTTTAGTTACAGGGGTATGAAAAATACCAAAATAGCAATCATCTTCGCTTTATTTTCAATGGTAGTATCTCTCGGCACACTTGTAATTACCACATTCAAATAGAAATACCTGCAGTCACGGACTTTGCAAGGCAGGAATAATTACAATAAAACTCAGGCCATTCTTTCAAAGTAATTACACACCTTGTGTACCCTAAAAATCGACAAATCACTAACCTCTTCCTCATTTTCACTTTCCTCCTGCTCCTCTTGAATACTCTGGTCCTCCGGTTCCTCTTCAACTTTATCCTCATCTTGTTCCTGTTCTTGTGTGCCACCCGATAAACCGCACCCTCCTTCCTCGTCAATCTGTATTTCATACTGCTTACCATCATAGGTGGTAAAACTACAATGTCCATCTTCATCAACTTCCTCAGGAGTAAAATGACTGCTATCTAGCCATCCACCATTCGGCCAATCTATTCTAATTAGTTCCCCATTTTCTACTTCAACATCTAGCGTATAAGTAGATGAAGTTCCAGTACTAGGATTATAATAATCAATAGAAGCGCAATAATCACCATCAGGATAACTGCTATTCCGTTCATCTTGTTCTCCAGATGAGGAAAAGTCTAATTCATTAGAAGACTTTACACTCTCGACAGAATGTGCACCAGAGCTATTTTTACAACCGGAAACATATAAAAGACCAAGAAGAAGTATATAACCAATTGTTCTCATACTCTCTAATACTAAACCTCAATCCTTCTAATATATTGACTATGCATCTTCTGCCCAGAAGCAAACAATCCACCACATTGCTCTTTAACCCCGCACTCTACACATTCCTCCAGATAAATGTTCTTCCAGTCCGATATCGACCTCCTGCAGAATTTCCACAAATACTCAGGAACCAAACACAACTGCGAATTATAAATAGAAACATTCATTCCCCTTTCAGAAAGAAATTCACAAGCCTCACCTAACTCCTCCATATAATCGACAGGATCAATCCATAATTTATCGATATTAAAAGGCGTATAACCTTGAAACTCCAATCCCATAAAAGTAACATGCTCCACAAAAGGCAGATTTCGATAAATATATTTCGCCAGCTTTACCAAACGCCCAATAGATTGTTTCTGCAACACCACCCTAATCTCAATCCGCTGATTGTTTAATGCAAGATTATATAAACCCTGCACCGTTTGATTAAAAGCATCTTTAGCCTGTACAACATAATCGTGAATCTGATAATAATCAGAATACAATGGAATTCCCAGCATCAACCTGTCCATATTCAATTCACCCAACCTGTCTGCAACATTTTTCCAGGCAAAAGAACGCCCATTCGTCAAACAATGAACTTCACTATCCGGAAGCTCCTGCTTAATTTGCGCAAGCATATCAAAAAACAAGCCTCCCATTAAAGTTGGCTCACCTCCAGTAATACCAATCTCAGGGCAATCCTTAGGAATCAAAGGAATCATCTTCTGATGAATATAATGCAAGCCAAAAATATCGTTCCTATCTTTTGGCGGTTGAGAACACATTAAACAGTTGCTGTTACAACGCTCAGTAGCCAAAATAAAGTTCTGATGAGACCCAACTCTATAAATCGTTTGAATCAAACCATCAGAAGTCACAGAAACGATATCATTGTCCATGAGGTGATCAAAGGTTGTAACACCATGCACACTAGCCTTTTTCAACTCTAAACCGACCACATCCAAATTAGTCAATACAGCCTCAAAATTATCCAACGCTTGCAAAGGCAAATAGTCCTCGGCTATCAAAATCTCATGATCTTTGGAAAACGCATTTCTGCTAACCCGTCCTACAATTGGATCAGTAATTAAAAGTGGCTTCCCCTTAGTTTTAAGCAGCATACTATCTGATCCAATTATTAAATACCTTAACTATTCTTTCATCCTTATCCATTATCTCAAATAAATGACGAATAATCTCCATATTCTTTTGACAAAATACATTCGTAGGTCTATAACCAGCCATATCGCCTTGAGTCGCATGATTAAATACCGGATCAGCACCGCAATAAGATTGAAAAGCACATTCAGAACAACCAGGTAATGCCTCATTGCTCCAATACTCAGCAAAGCCCATTACCTTATCGCCGTAAAAAAGTTCTTCATAACTGTTAGAATCCAGATCACCTAACAAAAAGGTTTCATCCTTCATCTCTGCAAGCATCCTTGCTTCATCAGTTGCATATACCTTACCGTCGTAGTTAAACACGATAACATTGTTAACCATTCCTGCTGGAGATTGCAAATCCACATAACCAACCGGAAATGGTGTTAAGATCTTCTTCAAAATAATTGAGGCATAATCCTCCCTAAAGAAATTCCCTTCAAGGTTATAGGCTATAATCTTATCCAAAGCCTTTTTATAAAAGTCCAGAAAGAGACTCATATCATATTTATTCTTTCTTTCGTTCCGAACAGCAAAACCAAATGGACTAATTGGCCTCAAAAAAATGCTATTAAAACCTTGAGCAATATATTCATCCACAATTTGCTCCGGATAATCCAGAGAAAGTGTCGATGTAGTCAATAACGAAGACACCCGGTCATGGCCCAGTACCTCCCGGCACCTTTCAATACCTTTAACGGCTAACTGATAACTATCCTTACCTTTCTTATGCCGATTGGTATTATGAATAAACTCCGGCCCATCCAGCGACGTAGAAATCAAAATATCATGCTCTTTACAAAACAATAACATCTCATCCGTCAATGGAGCCAGATTTGTGCAGATTACATAAGTTACCTTTTTCCCAAAAGTCAAAGCCTGCTCCTTCGCTTTACCAACAGCATAAACAATAGATTCAAATGCTAACAATGCTTCTCCTCCCTGAAACTCCATCGTAACATTCAGATTCGGAGAACGCATCATCATCTCAATTCCTTTATCAATATGAGTCCGCTTCATATCAAAAGAGTTCTTGTCTTCACTAACTCTCGATACCTGGCAATAGTGACACGTATGCTCGCACCTTAAAGAAATAACAAAAATGTGTAATGAAGTAAAGTTGTCTAGAAAAGACTTCTTAGTTCTATACCGTGTAGCAATTACGTCTATCAAAGGTGGGATTCGTTCCTCACTAATAAAGAATCCCGCAATTAAATCTCCATAAAGCTCTTCATCAACGATTTTGTTAATGCGCCTGGTTATAATCCTTTCAGCGGTACCAGGAGAAACCATCAAATGGTCTCCAATCTCGTTGACTAAAAGTTCTTTATCTTCATTTAACCTAATAAAGCGAAATGGGAGTAAAAAATACGCTCCAATTTCCTGCGCATCGTAAAACGAAGCGTCCTGAAATTTCCTGGTCTTTCTGGTCGCCGGTGTAGCCACTGCTAAACTCATATTAAATCGCTAAAGGATCAAAGCCAACCGGATCTGAAAGTTCAGAAGACGGTCCATTATTAGGTTCTTCATAATATGCAAAAGCCTTTGCTACCAATAAATCTCTCAGGGTCGATGTTTCTTTTGTTACAATGTCTCTAAGCTTAAAATCAATCAGATCCCTTTTGATTTTAGAAATTGTCTCTTCGTAGTCAATCCCGTCAAGCTTTGAGGTCATACCAACTTTCAAATTACCCTGATTATCATCGTCTATTACAACATCGAAATTTGCGCCATACCAATAGAAACATTTATGAAGCACATCTATAGAGTAAATGGAACCATCAACTACGATAGTTAACCCACTAGAACTTATATCAAATCTCATAAAGAGTTCAAGATCATCAAACTAATGCTACCAACTTTACCGTCAGCTTTTAAGCTGTTTGCCTTCTGAAAATTCTTAACAGCTTTTTCTGTCTGTTTTCCAAAGTAGCCATCTATAGGTGTGTCGTATCCTTTTAAAAGCAGCTTACTTTGAAGAGCACTTACATCCAAGCCCCTGCAGCCTAAATGTAAAACTCTGGAAGAAGCGGTATCAACAACACCAGCATAAGCTAAGGAACTGTAATTAGATTTTACCGTTGTTGCTGTTGATCTCTGATAAGTTGGTGAGGAGCTAGAACTACTTTTTTTAGGAGGAGTGGAAATAACCGGTGTTGGTGAATACGAAGGCGTATAGGCTGGAGATGAAGAATAATGTGAAGAATGAGAGGCATGCGAATAATGCCCGGAACCACTCCCTGTGGAATACCCCGAACTATGAGAGCTGTGGGAACTGTGAGACCTATGCGAGGTATGCATAAACACAAGACTATTTTCCAAGCTACTCGTATTAAGTCTTAAAACTAATTTAGGTTTTAATAGTCTTTTATTAAATCCAACAATATTCATATTATTTGAACTGAAATCGTCCACATTAGGCGATTTCAGTTCAGATGCCTGAACATCATTGTGCGTTAGAGCAGCTAAAGAAGCAGCAATAACAGAAAGCGATTTTTTCGCTAGTTTAAGGAATCCATTTTTATCTTTTATTCTCATAATGAGGCGTTTATTCTCTAGCAATTTATATTAATAAATGTGATAAAACAAAATTTATGCAATAAATTAATTTCTATTATTAGAATAGATCAATTTATTTTCTCGAGAGCCAATTTAGAACCAATTTTCACAAAAAAATGGTGTTTAAGTTTAATAAAATGGTGTTTTAAAAAACACCCTGCTGGCGGCATGAAATTAAACCGTTTCAAAGACTATCAAGAGATACAATCCATTTACACACATCATTAATAACAACCTCATGCTCATAAATACTATGTTTAAGAGATAAAGAATGCGACCGTTTCAAATCATACTCTATAAAAGTCAAATTCCGATAACCCAAGGGCGTAGTCGAAGGCGTCGTCCGTAAAAATATCTGGCTTTTCCAAGGTTCCCATCCTAAAACAAGAGGATTAGATTTGATCAGAAAAAATAAACAAGGAATTAAAAAAGTAAGAATAGGTACCCCAAATACCAGTAGAAATAATGCATAACTAATAAAAGTATACCCCATTTCAAATATGGAATCAACGCCAGAGCCGGATTTTACACCAATACAAAGTACAATAAGCATGAGAAAAATCATGGCCAATGTTATGTAAATAGCCCACCTAGTTAAGTTGGCTAGCCATTCATGAATGTTCAGCACAGTTTCCCAAATACGATATAAATTTCCAAACCATAATTTTATCTCATCACTATGATCAACAACAGCCAGAATAGAAAAGTTAAATTTCAAATTTTCTATGGATCTGTCTTTTATGACTTGACCGAGTTGTTCGGGAAGTTTGTCTACTTTGTTATTGAGGAATCCATAGATGTATTCTCCCAACCTAAATAACAATCCAAAAAGGCAAATGACAATAAAGAAAAATACAAGAATTCGATATTTATCTATGGCATCAAATATCGAGAGCCTAACAAATCCATCAGTTAATACCCCCAATGGGATAAGTAGTAAAGTACAGATTAAAATACAAAGCAAGATCAGATGTAGATTAATATTCTCCGCATATTCTCGAATTCTGAAGTTCAAAAATGGTGTTGCCATCGTGACCAGTCTAAATTCCTTATTGCTAGCGCCAATTTTCTTTAAAGCATACATGGCAATGTTTCCACCATGACTATGCGCAATGATGATTTTCTTTTTATCGGGATGTTGTAGCAATTGAGCATTTAATTTTATGGCAAGATTATCCCCCTCTTCAAACCTGGCAGTGTTAGAATTTATACCAGACCAATCAAAACATTCAAATTGTATACTTCCCGACTTTTCTCCAAGCTGTTGTTTTATTTTGGTACAGAAATCTGAATTTTCATCTGTCCATGGCGCTTTTTTAGCAAAGGTTCCGTGAATGAGAGTTATTAAATAGCCCATATGCTAACTTGGTTATATTTAGATGAATACAATTTAAGAATTATATCCAAACCAAACTAACTTCCGTTTCGAAAACCACATTCATAGGTTTCCGAAATATTATATCATACATTTTACTAAAAAATATAAAATTTATGGAAACCACATAAAGGGTTGGTAAATTAAACTTTTAGATAGACATATTACCAAATAACTTACGCTATCCTACATTATCCCAATGATAATTCTAAATTTCAAATAATTACTATATTTAAAATCTCAAACGAACTCTCTATATGCGCTATCTCAAAACTCTGGTTCCATCAGAACAGACAATACCCTTCAAATACTTTATTGAAGGCAAGTTAAAATCTAAAACCAAACTTCAAAAAACTTTTAAGTTTTAAAATAACTAGGATAATCGCGCTTACTCTCTTAAACATGGGTTTTCAGCCAACCCCACTCTTCGATACGCGGTCCACTTTCTAAAAGCCATCCCGCCGATCATCACCATGCACAGTCTGCACCATACCTCTTGCACCACACACGGTCTGCACCATACCTTTTGCACCATACCTCTTGCGCCATACACAGTCTGCACCATACCTTTTGCACCATACCTCTTGCGCCATACACGGTCTCCTCCCAGAAAAAACATGACACCTCTTTTCTCACCTCAGGGCCTGTAAGGTCCAGTTAGAAAAGAAGTGTCATGTTTTTACACTCACCCACCTCCTTTCCTTATAAGTGAATATATAGCCTATCGCGGCAACTGCCGTAAAGAATAGGTTAAACACAAAATGAGATTTCCAACCCAATACCTTTAACACCCCACCACAAGAACAAGGCACCCGAGGAAAAAATCCTATCAGAATCAGCCCCACATATCCAGTAAAAGCCAACATGAGCAAAAGTGAAAGCCCAAAACCCAACAACCGAAAAGACCTCCAGCACAATAAAACAGCAGCCATCAACTCCACCGTAGGCAACAAGAAAAACAGCACCTCCGTAAAACCCTTTTTAAAAACCTGATTCGCCAACTGAGCCCTAAACTCCTCCGCACTAGCCAGTTTAGAAACCGCAGTATAAACCCATAAAAAAACAAGCAAACAAGCCAGTACCTCAACAATCCAAGCACCCTTTTTATTTAATCTGTTCATAGTTATAATTTGATATAATCAAAACTACAACCCACTGAACACCTTACACTTGTAAAATTATAAGTCCATAAAAAAAGATCAAAAAACAAAAAAGCCATTGCATTACGCAAAGGCTCAAACCAAATAAAACTTAACAAACTCAACGGATATCCACCCACACATGGATTCGCACCCAAAAAAATGGAATTGCTCCGAAAGGCCTTAGCCCGCGAAGCTGGCCAGCCGGCTCGGAGCATTCCATTTTTTAATCCTTCGAAATCACTCCAGTTCCAAACGCCCGCTAAATCGCAAGCGAATATAGTTACATCTCTTGTTAAGACTGCATCAAGAATAGAAGCCCCTATTCAATCAGAAAATGTAAAAAGAGAGATAAAGAGATAATAACCATATATTTGCAACAAACAATAGAAATAACACAACAACAAACAATAGAAATAACACATCAACAAGCAATAGAAATAGAACAACAACAAACAATATAAATAGCACAACAACAAGCAATAGAATTAATATAATAATAAAAGATTGGAAGAATGTTATTGCATCTATTAGCATTGAGCCTACAAAAAAAGGATTCAAACGCTGGAGATGTTAATGTAGCAGGTATTAAAGATCGATCAGAAACTCCAACACAACAAAATTAAAAGGCAATGGCAACACCAAAGGAAAAATTTGCAGAAGCATTATTAACATTAAGAAAACTTCAGGAAGAAGGATCTGCAGGAATCTATACAGATGAAATCCCAAGCCGTTCCCAACGAGAGATTCTGTTGAAAAATGGCTTTATAAAAGAAGTCTCTAAAGGCTGGTATATCTCATCCAACCCTTCTGAAGCCCCTGGAGATACGACATCTTGGTACAGTTGTTATTGGGATTTCTGTGCCAAATTTATTCGGCATAAGTATAAAGAAGACTGGTGCCTTTCTGCCGACCAGTCGCTTATGCTACATACAGGCAATTGGACAGTGCCTACACAACTGCATCTGCGCTCACCCAAAGCAAATAACAGCCCCACTTCCTTACCACACCAAACCTCCCTGTTCAACTATCGGGCAGAACTTCCTGCAAAGGAATTGATGACTACCATCAATAACATCCAAGTATACAACCTCCAGGCGGCATTGGTCTATAGCACCGAAGGGATATACCGGGCAAAACCATTGGATTGTCGTGTAGCCTTGACAAGTATTAGTGATGCCTCGGAATTATTACCTATTTTACTGGACAATGGTCACTCTACCATTAGTGGGAGGTTAGCCGGGGCGTTCCGAAATATTGGAAGGAACAGGATTGCCGACCAAATTATTGATACGATGAGACAAGCGGGATATGACATCAGAGAAGATGACCCCTTTCAGGAAAAAGTACAAATAGAAATCAGCCCACGTGAGCGATCCCCCTTTGTTAATCGCATACGACTGATGTGGCAGCAAATGAGTGAAGTCATTATAAAAGATTTCCCAAGAGCACCTGGTGTACCGAGTGACCAGGAAGCTTATATTAAAATAGTGGATGAAGTTTATCTAACAGATGCATACCATTCACTTTCCATCGAACGTTACAAAGTTACTCCTGAACTCATTGCTAAAGTGAGCGGCGGTGAATGGGACAAAGATAGCTCCCAAGAAGACAGCCAACAAAAAGATGCTATGGCTGCAAGAGGCTATTTTCAGGCTTTTCAAGAAGTAAAAAAAACATTGGAAAAAATCCTTCAAGGAGAGAACGCAGGACTACAAGCAGATAAAGACCATCAGAAATGGTATCGGGAACTTTTTGATCCAAGTGTTCAAGCTGGAATACTAAAAGCTTCTGAACTGGCTGGCTATCGGAGCCACCAGGTCTATATCAGTTCATCAAAGCATATACCTCTGAGTGTGGAAGCTATGCGTGATGCCATGCCTGAATTATTTGAGCTTTTGCAAAAGGAACAACACCCCGCAGTAAGGGCAGTTCTCGGCCATTACATTTTTGTTTTCATCCATCCTTACATGGACGGAAATGGCAGAATAGGTAGATTTTTAATGAATACAATGCTCGCCTCAGGTGGATATCCATGGACTGTGATACCCGTGGAAAAAAGGGATGAATACATGAAATCCCTGGAAACCGCCAGTGTCACTGGTGACATCAGTGTTTTTTCAAAATTTATTGCCTTCCTAGTTGCTGAAAATATGAAAGGAGAACCAGTCGCTCACTTGCCGAGTTAACTGACAGATTAATCAAATACATGTAAAATTATAAGCCCACAAAAAAATTCATCAGCCTCTGCACCATACCCGGTCTGCACCCAAGAAAATATGATTTCATGATCAAGCCTCAGAACCTAGAAGGTTCAGCGCGATCAGAAATCATATTTTCCCCCCAAAAACCTACAAATATACGTCTCCCCAATATTCAAAAAATTCGCCTTATCCTTGTCCAGCAACTTCACAGACCTGTTCTTCCCCATTGTTTCCGGATAAATCTCATGAAACCGTTTAACCCTACTCCTCACATCCATCTCCAGCAACTCCCCCCTCAACACCAAATTAGAAGTAGCATAAGAAATAATCCGCCCCTCCAAATCCCTGCTCTCCGGAAAAAGCTTATAAATCAGTTGCATTTGTCGAGTAGAAATCTCCAGCAACTCCGTTTCCGCCACAGCAATTAACCCAGTAACAGAAACCGTCCCATTCTTAAAACTATCGGGCAAAATAGCAATCTCCCCAGCCTTAAAAAACCCAAGAACCACCTTACCATCCACACCATTTACATAAATCATCACCATGCCCTTAGCCACATACCAACATTTTCTAGAAACCTCCCCAGCCCAATGGATTACCTCCTGCTTTTCACAAGAACACCCTGCCAACTGCTTCGAAACATGAGGCTTAAACTCCCTATACGGCATTTCCAGAAATTCAGCTAAAAACGTAAAAAGCCCCTCCAACTCTTCATTCCAGATATCCCGCCCCACTAACATACAAACCCCTTCCCGTTATACACAAAAAAAGCATTGAGGCAGCCAATAGATACTGTAGAATTTAAAAGGCACAGTAAACCTTTGAAAAACGTAAAATTTAAAATCATAAGAAACGATAATTAAGAGGATTAATAAAAAAACAATAGATCACAAAGGATATTCCATCACCCTAAGTTCAGCCTTCCCATTTTTATACAAGAGCAGCAAATGCTCCATACTAATAGACCTGATATCCTCCAGCGATTTCAACCCAAAAGTTTCCATAAACTTCTGAGGCGAGGAAAATGAAGTTCTCAGCTGAAGCCGCACCTCATTTTCCTCGTGGTTGCGAAGCGTAACACTCACCTCAATGAGTTTGTCACCATGAAGCGAAGCTTCCACACCTTCTTTACTGGTAATGAGGTTGGAATGCGTCCAGAAGTACTGGACCAGGTCACTAGTTTTAATCATAAAATTTTGTTTATGTTTTTAATAGTTGGTTATGAATTATGTGAATTATTAGCAATATTTTGCTTTCAATAAAGATTTAAAAACCGCTGGTAAGCGGCTACAATTTTTTGTACATCTTGCAGGCTAGACATCACGCTATCCCACTTTGGAGGGGGATTAAGGGGGAGGATTCCACCCCCAGCCCCCTCAATGGGGATAATATGGCGCCTTACCTTTATAGTGTATTAGTTCACCTGGCCTTTGTTCCAATGGTTTTGTTCATAGTTGATGTTTTTTATAAATGGTGTTTTGTTGTTTATTTAAATCCCTCTCTCCCCACAAGGGGGATTTAGCTTCGCTGAGCTCGCTGAAGGGCTCGGTTCTCCCTTTGAAAAAAAGGGCGAGAGGTTCCAGGGAGCATAACCTTTATAGCGCCTTACCTAGCACACTCGTTAACACCATCGCCATTTCGCACTTGCGCTTTCTCCACCTGTGAAGAGAGGTGTCATGGAATGACGGAGAGAGGCCCACAGGGCAGAGAGGAGAATTATAAGCCCAACTCTGCACCCTCACCGGTCTGCACCCTCACCGGTCTGCACCCTCACCGGTCTGCACCCAAGAAAAATATGTTTTCATGATCAAGCCTCAGAATCTAAAAGATTCAGCGCGATCAGAAAACATATTTTTCCAAAAAAACTATTGCTTACTCACAACCCCAGGCCCCGAAGCCACTTCAGCATCACTCGTAAAACCCTGATCACTGATGTAATCCTGCAACGTAGGATACACCGACGAATCAAAAATCACCTTACAAGGCACCGAACCCGCAGCACCACAACTCGGCGTAGACCCCGAAACCAGCGTCCAGTTAGCCGCATTCCTTGCCCCCGTAGAAGTACTCAAATTGTACGAGTAAGCAATCAAACCCGCCTTTTGAACAGACGCTGCTTTGTTAAAAGCAAAAGCCGCGGTCAATCCGCCAGCACACAGCACGACCATTAAAGCCGCTTTAAACGATTTTTTCATGTTAATGAATTTTAATGTAAAAATTGAATGATTATATACTCTACTCCCGCTGTGCACCGCGGCGAATATTCAAGGAAATAAAAGCAGATGCCAGAACCACTGGCACCTGCAAATTAACTAACCGACAACACCCAAGCCAGGGCTAACCAGGCCAAAGACAGCACGAGTGTTAATTTTAAATCGACATGTAATTGGGTAACCGAGTAGCGTAGTTTTCATATATAAGAGTTGTTTAATTTAGTATACCTAAAGATCGGTAACCAAAACAATATCAACTCCCCTATTTTGCGGAATTTCACGACTTTTTATTCGGCAACAGCTCTTTTTTGATCAAAAAAGTACGGATATGCTGCAAATTATTCACAGACATATGAAGATAACTGGCAATGTGGTGATCCTTAATGATTTTACCGGGAGGTAATAACTCCGGATTTGCCCTATAAAAATGAAGCACACTCTCCTCTCCACCTTTACGGATCATTTCATCACGCAGTACTTCCTTGTTCTCAAAACCCGCGACAGTTAAGCGAGCAAGTTCCTCCATATCCGGAATGGTCTGGTAACCAATTTGCATTTGTGCATGCGTAACTTCCATCACCAGCGTATCTCTGTAGATCTTCAAATAATACCTGGAGGGCCGTGCATTCATAAAACTACTCCCAGCCACAATTTCGCCCGCACGGTAAATTTTCAATACATGCTCATTTCCGGCCTCATCAAGATAATAGGCCATTATAAAACCACTTACAATAAAATAAGCTTTATCAATCACATCGCCCTGCAGGTGTATATCATGAGTGACCAGGCAAATAAGGTTCCAGATCTGGATGCAGGGGTTTAATGTCTTTTAGATAATCGATTAATCTTTGAAATGCCGTTTTAGGCATAGGAACGATACGCATCAGTTCCTTATTGGTAAAAAGAGACATAAATTTAATAAGTTTAGTTTTTTATGGATAGGTCTAGTTATATTTTGTTGTTTATTAGAACTCCGTTACACTGAGTTCCGCCTTTCCGTTTTTATACAATATCATCAGGTTTTCAATACTAATTTTCTTAATGTCCTCCGGATACTGCAAGTTGAAAGCTTCAATGAATCTAAGAGGCGAATTAAAAGCACTTCTCAGCTGAAGCCGAACTTCATTTTCTTCATGGTTGCGGAGCATTACACTCACCTCGATAAGTTTGTCACCATGAAGCGCAGCCTCAACACCTTCTTTGCTGGTGATGAGGTTAGAATGAGTCCAGAAATACTGGACCAGGTCACTAGTTTTGATCATAAAATTTTTATTTGGTTAGATTTATAATAATTATTGGCAAAAATTTGATTGAGCAATTGGTTAAAAAACCGCTGGTAAGCGGCAACAATTTTTGTGGAAAGAGCGTCACTTAAAGGAGGAACGAAACATCTTAGGCGTCACCCCGACCCGTTGCTTAAACCACTTACAGAAATACGATGGGTCGCAGTACCCCAGTTCATATGAAATTTGTTTTACAGAGAGAATGGTATCCTTCAGCATGAAAGAAGCCTCCTGGAGTAATCTTGTCTGAATTACTTCGTATACCGTCTCCATGAGATAGGCCTTGGTTAGTTTGTTCAGATAGGTGATGTTGAAACCCATCCTCTGGGCATAGACTTCCACATCACGTTCTCTTCTAAAATCCTCTTCGATGAGTACCAGCAGTTTTCTTAAAAGTTGCACATCCGGTGGTGTATAATCTGTACGATACAGACTTCCCACTATTTTGTAAATACCTGTTTCCTGTAACATCGTATCCTTATTTATCCGTTATATAAGCTAGTCATCACGCTATCCACCCCCAACCCCCTCAATGGGGACAATATGGCGCCTTACCTAGCACACTCGTTAACACCATCGCTATCTCTCTCCTCCCCGAGGAGAGATGCCCACAGGGCAGAGAGGAGTGCACCCTCTCCGGTCTGCACCCAAGAAAATATGATTTACTGATCAAGCCTCAGAACCTGGAAGGTTCAGCGCGATCAGAAATTATATTTTCACCCCCTTAGGCACCCAGGTACAAGTCACCTCCAGCAGCTTATTCTCCAACAAGTAAATCAATATACTCACTGCCTCTTCTTCATCTATTCCTAATGCCACTGCAACATCAGCGATCACAAAGGATTTTCCTTTCACATGCTCCACAAAAGCCATAACCTTGCTTTCCGGAATAAAATTTTCTTTCATAAGTTGTCTAAATTTGTACGATCATTTTTCTTTACCACACATCTTCCCTTCCAGGCAATTGATCAATTTTGCCTGAAGTTCATTCACCAGTTCCCTCTGCCGGTTTAACTCCGATCCCGTCTCTTCACTACTGTCAAAAAAGCTCGCAGGCGTTACACCAAACAATTCAGAGATTTGTACCAGCCTCGCGATATTGATGTCAGTAATGCCAGCCTCAATCTTGGAAAAAGCAGGCGTTGAAAGTCCCAATATTTTAGCACAGTAGCCCTGGTTTTTTCTTTCCCTTAACCGCAGCTGTCTGATTTTTTGTCCGATGGTGATGCTGTTCATATTACTTATGTTGATCAATAGCCGCCTGGAACATCTGCTTTTCATTTTCTTTAACATTAGCGCCAAACTTCGCCAGGTATGCCGATGCCGCAGGAACATAATTCTTCCAGTCTTGTTTGTAATAAAGATCAACCGTCTTGGCACGTAAAAAGATTTCTTCACCAGGAAGGCCGAATGGTTTAACCGCAGCCTCAATGGCTGCCCAGTCTGTATTTCCAGCAACATTCATCAGAGGCTCTATTTCACCCTTATTGATCATATTCGCTATGGCGATGGTGTATTTACGATCACCCATTACCTTTTTAAATGCTTCCGCATTGGCATTCATAAAACTGAACCCAGGATCTTTCGTGCTGCTTGTAAACTGGATCACACCATTGATATCTTCATTCTTCAGCGGCATTTTTAGACCAGCAATATAAGCCGAACCAGCCAAGCTTACGCCAGCCTTATCTCCCGCCTGTATGGCCATCATTGCCATTTTCTTCAAAAACCCGGCATCACGTTTACCAGCAAGGTATTGATCATGCAGCTCTTTGTATATGACCACAGGTTCCCTTAAATCTGCATCCTCAGCAGTCACCCCATAGTCACCCGTCATCTCGAGGGAAGCGTAGCGACGAGAGATCTGTAAATCCGGGTTCAAACCAGCATGAATCTTGCGCAATTCCGCAAAAGGAATTTTGACCACTTCCCTGTCATAAGTCATCAGTCCATTCTGCTCCCCTTCCACATCAAAAGGCTGGGTGTAAATAGATCCCGATAACCCCTGTTTTTCAAACGACTCCAATTGCTCATTCATGCCTTTGTATTTTGCCATCAAGCCAACGGCTTTCTCCTGAACATATCCCCAGGCAGATCCTGTTAACCACTGGTGTTCAGGTATAAAAACGCCAATACCACCAAATTCGCCACAAACCAGTGCTTTTCCTTCCTGGCGGACCGGCATCATCGGATCAGGATAAGCATGCACATCGGTCATATCAGCCGATACATAAGCATTGGGCGAAGGACTCCGCAGCTCGTTGTTTACATAAAGCAATTCGCCAGAATGTCCATTCACAATCCTGGAAGGATCTGTAGTTTTAATCCATTCTGTTAAACGCTGTTGGTCATATTGTCCCCATTTCTCATTGAACAACACCCAGGTCACAATAGACGGATAATTGTGTAATTGGGCGATGGTTTCCTTTGCCTGGGCTTCAAAAGCTTCCTTCGCACCTTCCGGCAATCCCTGATTGGGATTCACCATGTCCTGCCAAACCAGCATCCCTATTTTATCCGCATGGTAATACCAGCGGGCAGGCTCCACTTTAATGTGTTTACGAATGGTATTGAAACCCATGGCTTTTATCGCTTTAATATCAAAAGCCAGCGCTTCATCCGTTGGCGCAGTATATAACCCATCGGGCCAGAAACCTTGGTCAAGTGTACCCAAATTATAATAAGGCTTATTGTTTAAAAAAATCCGGTCAATTCCCTTTTCATCTTTCCCTATACTAATCTTCCGCATCCCGAAATAACTTTTAACCTCATCTACAACCTTCCCACCCTTTTTTAACCTCACAATGAGGTCGTACAAAAACGGCGATGCTGGTGACCATAGCTTAGCATTCGGTATTTTAAGCGCTATGTTATTAGCCCCAACGCCGTCATTTCGAAGGAGGAACGACTGAGAAACCTGTTTTTTGCTTACAGATCTCTCGTCGCTAGGCTCTGTCGAGATGACGGAAGGGGTAAAGTATTCTACCTCTACACTATACTCTGGAGAGATTCCTGTCTGCACAGGGAGGTTAACCACTAAATTCAACACCCCCTTATCAATATCCGGCGTCATCATTAACCCCTCAATATACACCGCCGGCACAACTTCCATCCACACCGTCTGCCAGATTCCCGAGGTTGGTGTATAATAAATATTAGCAGGGTTCAACACCTGCTTTCCATGCGGACCTACACCCTGATCCGTCGGATCCAACACCTTTACCACTAAAGAATTATCACCACTAACTAACGCATCGGTAATATCCATAGAAAACTCCGTATACCCACCGTTATGTTCCCCAACGGGTTTACCATTCACAAATATTGAAGATTTCCAATCTACCGCACCAAAATGCAGCAACACCTTTTCCCCTGAGCGAAGCGTTGGTTTAGAAAAACCACGCTTATAGGTCAATTGCTCCAAAGGAAGCAATGCCCGTTTTACTCCCGACAATGCAGATTCAATCGGATAAGGCACCAAGATCTTACCTTCAGCAAGGACCTTCGTCTCCTGATCCTTTGGTGTAACGGTATAATCCCAAAGCCCATTTAAGTTCGTCCAACCCGAACGTACCATAGCCGGACGAGGATATTCCTTAAGTGCATTAGTAGGAGAAACCTCCTTTGCCCAGCGGCTTTGAATGGGCACTGGTTGCATGTGATATTGTTGCTGTGCTTTTGTGTCATTTAACCAAAAAATTGACAAGGCAGTAGCCATAAGCAGTATAATTCTAACTTTCATAATATTCATTTTATAATTCATTAATTATCGCCCGTTCGTCATTAGAATCAAACCAACCTCTTCTTGCGCCCCCGCCATCTAAACCATTAAAAAAGACAGGGGCTAGGAGGCATTGTATTTAGGTGATTAATCTTTAACCTTCTTTCTCCAAATTTCCAGCTCTTTACATCCTAGATAATCAGCATCAATTTTGATAAAGGTACTTCCCCTACGCTTCTCAAACCATTCACTCAAAGCTTTATTCACTTTTAATTCCTGTGCCCTTTCCTTAAACTTAACATAGTCCTGATTAAGATTCCCCTTGTGCGGGGCTACCTTCGATTTCAGAAAAAGTATCTTATAACCATCTTTTCCATCTGCACCAGAGAAAAATACGGGCTTTGAAATCTCAGGAGCCTTCATGGTATCTACCACCAAAAAGATCTTTGGATCTAACTTTTCAGCCGGAATTGAAATGGTTCTTGTCGTTACCTCATCGGCATACAGCAACATCCCACCGTTATATTTACTCTGTTTATTATCAGAATACCTGGCCGCTGCATCTGAAAAACTCAGTTTCTTAGCTGTTAGATCCGCATAAATCGTATCCGCATGGTTTTTAAGCCGCTCCAGACTTAAAGCAGTTGTTTTGGGAATGATCAAAATATGCCTGGCATGAACCTGCTCTCCTCTGCGCTCTAATACCTGTAAAATATGAAAGCCATTTTCCGTCTCGAAAACCGGAGAGACTTCTCCTGCTTTAAGCTTAAACGCCATCGCGGTAAACTCTTTGACCATGGTTCCCCGATCAAAGAACCCAAGATCTCCACCTTCCGCAGCCGATCCAGGATCTTCAGAATAGGTTTTTGCCAGAAACCCAAAGCCCTCACCACTCTTTACCCTCAATCTTATGGCATCCAGTTTATCAAAATACTTCTGTTTTTCCAATTTGCTTAACTCCGGATGAAGTACAATCTCCCCAATTTCGTATTCTGTTCCAATGTCCGGCAAACTATCTTTCTTGTAGGATTTAAAATATTGTTCTACTTCCCTGGGTGTTATACTAACATTTTCAGTGATTTTACCCTGCATTTTATCAGCAATCAATAAATCTTTGATCTCAGGGCGGATTTCATCCTTGTACTGTAATATAGATTTATTCAAAAACTGTTCTAATCTTTCTTCTCCTCCGGCCCTTTGAATGCTGGCGCGAATTCTTCTGTCGATTTCCTGATCAACCTGATTGTCATCAACCATAATAGAATCTATCATGGCTTGTTGTTTCAATAGCTTTTGAACAAGAATCTGCTGCAGAATATAACATGGGCTAACCTGATTTTGAGCGGTGCCAGCACTAATGTATTGTACTTGCCGCATGTTTAAATCAGACAGCAATACAATTTCATTTCCAACCACAGCGATAATTTTATCTATCGTTTTATTTTGGGCAACCGCCGGAAGTCTAAACAGCAGCATTAGAACTATACAGATCTTAAAAGGATGGTTTTTCATTTCAAAACCCCTCCCTCTTCATAAACCCCAGCATCGGATCCATCCACTCACTTACAGCCAACCTTTGCGTAAACCCATGATTCCCTTTCGGAAACAAATGCAATTCCGCATCTACCCCATTCTTCTGCAAAGCCTGATAAAACACAATGCTGTTATTTACATCTACGATACTGTCATCACCGCAATGGGTCAAATACGTTGGAGGAGTTTCCTTAGTTACCTGAAGTTCATTAGAAAACAGATCCACTTTTTCTTTCGATGGCTCCATGCCCAATAAATTAATCTTGGAACCCATATGGGTGAGCTGATCACTCATGCTGATCACCGGATAAACCAGGATCATAAAGTCTGGCCGAAGGCTGAGGTTCTCTTTATTGGGGATATAGCTCTTGGAAAAATGAGTACCCAATGTGGAAGCCAAATGCCCTCCTGCACTATACCCAATTACACCTACCCTTGCAGGATTGAGGTTCCAGTTTACCGCATTAGACCGGATCACTTTCATAGCTTGCTGCGCATCCATTAGTGGTCCGAAGCTTTTATCCTTCATGGTTTCCCTTTTTGGCAACCGATATTTAAGCACAAAAGCTGCAATTCCTTTTTCAGCGAAGGCTTTGCCTATAGCAATTCCTTCTTCTTCAAAAGCCAGGAAACCATATGCTCCTCCCGGGATGACCAGGACAGCTGTTCCTGTAGCTTTTTCTTTAATGGGCAGATATAGGGTCAAAGTTGGCTCTTCTTCTTTGGATAGTTTGACCGTACTTCCAGGAATAGTATCCGGGTAAAGCGGCAGCACCTGTTGTGCTACCGCAGTATACCCTACCATTAAAAAGAGCATCAGAGTTAATATTTTATATTTCATATGTGATTCGTTCTAAAAATTCAATTGGTATTTATACAAGTAGTGATCGTAAAGAGCATAGAGCGATTGTCCGTAAACCCTAAAGTCCGTTAGTTTCTTTCCATTGAAATCAGGCAGGTAAAAACTGAACTGGTATTTTCCGTCTTTCACGGCATAGACATCAATTACCGATACCTTCTCTAAGGATTCCGCGACTTCATTATCTGCTATCAATGCCGAATGGATAAACAAATATTTTTCATTCGCCGAACTTTGCTTGTTTACATACAGCGGTGGCGAGGAAATCGTTGTTTCATTAGTTGATTTGATATAATCTACTTTAATATGGGCATGGGAAACCGTATCAATGGTTTTTCCTTTGTATAATAAGTTCAGGTTGTTATCTGCGCAGATAAACTGGTTCCGGTAGTAATACACATAAATGATCTTATTAGAATTTGGAATTTTAACCAGGTTTCCGTCTGTACAGAAAATCCCATCCACCTGTTTTTCCAAAAGGTTTGCAGGCATAATGAATCCTGCCGAATCTGTCCTGTAAGTAACCAACTTGTTTTGACCAGCTTGCACAACCCTTAAAACAAAGGAATTACCTCCTGTATGAATAGCCTGGGTAAAATAAGGTGGTTTAGAAGCTGGTTTAAGAATTCTGTCCAAAATATTTCCTGCAAGCAGTAAGGGCTGATTTCCATCCAGGGTATATACTGAAGCAACATCCACCAAATTAAAATAGCCTTTAGTTAATTTGGTACGATCTGGAAGACCCAGCTTCACGGCCAGGGTATCTTTTAAATCAGAGTCAATCCTAACCAGCCTGTCGGGTGCATACAAATTCCCTATATAAATGGAATCCCCGCTATAACCTGCATAATTCCAGCCGCCAGTCTTAAAATCTAAAATATTACCTGGCGTCACTTTAGAAGGAGGCAGCAAACGGATAAAATTATTTTTATTCTGCCTAAAACTATTCGAAAAGAAGCACAATAAAATGACCGTCAAAACACTACCCAAAAGGCATATTAACAGCAATAAAATTCTCTTAAACATCATGAAAAAAGGTATATAGCCTGGGTTATAAATAACCCAGGCAAATTGAAATAATTAAGGCCGTCTTAAAGGAATTGTACATGTTGGAGGAGGGAATCCAGTAATGTCGTAAACATAGGCAGGCCGTCCTATATATGTACATTGGGTGCCCGTATATGATTGGCTACAATCTGATGATGGACTTAACTGACTATTGGCAACATAGCATTTATCCCCAATCTTATAAGAAAAATAATAGACCAGCTTTCCATTTGCTTTAATGGCAAAGGTTGAAGTAACAGCTAACAGAAAAGCAGCTGTCATTAATAAATTTCTGAATTTCATTCTTTTGTTATTAAGTTAATTGCCTGCAATTTCAAGGATGCAGACCTGCCTTCTTATTCTAGAGTAAGCACTTTGGTCTTTTTAGGATAAAATAAAATAGCTGCAGCAGCCAGCAATAGAAATCCTAGATTGAAGATCAAATGCTGGGTCCAGTTCATGTTTTGTAAAATGCCCCCACAAGAACATGGGACATAGGGGCTGAATTTTAAAATGGCTAAGATATAGGCCGAAAAAACAGCCATCAAACTAAATGCAAGGTACATAGCATAATACTGAAATCGTTTAATGGCTATTAGTAGAGAAATCAGCAGTTCTATTCCAGGTACTACGACAGCAATGATCCTAGCATAACTGTTTAACAAAGGAGATTTGCCCAGTTCAATTCTGAATTTTTGATAATCGGTCACTTTAGTTAAAGCAGCATAGACAAATAGCAGGATAAACAGCGCTGAAATCACATCTATAATCACAATTCTTGTTTTAAGATTCATAGTTCACTATTTTAATATCAATAATGATTAGTTCTGATTACGGTCTCAGTACCCACACCTCCGGAAAACGCAAGGGTAATATTCCTGAACCTTGGCAGGTCATAACTGGGTATAGTAAACGAAGTAATCAGATCGCCCGTAGCGGCATTTCTGAATTCAAAGATCTTATCCCCTTCTGAATCCAATGCAGAAACATCTCTGAAAGTCGAAATCGCTTTGTAAACTAGGCCACTTATAAATGAACCATTAGCGCTTCCTTGTAAGTTTACACTTATGGGAACACCACCGGTAACCAGGTTAATCACTCTTGCACCAAATACATTGTTCATGTGTGAAGGAATATTCTCTTCTTTGATTAACACAGATTCTACAGCAACAGGAGTTCCTGTTAAAAACAGCGAGTACACCCCTCCGTTTACAAAATCCTTCGTCTGGTTATAATACACCGAATTGGGTGCAACGGTTGATGATAATTTCAACACCTGATTTCCCGTTAAAATATCATAAGTTGAATAGGCATTATTTGGAATAATCGCTGTGTTCGTTCCAAACTGGAGAGTGCTTCCACCGGTTACAGCATTGGTGATTTGAATACTCGCCAATGGAGTCGTTTTAATTTCTTGTTTTTTGCAGGATACTAAAATCAATACTGATAGGAGTATCATGATGGATAAGAATGTCATCTTCATGATTATGATAGATTAGTTATTATTATTAGTTGACGTGCTCCAGGTAGGCAAACCCTTTTTCATTTTATCTAAAGCATCTGTATATACCTTTTCATCAGGTTGTCCCTTTTTCATTTGAACAGCTTTCTCCTCCCATTTAATTGCTTGGGCCGTCTTTCCTGTTTTATACAACAGATTTGCATAAGTATCATGTGCCTCGGGATCATTTTGATACCATTCATCCATTGCGTACTTCATCACCACATCACAGGCAAATTTTAATACTTTAGGATCATTTACGTTTTCAAATAGTGGCCAGGTTAGGTTATTAACATAATATTCTGGTCTCTTTAGTGCCTTTTCAAAATAAAGCATATAGTATTTACCATAATTGTTCCAGTCCTTAGCATTAAAATAATACTGCATTTTGCTTCCGTATACCACTTCTTGCCCTAAAGCACCAAATTTTGTGGTAACCGTATATTCCAATTTCTCCCAATTTATTACTGCTGAATTTTCTCTGGTTTCTTTAGGAATAAACTGCTTAGCTATTGCGTACCTAATTGCATATTCAGCTTTATCAGGCCCTAAAACTGAGTTTATTTTACTCCGTTGTTTGAAAAAAAGTTTAAATCCCCTACTATCTGTAGTATTCATGTTTTCACTGATAAACGACAAATTGTCTTTCTTCACCAGTTGTTCTTCCTTCAATTTAAACAGATAATTATTGATATAATCTTGTGCCAGGGAATCAGCGAACTTGGCATTCCCCTTTTCTTTGGCTTCTTTTACCAAGGAAGGTACCGTTGCATAATCAGTCTTTTTTTGAGCAAAGCCTAGGCTTGTAAGGCTTAATAAAGCCAAACCTAATACTATTCTTTTCATATGTTTATTATTAGTTTTTCTTGCTTTTCGTTTTACTTACTTCAGTGTAATTGTTATAGGTTTTCTTGTCATTAAGCTGTCTACTTTAGCTTGCTCTGAGAGTGTCAGTATTCCTGAGCCGGGAGTTCTTCCTTGTGTATCTAATTCAAGCCCAACTTTCCAACTTCTGTTTTCAACTGGAACACCGTCAATCATCCAGAGTGGAGCCGGCTTATCTTTTAAATAGTAATCAAAAAACTGCATCATTCGCATACTAAAATCATTTACCTCCTCCTTTTTCCAAACTCCATGATTTCCATCTGAATACACCAACATCCAGGCTCTCTTTCCCATTCGCCTTAACCCTGTAAAAAATTGTTGCGCGTCTTTATAGCTTGCTGCGCTTCCATCTTTTTTTGTGTGCATGATTAGAATAGGTGTTTTCACCATATGAAGGTTAAAAATTGGCGAATTTTTAATGTAGCAATCAGGAATCTCCCAAAAAGATTTGCCCATACGGAGTTGACCCGTTTCAAAAAACATTTCCATACTTTCGCCCCCATCTGGATAAATATCACCATACGCACTAACCATATTTGATAATCCAGAGGTGGAAACCGCTGCTGTAAATTTATCTGTATGAGTCACAAGATAATTTGTTTGAAGTCCTCCGAAGCTACATCCCTGAAGTCCGATCTTCTTTACGTTAACAAAGGGCAATGTAGAAACATAGTTAGCAGCGGAAACTACCGCGTCATAAGTACCCTGCATTGGATCCCCTATTTTATAATATATATCTGGAATAAACACCAAGTATCCATGACTTACATAAGTTGGAATATCAATCATACAGGAACTGCACAGTGGTTCTGGGGTAATAAATGAATTCAATTCGTCTGATTTACGTTCGTAATAGTGAAATATAATTGGGTACTTTCTATTAGGATCAAAGTCTTCCGGTTTATAGAGAACCCCCTGTAGTTTCCTCCCATCAAGCGAGTTCCAAGTATGTAGTTCTGTAGTATACCAATTATACTCCTTCTGAGGCTGTAAATCAGTCAATCTAGTAAAAGTTTTAAAATCCCTTGTACTAAAATAATTTGGAGCATCAGTTGCGTTCATTCGCTTAACAATATACACCTTTGTATTCCTTGCCTTCCCCAGTGCAGAATCATAAACATCTGGATCGGAAGTACCATTTGTTTGAAACAAATAAGGTCCCATATATAAAAGCTCTGGATCTCCAGCTTTATTCAATTGTTTGAGATAAAAGCCGTTGTTTTTATTTTCCGTATTAAAAGCAGTCAAATACAATCTGGAGTCTTTGCTGACATCCGCGTCGAATGTGAGATCAAACACAATCCTATTTTCCATTCCATAACCATTCGTCAGGTTTATTGGCTTTTTCCTATTCAATGGATCAAGTATCCAAATATCATATCGATCATAAACCAAGACGGCTTCGTCATCTTTCAACCAGGCAGCTAGTCCTCGGCTATAAAATAAAGCTCCAGGAGCATCATCTCTATTTATATTTGCCCACGTAACATTGATTCCTTTAGTTAAGTTTCGTATTTTCTCTGTTGTAATCTCATAACTGAAATAAGCTTGCTGTTTCCCATCAAAATAAACAATATATTTCCCGAAAGGAGAGAGTCTAGCATTCAAATTATCCAGAAAACTTAAATGCTTTCTATTGCCATTTTTTAAGCTGACCAAATCCCAATTGGTTGGTTTATAAGCAGCATTCCAAGGAGCACCTATCACAAAATTCTCCACCAATCCTACAGTAGCTATATCATCTTCAGATTTTGAAAATTGAAACCATTCTCTTTGTTGCTTCTGTAGATGTATCAAACGATGATTCTCTATATCAATTACCGCAAGATATTTTTGATCAGTAGAAGTTTTTTCCTGTTCAGTTTGCAATTGTACATCTGTATAGCTCCAGATTTCTACAACTCCATTTTCAGGTTTAATAGATTCCCTTTTTCCAATCAATGAGGTAAATATAAACTTCCCATCCTTACTAAAGGATTCCAGATAACCCAAGCTAAGCTCAGCCTCGATACCTAAAGAATTTTTATTAGAGACACAAACAGCATTAGCGGTGTTAAATTTATAGTACCAAACCGAATCCCCTGACTTGAACGCCAATTGTCTATGCTTAACATCCAGGATTAAATTTTCTGGTTTGTACCCTTCCCATATTTTTGACATTCTTCCAGTCGTAATATCCGCAAGATTTATCGATTGCTTCTTATCATACCTGTTAACAGGCTTGTATAAAACCAATACATCCTTATCAAAATCCCAGCTCCCTACATCAGTAAAAGATCGCTCCTTCCCAGAATTTAAGTCCATAACTACCAACGCTTTATAATTATATTTAGATAAATACGCCATGTATTGACGATCTTTTATTTCAAGAAGACGACACCTGGCAATCTTTGGAAGATATTTAATTTGACTTGTTCCGAGCGTAAGCATACCTAAGCTATCGTTCTTGTTGATAAAGAAGAAGTATTTATCGCTCAAAGCCGGTGTTGACCCATCTTTCATTCCTCCTTTAAATTCCCTTTTCCACTTACCATTTTTAGATTGAACAATCAAAATCTTACTGCCAACTGGTACATCTTTTATTGTAAACAAATACTCTCCATTCTTGCAAATTGTTGGTATTTCCGGTTTGGCCCACTGCTTATAAGCTATGGAATCTATAACTTGTTTCTGCGCGAACAGTTTGTTTGCACAGAAAAACAAAATCATCGTTAAAAAAAATCTCATATTATTAATGTTAATACCCAACAATTTGGGTTAAACTGGGGTTACTCTGTAATTCGAAAGACGAAATCGGATAATACTGCTGGTAGCTCTTCCAGATTCCTCCATTACTTTTCTTAGGTGTAACTTTGGCCATTACTTCGTCAACTTTGCCTGTCCGTTTTAAGTCTAACCATCGGTGCCCCCATTCTGTAAAAAGCTCGATTCGTTGTTCTTTTTGAATAAGCCTAACTAGGTCTTCTCGATTGATATTCGGATTGATATCCCTAATCAAAGATAATCCTGCTCTCTTCCTGATTTGATCTACATCCGAAATCGCATCAGATAGCTTACCTAGTTCTGCCCTGGATTCAGCTCGAATCAAATATAATTCAGCCAAACGAATTACCGTACTATATTCCGTAACCGGAGCATCCGCTATAGAAGATCGTTTCACTTTGTATTTGTATGGATAATAATAGACAGTGCCATTTGCATTTACACTACCTATCCAACTGTCCTTACGTCGATCACCTGTTTCAAAATCATCAAGCAGATCGTTACTCAAATAAACTGGATTGCTAGCACCCGGCCCTTCAATTGGTATGACGAACCATTGTGCTTCTTGGGTATTAAACCCTACTTTAGTAGGTTGTAATTGCCAAAGTGCTTCAGGGTTATTTTTTAGGAATACGTTTTCCAAGGATTCCAACTGAAAAGATAAATGATTTGACAACACCAACGTAGCTGCTGCTTCAGCATCTGTCCATCTCCCCATAAAAAAATAAGTTCTGGCCAGCATTGCAGTTGCAGCCCATTTGTTAGGCCTGACCCGTTCTTCCGATCCTGGGGAATACTCAGTTATCCCATCTCCCTTCAAATATCCACTACCTAACAAGCTCTGCGCCACCATTAAGTCCGTAACAATTTGACCGTAAACCAAGCTTTTTGGAGTTCGTTTAATTACAGCATTGACTGTATAATCTGTGCTCAACACAAGGGGCACGTCACCATATAAGTTCACCAAATAGAAATAATAGAAAGCCCGCATAAAATAGGCTTCACCAATTAAATGTTGTTTAACTACTGGTGTTATCCTAGAAGAAGATTCCAATCCTTCCAAGGCAGCATTCACCACATACAGTCTTTGATAAACAGTGCCCCAAAAATCATTGCCGACGTTTAATGAGGAAAGTGCATTTTGATAATATACTGCCAATGTTTGGTCTCCTGCACCTGCATAATAATTCAGTTCATCTGCGGATACCCCGGCAACACCAGATAATCCACTGAGTTCTGTTTGATTTACAGAGCCCCCATTACTCAAATTCACATACAAAGAGGTGATCGCACCTATCGCTGTTGCGTCATTGTTATAAACATTTTTAGAACTGACACTAGTTGTCGGGCCGTCTACCTCAACGAGTTTTCTACAGCTCGAAAGTATACAAGCTGAAAGTACTAAAGTCAAACCGGAGATTATTATACATTTCATTTTGTTATTTTTTAGATTGAAAAACATTTATAGAGCGGCTTTTAAACCGATGGTAATTACCCTTAAGGGAGGAAGCGTTGATGAACTTTTTGTTTCTGGATCTAAACCATTGTAACTGGTAAAAGTCCATAAATTCTGTCCCTGAGCAAATAAACTGCAGGTCTGTAAATGTGCACGTTTACTCCAAACCTGAGGCAGTTGCCAGGAAAGCGAAACATTCTTTAGACGGATATAAGACGCATCTGTCCAGGCCGCATCGCTGTCATATACGTTATTCAAAGCTTGTGATAATATACCATAACTGTTCGTTGAAAATCTCTGTATACTCGAAATATCACCGGGTTTCTGCCACCGATCCAACAAAGATGACAATTGATTTCCTTGACCATAAGCATAACCTGGCAGGTTAAATCCAAATCCTTGATTTCTGGCAATCTGTTTTACAAAAGAAAACAGAAAGTCTAGTTCAAAACCTTTATAGGAAAGAGAATTTTGGAACCCACCATAAAATTTAGGCGCAGTATCAATCATAACCATTGCATCTGAATTACGATCAGGACTAGACGTAGGATTTCCATTACGATCTTCAAATTGATATATTCCTGTTGCTGGATCCACACCTAAGAAATGATATAAACGTACCGCCGTTAATGGATCTCCAGTAATGGGCTTAAAAGGAAAACGAGTATCATTGGTAGCAGTTAACAAAGTTTTAGGTATCGTAAAATTGATACCGCTTGTCCATTTAAAATTCTTATTTTGACAATTCGTACTTGTGATAGCAAACTCCCATCCTGAATTTTCTACTTTATCCGTTTTATTCTGGTCTATAAACAAAAATCCTGTAGTTACTGGAAGAGTATAGCTACTTAGTTGATTAGAGGAACGGTTTCTATAATAATTTGTATTAAGTAGTATTCTGTCTTTGAGAAATCCCAGGTCCAGTCCAAATTGTAACTTCCTGGTCTCTTCCCACTCCAGATAGGGGTTAGTCAAACGGTTAGGCTGATAAGCCACCACTCCCTGATAAGCGATACTTTGCGGAAGTGGATCATACAGACTTAAGAATCTATAGTCCCCGATTTGATCGCTGCCTGTGGAGCCATAACTAACTCTAAGCTTCCCAAAACTCAGCAAACCTAATTGTTCTTTAATCAGAGGTTCATTAGAAAAGATCCAGACGCCCCCTAGAGCTCCAAAATTATGGAACTGACTTTTAGGTCCAAACCTTGAACTTCCGTCCCTCCTGCCAGTAATGTTCAAAATATATTTATCTTCCCAGTTATAATTGATCCGACCAAATGCTGCATTGTATTTATAAATGGAATTAACTGATGAAATGGCACTTAAACTTGTTGCAGAAAGAATATCATCCATCACCAAATCATTACTAAAACCAGATGCATAAATTACCGAGCCTAAACTGGCATTCTTAGAAATTGTAGTACCAAAAAGCATTTCCAGTCGGCCTTTGCTTATACTACGATTATAGGTTATTTGTGGCTCAATAGACCAGGAATTGATATTTTGATTTATAAAATAACTTACCCTTTTGATATAAGGAAGCAATTCAGGTGGTTGAGACTGAAGCAGATTCTTATTGATTATATTCGACTTTAAGTTATTGTAACCAAAAACACTCTTGACTTCCAATCCAGGTAAAAGTTGGTAGCTCAGGGTCATATTAGTCATCAAATTCGATGTATTATTTAGAAAACTATTGAACATAAAACCAATCGGATTATTTATAAAGGTTGTATTTCCCGAAACATCCGGAGCCCAGTTGATACTGCCATCAGCTTTAAATAAAGCTGGAGCTACAGGAGCTAGCTGCATTGCAATACCTGTCAGATCTTGATTAGGCAATTTATTGTCATCAAGTAAATAACTTCCTGAAAATCCAATCTTAAATTTCTGGTTAACGGAGGTATTATTGAGATTGAAATGTACGGAGGTCTTACTATCCGCATACTTACCAGGAAAAACAGTCGTTTCCCTATGATGGCCTGCTCCCACTAAAAAGTTAGTCCGTTCATTTCCACCGGACACGGAAGCATTCAAATCCTGATAGGCAGCCGTTCCTCCAATCAATTCTTTCTGCCAATCGGTATAACGAGAGGTATCCCAATTGCCATTCAGGTCACTATCCACATAGGGACCTGAATCAGGAGCGGCGATACCATCATTTTTGAAAGCTTCCCTTCTCATTTCCAGATATTGCTGAGAATTCATTAGATCCAGTTTACGGGGAACCTTAGCCCAACCAGATTGAAGATTCAAATTCACTCTAGTATCTCCCGCTTTTCCTTTTTTAGTAGTAATCAATATCGCTCCATTAGCAGCACGAGAACCATAAATAGCTGTAGCATCAGCATCTTTTAATACGTCTATACTTTCAATATCCGAAGGGTTAATGAAGCTTAATGGACTACCAGCACTCATGTTTGGATTTACAGACCCATCCATAATTGGATTACCTCCTGGCAATAACTGAGAAGCATAAGGAACACCATCAATAACATACAATGGATCACTCCCATAATTCATACTATTCTGCCCTTGTATCCTTACCTTAACTCCCGTCCCCGCAAATCCGGTCGCCTGTTCAATAAACAATCCTGGTACTCGCCCCTGCAAAGCCAACAGCGGATTATTCACTGGCTGCTTCTCAATCACATCTGCCTTAATCGTGGTCACATTACCTGTAGAAAGCCGCTGCGTGGTTGTACCATAAGCTATCACCTGAACTTCATCCAGCTTAGACAAACTCTGCTCCAGCACCACACTCCCCATATTCGCCGAAGCACTCACTTCCTTTGGCAAATACCCGATAAAACTCACCACCAGCACAGCACCCTCTTCCACTCCTCTCAAAAAAAACCTTCCCTTCTCATCCGTACTCACAGCCTTTCCCGTTTTCTTTACCTTCACGCTCGCGCCAGGAAGCGGCCGATTCTCCGAATCCACAACCCTACCGTTAGCGTCAATGCTAGCCCAGCGATTAGCCAGGCGTTCCAGAAAGGTAGGGTCTTTAGGTTTTATAAAAATATTCTTATCATCTATCGTATATTCTAAAGATTGCTTCTCTACGCATACCTCCAGCACATCCTTCAATTCCGCGTCCTTAAAATGCACATCTATCTTTCTGGTATCATCAATCTTTTTATTAGAATAAAATACGTTATAGCCTGTTTGTTTCCTGATTTCTTTAAACACTTCTTCCAGGCTCGCTCCGTTCTTGGCATAGGTTAGTTTCTGCGCAAAGGTAGCGGCACTGACCTGCATCAGGCAGGTGGTTAGTATAATTATGATCAGCCTCATAATTAATAGCAGTTTAGGCGGCAGCCACAAATGCGGCATACCTAGGTTAAAAGTAATATTATGCATACTTTTGGGTTAGTTGAGTTAATAAATAAGTCGGTTACACATTGATTTATCCCATGCTGATGAAAGTCAGTTTGGGAAGGGTTTAACTCAGCTATCTTCCGCAGAGGTGTTCCACCACCTTTGCGGTTTTCTTCTAAAGCCACCCGCTTTTCTACATTAACTCTATTCTTTTTGGAAATATCTGGTCATGATTGGTTGGTTTTGGTTAATATTAGTCGGTTATTTAGTTGGCAATAATTTTCCGTCCCTCCATTTTGAATTTAACGGATCCGGTGTATTCAATGGCTTTTAATATTTTGGACACGTTATCATATCTGGATACGGTTCCACTAAAGGTTTGTAGTTTGGTTTGTGGATTGGTATACTCAATGTCTACGTCGTACCAGCGGGCAATTTGCTGCATTACGGTTTCCAGTGGGGCATTTTTGTAGGCAAACAGGCCGTTTTTCCAGGCTATGGCAAGGGAAACGTCGACATCTTTTATGGTTATCTTGCCATCGGCAAGGGTAGATTGCTGGCCGGGTTTCAAGATGTCCTGGTTAACTTTTACGCTACCCTCAAGAAGCGTGGTCTTCACATTACCTTCATCAGCGTAGCTGTTCACATTAAAGTGCGTACCCAATACAGTAACCTCCTGATTTTTGGATTTCACTACAAAAGGAACCCTCTCTGGGCTTTGCCCATCTCTCCCAGAGGGAGAGAGACGTACTACTTTAGCTATTTCAAAGTAGGCTTCGCCACTAAGTTCAACTACCCGCTGCCCACGCCCCGTAAAGGAAACAGGATAAATCAATTTAGAAGCGGCGTTAAGCCATACTTTGGATCCGTCAGGGAGTCGGATCTGGTATTGCCCCCCACGGGGGGTTTCGATTGTGTTAAGAGCATTCGAATATTTTACCCCATCGCTACTAGCCTCCACGCTACCTCTCGCCCCTCCGGGGAGAGATCCCCCTTGTGGGGAGAGAGGGGCTTTCACTGTATATATAACCTGCCCGTCGGCAGTTTTGGTTATCTCCACCCCTGCTTCTTTAGCAAGCTCACCATTAGCAGCATCGGTTAGGGATAGACGTTTGCCGTTGGACAATACTAAGTAAGCCTTGTTGCCACCAGGTTTGACGTCGTTTGCTAACAGGTCTCTCGTCGCTGCGCTTCCGTCGAGATGACGTGGAGCAGAAAAGTAAGAGGTGTAAAAGAAGAAGCCAGCGCCGATAACCAAAAGAACTGCTGCAGCCGCAGCCATACGTGACCATAGAATCCGGCGTTTCACCAAGCTTTCTTCCAACACTATCGGCTCTTCAACAACAGACACTGCTGCAGCAAACTCATCTACACCAGGCTCATCTATATTATGATCAATATTTGCTTTGATGCTCAACTTAAGCTTAAGCTTCTCCTCAACACTCAAAATCTCCATCACATCAGCATCCGCCATGAACAAGTTATAATAAGCAAAGAGAAAATTAACCTCCACAGTAGTGGCCCTGCCGTCAAGGTATTTAGTAAGTATCTCTATGTATTGTTCCTTTTTCATTTTCTTTATCTAAGAGGTCATTTATTACATGAGCCACGAAAAACAAAAAGTCCCATAAGAAATGAAAATATTTTTTTAACAACACATAACAGCGCTGAAAACGGCGCACAGTAGACTTTTCTAACATACCATCCCCCCCCTTCCCCGGTCTCCACCCTACAAAAAACCTGTACCTCTTTTCACACCTCAGGGCCTGAAGCCCTTCGCGGAAGGTCCAGTGAGAAAAGAGGTACAGGTTTTTTAGGGGATACATTATAAAACCAACCCCTAATTAGTAACTTATTTCACCCAGATTGTTTCGATGATTACAAATTGTGCAGTATATTTATATCACCAACAATTTTTAATTATGCGCTCTATTAAACAAGTTGCCTTCTCCAATTTATTAATCGCCCTTTTGGCGCTTACCCTGTTCAGCTGTCATTCAAAACCTCCCAGGATATACAAATCAGAATACGACAAAATAATAACCGAAAGGGAAAAACAGGCATTATCCAAACGTACAGACAGTCTTGGTGCGTTACTGTCTGTTATCCGTTATGAGATAGCAACAGAAAACACCAAAGATTTTGAAGATGGGATTATTCCCTGGGCCAGCCTCGAGAAACCAGAACTGGATATACCACATCTTGTTGATAAAGGCAAAGTGGTTATCCCAGATAACCACGTTACCGTTATCATAGACTATCCGTTAAATAAAGAATATCGCTTTGACTTAACCTCGCCCTCTGGTTTCACCAGAGAACTGCTGTTACGGGAGATCAGTAAACATTACTACCAGCTTTATCAAGAAGAAGAAGAAACAGCCAAAACCAAAACGGTTCCACTTAAAGAAAGGAAAGAACTCTATAACAGAAACCAAACAGATGGAAAATACGCCATCTGGGGCCATGATATAGCAGACCTGGTACTAACAGAGGTTAAGGTATACAAAAACTCAGAAGGTAAAATTCTACTACAACTGGGTGTAGATTCATAAGCTTTATAAAGCTACTGCCCCTGGCTCATTAAGAAAGCAATAGAAAGTAAAGAAGCCCGCAGCAAAGTAACCGCTCTGGTCAACTGGTTCTGAACAGTTTTCCTGGAAATATTCAGCTTCTCAGCAATTTCACTCGTAGAAAGATCCTCATGATAACGCATCCGGTAAATATTCTGCTGTGCCGCAGGCATAGCCTGAATCAGCAGGTCATAACTTTTGAAGAACTCCTTCTGCAAAAGATCCGCATCCGCTCCAGGATAGTAGGCTTTCGCCTCCAATACCAAATCACTGATCGGCAAAAACCTCTCATCTTTCTTAAGCGCCTTAAACACATTATTCCTCACAGAAGAAAACAAATAAGCCTGTAAGTTATCTATGTAATTACTTTCCCGGTGCGTCCAAAGATAAATGAACACATCCTGCGTAATGTCCTTAGCCAGATCAGGATCATGCAGCTTTTTAAAAGCTTGCCCATATACCTTGTCCCAGTGTTTTTCATAAAGCGCATCAAAAGCCAACCTATCGCCATCGCGCAGTTTGATCAACAATTCCTGGTCAGTAAATAGTGGGTACAAAGTCATTTGGTTAGCTCCTGTGTTTAAAGTTACTAAATTTTAAGCCAATAGTAATTATTATAATCCGAATAGTGGTAACAATAATTTTAACTTAAAATAAAGTTATATAAAGTTCAGATAAAATCAAAAACTTTGTTTTGAGAAAAATCACAGAAAATTGGGAGGTAAATACCAGCGGAGCTGGAATGAATTAATACACCTAGTTAACACGCTGAGCTAGCACACCATACCCAGTCTCCACCCAACAAAAAAAAACCGCACCTCTTTTCACACCTCAGGATCTGTAAGATCCAGTGAGAAAAGAAGTGCAGGTTTTTTTAATAACGCATCTATCCACAATAAGGCTTCAGCAATCGTCGATTCATTTCTAAGAAACTTACGAAAGGCACCTAAATACTTCTGGTTATCACATTCTCTTTGGATATTTTTTTGTAAAATTTAAAATACGCACAATCAACCACATAGAACAAAAGTTGCGTTATTGGCAAATTACAATGCAAATTCATCTTATAATTTTATATTTTTGCAAAAAAACATCTAAAAATTAACAATTTTCACAAAAAATGAAATTAAAATTACTAACCCTCTCAGCTGCATTAGTAATGCTATTCGGCTGTACGAAAGATGGTTCAATCGAACAGAATGCTACGGCAAGTCTAAAGAAATCAGTCGCAAATACTTCTGCGATAAAAGCAAAGGCACTCCTATTAGACAGTCTCACCCAACTCAGAACTGATTATAGTTTAGAATCAGCAGGTAACGTGCAAGTTGCTCCAGAAGATACTGTAGTCAGAAAATTTAAAACCGTAGCGGAGGCAAGAGCATTTCTTGAAAATATGACTAATAGCAAGTTGGAGTCCTATACGCCTCCTGCAGGAGCTTCTGCATCAAATCCTATTTTACAATCAAATCCTCTTTTGAGTAAAAATAATATGAGCACTTTCAACTTCGGGTCTCAAAGACATTTCTATCAATACTTGCCATTTCTGCGTTTTAGATGGGGTTCATTTAATTTTAACTGGCCAACTGGGTTTTACATCTCAGGTGATATAAAAATTGAGGACACTGTTCAGCAGGGGAGTGGATTTACCTGGGGTCATTTTTCTAGTTATAATGCTGAGGCAGAAATGTATGGTCTAACATTTTCAATGAGTTATGAATCTAAGGGTGTAAGTTTCTCTCAACAGAGTTTAGGATCGCAGGCAACAATTAACTTTTATGGCACTGTTGTTTTCCTAATATTCGTAAATGACATTGGTGAGCTTTACAGAAAACCTATAAGTGGCCGAATGGTTATGAGATTTGGGCCATATCCTCAATATACATACCCTAGTGGTGAGAACTCTTTTGATAAAGTATTATTTTATTCTTTTTAATACAGGAAATATAACTAATTTCACATTATAATTGAAAATGTAATTATGGAAACCAATTCGATATTACTTGCTGTCTGGCCGATTGTAAGCCTTATCCTCTTTATCATATTCCTTAGATGGATAATAAAGATCGTTGCTAACGTACTTGCCAAAAAATAAATTCTAGCCCCTCTTCATCACTTGAAGGGGGCATTTTTTTGTTAACGAATCGAAAATCTAATTCAATAGTTTTATTTACTACATCGTTATTCTGTCTAATCATCAGATTTAATAAGGCCTCACATTCAGCCAATGTTATTACATCGGCATTTGCACCTTCTTTCCAGAAGAATAGAATGTAAATCCTATCCCAATTGTAGTTATACCATTTGACATTAATATGCTTTTGGTTTAACTCTTTCTTCTCCATATATGAAGAGTCTCTACCGTTACGCTCAATATTCACAGTTTCAGATATTAACACCATACCCGGTCTCCACCCTGCAAAAAAAACCTGTACCTCTTTTCACACCTCAGGGCCTGTAAGGTCCAGTGAGAAAAGAAGAGCAGGTTTTTTTTTTGATAAACTCATATATCCGCATATAACCGTTTAAAAAACGACTAACCAAACCCCATACCCCCACCTTTGGAACATCAAACCACAACACGATGTACCCAATAAAAACCATAAAACACTGGTCTGAAGCAGACCGGCCAAGAGAAAAATTCCTAAGCAACAACAAATCCCACCTGTCCAACGCAGAACTCATTGCCATCCTGATCGGCTCAGGCAGCAGAGAAGAATCCGCAGTCCACCTCGCAGAACGAATGCTCTACAGCGTAGACAACGACCTCCAGAAACTCGCCAGCCTGTCCATCCAAGAACTCTCCAAATTCAACGGCATCGGCATAGCCAAAGCCCTATCCATCGCCGCAGCCGTAGAACTCTGCTACAACAGAATGGTCAACAACCCCCTGCAAAAAACCTACAAAGCCGGAAAAACACCAGACAACTACCAATGGATCCAGGAAATCCTCGAACCCGAAGAACAAGGCCGCTGGATCCTGCTATTCAACAGCTCCGACCACCTCCAGCACAAAGAAAAAATAGAAACCGAAGACAACACCTACGGCGACCCACGCACACTCCTCCAAATCGCCCTCGAAAGCGAATGCGGCTCCTTCATACTCATCCACAAAACCATCACACCAACCACGCACACCACACCCGACGAATTAAAATACATCCTCCAGCTCAAACAAGCCGCCAACATGCTCAGCCTAACCATACTCGACAACCTCAGCATCCACCCAGAAGGATACCACAGCTACAGAGAACAAGGACTACTAAACTAAAAACCCACAACCATGCTTGTAAAAACCTACGCCAGTACCGTACTCGGCATTGAAGCCACCACCATCTCCATAGAAGTCAGCATCAGCGCAGGCACACACGCCTACATCGTAGGCCTCCCAGACAACGCCATAAAAGAAAGCCTCCAAAGAATAGAAACCGCCATCACAGAATCCGGCTACAGAATGCCCCGCCAAAAAATCCTGGTCAACCTCTCCCCCGCCGACGTTAAAAAAGAAGGCACCGCCTTCGACCTCTCCATCGCTATCGGCATCCTCGCCGCCTCCGGCCAGATCTCCGACAAAAAACTAAACACCCACCTCATCCTCGGAGAACTCTCCCTCGACGGCCACATCAAACCCGTAAAAGGCGCCCTGGCCGTAGCCATCAAAGGCAGAAAAGAAGGCTACCAGGGCCTGATCCTACCCGCCATCAATGCCCCAGAAGCAGCTATCGTGAACCAATTCGATATCCTGCCCGTAACCCACCTCAAAGAAGTGATCCAATACCTCAACAACGAAACCAACATAGAACCCATACAAATCGATACCCGCGCCCTATTCCAGAAAAACAGCAACAGCTACGACACCGATTTCTCCGACGTCAGAGGCCAAGAAAACATCAAACGCGCCATGGAAATCGCCGCCGCAGGCGGCCACAACCTCATCCTGATCGGCCCACCCGGCGCCGGCAAAACCATGCTCGCCAAAAGACTCCCCACCATCCTGCCCCCACTCAGCCTGTCCGAATCCCTCGAAACCACCCGCATCCACTCCGTAGCCGGAAAAATGACCAACCTGAACGCCCTGATCACCACCCGACCCTTCCGCGCGCCCCACCACAGCATCTCCGACGTCGCCCTCGTCGGCGGAGGCACCAATCCCCTGCCCGGCGAAATCTCCCTGGCCCATAACGGCGTACTCTTCCTCGACGAACTACCCGAATTCAAACGCGCAGCACTAGAAGTGATGCGCCAACCCCTCGAAGAAAGAAAAGTCAGCATCTCCAGAGCAAAATTCACCGTCGAATTCCCCTGCAGCTTCATGCTCATCGCCTCCATGAACCCCTGCCCCTGCGGCTACCACAAACACCCCAGCATCCGCTGCACCTGCGGACCCAACATAGCCCAAAGATACCGCAGCAAAATATCCGGCCCCTTACTCGACCGCATAGACCTCCACATCGAAGTACAACCCGTAGCCTTCAAAGAACTCAGCTCAGAACACAGCACAGAAACTAGCGAACAAATCAGACAACGCGTAACCGCTGCACGTGCACTCCAGCACCACCGCTTCAAAGACAGCCCAAACATCCACAACAACGCCCAAATGAGCACCCAGCAAGTCCGTAAAATCTGCAAAATCAGCGAAGACGGACAATGGATCCTCCAAATGGCTATGGAAAAACAAGGCCTCTCCGCCAGAGCATACGACAGAATACTCAAAGTAGCCAGAACCATCGCAGACCTAGACCACAGCCAGGACATCGAAATCAAACACCTCTCCGAAGCCATCAACTACAGAAGCCTGGACACAGAAACCATGAACCAAAAACCCAAACTCAACATCATCAAAAACTATGGAACATGAACACACACACGCAACCTGTCTAATTCCTCCCCCTACCCCCTCCAAAGGGGGACATTGGGTTATTAACCACCATCACCTAGCCCACCATAAATTCCCCCTTCCCCAGTCTCCACCCTGCAAATAAACCCGCACCTCTTTTCACACCTCAGGGCCTGAAGCCCTTCGCGGAAGGTCCAGTGAGAAAAGAAGTGCGGGTTTATTTGATAAACATCCCTATTCGGAGGGACAGGGAGAGGCGCCTCTAATACATCAGGTCTGAAAAAAATCTAAAAAATCCACTCCTCCATGGTGATTATCCCAACAAAAACATCAACATTGGCACAAAGTCAAAACCAACCCAATGAACACAACAGAAAGAAAATGCCAAAATTGCAGCGAAACCATCAAAGGCCGCTCAGACAAGAAATTTTGTGATGACCATTGCCGAAGCGCCTACTACAACGAAAAAAAAGCAACAGAAACCAACACCCTCATCAAACAAACCAATACCATCCTCAAGAAAAACAGACAAATCCTCCAAAACCTCAACCCCACCGGAATGGTTAAAACCACCAGAAAAAACCTAATCGAAAAAGGGTTCAACTTTGGCTACTACACAGGCATATACAGAACCGCCAGAGGCAGTAACTATTTCTTCTGCTACGAAATGGGCTATCTGACCCTGCAAAAAGACGAAGTACTCCTGGTCAAAAAAGCAGAATTTCCAAGGCTACAAGGCTAAAAAAACCGTATCGTTCACAAAACCTCACACTTTCCTCGCATAAACCTCATACAAACATGGGTTAAAGTACTTTTTTGCGAACATGGCATGAAGAAGGTATGAGGATGGGTTGAGTTTGCAGTTAATTTGCCCCCGTATACTCTATTTCCTTTAGATACTCTATCGCTCTACTGGCATTCGGTCTTCCTTTTGATTCTTCCATAAACGCCTCAACGATTTGATTTAGAGTATCAGAATCTCCTTTTGCCTTTAAAAGTGTTGTCAGATATATAAATCGACCCATTGCAGTAGTACCTGCATGTCTCTCATTTATCCAACTGTTTATTAAATCTTCATCAGACATTCGTTTATTTAATTCAGGCATTATCCTGCTTTGAATAGCTTCCATCACCTCAGAAATAACAGCATGAAAATTCGATACCTTGAGATACCACCAATAATCAGGACTACTGGGCATAAATTCTCCAACTCTGGCACCCCATTGACATTGATCAACTCCTGGTTTTACTGAATCACTATAACCGTATTGTAATCGTCCTAAAACATCAGAATAGGCCCCAAAATTGATTGTAAACTTGATGACTTCTTTTGTACTATCTCTGCTCTTTTGAAAGTTTATAATTCCATAGTTCTTATCTGATACTTTATAAAAAGTATTCCTCTTTCTGACAAGACCTAATTGCTTTAATAAAAGACTTACCTCTTTGATAATAATTTTAAATTCATCCATTTTAATCATCAATTTCCCAGCAATTTATATATAAAATTTTAACCACGGGGCGGAGAGAAATTTTCTTATAACCAATTAACAAGCAAATCTGGGTCGCCTATAACCTCAATATTAAAGCGAGGTAAAAAGCAATGCTCTGGAATTTTGTATCTTCATCTTATTAACGTTAATTACGAAGCTTCCTTTTACTCTACTACTTTTCAGTAATTCTAGCAGCTTTGTTCTTACTCAGATAATCAAATCCGCAGCCAATGCCATTCCCGTTCTCCATTAAATATACCACTCCACTCGAAGGAAAAGTCAACCCAGAAGATTATCCGCTGATCCTAAAACAAATAAGTGACTTTATCATACCTAAACCAGCAAAGGATATCGTTATTGAGAATAATGGATTAAGATTCAATCCAGGTTCTTCCCCATCTCGCTGGAATCTAATGAACCCAATTGATAGAGGAACATTTCTTTTAAATGGAAAGGAAGGTCAAACAGCCCTATCTTACGAATTTTTCATGTATAAGCATTTCATTTATACTTCTATTATAGCCGCCGTTATTGGACTTGGGTCGCAAAGAATATGGGTCGGGATTATTGTTTTTCTCTGGGTATGCGGATTTAGATGGCTCATCGCGCTAGCCAAGCATAAGGATATGTTTGATGAACTAGTAAAGAAAATAAATTCAGCTAGTGGGCAGAGAGAACTTAGTGAGGAACCTCTACAAATCAATGAATAGCCTAACTAGCTAAGCTTGCTCACTCTTCTCTATCTAAGAAAGCGCATCCCTTGCCATTGTTCTAAGCTATTAAGATTTATATATAAAAACTATACTATTTTAGAAATTATTATTCTAATGTAGAATAAGTCATTAGGTGTTGATAAATTATGGCAGAAAAATACAATATTTTTATTTTTTGCCTAAGCATCCTGTTTATACTGGAAATAGTATATTTGAAATAAATAGAGACTGCAAAAAAAATTGACTCTTATGCTGGGCTGTCATGCAGCCAACGATCGGTATACTCGCCAAGTTTTCTTGGGGAAATGGTTATATTTATTATTTAGATAGATCTTGTTATATCTTGATTTTATTAATATTGAATTAAGCAGTCTCTATTCTCTTTAAACGTGAAATATTTATTCAAGCAGATAGAAATCGAACAAAGGCAGGAGGTAGCCAAAAAATTCCATGCGTGTAGTACAACGAAGGAGTTTTATGAGCTTCTATTACATATAATTGTAATTCTGAATTTTTCGGATGAAACGAAAGCATTTTGCTCAAATATTGTACGGACTTTTAGGCAGGATTTGTACAATAAAGACTACACCACTTTTTTCATAAAGAAAAAGTCCGGAAAAAACAGACAAATCAGTACCCCTACCTTTTCATTAAAGTTTATCCATCGATTGATCAATTTCGTTCTATCTTGTGTGTTCGAGGGACATCCAAATTCATTTGGCTACAAGTTATCGAGTTCTATTGTAGAGAATGCATTAGGTCATGTGAGCCAGAATTTTGTTTACCATTTAGACCTCAGAGATTTTTTTTCGACAATTGATTCTGCTAAAATAAAATCGGCTTTATACAAAGCTCCATTTAATCTAAGTGGGGAAAGAACGCCAATAGCAACTAGGATCTGTCAGTTATGTACAATAGATCAAGATAAAATACCGAATAAGAGCAGAGCATCCATTAGAGTTCTTCCTCAAGGAGCTCCCACGTCACCAATCCTATCCAATGCCGTTTGCCTAAACATGGATAAGATGTTAACTTCTCTTGCAAAAAATAATAATATCATCTACTCTAGATATGCTGACGACATTACCTTTTCCTCTCAGTACAATGCGTTTGATAAAAAATCTACATTTATTCTTGAGGTTGAAGAAATTATTAAAAACCAGGGATTTACTATAAATACTGAAAAAACAAGACTTCAAAGGAATAAATCCCGCCAGGAAGTTACAGGGCTAATAGTAAACAGAAAGGTAAATGTAAAGAGAAAATTCATCAAATCTATTAGAATGTATCTATATTATTGGGAAAGATACGGATACGTTAAAGCGGAAGAGAATTTCTTCTTTGATAAAAAGACTTTTATGTATCGAGCGAAGAAGGTTTCCTTGTTTTCGACCCTTGATGGTAGACTAAACTATCTGAAAATGGTGAAAGGTGCAAATGATCCAACTTACAATGTTCTCTTGAATCGCTTTAAAAAACTTGCGAGTACAATATTGGAGACAAGAAACAAAGCTACTTCAATCGCCAGTAAAGATGAATTTACAGAGCATAAGCCTTACGATGTTGCTCGATTCCTTAAGTTCTTCCAAGATAGCGATGGACTAAAATATCTTACCCATGATTATGATATTCCCGGCAGGGAATTTGATTACGATAAGATCATGGATTTCGCCGGACGGGATTTCAATAGAGCTTTCAGAATCTATTCCATAACAAAACCCTTATATGCTAAAATAAAGAAATTCGCCTTTGACGAAACGCCTAAATGGTGGCGCTGGGAAAACGGCAAAAAATTAGATATTACTATCGGATGGAGCTCAAAAGAAGTAAAGGACTGGGTTCATGCAAATCCAGGAATTCATCCGATTCGCTCAAAACTACTAAGAGATAAATTGATCAAACCGTTCAAAGAGAGCATACAGTTTCGCTCACCTGCCCTAAGATTCTCTATAGAAAACACCGTCCGTGAGAAATTCGGTGAAGATTATGACAATTTTGATATTCGATATGAACATCTCGAGGCAGCAGAGTTTTATACTGATGTTGACCTAATTCTGGGGGGTATCAGACATCTTCTCGATGGTATGCTGGAAAGAATCTCGGTATCGAATAAAATAAGAATCGCTTTCAGAAAGGAAACTCTACTAGATCATACCATGAAAATCCTAGAAATTACCCATGTCGGCTCAAGGTGCTATAAGCCTGCATCATCAGCTGAACTTCTGAACGGTAACTTTAAGGAAGTACAGAAATTATTTCGGGGTCTTTGCAACTGGTCAATCTTTTCACAATTTGAAGACGGAATCTTTAAGATCAATATGTTAACAGATAATCCACAAGATGTTGAAAAAATGACTATTGACGACATCAACATTATAGGCTTTACTCATATATTATCATTTTACTGATATGATTTACTTGATTGATGACAATCGCAGAGACCAACAGAAAGAATATGGTTGCAGCTATCTCCTAGATGGAACATACAGTTCTATATTAAAATCTTTCGATCGACTCATGATCTCAGGCGTCCCGTCACTTTTTAAGGATGCAAGCTGTATTCTTATTCATGATTCTTTTCCAGATTTCAACTCAAACGGAGAAGTACTTCAAGGTAGTAACAGAGTTGCAGAGAAGATAAAAGATACTGCTAAATCTAAAAAGATACCTTTGGTTCTTTTTAGCAACAGTTTTATTGGACTCGAACAAGGTGCTATTACCGAGCTTAGCATCACCGGAATAAATAAAAGACTTTTCTACAAAAATCTTAAAGATTTTCTTATCAAGGTAAATAAAGATAACGAGATAGAGATAAAAATTCTTGCTTATGGAAATAATTTCGTTTACAAGGAGCTTGAGTCTCTTTATTCACAGATCGCAAGCTACATAAATATTCATGGTATTGAGCTTGCTCGTAAAAATGCCGCAACTCTGGTATCTCTATTCGGAGATCTTTGTAATTCTCCTGCGAAAGTAGAAAAAGAATTCTCTGAATTGAATGCAAGATTATTCTTAAACTATTTAGATAAAATCATTAAATCTTTTATTAGGTATGGACGGAATATTTATTCTTAACGATAATGCAAATGAATTTTCTCAAAAGATAATTCACGAGATCGAAATCAAATCAATCGAATATTATGATCTGCGTACAGATAAAGATATTGACACTTATGTAACCAAGATTTTTGAACATAACACTATTGATAAGCTTTTGATTCCCGTCTCTTTGGGGGAAGAGATTGGTAATAATATGGGTATCCGGATCGCACTACATATAAGATTCAGTGCAAATATCGGAAAAAAACATCTTCTTCCGATAATTCTTATATCAGATAGTTCGCTGGAAACTCTACTTATCGACCAAGAGAATAAATATGCACTGATAGCAACAACGGATGGCTGTGTACTATCACCCCAAGATATTGACGAGATTCGGAGTTTTGCAACTTATACACTACCTGCCAATGAAATTAATTTCAATACTAATGTATTGGGTAACCTTATTATAAAAGGTCCTGAAACGATCGGATCACATTCTATGGCAAATGAATGGGGAGTTGTCCAATTGGATAGGATTGCAAATTTAAATAGTCTCGATACTTCAGCGCCAGCCCTGGAAAAAAAAGTATCGCTTTATTTTAAATATCTGTCCAGTATCAACCGTGGGCGGACTGTTGCGACGAGCATAGGCTCTAGCATTGCGCTTTCTACGCCAAACACCATACCCTCATATGAAAGAAAGATTCTCTATATCGACGATGAGGGATATAAGGGCTGGACACTCGCACTAGAAAAAATATTTAGGGGAGGTAGATTAACTGTGATTACAGGCGAGCACCTTTCCGAAGTCGATTTTTTAGAGAAGATTAGCAGTGAGATTAATAAAGACTGGGATCTGATACTTTTAGACCTAAGACTCCTGCCATTAAAAGAAGATATCACCGGACAAGTACACCCTATAGGAGATTACAGCGGTACTAAAAAATTAAAGGAGATAAAAGCCATTAACGAGGGGCTTCAGATAATCATCTTTACTGCTTCAAATAAAGCCTGGAATATGAGGGATCTAATCGATCTGGGGGCCGATGGTTATTACATTAAAGAATCTCCTGAATATCTTATTCCGGATCATCTGAGTCTACTGAACTATGAAAGTTTCAAAAAACAGGTTCAGAGATGTTTTGGACGAGACTACCTAAGAAAACTCTATATCAGAAAAGAAGCGGCTATTAATAATGTCTTCAACCCTGATTCTGATTTCCTTACCTATTCAAAAGCAGCACTTAATGAGTTTTTTAAACTGATTAAATTAGATATGAGAGAAAGTGCTTTCCTTACGTTATTTCTGCCCATTGAACAATATACTGAGGCGATTGTAACTGATGCACCGCATCAACTGATTAACCTCTCAGGAGCCATTGTTCCATTAAAAATCGGGAATAGCTATAAAATGGTACGTGACGGTGTAAACAAGTGCTTTCAGATTCAAAATTCGACCTCAAAAATAAGTTTAACAAAAGGATTAGGAAAAATTTCCTTTGCAATGGCCTTTAAATATTCCAAGAATGATATTGATCTAATTAATATAGGAAGATTAGTAGGAATAAGAAATAATATAGCGCACGGTTCAGCGGTAACTATCACTACGCAAGATTATGAAGATCTAATTGCGATAATAGAACTTTTTAGATCGAACAATTAATATCATTTTTTCTACTATTTTGAGAAGAGATAGTGAGGGATAGACTACCTGGATATTCCGCTGCATAGTACGCCACGATTCCGCTACAAAGTGGTTCTTCGTCACTTTTGGTGATCTAAAACTGACTTGGATAATACCATTTTTCTTAAAAGCTGAAATCCAGCCCTCCCATACATCATTCTTTTGATGTTTTTAAGTCTATTGACCTGCCCTTCAACCTGGCCATTGCTATATGAAGTGATAACCGCATTGTTAACAGCCTCATAATCCCTTAAGAGATTTTTAGCAAAGTTTTTAATGGAAGAATCTGATGTTTGAGCATCAGCAACCCATTTTAACAATGATCCCGGTTCTTTCAATTTGAATAAATTTTTAAATTGTTTTACAAGTACTTCCATCTCTTTTACTTCCGGGCATTTATCATACAAGAGCTCTAAGAATCGTTTATCGTTAGTATTTAATTTTTCGTCATCCATGTAAAGTAGAAAAGAAAGCTTATTTGGAGACCATACCCTTACTTGTGCTATTTGAGAATGTATGTTGTGTTTGCTTATTTTGTTGTTGGCGTAAAGACTATTCATTCTTTCACAAAAGCTCGTGTATTTGCCATTAAAGTCGCTTTTCACAATAGTATGAAACAGATCTTTAAATGTTCTATTCCTGTTACATTCATCTAGTAAGATTTGCGTAAAAGAATCAAAATTAGTAGTTGAATGCTCCTTTCTAATGTAAAGAGCATCCAGACTCATGTATCTGGAAACCGTTTTTTTGTTTATTTTTAAAGCTATGGCGATTGCTCGTTTTGAAAGCTTTTGCTGCTGCATTTCTTTGACTTTATTAAAGAGATACACTTTTACTGGATTTAACCTGCTATCAGGTTGATCATTATCAATTATGCAATCTATTATTTTTGGTTGGTCAACGACTAAGCTGTTTGAGACAGCATTATTGTATAGGCTAAAAACTTCTCTAAGAACTTTTCCCCTGGTTTGAAACATACGACTGGTGGCATCTCCAAGATTTTTTATAAGATGGAAACGGTCGGATACTTGAATTGCTTTAGGCGCTCCCTCGGTAGCACCTAAAGCATAAGGCCCATATCTATCTCTAGATATAACCTGTATTTCAGGATGCTTTTTTATCCAGGCAGACAATGTGCTCGCTTCGCGATCTGGTAGTAAATCTATTACTCTGTTGGAATCAAGATCAACAAGTATAGTACCATAAGTGCGGCCCTTTTTAAATGCCCAATCATCAACTCCAATAATGCCAGATGTTACTAAATGCTCCTTAACTGGAAGCTTCTTGATGATTCTTACAACAGTAGATGAACTTACAGGAACCCCTGCAAACCTGCTAATATTTGCTCCTTTATTCCCTCATAGTTCCAAAGCCATCTTAGAAATAAGATCGGCAGACCTTCCCAATCTCCTGCTATAGGGTTCTATTTCTTTTGAAAATCGTTCGGTAAATATCTTCCGGCAGCAAACCTTATTATCACAAAAATATTTTCTTGAAACCAACATAATCCTTACAAGGTTTCCGGAGACGGGTAAATCTGCGAGTACCCTAATATATTTACTATGTATTCGGTTGCTTTTTTTATTGCACAGGGGACATCTTGAGCTTTGTTGACAAGCAAGCGCATTGATTAATACATTACCCGCTTCATAAATGCAAGAATTGGCCTTAAGTTTTACGCTAACAGGTAATATAAACCTTGGAACTTTCATTAATTATATATAATTTAATTACACACTAATTTCGTAAATTAGCAGATCATTAAACAAGTGATATGAAGAATAATTCACTAAAAGTTCAAGGGTATAAAGCTGATGATATTAAGAAGCTTTTAAGCAGCAATGAGGCTTTTGTTGTAGGCATGAGACTATACATCGTTTATAAAGTCGCTTTAGGCTATTCCAGTAGAAAATTAGCGGAATTACATGGAGTTAGCTTTAAGCAGATAACAAATTGGGTGCATCGTTTTGAGAAAGAAGGTGTAGATGGGCTTGCTGATAAAAAGGGACGCGGAAGAAAAGGATCGTTAAACGAAGGACAACTTGAGCAACTTAAGACATTAATATTGACCGAATCACCACAGAAGTATGGCTATACTGGTAAAAAATGGACTGGTCCAGCAATTACAACTTGGATAGAAAGGAATTTTGGAGTGGAATATAAAGAGGCTCAAGTATATAATTTGCTTGACAAAATTGGAGTTACTTTTACGAAGGGGAAAGGTTTTACAGAAGAATAAACGTGTAATTATTATTTATATTTTCACCAAAAGTGACGAAGAACCACGAAAGTACACCAGTGTTCCGCACTAAAGTGGTTCTTCGTCAATTTTGGTGATCTAAAACCGACTTGGATATCGGGAAAGAAGGCATACGGCCTTGCAGACAAAAAGGGTCGAGGACGAAAAGCATCACTAAATGACGGGCAGCTTGAGCAACTTAAGAAGTTAATATTAACTGAATCACCACAAAAGCATGGTTATAATGGTAAAAAATGGACTGGTCCAGCAATTACTGCTTGGATAGAAAGAACTTTTGGAGTGGAATATCAAGCGGCTCAGGTATATAATCCGCTTGATAAAATAGGGGTTACCTTTGCCAAAGGGAAAGGTTTTGTAGAAAAATAAATGTGTAATTATTATTTATATTTTCACCAAAATTGACGAAGAACCACTTTGTAGCGGAATCGTGGCGTACTATGCAGCGGAATATCCAGTTTACAGACTTGTGATGCAATTTAAATTTACCGATTACTTTTCAAATAGTTACATCAGAGAGAAAGTGGTATTTTCCAGCTAAATTTCGCTTAAGATTATTTTCATTACATTTTTAGGCTTTAGCCTATTGCATTGGAATAATTATGATAGCTATACAATTATAATTCCCTAGACAGAAGTCAGATTAATGACCAGAAGATTATGAGTCTTCTACTTTATCCGTGCTATTAAGATGCAAAATGCGCTTTTCTGACTTACATAACCACTTTACGAATTATTTTTGAAACCGCAAAATTTTGTGCCGTTACGTATTTGTTACGGTTTTTCCGAGAAATTGAAATGGCATCTATGTCAGTGCCTGAGACTAAAAACCTGTAGGTACGGGGGTGGTCTAGCCAGAAGGAATTTGGAAAATTCTGGGAGTAGATGGTGCTACTTAGTGCAGCATGAAGCTGGATAGTTCCAGCCCAAAGGCGTGTCGACGTACAGGTGGATTCTACCCTCTAAAAAAGGGTAGAATATCTAGGAAGTGACAATACATAGAAAACAAATCATATAATACCCATATTAACACAGGTCTCCAAGTATTTTGCCTTTATAAAGTTTCCAGCAGAATACTTGTTCCTGTTAGCTTCATTTATCATTTTTTGAATCCATTCAGATTGGGTAAATATTTCTTTAACATTTTCAGGGTAATTGTCATATTCATCTGTCGCTTGAACATACCAGTACTTCCCATCCGTCTTGGATGCACATTTTTCTTTGTATCTTTCTTCAATCCCAAAAACTTCCCTCCAAGTATCTACTTCTTGCTGGTGTGTCGGTGATGTCAAATTCACGATCACATCATTTTCCGATAGTGTGTTTACATCTGGATTGTTGAACGTCAAGTCAATATTTATCTCATACTCATTGTCCCAGTCATAAGGGAAAAATGCATTACGCCTTACATGAGTGAGTGGATTTGTGATAGGGTCTTGCCTCAATTTATGCGATGAATTGCATTCGTGACACATCGGTGCCAGATTCTTGAAATTAATTGAATTAAAGGGATAGATGTCTTTGGGTAAATAGTGGTCGTAAGCGTCACGTACAGTTCTATTTGGTCCTTTAATACTATTAAGTCCGCAAAATGGACACTTTCGTTCATCATTGGTTGTAACAAACTGGTCATAATGATCATCTATTGTGCCAATCTTATCTTGAACCACTTTAAGATGAATGACGCTCGTAAATAAGCTTTTATAAAAGGTAATCAGTTCATTTTTCAGCGGTTCATTTAGGGTCTGCAGAGTTGCATAGACGTAAGGAGTACATCCATTTTGCTGCTTACACAAATCAAATACATTGTTATTATCTCGGTATGCTTGAGCTAGCAAATCCTTCGTTGGTTGATCAAAACCTTGGAAAATGTTGTAAACACGTTCAATAGGCCCATAAAGGTAGTCTGTTGTAATCCTGGCATCATAAAATATGGCAAGGGTAATTTCTTTCAGGTCTTGTGGTAAAAGATCAATATCATAGTCAACCTCCGGGTTCGCAGTGCACCAAACATTCAGAAACAAATCATCCATCCACTCTTGGAGAGTGTAGATGTCGTGATTTTCTATGTACTGATATGGAAATAGCATTACTTCTTTTTTTCTAAAGCTTTATTAACAAACATTACTTTCTCAACAGAATCACCAAGTTCGTAATTAGCGATTTGAATTAATTGATCTGGATCTTCACCCTTATCCAGACGCGCATATAACTTATCATAGACCGAATTAGCAAAGCTTCCAATTGTTTCATGTTTTTCAAATACTTTCAAAGTAATCTGGTTTACAGATGCCCCAAACGTATTGAAGTTTGGTCTTTCAGCTGTTACAGCCCCGGTTTCGTCTTCTTTTTTAAAAATTAAAACATTTTCTTCGTGACTGTCTGAAATAATAAAAGGGGAATGGGATGTAATGAGCAACTCCCTCATGTTTTTCTTATCAGATTGTGCTAGACAATCACCAAGAGTGGAAATGAATCTTGCTCGCCAGGCAGGATTGAAATGTGTTTCGGGTTCGTCTAAAAGGAACAGGGAATTCGTGTCCTTAAATAATAAACAAATTCCCATGGCATGCAAGTATTGGTGTTCGCCATCAGATAAAGATTTGCTTAAGATATCATCTCTTGTTCCTACTTTTTCAATGGTGAAATCCTTGAATCGCATAATGCGTTTGTCAGATGGTAATGTGGGAACGGTTTCGTTTACATATAAACTACCAGAGCGATACAAGTCTTGTTTTAACTTGATATCAACTTCATACAAGTTTAGTGTCAGCAGCGTTTGAAAGGTTCTGAATAGCTCAAAGGCATCCTGGAAGTTGCCCTGAAACGCCTTCTTCATTTCGCTAATTTCAACCAGTTCACCTTTTTCATTTCGTTTGTCTGGGTCAATAAAGTAATCGAGAAAAAGAACTTTATTCTCCGCATCAAAAAATTGACTGGTGGCACATTGTTTCAGTTTGTCGATAGCTTTTAGTTCACTCGTTTGAACCTCTGGTCGTTTTTTAAGATTGTAGGTGAGTTCAAAAACATCTTTATTGTCAATTTCTAATTCATCAGCTCTAAGTGCTGTTGTATTTTCTTCTGTGCGAAATTTTGCAATGGGCACATCCTGACGAATGATGATGCGAAATGGCTTGATGGCCTTAATACCAATTGCCTGATAAATTGGAGACAAGATTGCTTCATCTTGCATTAAGTAATTGGTTAAGAAAATAGCTTGACTGTATTGATTGTCTAAATAAACTAACCGCCCCTCAGGTTGTGAATACCCTGTTTCATTTCGCAACGCATCTTCATATTCATCATAATGAATGAATCGCATTTTGAAAAAGGGTAAGCTTAAAATTTCGTTTTCTCCTGATGAATAGCCAACAACATATTCGGGAAGAATGTCCTTCACTTCAAGTCTTGTCAACTCTAGTTCTGGGTTTTCAGAATCAAACAAGTCTTTGTTCAAACACTTGATTACTGGAGTTTTACCATCTTCTTTTGTTATCTGAATATGAGCTGTTATGTCATCCCATTTAACATCTTCCATTTCTTTGAAAGTCTTATTTACCATCTTCCACTTTACGGGAATTCTATATTCTAATTCAAACTCATTTGGTTTGCATGCATTTGAATCAAAAAAACCTTTTTTTTCTTCCGAATAACCTTCATCAACGTATCCCTCTTCGATATAGCCATTATCATCAAAACCTTCTGGCTTGTTAGTTAAATAAATACACTCGATATGATAGAAGATAGCCGCCAAAGCTTCTAGGATATTGGATTTTCCACTGCCATTTCTACCCACCAAGCAATAGGGCATAAAGTCCCATACCTTCGCCTTGTCAAAATCACGAAGGAAATGTACTTCAAAACCTGCTTGCAGGCTTCTGAAATCGGTATTCAGTTTAAGCCTAAGCAGTTTCATTGACGATTAATTCTATTTGTTTGGTAGATTCATTAAATTGTTGACGAATAAAGGCGTGTTTCTCACCTAGCCATTTGAATAGTATGCTAGAAAATTTGTCATATTCGGGCACGGTTTCAAAAGGAAACGTGGTGATTTCTTCCCATAGCTGATCAAAGGTGAAGGGCTCTTTGAACTTGCCTATTACTAAGCGGTACTTTACATAATCGTCCGAAAAAGGTATTTCACCTTTTATCTTAAGTTCTGCTTCTAATTGCCGAATAGTATTATCAATTTCATCAGGTGCTCCGGTGTGCGGTTGATTTCTGTGGAAAGCCTCAAGTTCCTTATTGATTTTCTTAATCGCGATGATTTCTTCGCTGATCTTAGGTTTAAGCTTAATTTCTCCTGCAATAAATGCTTTTTCAACGATCTTTAATTCTCCTTTTAAAGCTTTTTGAGAAAGCGTGTCCTTTAAATTATCCAATAATAGTGATTGATCATAAAAAAATAATTTGAGTGAATCAATCTTTTTAACTATCTGTTCAAACTGTTTTTGGATGTTTGTATCTGGCACCGGTAGACTTAAATCTCTAAATTTCTTCATAGAGATATTTAACATTGAATCATGCCCTCCAGAAGCTTCTTTTCTTACCACATTTCGATAGTTTTCATTCTTTAATAGAAAATTCATGAAAATGGGCCTTATCTTGGTTTCATCCACAATTAAACTCCATAACTTATCGGGAAGAAATAAAGATGGGTAGTCAGCTTGGATAATACAACAAGCTGCAACAAGCTCTTTTGTATTGGCTCTACTAATGAGAAGCATATCTTTCTTAATAGGAATAACAGCTTTTGTAATTTTTTCTTTCTTGACGGCTTTAAATTCTTTTGGGTTGAAAATTCCCTGGGTAACCGCACTTATTTTTAAAACTCCGAGCTCATCTGAGCTTAGTTTTTCTTTTTCTTTTCCCCCATAGCTTGTGCCTGAAAGAATGTCCTTAACAACAGAATTCATGCTATCAATTTTCCATTGCTTCTGATTTTGTACAGGATCGCCAAACATCTCTAAAAACTTCATTTTCAGAAATTCATCTAATAGCACAATGCTTCTCGCTCTTTTCTTAACGATGTTTGTGACTTTCTCCAACACATCCACAATTCTTTCTTGGTCCTCTAAAGAAGTTGGTATGTGCAGTTTAAAAAGTGATAAATCGCTTTTATTAAAACCCGCTTGTGCTGCTCTTGCTCCAATGTTTAAGATAAAATTCTGGAAATCTTTACCAGTTAATACATAGTATAAATAACGTTTGGAAAGTAACTCTTCATTAGGAATAGTTTTGATAATAGCCACATTGTATGCACCAGCCAAACCAGTCAAGATTTTTCCAACAGATGCTCCGTAGCGTCCAATCAGAACATCATCTTCTTCACACTTATTAAGTTTTTTTGTGTCTTTTACATAACCTACATGTTCTGCTTTATCTTGGGTAAAATCACGAATTTGGAGCATGCGTGCATAGCCTTCCCTTGGCTTAGTAATCCATTCCTCTTTGGGTGGTTGAGTGCCTCCCTGAAAATCACAGATGTCTGTTAATCTATATTCTTTGGTTTGCATCAGGCAATCATGTCTTTTAAGGTTTTTAATTCTGCCTGAATGGTTTCTTCTAACTTTTGCAGTTCTTCAAAAATCAAAGTCGGTTCTGTGTATTCTATTTCTTCAAATACTTGCTTCTGATATTTACTAATATTCAAGTCGTAGTTGTTGTCTTCTATCTCTTTTTTAGGAACAAAGAAGCACTGAGCGGTTCGGTTTGTATGGGTAGCTGTGTTTCGACTTCTGTATTTTGAAACTAGGTCTTGTAAGTCTCCATAGTTCCTAATACCCCCGTCTTTAAATTTTTCAGCACGTCTATCATTCAACTCGTAACCATCATCCTTCATTTCATAAAACCATGTGTTTTCGGTAACCCCACCTTTGGTGAAAATGAGAATGGAAGTACTTACACCAGCATAAGGCTTAAAAACTCCACTTGGCATGGTAATCACTGCATTCAATTCAGCTTCTTCTACCATTTTTTTACGCAGTTGGGTAAAAGCTTTACCTGCACTAAATAATACGCCTTGAGGAACGATGATAGCAGCTACACCGCCCATTTTTAACATTGTGAAAATGCGCTCTACAAAAAGCAATTCTGTTTTCGTAGTTTGCAGTTTCAAGCTTTCGTTAATGTCACCTTTGTCAATACTACCTGTAAATGGTGGGTTTGCCATCACAATATCGTATTGCGCATCTTCATTGTAGGTCTTGCTCAAAGTGTCTTTATAATCGATATGCGGATTATCGATCCCATGCATCATCAGGTTCATAAGACCAAGTCTAACCATGGTAATATCTATGTCATAACCGAAAAAGCTATCTTCCAGAATATGCTTCACTTCTTCTGTTAAAACAGCAGATAGCGTTCCTCTTTCAAAGCCGTCATTGTCTGTGATTAACTTGGATGGGTCCTTCTGACGGACCAAATCACTTAAGATAAACTGAAAAGCACCCAATAAAAATCCACCTGTTCCACAGGCGGGGTCGGCAATTCGTTTACCTAATTTCGGTTCTACCAAATCAGCCATCAATTTAATAATGTGCCTTGGAGTTCGGAATTGCCCATTCTTTCCAGCTGTTGCAATTTCACTCAATAACATTTCGTATACGTCACCTTGTATGTCTTGAAAAGAATGCCCACCTTCGGAGGCATCTTTCTCTATTTCCAGAAAAATTAATTCAATTTGTTTAATTGCTTCAACCAACAACAATGGTTTCTCAATAATGAAAACCGCATTCGCCATGTGTTTGGTAAACGGTGAAGTGCCACCATTTAAAGCTCTGATGAATGGGAAAACATTAAAGCGAACATGTTCCAGCATTTTTTCGGCAGGTGCCATAGTTTTGAAAAACGACCAACGCAATTCGTTTTTATCCCTTGGTTGTTTTGCATTTTGTAGAGCAATCTGAATTTCTTGATTCTCTGTAGGGTTATCTGATACTTCAAGTGGGAAACGTGCCTCGTCAACATAAGGAACGTAACTGCCACTAAATCTAGAAGTATAAGAATCACCTGTAAACTCAGCATCTTTTTCGCGCTTTGATTCCATGTCGTCCAACCGCTTCATGAAAAGCAAATAGGTAATCTGTTCAATTGCTGTTAAAGGGTTACTGATACCACCGCTCCAGAATGTATTCCAAAGACTGTTGATAGTTGATTTTAGATTTGCGTTATTTTGTAACATAAATTTGATGTTATTCCTTAGGTGTTAAATTTGTGAATATTTAAAGATTTCAAGAATCTGTCAATCTTCACAGTTTCCTCTTTTGTATTTGTTTCAATTGTTCTGTATTTCAAATTTTGCCAATTTTCAAGAACATGGTTTCGTTTGTCTTCATTATTTCGAGTCCCTGTTCCAAAGGGTTTAGGAAAGAAAGATTTCATTCGTCTACTACATGTAAATACTTTCTCCATACTGTATAAACTCATTCGGCCCAAAATCCTTTATTTGGTATACACCTGATCCTTTAGGCCCATCAATCAGTCTACAGTTTTCAGGAGATGGCATTGCTTTCCAATCTGACCACTCTAGTTTGTCCATTTCCATTTAGGCAGCCAATAATTTTTGAGTTAAACTTAAAATTTCATCAATCTCTATTGGATTGAATACCCCTCTTATGCCGTCCGGGTGAATCATAGTAAATGGTGATTCAATTAAGTTGCGTTTTTGCAATTCACCTCTTTCTATTATATAGTTTTTGAGCAAGTCCAAAAACTGCAATTGCCGACTGCTTAAATAACTGTGTGTTGTAATAAAATCTGTAAATGTTTTGGAAACGGTTTCAGGAAACGATTCAAGTATTTCAATCCGTAAAATATGTTTTATAAACTGAACCAACTGCGCTTTTCGATGGTTGTAAACTCTGCGTAGAAGGTCAATAGTTATATTGGGATGCTCTTCATAGAGTTGTTCTGCTAATTGCTGCGCTTCCACTTCTGAAATTTGCTCACCATCTTTTATCTTCTTTAAAAGAAAATTTGTCTCCGTGAGCTCGTTGATTTTTTCTTCTACCAACTCTTTGTATCTGCTGATACTTACAGATTCATGTTGAGGGCCGAACTCGACAAATTCTCTTTGAGTGATAATGTCTTGAAAATTGAATTTTGCAGGGCCATTTGTAACCACTGCTGGTTCAATGAATCGCATTAATGGAGATAACTTTTTAATTAGGTCATCATACTTATCCTCGTTGATTGTTAACCAATATTGATTTTTCTGCGCCTGGCGTATCAGGTCAATTTCTTTGGAAACTATATTGATCGATGTAGGCAATTCCATAATGGTTTCAACAATACCTTCTCTGAGTGTATCATATTTTTCTATTTCCTGATTCAATTTTGCTAATGACACTTCCACAATATCTTTTTCAAAACGCATAGCCTTAAAGTCTTTTTCAGAAATAGTCCTCAATAATGGCTTAACTACCATTCTAAGAAATTCGGTTTTATCAGTGCTTAAATAGTTCCAAAATTTTTCATCTTCTAATCGTTGTAGATTATTTTTTGCATCCATTACCACAATCGAGTTTTGTGGCAATTCATCGATTTGCTTTCTCAGTTTTATAGTCTCACGGGAAGCAATTTCGGTTTCATTGATTTGAATTGATTTTTCAATTTTATCCAAGCGTAAACCAAACAATCGAACAGGAAGTGGTATTTGTGATTTTAATTCTTTCCCTTTTGGATTGAATTTGAAATATTCAAAATTGTCCCAGCAATCCATGATTAGGAAAACGTCCTTTTCTAGACACCAAGGTTTCATCTTAGTTGGTTCTAACAGTCGAGTTCCTCTACCAATCATCTGCCAGAATTTAGTGTACGAGAATACTGGTTTAGCGAAAACTAAATTCACTAATTCGCGGATGTCAATACCTGTATCTAGCATATCCACACTAATTGCCACTCTTGGCATATCATTATGGATGAATTGGTCTAATAATCCACCTTTTCCATAAGCTCTTGGATCATCCGAAACTATCACTTTCGCCAATTCACCCTGATATTCAGGATAGAGGCTGTCGAAAATATGCTCGATCTCCCTTGCATGGCGCTTTCCAACACAGAAGAAAATTGTTTTTCCTGGTAAAACTCCATTAGGGTCTTTGATGCATTCCTCCATGAAGATTTTTACAATCAGAGCATTTGTACCTCTGTTGCTTACTGTTTTTTCTAACTCAGTTCCTTCATAATTGATTTCCTCAATTTCTTTTCCTTCAAGGATTAACCTTTTCTGGTCTTCAAGCGAAATGGTTCGTTTGCTAATTCCTTCATCTTGGAACTTTGTTTTAATTTTCATCACTTGAAAATTGCTCAGGTAGGGAGGAATATTGTTTACAGCTTCTTCATATGAATAAGCATAAGTTGGAACCCCTTCTTCACATTCAAAAAGTTCAAAAGTATTATGATCAATAACATCGGTAGGTGTAGCAGTTAGGCCAAGAGTGATTGTATTGAAATAGTCGAGTATCTCTTGATAAGTATTATAAATACTCCTATGACTTTCATCCACAATAATCAAATCAAAGAAATGAGGTGAGAGTAGGCTAGCTTCATCCCTAATTACATTCAACATAGTTGGGTAAGTAGAAATATAAATTCGCCTGTCCTGAGCTATAGATTTCTCACCAACTTTTGGCCATCTTGGTTCATTAGGTAAATGTTCTTTAAATGCATCAAGGGTTTGGTCACGCAAAGCAATTCTATCCACAAGGAATAATACTCGCTCTGCCCACCCCGCTCTCATAAGCGACTCAACCAATGAAATGCAAATTCTAGTTTTGCCTGTTCCTGTTGCCATTACGAGAAGAAACTTTCTTTTACGCTTCTCAACTGCCTCTAATACCGATCTAATGGCTCTTTGTTGGTAATCTCGGCCTGCGATTTTAGTATTAATGAATTCAATAGCTAATGCTTTCCTTGACTGCCGAAGGTTTTTATATCGTTGTAAATCATCTCTCGTCGGAAAACCATGAACTTTTCTGGGAGGATAATTCTCTAAATCCCAAAAGAAGATTTCATGTCCATTTGTGAAAAAGCAAAAGGGCAAATCTACAGCCAAATTTGCCTTGATGTTGTAACAGTATTCTTTAGCTTGTTCTCGTCCTATAGCAGAATCTACCGAAGTTTTCTTCGCTTCAACAACAGCTAGGGGTTTTCCATCCCTTCCTAGCAATACATAGTCACAGAAAGACCGACCGTAAATATTTTTTGATTCATTCAGTTCATTAGACTGGGAAGTGATAAAGAATTCTTCGACTACTTGGGACAGCTCACCAACATTCCAGCCTGCTTGTCTTAAGCGGTGGTCAATTATCTCTTTCCTGGTCTGGCTCTCGTTTTTCACTATAGTTTACTTTCTGCACATTATTACAACAGTCTATACCTAACATGGTTGGCAATTCCAGTTCTTTTGTCCACATCATTCAATACCTGATCTTTTCAACTTAAGGCTTTCCGAACGTGGCTATCTTCTATTCTGAATATACGAACTAACTATGTAACTGTTACATAACTTAGAGCCAACCTTATTGTACTTTTTCGTTCAGAAACCTCTTTGATAAATCATTTAGGCTATGTTGCAAGATGTAAATGTAATTTTTTTTTGGGTTATAATATATCATGAAGTTAGATATTTTGTATTGGCTTTTCATCTGATACTATTAAAAAAAGAATGCTTTTTGAAGATCTGGCTTCCATAGTTACAAAAACACCAACAACATTGCATGTACATATGAGTGGAAACTACTCGATACTTCTTTCCCAACAATTATCCCTTGCAGAGAAAAAATTGCAGTTTTTTTCACAAGAGATTCAGATTTTTCGATACAAAAGGTTAATCTGAAGAAAGCCCCAAGGTATTTCTTCCAAAATACGAAATTATAATGAATCCACCTGGGCAGTTGTAACTATTACTTGAAATTAAGCTATATAAGAAGAAAAGGAGAATGATGATACCGATCTTTCCCCTATCATCTAAATTAACACCCTCGTATATACCTTTTAGCCAAAAATTAAGTTAGGGCTGAGGAATTTTGATTTTCAACGAACACCATCCAGTCCGATCCTGCACCATTTTGCCAACCAATTCCTTTCTACTGAATTAGCCGACAAACTAATACGTTAAGTTCTTATCGGCAATGGTTTCGACCTTGCCAATGGAATGAAAACCAGCTACAATGATTTTCTGTTGTGGTATCTCAAAAAATGTTTCAAGCTTTCTGATATGAAGATCCATTATTTTGATCCTTTGATCGAAATCATTTGTCCATACGTAAACATGAACGAATTAGCACCGAAAGGATTAGGCAATACCGAAGAACTGTTCGACGAGCCTTACCTCAACGCGGGCTCATATCCATTTTTGACAGCATGAAGCTATGGGAGGTTCACCGCACCTCATACCATCATCATTCAACCCGGGTTCTTCGAAAAACCAATTTAGAAACGTACGATGCAAGCTGGGTCGAAATCGAGAACGAATTCTATCACGAACTCAAACGATTACAGGCACTGGATAATAATATTGATGATTGGAAGGCCTCGCTCGGTGGACTTAAACATATGCATAGATCTCATCGTCTTAAAACTGGAGAAATATCTGCTATTGCAGCCACCAGCGGATCCCATTATGAAATACCTAGGATATTAGTCGAATCGATTCGCCAGGGAGAAATACTGTGTACCACATAAACCAAAGAGGTTTATAGAGGACCAAACCGTACCCCATGATGCTAAAATAGTGGATTATACCTGAAAATATGTTAATAAAAATGGTGGCCCAGACAGGCGATTTAATGACAACAGAAAAATACCGATCTGTTTGTATTCACAATATACTTTTAGATCTGGCACAGGGATATATGAAATCATAACAACTTCAAAAGTTGATGGCTTCCATGGCTTTACAAACTTTCTTTTACAGATTGGACGTTTGCAATCAAAAATGAAGCAGGATCGCCCACCAGCACAGTTTAAAAATTTAGTGGAATAGGTATGGGATCTTAGAAAGGTTAATGATTAGGGAAAAGTAAGACGCGACGAATAGAATTGCGACTTTTACTACCTTAGAACCAGGATAAACAAAGGAGTATTGAGTTTTTATACCGACTAGACATTATAATGCCACACCTTATAACTTTGATACATGGAACATTTGCAAAAAAAGCACCCTGGACATTAGATGGCTCAGAATTTTGTGATAATTTAAAATTGCATTTGGGAAATGATATTGTGATTAAAGAATTCCATTGGTCCTGTAAAAATTCACACAAAGCAAGGGTTTCGGCCTCCTTGGATCTTGCTGAAAAATTGAAACAGCAAATGACTTCTCATCCAAATGAACGAAAAATCATTTTAGCCCATAGCCACGGTGGAAATATCGCAATGTATGCTCTAAGAGAACTTAATCTTGCTGGTGATCATAAGGAATTTGAACTGGTTACTATGGCAACACCCTTTCTAAATCCAAAAAAAGGGAGATTAATTGACAATTTAGAACCGTATGTAAAATTGATAGCCTTAAATGCCTTAGTAATTTTTGCGCTTTTGGCAACTATAGTTTTAGTTGTATTAGTTATTGCATTCTATAAGGAACATCCTATATATAGTATTGGTTTCATGGGTATTTCCACCATTTTTGGAAATTACGTATTTGTACCATATATTGAAAAGCATTTGCGACGTAAGTTTGCTCTATTACCTAAAATTATTGATCAATTAGTTTATAGGCTATCCTTCGATCAGTTAAAAAATGGCCTTACCATACTTGTTGTGATAGACCGCTGGGATGAAATTAAATTGTTCTTCTCTGGATTATCCAGGATATGGGGTGCTATTTTTAATTTGTACTTGCTATTGGTTCTTTTTGCGCGCAGATCAGCTAAATTAATTGCCCTATCATTTGTCTTAGTTTTCATCTTTTCAATAATGAGCTATAATTATCCTATTAGCTGGTTATTGATTTTTTGTGCGATGACTTTACTTTTCTGGTTTCTATTTCCAAGTATATCCTTAGCTTTTTCGTTTATACTTTATTTTTTTAGATCTAATATTTTAGCCTTGGGTTGGGAGTCTATATATGAACAGATGTTTATACTAATTAAAACATCAATAACTCCATTTGAATCTAAAAAGCTTTCATTTATCGAATATAAACTAAAAAGAAAGAGTCGATTCTCACTTAAACACAGCATATATAATCATGAAAAAGTTATTAAGGATATATGCGCCTGGATAAAAAGAGATCCTAAAATTAGGTAACATTGAGAAACTACCCATTTTATATTAGATTATTACAAAGAGTTACAAACTTATTTATTAAATGAGAGGTTTCTGAACATTCTCTTCTTGTAATGGCTGCAGTTTAAATAATCTTAAATATCTTCTTTTTTTAACCAAAGGAATTAGTTGGAATTGCATTTCTAATTGGATGATTACCTTGGCATATTTAGGAGATTAAGAGTATTCACGCTTTAAAAAAGAAAATAATGCCCCCAACGAGTATAAAAGCATTAAAAAGAAATCAAATATTAAATAGAGTATTGCAAATCTGACAACCAAAACTACCGAATTATTTAAAAACATTAAAAAAGCGCTAAAATTCATCTGGTTAGTAGATGAAATAAATTTGCTCTCAAATACATCAATAGACATATATTCTGGTAATATGAGTATTAATGACATCAAAGCTATTATTACAGTAGCAACTAAAAGATTTTTCCCCGTCACAAAGGTAAATTGCCTTATAAAGTTCCTCACTTTTTTATCCTCAATCTTCTGATCGTTATTAGCTGTAGGAAGCAGGCGTGGAATTTGCAAATATCGACCATACATAGTTATAACTAAACTTGCAAAAAGCCCAATAAAGATCGAAAGTGCCGCTATCGCATATCCAATGCATTCTGAATTTATACCTTTCTTAAGAATTAGAACAAATATCATCACAGGAACAAAAAGTAAGTATCTTTTCCTCCAACTACAGCGTTTTATTTGCTTATCGGTTAAATTAACCCCACCATTCAGAATATCTTCAAATTCCCATCTAGTTCCTTCGCTTAACAATACGGATATATAATGTCTAATTTTAAGATATTTCATCAGCTTCAGGGTAAATTTCTTCTTTTATATCATCTAGCAGCTCTAAACAAAATTTCTCCAAACTGTCCCACTTAGGACTTCCATCGACCTGAAGATCAACCTTATCATTCAAATAAATTGTTGGTTTGATATCTATTCCTGTCCCCAACTCGAACGAACTTTGATGGGAACCATTGTATAGAGTTCCTGTTTTTCTTTTAAACTCATCTAAAGTTAATGGGTTATTCTTGTCTCCAAAAGTAAATCTTTTCACATAATTTACTAGATTCTGAAGGTTACCTAAACTTTCACCATCTTCCTTTGCTCTAATTGATATATTAATCGTAAAAGCCTCAGTGGAGATACTATGATCATCATCAATATTTTCTACAACTACATCATTAGTGAACTTAAGTTCTTTTACAACACTTGTGGCTTTAAATTCTTGTTGCAGTTTTATTGGACAATATAATTCCAAATTGGGTTTATAAAAACCTTCAGCCTTTAGATTGGCTCGCAACCAACTTATAAAAACATCATTTATTTGATCGTCAGAATAACTCTGTATCATCAATATTCCTTTATTGCTACCGAAGGGAGTATACAACAGGAAATAAAACGTATCCATTACGATATCGGTTGTATTGATCTTTGTATACTTCTGGTTTGGCTTTCTTGTATAACCAATAGACCTTTGTTGGCCATATCTACCTCCTTTAATAGTCCCTGATATTATATGCTTGTTAGTCTTAATTTTTATTGATCTTTCTAAGCTTGCAGTTGAATTTTCGTCAATTCGAAGACCTTTTTTGCGAATATCATTCAGAACAAAATTAGTATCTATCGAAGTAATTAAATCCTGTAGTAGTTTATGATAAGCATCTTTGAGTTTAAAATCTTCAACTGGGTATTTTTTTTCCAAAAACCCACCAAAAGATCTATCAGCGGTCGTAGGTGTCGCACCTATATATACTTTATATACTTCTAATTTCGGTTCATGTGCCATGTTTGTTAGTTTAATTTTGACATGTATTATATTTTCTATCTCTAAATTATCCTTTAAGTATCTTTACCTAGATAGTTTCCTAACAAGTAAATATTCAAATTGCGTAAACTAAAAAAATGTAAAAACAAACACTCTGCAAAGCAGGAACAAACAATAAGATTTTTTCATGATCGAGAGTCGTTAAAATCAGTTTACACCTTGAAGTGCAAATACAATAAAGGCTATTTCAAATCTTGTTATTTTATTCCAAATAAACAATGAGTTGGAACAAATATTTTAAACAGCCAATTGTTCCGGAACGGATTTCGCGGTACCATTGAAATAAGTATCAACTAATTTTCATTGAGATCCCAAACTTTAAGTTTTGTATATCGCTTGTCACCAAATAATTCAAAATGCTCTTTAATAGCATTAATTGTATTTTCACTTTTTTGCGGATTAAAATATCCCGAAGAATAACCACGATATTCTTCCGATAAAGTGATAAGTTTACGGTTGCTGGAATCAAAATTAAGTGCAAAAGCGGTCATCCCAATGTATTTAGGCAATCCGGAAGTGATCATCCTATTCATTTGGTTCTTTATGGACAAACCCGGGAGCCAATCCATTTTAACAATCTCATGTGGATATTCTTCAAAGCTTTTGCCTGGATATGGCCCGGGATCTTTATGAAATCGAATATCAACAAGACTGCTTTCCTTTAAGGGATAACTCATACAAACATGCATTAATCCAATTAACGGGAAACCATCTTCCATCAAGCCCCGAATTTGATCAGTACCTAATGATTTAGAGCTCTTGTTTATTTTTTCTGAATGAGGCCTGGCTATTTTTACTTCCCAAACTGCCGTACGATTAAAAAACACTTGGTTTTGATTGTAGGGAATAAAAACAATATCGATATCCCCCGGAACGATCTTATTGCCTTGCCTTTCTAATTTCAATTCAGATCTTTCTATCATCGTCCCATAATAATACCCCTCATACTCTTCTATACCCTCATATCCTAAGGGATCAAATAAAAGATCGTCAAACAAACTCAGGTCATACCTCTCTTTACCAGGCCTGAAGTCGGTTATTAACTTAATTACTTCTTCTTCCGAAAGCCATTTATCGACAAAATCATGTAGCTTCTTCATATTTAGATATTAAACCACAATATAAGAAAAGCCTGTTTCAGTTGATTTTCATCTAAAATACAGTTACCGTTTTGATCACAAAACCAGAATTAGCTATGGTAACTGAATCAAGTAGTTTAATTTTGGTACCAGTCACACTATCTTTTGCTGATATGTAATATTTCCCTGCATTAAGGTTATACTGTCGAAAAAGTCCATACACATTACTTGTACTGTTAAGATATGCAAACTTTACTGAATCAACCACCGCAGCAGTCCGGCTTGTATATAGCCGGAAAGGATAATTAGATATAGGTCCTCCTTTAGAACTAAATGTTAAGGAAAGGCCATTTTTATATACAGGATAAACATCAAGTCTGACATTCATAGTTCCATCCCCTGACTTTGGGATATTAATAACCCCACTATACTTAACCTTGTTTCTAATGAAATTTGTAAACAGTACTCCTTCCTTTTTATCAAAATATACTAAGGAAAAATGCCCTAAAGAATCTGTTATTGCCTGAACCAGAAATTTACTTGTGTCATTGCCGGTATTGAAATATACTGGCATTTTACTCAGGGGACTCACTATAGGAGTGCTTAGGGTATCATGAACAAAAACATCACCAGATAATCTTGCATCAACTATGTCCTTATATTTATTACACGAAACTATAACAGTTCCTATAAAACAAATCAACAGCAGTCTGCAAAGAGTTATTTTTTTCATTTTGATAGATTTAAAAGCTTTGTTAACTGAGCAATCACAGCAACGTCAGTAGAAATTCCAAGATAAAATCCGGGCCGATATAGAGTTTGATGTGAATTCTGGACACCTCCGGAATAGGTATAATAGTCATATTTATTCCACACAGCGCCGAAATTTATCGAAATACCTGGCCATGGGTCAATTCCTGCTCCCGTATAAATATTGTTCAGTGGTTTTACCAGATCAAACGCAGCATCCAAATGAACTCGCGTCCAAAACAATGGGTGTCCATGAGCATCCTTTTGCGCAATGAAATCAGTATTTCTAATATCTATTTTATTCAGATATACTTTAAGCCCAACAAAAAAATTGGTTTTCTTTTCCGTTGTAACTAATCCTGAGCCATTTTGTGCGCCATTTGGGCTTATAGAACCAAAATTATTGAATGTATAGGCTATTCCTGCCATTGGAAATATTCTATAAAGTTTATTCACTCTATACTTAAATGTATCCACAGGAATGGATGGTGCTGTTTTATTATCAGCGACATCATTTGTAGCCGTTGTCACCGTATAAACGGCTTGCTGACTTCCGCTGGTAACGGGAGTTTTGTCTTTCTGACTATGGTAAATTTCTGAGGTATTTTTTATTTCCTCGACATCAAGCTTGGGACTGGTCTGATTAACGACGTAGTCTATTGAAAGCAAATAAGGAAGTGCAGCCTGAACCTTCGATATTTTTCGGTTAACTTGTGCGGCGAGATTTACTCGCTCTTCATCTTCCTTTCTACCGCCAAAGGTATTCGCCGTCACTCCATCTAAACCTTTTAATGTACTTGTAATTAAGTCTGCAAATTGACTTTGGTCATTTAATATTGGACTATACTTCAATGATATTATAGCTTTTTGGTTGGCTACTAAATTATGAGTAAGGATATAAACGCGGTCTGCTTCTGTATATTCCGCTTCAGTATTACTATTTAAATCTGCCCCCTGGTCAAGTGCATTATGATGTCTCATCCAAAATATCTGTTCTCCCTTTTTTGAAGCAATTAAAATCAGTTTATTTAGTGTTTCTTCTGTGGTGGAAAAATCAGAAATTTGATTTTCATTATTACTTTGGCGATCCTTAGATTTTTTATATGCCTTAATTTGTTTGCTAAGGTCAAGGTTCGAGGCGGCAATCTCTTTTATATATTGTTGAGCAACTCTTTCTGGTGTCTTTTTGTAATCGATGTTTTTTAAAAAATTTTCCTTTGCCAGAATTGACATCCTAAGTGCGGGAAGTCCTAAAGTATCTGGTAATTCAATATCCTCTTCTTTAACAAAAGGAAAGGGATTTAAAACTGGAAAATCATTTTTCGAATACCATAACCAAGACAAAACCCATTCTCTATCAGATGAAAAATCGGTTAGTTTTTTCACTTCGGCTAATACATTCAAAAGGACAGTAAGTTGTTGGTCAAATTTACGCAACTCTACCATATTAGAAATTGTATTATTCTTAACAGCTTTAACCAATACATCGAAATTGACCAATAATAGTTTCGACTTTTCGGCTAAATCTTTTAGACGTTCTCCGTCTGCTTGAATAATTGATTTTTTAAAGATTTTTCTTTTATCTGCATACCACTGATATGTTACATCATTAAAAAGATTTGTTTTTGTTAGTGTAAATGTAAGGCTATTTTGATCCGTATGTTGTAATTCTAATTTTTGAGAAAAGATTGTTGGATTGTTGGCCTTTAAGGAAATTCCAGAGTCTTTAGTATCTCCGGACTCAATTTTGTAATAGTTACTATTTACACCTATACTTGGTACATAGGTATAACCAGTTGTTGTGGGACTTTTGCTAAGCTTATCAAAATCAGCAAGAACTTTATTTAGGTCATTTGAGTCTATATTATAAATCAGTTTAAGTACATGCAGTTTCTCTGGGTCCTTCTTGAGCTTTTCAATTCGTCCGGAACTTTCTTTTATTCTGTTTAAAATTATCTTCTGTTCCTCCGCGGCTAAATCTTTACCATCGATATTAAACACCAATTTAGATTCGGTTATCAGCTTTGTTGGCAGATTACCTCTTACTTGTCCTTTCTGATTAAAAGAGACATTTACCTCTTGCCCGTTTACCATATTCGCTATTATTGTGAATATGGCTAATAGTAAATTATATTTGAAATATTTCATGCTAGGTTACTTGGGTTATTTGGTAATCCATGATACCACAATGCTATTCTGTCTATATTCGGATTAGCTGTATGCTGTCCATCCGGATTATACTTACTATGATCTGCCCAATGGATCGGCATTGGCCCAGCTATTGTATCAATCCGAATTTTATCAATGAGGGTGTAGTTATCAGGAGGATACTCCGCTGAACTTTCTATCGTATATGATTCTAAGACGACAGAACAATCTCTGGGAGCAATAATTGCCTGAAGGCAATCCATTCTTAATTCATTAATCTGCAACCTATAAGTCAAAGCTTGTCCCTCCTGACGTAGCAATGTAATAGATGCCTGTATATTATCACCTGGGTTAACAACCAAATTTGGACTCGTACAGTGAGGGTTACCATTTACCACATGTGTACAGCCTATTGTCCAAACCTGTCCGCCGCCACAAGGCGTACGTCCCCATTGCATCATACATTGAATGAGATCTGTTGAGTTACTTAATCCTATAAAGACGAAAAATAATTGTCCATTTGGTTCAGGTGGATGAGGCACAATCCATTCAGCAGTAAAAGACTTCACGGGGTATTGAGTCGGATTTCGACTACCTACATTCAAAACCCATCCATGGGGGAAATTTGAAGCAAGTTCGGTTTTCGGTTCAATGAAATTATCTGGAAGTTCTTCAATTTGTTTCTCCTCTAAATAAAAATCCATCAATGGCTCTAAAGCCTTTTGATATGCTAGTTTGTCATTTTCGTTTTTCAATTTCTGGGCAACTTCCGACCTCTTTATAACCTTGGATTTTAATGGCTTATCCAATTCTGATGTAGAAGTACTTTTTTTTGTTTTTTTACCCATGATCGAAAGCGTTAATAGATGAAGCAATAACTATGATCCAATTTCGAGAAACACAGCTCGTAAAAAAATAGCTACTTCTAGCTATTTTAATGCACAGACCGTTAGTATGTTTTAAGCATCAGTAAATTAAAAGACTTGGTAAAACTGATAGATTGGTAAGAGTTTTATAAACTAATTCAAAACGATCATATTACCCTCAAAGCTTTCTATTAATTCTTCAAGCCCTTGTGTCAGTTTCACTGCATTAACTTTAAACGGGGGTCTTTCCCAGGTTTCAAAACGATCTTTATCATTAAATCTGGGCCAAAACACAGAATCATAAAAATAATCCCATGCTTTTCTTAGATACTTATTATACGCTAAAGGCATTAAGTATTTATTGCTATCGATCTGATGAACATAATCGCCAAATAGATTAATAAAATTCGTCAAATCTTCCAGGGTTTCCATCTCAAATTCTCGAGCTTTAACAGCGGCATACATTTTAGGCATATCATAGACAGTGACCTCACTGAGGTCTAGATTTTCAAAATCATTTAGCCAGCTTTTAAGGTTCTCAAACTCATTGATGGCATCAAAATTTTGAATTATAGTGGCTTTTAGATCATTTAAGGAATGAGTGGCGAAAATCTCACCTGTTTTAAAGGTGAATAACTTATCTGTGTTTTCCTTATCAGTATCTGTATACCATAATAAAAAAACCGGGGCTGCCCCATGGAGAGGCCAGTATTTTAATATCCAGGTATCGTTGTTCATCTCGTTATTATAGATATAAAGATATAGATATTAAAATAAGCATGCCCTGACCATCCATCCTTATTCCCAATCACATAAACCCTTATCTTTAACCTAATGAGCTACGATGTTTCTTCCATTTTTTCCCTAAAGGGGAGGTATCTCCTCCCCTAATGGCTAAAGCTTCGACATCACACACTCAACAAATGCCTTCCGTGGCCTTGGGGCTTTAATTGTTTCGCAACAGGATTTAATCGCCTTTCTGATAGACTCTTCAGAACTAGATTTGTGTTTTCTAATTTGACGAACCAGGTAATCAACCTCCCACGATTCTTCGCAGGAAAAGAAAAAGCGATCTTCATAACGTTTTTTACGATTGTCATACTCTGACCAATCTTCATTTAATACTCTTTGTGGTATAAATTAATTTTTAATGTTTATAATTTTATAAATGTAAAATGTCAACAGGATTAAAAAATACGGCTTTCCGTAGCGGGGGCTAACAAAACAACTTTAGCAAGTATTCAGCTATTTTGATCTCATTGCCATGAAGCTTAAATAAATTGATTTTAATGGAATTGTCCTATTAAAATGAAGCTTGGGATAAGCACTTTTTATTTTCTTATAGCTCAGAGTTATAAAAAGAACAACTAAAAAAATCATAAGAGTTATTCCTACTGACCAGCCCAAAACGTTCAATTCGTACCTATAAAATGACGAATATTTGTTCAGCATGTACTGGCTTAAGGGTTTCACCTTTCTTGTAGTATCAACCGGGTGAGTTCCACTATCAGTAAAATATTCTAGCTTACCATTAATTTTAGAATACCATACCTTTCCAAGAGAATATTGGGTCAATGTATCAGGATATCTGATTTTCTTAAAATAATTTATCGCATGTATGTTTATTGGGACTAGAGTATGACCTGTGTTGTCGTCGCAATTTGCAGGCTCATATTTGTACCCGTCCCAATACATGCATTGTTCATTTTCGCCTGGCAAATTTGTTCGGGTAAGGTTATTTTCCCATAAAATAAGACATCCACTACCGAAAAGAAGTATACAAATACTGATTAGAGCACTTCTTTTGAAGGATAAAGATTTTGGAGGTAGAACAACTATCGGCCCCTTGGTGGTAGGAGGATCAGTAATAACAGGCGCTGTGCTTGTTCCTCCTGTTGGCTGCACTGTAGTTGGCGCGGGAGCCTCTTTCTTTTTCTGCCAATCACTATACGTATCAAAGCCTATAAGCCAGGCGAGCAGTTTTACGGATAACTCATCTCTAAGTTTAGTTCCTCTTACCAAGAAATTAACCAGCGGTCTAAATTTATCCAATTCAAATTTTTCAATGCTTCTTGCTAAATCTTCATATTCATTCGATGGGTCGAAGAACCGTCTAAGTAACTGCTCGTCCTTTGACCGATTTTTATCCTTAACAGCAATTAAGCATTCTCTTTGCAACTTCTGTCGCCCCGGATGTTCCAGGTTTTCTGAAAGCTGACCAATCGCCTTCTTATAGAATTCTAAAAGCGCCTTTTTATAATCTTCAAACATTGATTTAATACAAACTATTGTAAAAGTAAGAAGGCATTTACTGGAATATTTACGGTTTCCCGGAATTCCAGTAAATTATGAAAAGCTGGAAAACCGAATCACTTACCACTTATATATTTGACATACATATAATTAGTCAAAGGCATTAGCTTTCTTCCGTTACGCACTGGATGAAACCCCGCAGATGTAAATACATCTATCGAATCTGAATTTACTTTAGAATAAAAGATCCTACCTACAGACCATTTTGTAAGTGTATCCTGACGTGTTATTCTCTTTAAGTGCGCTAACTTAAATGTATCTAATGCAATAATAGCGGTATCTCCAACCTTCTCATTGCATGAAATAGTTTGATATGCATTACCTGTCCAGTACATACATTTCTGATCACTACTTACTGACCGCCAATATACCCCCGTGCTTACCGCAGCAATTCCAACAAAAGATATTACAATATTCTTAATCCTCGGTTTTGAGATCCACTCTTTCTTTACACCTATTCTATTTTGTAAAGGCTGAAGGGTATTGTTGTGTATTAAAGAATTCACAACTAGACCCTTATTTATAGTGACATCGGATTTCATGGAATCCTCTCCTTCAAAATTGATCAGCCAGGCTAAAAGTTTATAATTCTTCTCATGAGGCACAGCGTCTTTTTCTCCCTTCAAAAGTTTCACAAGTGACCTGAACCTATCAATATCAATCTTTTCTATATTCTGTCTGTAGTCGCCGTCTTTATCCTTAACACCAAAAAACAATCTCAATGTATTGTCATCCTTATGGCTATATCTTTCTCGATAGACAAGAAGACATTCGTCTTTTAACTTTCTGGGAGTTGGGTTATCTAGATTAGGAGAAAGAGTACGTTCATTTTTCTTCTTCTGATAGGCAAGAATTACTTCTTTTTTATAGTCGTCAAACATTTTTCAAAAGATTATTAAATAAATATAACTGGAATTTCCGGAATTTCTAGGGCATTTCCGGAATTCTATCGGAATGATCGGAAAGACCGGAATAGTTTGATAAACAACCAATTACACTACCATACATTTGCTTCAGAAATTAGTTCAAGTATCTAATAACTATCGAAACAGATTACAAGAATGATTTTCAAAGTGAGAGGAAAGAGCGGTGGTTAGTGGCCGGTTTGGGAAGCAGTTTACAAGCTCCCGCAATTGAATCTCATTACTTCCCAAAAATTTCAGAGGCGCCTCTGATTGCAACTGTAGCAACCCCCGAGATAAGGTTCTCGGGGACCTACCAAGTGATTAACCTTTAAATTTTTGACTCATGTTTTTTCAAATCATTTTAGCAATGTTATTGGGATTGGTATGTCCGCACCATAATAACAATACAAATAATCATAATGGTACAACTGTAACCGCTCAGGATACTCCTGATACACCGCCACCACTACCTGACGGTCCAGGTGGCGAAACAGGGAATAACCCTCCAAGATAATAACTGAAGAACCGGGCAAAATTTGCCCGGTTTTTTTATAAATTAGAGAAATAATTATCATTTCTTGAAAAGATATATAACGCTTCTCCTTATACTACTCACTATTGCTTGTCAGCGAAGCAAGATTACACCGGTTGTATCCAAAGGCAACCCCTATTATGATCAAGCCTGGTACTTCTCAGACCACAATCTTCCTGACAGTAGTTTCATTTACTTTAACAAAGCCAAAGAAAAATCTCTGAAGGATGGAGATAGCGTTAAAGCGGCTAAATCTCTGATCAATATGGCCATCATAAGTGGAGACCGTGGCGACTTCTTTGGAAGCCAGGAAATTTCTCTCTCTGCCATCCAGTACTTGAATCCTGAAGTTGAAAGTGAGAAAGAGATTTTGTCTACCAACTATAATAACCTGGGGAAAATGGCCAATAGATTAAAGGAATATCAGGAAGCTGCCCGATTCTATCTTAAGGCTATTGAACTCTCTAACAAGGAAAACTCCAGAAATATATACTTAAATAACCTGGGTGTGAACTTAATTGATCAGCATAAGTATGACCAGGCATTGAAATATTTCAGTAAGCTGATGACGACCAGCAGTGTACAACAGAATCCGGTTACATTTTCGAGGATATTATCCAATACTGCAAAAACAAAATGGCTGCAAAATCCGGGTTATAATCCGGTACCTGAATTTTTAAAAGCTTATCATATACGGTTAAAGGAAAAAGATTTACTGGGGCAGAATGCCAGCTTAGCCCATCTTGCCGATTTCTATATGGATAAAAAACCGGACTCGGCAATTTTCTATTCGTACAGAATGTATCTTTTGGCCCAGCATATAAAAAGCGCAGACGATCAATTATATGCATTGGAAAGGCTCGTTAAACTGAGCTCGGACCAACAATCAAAGCAATATTTCAGAACGTATAAAAAACTGGAAGATAGTGTAGAAACTGATCGTAATGCAGCCAAGAATCAATTTGCTGTTATCCGTTATGAAACGGAGAAAAATAAAGCAGATAACCTATTGTTACAAAAGGACAATACAGAGAAAAAGTATCAGATCATTAAACAAAAAATAGTTTCCATTAGTACCATCTTTGTACTGGTTGCAGCTTCTATTATCGCTGTTCTTTGGTACAAGAAGAGAAAACAGCGACTGGAATTGGAAGCACAAACGGCCATCCGGGAAAATCAACTTAAAACCTCTAAGAAAGTACATGATGTTGTAGCCAATGGATTGTACAGGGTAATGACAGAAATTGAAAACCAGGAGGAGATTGATAAAGACCGTGTATTGGATAAGATAGAGGATCTGTATGAGAAATCGAGAGATATATCTTATGAGGAGGTTAAATTTACTGATCAGAATTTCCACGAAAGAGTTTCGGAGCTCATTAAATCTTTTGCCACTGAAACAACTAAAGTAGCCTTGGCAGGAAATGATGAACAGTTGTGGAAAAAAGTAACTGCACAAGTAAAATACGAAATTGACAATATACTGCAGGAACTGATGGTGAATATGAGGAAACATAGTGGCGCCAGTAACGTGGCTGTTAGGTTTGAACAGAAACAGAATAAAATCAATATTTATTATACAGATAATGGAATTGGGATGCCTGAGGAAATGAGGTTCAACAATGGGTTGAAAAATACGGGAACCCGTATAGAAAGTATTCGTGGGGAAATTAATTTTGACACCAAAGTTGAGAAGGGGCTGAAAATTCAGATTTCTTTTCCCATTACCTAAATAGAAGAATGATGTTCGAAAGAGTTTTAATTGCAGAAGACCACGAATCTTCCAACATCTCCGTAAGGAAAACATTGGAAGATCTCGGAATAGAAATTGCCCATTATGTATTTTATTGCGATGATGCTTTAACCTGGATACAAAAGGCGCGTCAAAATGACGAGCCTTACGATTTACTGATTACCGATCTTTCTTTTGAAGAGGATCATAACAAACAAAGGATTACGGGTGGTACAGAGCTGATCAAAGCGGTAAGACAGGTACAACCTAATTTAAAGATCCTGGTATTTTCTGCAGAGAACAAAGCTGCTGTTATCGATGCGCTTTATGATGAGCTAGGGATTAATGCTTATGTGCGCAAAGCGCGTAACGATGCTCATGAGCTTAAACTGGCTATAAATACCATTTATAAATCCAACAAATATATTTCTGCTAATTTAAGGCAGGGCATCAAGGCAAAGAATGCCTATGAGTTTGCAGATGTCGACATCGCCATCATTTCATTGTTATCGCAAGGAATTCCTCAGAAAAATATTCCATTTCACTTGCAGGAAAAAGGCATCTCACCTTCTGGTTTAAGTAGCGTTGAAAAACGTTTGAACTCAATGAGAGAGGCTTTAGAGTTTTCCAAGAATGAACAATTGGTGGTGTACTGCAAGGACTTTGGGCTCATCTAACCATAGCTTCAACATTTCGTCGAAATAGCGCCCGGGGTTACGGTTTCCCGTAAGAAAGGCTGCTGCTGCCTGTCTACTTTTGGGAAATAAACAATTTAAACCCTAAAAGCGCAAGCAGAAATGGACCTTAAACTTAAGTTAGAACAGCTTCACCAAAGAGTGGTTGGATTAAAAGACCAGATCAATACCGAGGAGGCAACCAAAAATGCATTTGTAATGCCCTTTATCCAGATTCTGGGCTATGATATTTTTAATCCGACAGAAGTGATTCCGGAGCATATTTGTGACATCGGAACGAAAAAAGGAGAGAAAGTAGATTACGTTATTCGCAATAACAATGAACCTATACTCATCTTTGAATGCAAGCACTGGAAAGAAAACGCCGATGCACACAATTCTCAGCTTCACAGGTATTATCATGTTTCTAAGGCAAGATTTGGTGTATTGACCAATGGTACCGTCTACAATTTCTATACGGATCTGGAAAAGCCGAACATTATGGATGAGAAGCCTTTCTTAACTATTGATATTGAGGATCTGAAGGATAACTCCATCAAAATTCTGGAAAGCTTTACTAAAAATGAATACAACTTAGAAAGCATTCTTGATTCGGCGGAAGGTTTAAAATATATTAAGGCGATCCGAAAGGAATTTGAAAAAGAGATAGATAACCCATCTGATGAAATTGTTAAGTTACTGGTTAATAGATTTTTTGATAAACCTTTAACTGCCAATCGGATGATTGCCTTTAAGGAGTATACAAAGAAGGCTTTAACTGTTTCTATTAATGAATCTATCAGCGACAGATTGAAGTCTGCCTTGAACATCAATGAGAAGATTGAGAAAAAGGACGAGGGTAAGGCCAGTCTGCTTATTGATGATAACAATGAGGCTGGAAAAATTGTGACAACGGAGGAGGAATTGGAGGCCTTTCAGATTGTAAAGGCCATTCTACGGGAGAAGATCCCTTCCAATCGTATTGCTCCACGGGATACACAGTCTTACTTTGGGATCTTACTGGACGATAACAACCGGAAACCAATATGCCGGTTGCATTTTAATACAGCTAATAAATACCTGGAGACATTTCATAAGGGAAAAGATGCCGGTGAGAAAAAGCAGCTGGCCAGCCTTGATGAGATTTATAACTACAGGAATGAGTTGCATCAAACGGTAGATAATTATTAAGATTTAAAGGAATTGCTGTAGTAAATACAGGCAAGTTTATTAGCTCTCAGAAAAATGAAGGGGTTGCATCCAGATTTGCCATTTCTGGCATCGGAGCAATCTCTCATTGTATAAATTCAAAATACTGTATCACAAGTATTTATTCTAAAAACAGCATTACAAAAAACTCCATAAATAGCCGACAGTCTTACGGTTTCCCGTAAAAAAAGCCTCCTACAAGGCTATACTTTTGACGAGACAAATGAATACACCTTCATTGAAATTGGAAATCCTCACTCAAAAAGAAAAAAATGATAGCTCCTGCACAACCCTTTGAACAAGAAGTCCTGCACAATAACAAGGAAATTTTTGCGCGTATTGTCAAAGAACTCGAAAACGCTGAATCTGAAATTCTAATTGCCAGCTCCTGGTTTACGGATGAGGAGCTATTTGACATCCTCAAAAGAAAAACTACTCAAGGTATCAGTATTCAGCTCATCATTGCTGATAATCAGGAAAATTTAAAATTGGACTTTGATGAGCTGGTCTCACTGGGTGTTTCGGTAACCAAAATAAAAAATGTTGGTTACGGTATTATGAACCAAAAATTCTGCATAATTGATAAACAGATTGCATTACACGGTTCCTACAATTGGTCGGTCAACGCGAAAAAAAACAACCATGAAAGCATCATTGTAACCAACCATGCTCAAACAGTAGCGAGTTTGATCGCCAACTTCGATGACATCAACCAGAAGGCTTCTTTACAACGTGGGGAGATAGTTCCTGAAGTTTCGGATGAAGCTTCTTCTGCTGAAGCTAAGATTGAGAATCATAGCGCTAAAGAACATGCTATTTCTGAATTCACCAAGGTTCTTGATTCCATGATCGCGGCTGAAATCGGAAATTTCGACCGCGCAATTTTGAGAGGCCAGGGATATGAACGTTCAAAATTTAATAATGGAGATCATCAGGTACTCACCAAATCACTAGACACTGTTTACTCTGTTTTTATCAATGACATTGATGTTGTAGATGATAAAAAGCGGCGATTGATTACAAAAATCGACGAACAAGAGGTTAAAAGTCTCAATGTATTTGAAGAAAACTTGAATTTGCAGTTACAGACTGCAGAAGTTGAAGCCGAAAATGAAACCTTAAATGCGAAAAACAAACTAATTAGCCTCAAATCAGATATCGCCAAAAATAGACAGGAGATTGAAAGTATGAAAAACAACAAAATTGTTTTTCATGAAAAGCTTATTTCCGAGATTAAGGAGAAGATAAGAAATGCCCAGAGAGATTTTGTTAAGCCCAAATTCAAATGGTATGAGTTCATTCCTGTACTTTTTGCAAATGTTTGTTTGTTATCTTATCTCTTTATTTTCTACTCTTCCGCTTGCTATATTTTATTATTTGCTGTCGAAGATGCTAAGTCGGCCAGAGAAGCCGGTTTAGACGCTCCAATGGAAATATTTAACCCAAAGGCCTTGAGCCTAACTTTCGAAAAGGGAGGATCGGGAATTATTTTCATTTTACTCTTTGTGAGCATTCCCATCTTTTGTGCCCTTATAAAGTTGTTTACAAAGAATAAATGGGTAGTTTATGGCATGTTCGTGGTTGGAGCGCTATTGATTGATACTTCAATTGCTTATAAAGTATCAGCTGCTATTTATCAAATGAAATATAATACGGGAGATACCAATGAGATATGGCGAATGGGCATGGCTTTCCGGGATCCGAATTTCTATCTTGTATTTCTGTTAGGGGGACTGGGCCTTTGGATGTTGAAATTTGCTTTTGAAAAATTGATGTCAATTTTTGATGAACGCAATCCGGATATCGCCACGTTAAAAAACAACTTACTCATCCAACAGCTAAATGAAGACGCTAAGTTGGAAGAAGAAAAAGTTTTGTTGATTAAAGGAGAGATTTATACGATAGAAGGCCTAAATATTGGCCTGGAGGCTGAACATAAAATAACGGAGGCACAACTGGAATCTCTGCCCAATAAACTGAACTTGCTAAAGGAAATTAAGAAAACAGATTTAATTACCGGGAAGCAACACATTAAGAACATATCTACCATCTACAAAAGTCACGTAGAAAACGACCATCTTCCTATCTCCATTGATTCCCTTAATGATAGAATTAATATCTTTTTAGAGGGCTGGAATGACTATTTACATGAGGAATATGCGATACTAAAAGCAACCGAAAAATCCAAGGAAGCATTCGACACTGCTGTAAACTGGCAGAACGAAAAGCTACGGACTTCTCAAATAGATAAACGGGTAAAGATCTGATGAAAAAACACTTAATCATAGGGCTTTTAATATGTTCAGCGACGATTAAATTATATGCCCAAAAGCAAGTAGTCCACTACAATATTGTATTTGCTCCAGACTTATCAAACCGCTTAAACCCTAAATTATATCCTAAGGCGGTTCATGATGCAGACATAGTAGATGGTTTTCTAAAAAGAATTTGGCCGGAAATCATAAAACTCAAAAGAACGGAAGGACAACAAGACCGATTTAGCGTAGATTTTATAAATAAAGGACTTATAGGTATTTATAAAATTAATACTGACTTGCTAACGATCGATCTTCAGAGATTTGGTACCCACCAGAGTGATCGGATTGATTACATTATGTCCAGGCATAATGTAACTCAAACTCTTCCAGGGGATATCAATAAGTTTACTACTGAATACAGGAGATTTAATAACCTGGCATCGGTTTCTAATAATGGAGCTGATATCTGGACTTATTTCCAATCAGGTATTGATGCGCGGATTGCATTACCTTACGTTCAAAAGAAGAAAGTAACCGACGTATTTAGGAATATTATGGTCCTAATGACTGACGGTTATATTGAAGCGGGTATTTATCAGAAAGGTTATGATTTGAGTGCTGCCAAGGTTGGTGAATTTAGGAAAGCTTTTTTGAAGTCGAAAGAAAGTAATATGGAAACTTTCCTGGCCAAGAATCAAAAATTCAGGATTAATCCAGTCAAAAATTCATTTCTAAACAATTTGGAAGTGATTGTATTGGAAATGTACGACCGATCGCTTTCAAGAACTGGTGCTGCAACGACGCATCCAACGGATATGGAAATTATGAAATTGATTTGGTCGGATTGGATGAGGAATTCAGGGGTTAAAAGGTTTGAACTTAAACCTATTGCCAGCAATAGAGATGAAGCTGTTAAATATATTCTTGACTTCGTTAAGAAATAAATGTGGTCGGCTAAACGGAAATACTTAAACATATGTATCAAAATGGCGATGCCAGTCAATCATTTCCAAACCAATCGGCTATCTCTATAACTATCTTAGAGCAAACCAAATAGTTTGTCAAACGGATCTTTACATCTACATATGTTTATATCTATATATAATAATATAAACTAATTGAATATTAAATAATGAGACATACCTTTCTTAAAACACTGTTTTCGGCAATTATTATATTGACATTTTCCTGTTCGCAATCAGGGAAACCTAAGAGTGCCACAAAGATTGAAGATAGATTGCTTCCTGGAGCTTCTGCGATCAACTTAAAGAACCAGACTTTCGTTGCAAAAGTAATCCGGATTATAGATGGGGATACCATGGAGGTTCTTTATCAAAATACCCCTAAAAAAATACGTCTGGCACATATTGACTGTCCGGAGAAAAGAGGTTCCCAGCCTTTTGGAAATAATGCAAAAGAAGCCTTATCTGATTTATGTTTTGGACAGGAGGTTACTGTTTACGGGGAGAAATACGACCGCTACAGGAGGTTGATTGCGGTTATTGTTAACGATAAGGAGCAGGTCGTTAATCAGGAAATGATAAAGCAAGGTATGGCCTGGCATTTCAAAAAGTATTCCACAGATCCCGTTTATGCTCAGTTAGAGATTGAGGCGAGAGAAAACAAGGTAGGGCTCTGGCAAGACCCCAACCCTACTCCACCCTGGGAGTGGAGGAATCATAAAAAGATCAAGTTACAAGTATCTAATTCTATATCAATAACACATAATTAAAGCCTCATTATGGGATTCTATTTTCGAAAATCATTTACATCCGGAATTTTCCGTCTCAATCTGTCTAAGTCAGGATTCAGCTACTCAATTGGCGTTAAAGGGGCTAGAATTAATACAGGCCCACGAGGTACATATGTGAATATTGGATCAAATGGTATTTATTACCGGCAAAAAATTAGCGGTACTGATACCCGGCCTCGGGTAAGTGAAGTCCAGCCTATTGTTCCCGATTATAATCATCCGCATACCATAACCTCATCTAATATTGATAACCTAACAGATGTTGATTCCAAAGATTTTATTAATGAACTAACGGAAAAGGCGAATAAAATATCTTATGTCAACTGGTTTGGAATTTTACCTCTTATTATTTTTCTCGTCTTCCTTTTTGGAAGCTCATTTGAAAATCATACCACAATTGTAAAGCCTGAGGGTCATCGTGTTGTTGCGATCATAAACTCTGATGTTGGTTCCAATATCAGAGAATTCCCAAATGCAAAGTCCAAAGTTGTCAGGGTAGCAAGCGATAGAGAGGAATTTGCCTTATTGGATTCAGCTAAAGGGAAATGGCTAAAGATACAATTCGGGGATACAATTGGGTATGTGAATAAAAAGCTCGTAATTATCAATCATATAAACGATCCTCAGCAGAGTAGTGACGAACTGAATTTGATTAACCCCTATTTTTATTTTGAACTTATTTCTGGTTCCGTCTTCTTTGTTTGCTTATTGTTTTGGTTGCATAAAAAGGATAAAAAGAGATTTGCGATGGAGATTTACTATGAAATGGATAAGGATATGTCTGTTGTCTATCAACAATTTGCACAGCATTTCTTGAATTTTAATACATGTGCACGCAAATGGCAATACCTTCATTCTACAGCGAATAACGATTGGAAGAGAAATGCTGGCGCTGGCCAATTGATTAGTAGAATTCCCATATTTGGAATATCCTCACATCAAACCCCAAATAAATTTCTGAAGACAAATGTGCAGATCCCCTATATTCATCTTAGAAATACAGAGTTATTTTTCCTTCCTGAGCGTCTGCTGATTAAACGGGGGAACAAATTTGCCGCTGTTTTCTATAGTCATCTGGAGATTTCAAGTGTAAACTCGAGGTTTATCGAAGATCAAACCGTACCCAGCGATGCTAAAATTGTAGATTATACCTGGAAGTATGTTAATAAAAATGGTGGCCCGGACAGGCGATTTAATGACAACAGAAGAATACCGATCTGTTTGTATTCACAATATACTTTTAGATCTGGCACAGGGATATACGAAATCATAACAACTTCAAAAGTTGATGGCTTCCATGGTTTTACAAACTTTCTTTTACAGATTGGAAGTTTACAATCTAAAATGAAGCATGATTGCCCACCAGCACAGTTTAGAAATTTAGTGGGATAGGTATGGGGCTTTGGAAAGGCGTTACGGTAAATTACAATGGCAACATATATACTGCTGGTGATATAATTAGCAACACAAAATGTGATACTTTCGATCTATTGGATAAGTCTAATGATCATTTTTACATTGTAACTCGTTTAAATAACGGATACTAAATTAATGGGCGATCACCTAAGGAGTAACTACTCTAAAAATAGCTGTACGATGCAGAAAATCTAACTATGGACATCATCATATCTCCCCGCTTAAATTCATCGGCATGGGAACTACATATACAGCTAGATACAATTAGAGGTGTTTTTCTCTAACAGAATTACTGCCGCATATCGATTAAAGATATTTCTTTTATCACCTCTAAGTCCAATTTCAACTAATTTAAATTTATAATTATTTCCGTTGTATGAAAAGCACTGACTTTCTCCTCCAACTTTCAGAAATAAATCATCCTTAATAAGCTCTCCGGTATTCACATTGTTTATTTTAAACGTTGCCCTTTGAGTATTCACATTTAGATAATTACAGGATATACTAAGAATATCCTTTTCAGTTTTATAACCTGACTTTATCCAAAATGAAAATTTGCCGACCTTATCTATGTCATCAGCAGCTCCAGTAGTAGATCCTGTTTTAGGGTCAAGATATTCTGTACTGTGGGAAACTATATAAGCATCAAATACAACCCTTGGATTTTCTATCAAAGAATAATCCATCCAAATAACTCCCTTATCTCCACTATCTCCTCCTCTCCAATCGAGCACTTTAAATGCATTTCTCGAATCATCAAATCCTACGACCAACATTGCATGCGCAGTCTTCCCATCGCTTACACCTGGTTCTACCCATTTACCGCCATTATTGCATGCTCTGTCATATGCGCTTGAAAGAAAAACACCAATACAAATTGGATTAAAAGGTGTATCGACTAATAAAGTTTTAAAGATATCCTTTTTCACGAAAGGCCTTTGGAAATTTCCAATACGCATATTTTTAGCTTCTTTATATGCAACTTTATTCGGGTAATATGTAATGTGACAACCATCGGATGTCGTTTGATATGGGCAGGTCTGGATAGTAGACAGACCATCATTTTTCACAACCAAATAAGCGTCTATAAAACTAATGCCCTCCTGGCAAGCACTTCTAAATGGATCCCTATATTTACTTTTGGCTATGTTAAAAATAAATGAAGGACTATATTGCACTAGTTTATTGCTTCTTCTTAACAACCAATTATCAATGTTTCTTTGAATCGATACCGCAAAAGCTACAGCAAAAGAAGTACATGATCCTTGATTGCCCTGTCTATATTTATTCCAATCTGACGATAAATACTGGGTGGTTAGATCCCACTGCTTATACTTTTTCAAGTCTATATCCTTATTTTTCGTTCCTCCGGCTGGTGCAAGGTACATTGTTATACGATCGTCACAGTCTCTAATTAACCCACCTATAAACTTAGATGTATTTGATTTTGCGGTGTCGGTAATTTGACCTAACGTATTGAAAGCTCCTAACAGCAAAATGATTATTATAAAAAATGATTGTTTTTTCACAGTTTAGGCTTGATTTTATTCACTTTTTGCAACATCCCAATCACATAGCTTTTACCCGTAGCATTCATCTTGATTGTACCATTAGAACCGTTTGAAAACCCTATTTTAACACCATTTCGTGTACTATCAGCTCCCACAGATGCTGTAGGTGCAGATATTCCTTTTTGCAATTCAGCTTGCAATCCAGCATCTAATTTCCTATTGCTCTCAATTTCAGCAGAGAAATTTTCTAACACCAAAATTTTCGTTATAATGAAATTGTCCTTCATTGTTAAGTACTTCTTATAATCGATGACAGCAGAATCTTTTGTGGCATCCATATAGGAATTAAAATCTCCCAACAAAATCTCATCAATTCTCCATTTTCCTGTAAGCATTTTAATGCTTTTTCGATCTTCAATTGCAAGTTTTAGATTAGCATCCACATTTTGAGCAGTACCATTTAGTAATACGCCTAAATAATTGTTCAACAACTCATTCTTATCACAATTATCTGCAGGATTGGTACTGGGTGCACAAAATTTATTCATTTCTTTTTCATTTCCATTTAATACCTTTTCCAGACTCTTCCAGGTGATTTGTTTATCATTAGACAAAATTGCACCTAAATATTTTGAGTTAGTTGGTCCAAGATATATGATCCCCTTTGTAAAAGTTTCATCTTGAAAGCAATCTTTGAATGTTTTCATAAAAGATGTCCATAAGCTGCCTTTGGCTGCATTCGTTATTATTCCACTTTTTGAGGTATCCGATGACGCAAGAGCCATATTAATGGAATCCAGCTTACTACTTGGAATATCTTCAAAAGTATATTGCTCTTTTACCTTTTTTTCTTGGCAAGAAAAAAACAAAACACTAATAAAACATGAGAGATAGATTAATTTCGCGATTTTCATAATTTATCTTTTAAGATTAACGGAATTGATTCACCTAAGAGTCAATCGATTACACACTACAATTTCGAGAAACACAGCTCATAAAAAAATAGCTACTTCTAGTCATTTTAATACACTGGTGGTCAGTTTGTTTAAGTGCAAGTAATTTAAAAGACACGGTAAAATTGATCGATTGATAAAGAGACTTGTTTCACCTGTTTTTAAACTTATGAGCTACGATGTTTCCTACACGGAACTCTCGCCTCAGGCTGAGGCCGCCTGGACTGCTTTGCTCCGCGAAAACACTTATAACAAGGGCGATTATTTTGTTACTGAAGGCCAGACGGCTAAAAACGTTGCCTTTATTGTCAATGGTTTAATGTGAACATTTAGACTACTGCAAGCTCAGAATATATCGCCTGATCAGGGCAACGCCCGCTGTATCGATAACGGTAGTGCCTATTTTTGGCATGTGGTATTCACCCATAGCAGGTTTTGGCTCTTCCCCTTACGGATGGATATGTGGACGGCCCCAATGGTGGTTTTAGTATTTCAAGTCCTTTTTAAGTCAATCTGGAATGATAACACCAGGGTCCAATTCCATAGCTTTGTTAAAGTGTTGCTCTGCCAGTTCAATATGATCAACTTTTTTATAATAAATACCCAAATGTAAATAAGCCCCAGCCAAATTAGGCTTGAGTTTTATAGCTTGTTCTAATAGCATCTTACCTTCCTCCAGTTCACCTTTTAAAATTTTCAAGTGACCTAAGTTATCATGTGGCTCAGCTAGGTCCGGGGCTATTTCTATGGCTCGTTTTAATAAAGAACCGGCTTTATCATAATTCTCTTTAAGAATGAGCTCATATCCGAGATTATTAAGGGCAATAGGCTGTCTCTTATCTATTGAAACTGCCCTTTCAAAGTATTTAAGTGCCTCTTCCCGCTTTCCTTCGATTGATTCAATGCAGCCCCTATTGATACAGTCGACAACAGTAAATACGGCATATTTTTCAAGAAATTCTACACATACTCGTGCTTCCTCGAACCGCTTTAACTGTAATAAAGAAACAGACAAAGGGCGGATAATCATTTCTTGATAAGGAAACTTTTCATTAAGCCTAATAAATTGTCCTGCCGCTTGTTCAAAATGTCCTTCACCAAACTGTTCTAGGGCAGCAACATATTCAGCATAACTACTTTTAAGTTTATAAACAAATCTTAGTTGCCTCCCATCATTATACAGGCCACTGGAAAGCGTTCTTGGTACAATGTTTTGAAAGCAGCTCATGAACGAACAGAGGAGAAGAACAAATGCATACAGTTTTATTGCTCCATGGAGTTCAGTATTAAATATGACTGCCCCAATTACCACAGCAAAAAGAAAGGAAATGATTGGTCCAGCTAGCAAGATAATGCTCTGTTTAACATAATTGCCTTCGATCTGAGACGGTCGACACATTCCTCTGATGTTGAAGGTTGGATTTATATTAACGTAAAATTGCAGTTTACCAATTTTGAACCTTGCCGGAGTATTTTGATTTCCGTAAGAACCAATGTAAACATCTACTTGATCCGTTTTTGTAAGTGCAACCATAGTAAGCGCATGTCCCAATTCATGAAAAACTGTAATGACGGGAGCGGTTAGGTACATCCCAAGAGCTAAGGAAATAATAATGGAGAGAAAGATCATGAAAACTTTATATTGAGATTTGGTACTAAATGTAACAAAACCCAGTAAGAAAGCGAGGACCTGTATACCATAAAGATGAAATGATATTGCACAAAACTAACCTATAACACAGCTAGAACTAGCTGTTTTTATAGGTTAGCGGAGGTATGAAAAATTGTAGTTGCTAAAATTCAAGATTTTGAACTAGTAGAGTTTTAGTTTACCGGAGCTAACTTGCCCGCTTTTGTTGCTACAGGGGCAACTTTAGAAGTAGTTGCATATTTGATGGCTGGAGCAATCTTTACACCCTTATGCTCAACAGTTTTACCCGATTGATTAATTGCTTTACTTTTGACAAGCGTATCTACTTTTGGCTTTACTGTTTCTTTGTGTACAGTTGCCTTTTGTGCTTTAAGGCCAGTTACAATTAACAGGGCGCTTAAAAGGGTTAAAATATTTTTCATCTGTGTATCGACTTAATTTCCAGGTTTGATAGCTGCTTTGCTTGTATCAGGAACCGAAGGTGGCAGGGTATTTTCTCTCCCACTTTGTTGATGGTCTTATCTGTAACGTTGTCTGCGGTTTTATTGATGGCCTGATCAACAACTTTGTCCGTCGAACGATCCACAGAAATTTCTGTAGCAGTTTTTGCTTTTGCTTTGAGTTTGCCCAAAATTTGTGCTTGCGCCATCATTCCTACACCTAGGGTGAGGAAAAAGACTAAAATTAATTTCTTCATGGTTTTGATTTTTATGATCAGATGGGAACTATCCTCCTGTCTGCAAACCACTTGCTATAATCTTTGCCATACTCGCCACCATAATTAATGCATATTTCCGTATGTGCCTTTATTTGTTCATGAGCTGTAAATACCATCTCTCTTTTTTCTCTATCAAGTATATAAACGGCATTAGGATATTGCTTATGGTTGTACATAGAGCCGAAGCCCATAGTTAAAGAAAGTGTATTTGCCTCTTTATCGAAATAAAAGCTGTAATCCATCAGGCCTGTAGCATTTAATGCTGTAAATTCAGCTGCCGGAACTACAATAACAGGACAAACCTCTATCACTTCTCCCTCCGCAATGGTTGCAGTACAAAATACGCCTCTGCCCTTTGCTTTAATCGTTTTTAAATACAGTTTCTTCTTCATGGCTCATCTGAATTGGGGAAATAAACCTCGCTTTTATCGTTAGGCTTACCATTATAGTTGATCGTGATCTCGCTACCTACCTCGATGGTTCGATAGGCATAAACATTAAGGGTATTCCGCTTTCGAGAAAATGTGTAAAAAGCATTAGCCTCCGACGAATGATTGTAAAACGAAGCATAGCCAAAACTAAATGCAGTCTGTTTTTCGGCATTGCCCAACAAAAAATAATAATGATAAAGTTTGGTAAACCTTAGGGTTTCTTTTTCAGTACTCGACAAGAAAATAATGGGAGCCTGTTCGATAAGGCTCCCTTTTCTTATTTTGCTTTTGGCAAATACACCACGCCCATGAAGCAAACTTTCCTTCACCTCAATGTACTGGGGCTGATCAATATATTTATTGAATAGCATTATTTTCCTTTGTGCAGTATATTGGCATCTTTGGCTGCTCTTTCTTTTGCCGCTTTATCTGCTGCTTCCTTTTTAGGATCATAACCCGCCGCCTTTGGGTCTTTAGCAGGTAAGGTTTTGGGATCAACATGTTGGGCAATTTTTGCATCCTTGGCTGCTCTTTCTGCGGCCACTCTAGCTGCCTCTTCTTTTTTAGGATCATAACCCGCTGCCTTTGGATCTTTTGCAGGGATGGTTTTTGAATCAACATGTTGTGCATTTTTTGCATCCTTGGCTGCCCTTTCTGCTGCCAACTTAGCTTCTGCTTCTTTTTTAGGATCCACATGGCCTGCTTTAGGGTCTTTGGGTGGCGCCTGCACACTAGTCGTTTGACCGCTACCTGGATTTACAGTTTCTTTTTTTACCTCGGTAGTTTGTGCTCTTACTGCTGTTACCAACAGCATTGAGCCTAAAATGGAAAGGATTTTTTTCATCACACTATTCTTAATAAAAATTATCTACGGTTACAGAGATGGTATTATTGCTTAGATTCTGATCGCCGATTTTATTGAGGGGATCTATCTTAATGGTATATATCCTATGTGGACCTAGCCCCACAAGATTGCGTTCCCAGACGATATTATCAAAGGCCATAGCATAAGCAGACTCTCCTGGCTTAAGGATGGTATTGGTATTTATAGTAAAGACCCAACCTGCGTTAGGGTCTCTGCTTGTAACAGCAAGCACATAAGTTTTACCTGATAAATAACTATTGAGCAACTTTAGGTTTTTACCATTTTCTACTAATCCGGCCGGAAGCTCTGTTTCCAGGTCGTAGGGAATATTTATTGGAAAAGAATATTCTCCAAAGCCGGGATCGGATGTAGACACCGCAGTACCCAAAGTATTTGGAGCGCCATGGGCGTAATAGGATAAGAGATTCAAGTCAATATCAGTAGTCCCAGCATTAAATATTCTGCATTTAAGCGTATAGCGTTTCAGCATGGGTTCATATGATATCTGAAACTGATCAATGGCCAAATCCTTTGAAAACGTTTGATTAAGCACCTTTGATGCTATATTTAGTTTTAAAGGTTTTATTGGTATCATCTTTGAATTTGTTTGTACTGATTTCGAACCTGCTATTGCAGCAGGGGTAATTGGGCTTTTAACCTGCACCTCCCTTTTTATCAAAAGCGAATCACCTTTTTTTTGCGCATACAACATTGTATAGCAACACATCAGTAAAATAATTGATAGTTTTTTCATTGCTTAAAGGTTTATAACGTAAAGTTATATGGCTAGTACAGCTCGGGCAATCATTAAAAAGGATGATTTTCATAGTTACAAGCCTAAAAAAACCATTAAAAAAGAGGATGAAAAATATAATTTTGCACTAAACTGAATACCCTGCCACAGCTTTACTTGGATTGTTGCGTCAATATTGAAACAACTTCTTTATCAAACTAAATCTTATAAGCATTAATTACATTGAATAGATTTTATTGCAGTAAACTTTCCAGGTATTCAGGAGTTATTTCTGTAATGTCTACTTTTTCACCTTTGGCTTTTAGCTTTGCAATAGAGGCGTTCATTTCCTCCAGATTGTTACTTAGCAAATTAAACAACTGACTCGATATCTTAATCTGATCTGCAGACTTCAGGTCTGAAACATATCTTCCGTTTTCCACACGAACAGTTTTATAGTAACGGTACACCGCATCGCACGCCAAATTGACGCGATGAATGACTAATCGTACACTATTTTTGCTGAGTCATATCTACTGTCGTAATTGAACACATCATAGATTAGGCGAGCAAGTATGATTTTAATTTCCAAAGCATCTTTAAACCGATCAAAAAAATAATGATACACCCACGTTTTTTTATTCGCTCGTTAGGAGCGCAAAGAGAGTTATGTACTTATTATCAAACAAAGCTCACAATACATAGTGTCTACATGTTTAAATTAGTAAGACTTAAAATACAAAAAGCTATATAAATTTTAGATGCTTGCCGCCAGTTCATTAAAATAAGCATGATCTGACCATCCATCCTTATTCCCAATCACATAAAACCCCTATCTTTAACCTAATGAGCTACGATGTTTTCTTCCAAAAAATAAAAACTTACACGGAACTCTCGCCTGAGGCTGAGGCCGCCTGGGCTGCTTTACTCCGTGAAAACACTTATAACAAGGGCGATTATTTTGTTACCGAAGGCCAAACACCTAAAAAGGTTGCCTTTATTGTCAATGGCTTAATGTATCAATACTACGCCGCCGAAAACGGCGACATGGTGGTTAAATATTTCTTCCCGGAGAACCGGATTGCAGGTTCCATGACCGCAACGCTCACACAATCGCCGAGTACTTTTACCATAAAAGCCCTGGAGGATACCCATGTGCTCGAATACAATTTCCTGGAATTTAAAAAACTGGTGAGCATTTATCCCGATATCTCCGCTTTTTATACCCGCTATATCGAGCTGCATTGGATCATCGAAAAGGAACCTTATGAAGTATCACTCCGCTATGAATCAGCGAAAACCAATTATGATAAATTTCTGCGTAATTATCCTGGTTTAGTGAAAAGGTTAAAGAAACAGCATATTGCTGCCTATCTGGGCATTACCCCTACGCAGCTCAGCCGGATATTTTTTGCGAATAAGTGAATTTTTTTTGGTTTTCTCAACATATGTAAATTTTTTTCGAAAATGGTTGCCGCAACTTTGTGTATCAATAAACACAAAAAAATTAAATCATGGCAACTAAAATCTTCATCAACCTACCTGTTAAAGACCTGGAAAGGTCAAAGGCATTTTTCAACGGACTTGGCTACAGCTTTAATCCGCAATTTACAGACGACAATGCGGCTTGCATGGTCATCAGCGAGCATATTTATGTAATGATGCTGGTAGAAAGCTATTTTAAAACCTTCACCAAAAAAGAGATCAGTGATGCACACCAGACCACTGAAGTATTGCTGGCACTTGACGCGGAATCGCGTGAGGAGGTACAGCAGACCATAGCGAAAGCAACCGAGCTTGGGGGTTCCATCTATTCTGAACCGCAAGACCATGGCTGGATGTACCAGCACAGCTTTGCAGACCCAGATGGACATCAATGGGAAATCGTGTATATGGACGCAGCGAATATGCCGAATTGCGGTTGAGGCTGAATCTGGTTGGGTTAAGAGCAAAGGCTACTCTACTGTGGGTGGCTTTTGTATTAAAAAATAGTTAATCCACCACAATAGCAGCTCTCCATATCTGAAGAAGGTTATCAAATGCTATTGGCTGCGTATAAATCGCCATCGGATCATTCACATAAAAAACAGCTTTGGGACCTAAAGGTGTATTTATCCAGGCCATTCCTCTTAAAACAATAAAGTGGCCTATGGTAGGCGAAGTTTGCAGATAGAGAATAATGGCTTTACCTTGTTGCAAGGCATTGAAAATGACATTCGGATTTGCTGGGGGTGCTAAGGATGAAGGTTTACCGATATAAGCCGCAATCAAAGATTGAACATTTTGAAAATCTCCGGGAACATTGCATTGTTGTGGATTCATGCAGCAATACTGGGCATTTGCATTTTTTGCTACAGCCACCAGCTCACACTGGTTTGGTGCGGCTCTCATTTTCCAGAAAATCACTTGCTGTGCTGCCGCAGCCCAACACCACATAGATTGTTCCTGCCGGATATTTTGTATGCCAAGATCTATAGCTGTACCCTGAGCTTTTGTATGTAGCCCATACAAATTAAGGAGAAGAATAAACAGGAGGAGTTTTGATTTCATAACGTTGGTTATCTACTAAGTGTAAAATATATGCTGTTATTGCAGGTTACATTGTCTATTGCGTAGCCCTGATGAAGCAAGTCGTTTAAACTTGAAACATCGCTCCCATTAAAACTTCTGACCGACCAGCTGGTTGCACCTGGTTTTCTGGCCATGAAACTAAACCAGACAGGGCCTATATCCTTTAATAAATACATGTAGTTATAGCCATTGGCATCTTGCTGTTGATACCATGTCCTCAGATCATTGAAGGTATTCCGGAAAGCAAAGCTATAGGAACTAACAGAATATTGCTTTGAAAATAGGACTAAATAGGTTGAGGAACTATTTTGAATGATATTTTGAACCAAATAACTCTTATTGCAGTAGTCAGAAATTTCATTGACAATGTTATTTATATTGAATGTTCGAATTTGTTGATCAAAAGAAACATTGTCCTTTATCATCACCACAAACCATTTTTGATTCATTTTCTCTATAAATTTGATATGATAACCCTGATTAAAATAACTTTGGATATCGGCAGTTGGATATTCATCGTAATTCCACCGGACCATAAAGCCTGATGCATTAGGCACAGTATCCCAATAGATCCAGTATTTGTTGTTATAATACATAATGGAGCATGGAATCTTATGGCTTTCTTTGTTGTAGGCCTGGATATCATACCAGTCCAGTTCTCCTGCATACTCAAACAGCCCTACAGTTCCAAAATCTGGTAAATGGTTTTTAAATTTCTGAGTGATTACCGGAGCAGGTAGAACTTCGAAACCTCTTTCTACAGCTGCAAGTCTCTTTTCTAGTGTTGGATGATCGGAATAGGTATCATCTTGCGGGTGCTTAAGGGCATATAAGGCGATTTTACAATCTTCTTTGGTTCCTCCCATTTTTTTAATCAGTGAGGCGGCATATTCATCGGCCTCCAGCTCCAGCTTTCTTTTATTTTCATTGGTAGCTATAGCAGTGGCATTGAAGTGGTTTTTCTTAATGTGTGCAAACTCATGTGCTACGATAAAGACATGTGAGAAATAGCTGTTTGTTAAATCGTTTAGCTTCTCTTCATTAACCAGGATATAGTAATGATTTTCTGACCTGTCCCAGTAAGCCATTGCTGAGTTTTTGAGCTGATTGCATTTCATCACTTCTATATGTTCTCCGGAAAGTCCGAGGCTGCTGTAGATCTTACTCAGGTCTTCTTTAACAATTGTGGCATCAATGGCGAATTGTTTAGTGCTTGCCATTAAACAAATGTCTTTGACATTTTCTTCTTCGTCTGCTGGCAATGCCACTATCTGAGCCCGCAGCATAAATGGAAAAAGAAGAAAAAGAGATAACTGAATAATTGTTTTCATTTCCACTTAGGTTTGTTGTAGGTTAATGTATAGTAGAACAGGCTTTTGTGTATCTGGAATATTGACCTCTACTTGGTTGGTGTTGAAATTTTGCGAAGCCACATCTGGCTGGGCATCAAAAGAACTTAACAGATATTGGTACATGCCCTGGCTATTGTAATGGGCCATTGCACTGAGAAATTTGGTTTCAAAATCGGGTATTGGTTGTTGAGACAGCAGAATTATAATGTGATCTGATTTCTGGTTAAATGCCAGTACAGACTTTTGGGGAATCACATAGCTTAAGTTGTTTTTGTAGATATAAGGGTTTTCATTCGTGTGGGGAAAGTGAACCTGTGCCTTTTTGTTGGCGTCGTAACTCATTACATAGGCATAGTAGTTATTAGGGAGATGAGAAAGGTTGATTTTAAACAACTGTCCGTTTGCCAGTGTGGCTTCATAGTATTTGCCGTTAAATTTTACTGGAAGATCATTGGCTTCTTGCTGAACTACGCCCTCTACCCTTTTAAAGGCTTGTAGTTTTACGTCAACCAAGGGTTTTACTATGTTAAGCGAGGCTGGGGTATTGTACATGACTCCTGCATAAACCACGTATTTCAAAAAATCGTTAAAACTTATTTTACAGAATCCGTTATCGGCCCAGTCATTTCCCCAGCTATTGAGCAATTCAAAATAGCCTTTGTCCAGATCGTACCCGACCACCACCATGGCGTGTGAAAAATTTCTATTTGGTGTTGCATATGGTGGCGGTACCCACCAGCCATTCTGGAAATACATTTTTTCAGAAAAAAAGGTAAGGTCTCCTGTTTTTTGTGGTAGGAATATGCTGATGAAAACAGGGTTATTGGATAGGATCTGATCTGCTACCCTTTTGATTCTGCTATCTCCCGAGAATGCATATTCAGGATCGAAAGTATTAAAAACTGTAGAGCTTGAAGTGATTCGGCTTGCTCTTGCTTTATTCCAAAGTTCGTCGGGGTAATTGCCATTGCAGGAAAAATCATTGACCTGGTTGTGTGGGATGTTACCGTACTTAGTCAAAAAATTAATAGCATCGGTGAAAGAAGATCCGCATGCGTTACAAATGTCTGTGGACTGACATCCATTCTGGATTTTGATGTGGTTGAATACAAACATGCTGGAAAAGGCAGATTCATCTATTTGCTGCTGGCTTTCTAAGTTGTTGTAGATTGCATTTTTGATGGTCAGAATACCGTAGCCAATTGCCCAGCCGGTACAGGATCCTATTTGCCCTTGGTTCAGTGGGCTTGGGCAAAACTTTTTCAGGCTGTAGGCGGGTTGGGCGTCGACAGCAAAGCCCTGGAACTCGGGCATTACTTTTATTTTCAGTAGGCTGTCGTTGACTATGCTTCCGTAGGTGCGTACTTGTGAAAAGGTTGCCTGGGTGCTTATTAAAAGGAACATGATCATCATGAAGGCAATTTGCCTGTTCCTGATATTGTTTTTAGGAGCGAGATGTTCCATCCTGGTGGGCGTAATTCTTTAACAGCAATATCGAGAAATCGCATCCGGGATAAAATAGCTAGTTCTAGCTATTTTATCCGTATCTATATACCATAATAAAATTAGTAAAACTCCATTATTTGATCACCTGTCGTTTCACTATGTTATACATGGTGCCTTCATGGGTAACTCCTCAAGCGCAGTAATGGTATGTTTTTTCATATAAAAATGTAAGTATTAAAAATCGGTCATCTCGAAATATCCAGAATCAGGGCGCTTTTTTAAAGCCCTCCCATTTAACTACCCAGGAACCATCTTTAGGCCAGCCGGGCTCAGGAATGTTTTTATCACCATCCCAACCCGCAGTCATCAATGCGATCGCATATAACAAGCCGCCGTTTGTGGGAAGGTAGGGGAATGGGTTACCTCCGCCAACAAAGCCATGCTTGTCAAATCCGAATTTCTTGGAAGGGTGTAAAAGCATGTCGACAGCCTGTTCGGGATGCCCAAGCCTGGCAGCAGACATGGCCATCATTGGAAAGTCCCATCCCCAGCCGGCATCATATTTCCACACCGCCTGGATTTTTTGATAGGTTTTTTCCATGATCTGCCGGTCTGCACCATTACCGGGCAGCACTCCAAATATTCCCGCTATGGCGGGATGTTCAAAATTGAATTTGGTCCACATGTGATCTATACCTTCCCATTGCTCGTAAAGACTGTCTTTTACAGGTATCGGCGCTAAATTTTTAAGCACTTTTTCCCATTCTGGCTTGGCCGGCAGCTTCAGCTTCTTTCTCCATTGCTGTGCAGTTTGCAGGCCGAACCGCCAGTAAGCCAGTTCGAAGGCGGGGTTCTGTGTACTCAGTGGCTCATTGTTTTCCGGAACTGTTTTTATGGGCGGGCCTAAAACATATTGTTTGCGGGCCGTATCCAAAAAGGCATAGGAGGCTAAAAAATCTGCTGTTTTTTCAACGATCTTATCCCATTTTTTTAGTGTTTGCAAACTAGGGTGTGCCCTATAATCAAGTTCAGCAAAAAAGATGGGGTGTGGCTGTTGCCAGATCAACCATGCATGGGTGACATCCGGCCATTCCCTGCCGTCTGGACCGGTGCATTTTGGCCACCTGGCTCCGGCATAGCCTTGCAATTTTGCCCGCTTAAGCGACGAGGCCAGGTTGTCTGAATAGACATGAAGGCTTTTATTCAATAGCGGCCACCGGTCCCAGAGCGCATAGTGGGCGGCGTGCCACCAATACATTTCATAATGAAAACGGCCATACCAGCTGTTGTTCACCAGGCCGGTTTCCTGCGGTGGAAAATTGCCTGCGGCGTTGATGGCCATCACATATTCGGAGAGTATGATCCGCCGTTCCAGTTCAAACCAGCGGGGATCTTTACTTTGAGACAGATCTATGGCTGCACCGCTTTTCCAGAATGCCGGCCAGTGCTGAGCGCTTTTGGCTTTGATTTCCGCAAACGAGGGTAAGTTATAGCCAGTTTTATCCGGAGAAAAAGCAAAGACATATTCTACGCTCCTGTTTTCTTTACCGGGATAAAATGAATATCTGTGTTCGCTTTGTTTTTTCATGCTTCCACTCCCCGACCACTTACAGGCGACCTGATAAGTTGTGCTGTCCAGGTGCCGGTCAAAGACGACCGAGTTGAGGTTTTTTAACCTGATGCTGGTTTGATGCAACAGGGGCTTTTTATAATCTGAGCCGTTACTGAAATATTTTAAACTTGCATAAGGAAAGTCCAGGAAGAGCCCTAACCTGCCTTTGGGTATTAAATCAGATTCTATTTTGAAACTTAAAATATCCTTAACCGGATCACAGATGGTGGTCACCTTCACTTTTTGCCCTTCTACTGTGAAATTGCTTTCAGCGATACCGGTCCAGAGGTCCAGGTATTGAACCGGATGTTGCAGGTCATCTGGCTGCGCCGTACTTCCATCCTCCTTGTTTAGGATCAGGCCGATCCTTCCCAGGTTAAACCGGTGTGGGTTGCTGGAGAGCCATTCCGTCAGTTCAGCCTGGTCGGGATCTGGCAGGTCATAGCCCACCATCCGGCCGTGCGTCTCAACAAGTGTTTGTTTGAAGTCTGAGGGCTTCATGCCTTTTGGCGGTGGCGTGCTGTGCCAGCTCCACTGTGACATCGTGGTCAGTTCGTCATTAAAGGTTTGCATGCCGGTGATATCAAACCCGTAGGCAAAATTACCATTCCCAACCTGCGTTGGGCCAGGTTCACTGACATCGCTAAGCCGGAGGTTGTGGCGACTGACCAGGGCCTTACGGTCAATTGTACCGGACTTTTGTTCCTGTCCGAAGACTTGAATAGCCAGAAAGCCGATCCATAGGGTACTCAAAAAAAACTTTATCCTCATATAAAAAGTACTTTAAACATGTATCAATAACCTTTATTTTGCACGATCGAGCCCTGGCTTTCCAGGTATCTGCTTCTGAGAGCTTATCCAAGGGCTTCAATTCGAGCTTATTGCATGATGCGCTTAACAGCCATGAAAACTAGTTTTTCTCTGCCCAGATATAGCCTCGCGTGGTCGGGAATGACATGTTTTCATTCGGACGTCTCTCTATGGCATCGATGACTTTAAAACCTGTTTTATGAAGTAATTCTATAATGTCGTCTGTTTTAAAGAAATATAGATCAATGTCGATTTCTTTGCCGTGTGCTGTATCAAAATGAACGATTTCTTTGCCTACGTGATAGGAGAATAAAAAATCTCCGCCTGTTTTCAATACCCGGTTTATTTCGCCGAAACACTTCTGTACTTGTTCGATAGGAAAATGAACTATGGAATAGAATGCCACTGCGCTTCCAAAATGTTCTGGCGAATAGTTGATGTTCAGCAAGTCTCCGGTTTCAAAGTTAACTTCAGGTGAAAGTTTCCGGGCTTCGTTGACCATTTCTGGTGAAAGGTCGATGCCAACGATGTCTTTTAAGCCGTTGTCGTACAAAAACTTTGTTGATCGTCCTGGCCCGCAGCCAAAGTCGGCACATGGCCCCTTGTCTTTGTTTGAAGCGGCAAATTCCTTCATCAGCAATAGGTCAATAGGTTTTCTTGAAGGTTCTTCCCCGGTTTTAGCCGCGTGGTCTTCGGCCACTTTGTTGTAACAGTCTAGTACTTTTTGCTTTGAATTCATTTTATTCTTGTTTTTTCAACACCAGGCGAGTTTGGGTTTTGTATGGATTTGCGTAGACAACTCCATGAATTTAAATATTTTAGATGTTCTTTGCAACCTAAATGCTTTGTTTGCATTCGTTGGTGAACCTTATAGACGAATGATTCTGGTCTTTTCGCTGGTTAATTATTATATCGTAAGAGCTTTACTTGGCAAGCCTAAACTGAGCAAGGTCTTGTGATGTGCCTTTTTGGTTGTCTATTTTTCTTTAATTTTTATCGTTCCGGTCTTATACAGGGAGAGTGCTTTTTGTACAATGATTTTTATGGTTTGTAAGGGTAAATCTTCGTTTTGGTCAAACAACATAATTTTCATTCTGCTTCGGCCTTCTTGAATTAAAAAGGGTTCGTCAAACCGTTTTCCTTCTACAATTCCAATGTATGGTTGTTTGTATTTTTTGTGCATCCACAAATAGCAAAACATTTTTCCTTTGTAGCAGAAAAATGGCATTCCGTATTTCAAAACATCTGTAATGTCTTTGTCTTGTTGCAGGATAATTTCTCTCAATGCAAGTAGTGTCCCTCTTATAGGTTCGTCTTGTTGCAGGTAAAAGTTATCTAATTCTCTCATTGTTTCCAGCATATAGTTTATATCCAGACATTATCCTTTATCAAATTGATACTCATTTCCCGAACCTTTAGTACATTCAATGAAGATCTTTTCAGGAATACCTCGCGTTAAATCAATAAAGAGGGAAGATCTGTAATTACATTCTTTTGTATTCTTGAATCTTAGCTTTCCTTTTTCCATCTTAAAAGGCAGGTCATCAGCCATATTGATTTTATAGTTACCAAGATATCGGTTTTGATGATCAAAAATCAGAATTCTATTGGTTGCTCGTTTAGACAATCCCCATAACCATACAGAAGTAAGAATTTTATAGGTTTGCCCATTGGTAGTTTGACACTTTCCAAGATATGTTAAATGGGTTTCACCTCGATTCTCTGGTGTCCACGTACCAAAAATGTACTCATGCCCTATCGCTGCCTTCTTAAGCACCTGGAGTTGTTCCTTTTCCTGAGCTTGGATTTTTAAATTGGCAAGACCTACAATGCAAAAGAGTGTGAATAGGATGTTCTTCATGTCTCCGATTATCATTATCTTAAGATCTTCAATATATATAAATGAAAACAATAATCAGAAACATTATTTCCAGTAAAACCAAATGGTGGCATTAGAAAACTTATATATGCGTCTTCTCCTATTGATCACATTATTATTGTTTGCAGGCAGAACCACAGGACAAACTGCAGGTTTTAAAGAACCGACACCGAAGGAAGAATTCATTATTGAGCTCGCAAATGAGTGTTTCAATACCAATACATACAGTCCATCCAAGCGGTTAGCGATTTATCCGTTCAACAAGGCCAGGAGCATTAAACTAATTTCTTTTAAAGAGGACGAGTTCATTCCAGTTCAAAAGAAAATTGTTGATTATTCAAAAGTGCTGGAAAGTCATGTCCTTGGTGCTGACGAAACTAATGAATTGACCAAGATTTTATATAATATGGGTTACAATCCTCATATCAAACCCATATTCCGCATAGAATCAAATTACAAATGCTATGAGCCTAGAAATGGTATTTTATTTCTGGACGCAGCAGGAAAAGCTTTTGAATTTATTGAAATATGTTTTGAGTGTCACCGTACTAAAGCTTCTTCTAACAAAGTCATTCAGGGCACCTTTTGTGGCCAAAAAATCAGCCTGATAAAGGATTTTTTCCACCGTGCGGGCATTCAATACGGAACCTCTTCAAGGTATGGTAAAACAACGTATGCTGAAATACTAAAGTTAGATTCCGTTGAGATGCTTCAGGCGCTTCAGGAAAAATTAGAGGATAAGGTAATCAATGGCGACAATGTTGAACAACTCAATGCTATGGAAAAAAAGCTGATGATTCTTTTAAATTCAAGGGCATTATATCGTGCTGATATTCAAAATAGTGGCTTCGCTACTTTTTATTTTAAATATACCGGAGGTTTTTACCCTCAAACCGCAGCCTTACTTGCAGAAATTGGAGCAACAGAAACACTGGCTGCCTTTAAATCTTCCTTACAGCAATGGCCAGGAGGAATCGTTCCTTCCGACAGGCCAGCCAGACTAAAATTGCTTTTAAAAATTGCAGACAAGGCCGTACCAAAATGGAAAGATATAGAAAAGGGGCTTTACACTTATAAAATGGATACAAACGCACAGGTGTTAACCTGTAAGGAAGATCTGGATGGTTTGATATTGAAGTATATCATGGCACATAAAAACGATCTGCAAGATTAGCCATTCTTAATGACCACGAACGGTAACTGGCTGCTCTTCTGACGGAATATGCTTATATATTGCTCCACTAGCTAAATCCTTCAAATAGCTCACTTGCATGTTTTTGTCGTAGAAAATTTTTAAAGACAGGGTTCTCTCTCCCTTGAGTATGACAACGCCATTTGAAATTTGTGCATCGTAGTAACCAACCCTGGTGATCTTTTTAGGAATCTCGATTTCCGGAACAGCTTTGCCTGGCTTTGATTTTTTTAGTGTTAATGGCTCCAGGCTATAATCACCATTAATTTCGGTCTGCCCGTAAGTCAGCATAATCAATTCTTTAAAAACGGTATTGGGTTTAAGGGTGGTATCTGCATTCATTTTCCATTGGAATAAAATCGGTAATGCATACTGCTGCAGCGAAAGTGTATCCCTGGAAAATTCTACTATACTTGCTTTGGGTGGCGGAGGTGGAATGGGCCTTGCTTTTTTCTTTTGACTGTAGCTGCTGAAGTGAAGGCACACCAAAGCTAAAAAAATGATTAAGTTTTTCATGGTTGATTTTTGGTGACTATAACAGCTTTGCGATTTCAAAATGCATGCCATCAGGTCTGCGGAAATGGCCTCCCCAAAAGAATCCGAGTTCATTAGCGGCTGGAACAAGTTCGCGCACGCTTCCTGTATTGCCGACCAGTGCGGGCAGTGTATGGAATTTGTTCCATTTTTCATTGATGTCGAAGGCGGTGCCAAAGGCGTGGTTGCTGAGCACGGTTCTGCTATTTCTTTCGAAGCGCGGCTCGTAGGATCCCTCCCATGACTTAACCAGGTCAAGCATTCCGTCTCGCTCCCACCTCGCCCAAAGGGCAATAAGCTGATCTTTTGCTGCTTTATGGAATTGAACTTCTGGTCTTTTGAGTATTCCTTTTAGTTGCGGGATACTTACGGTGACGATATTCTGTGCCCAGTTATTGGTGATTTTGATGTGTTCGGGGTTACCTGGCTCTGGTTGGGAAATGTATTCCATTTTTCCGAACATTTGCTGCCGGATGGCATTGCTATTTATGGAGGGGAAATTGGGTTTTGGCGGCCAGTTGGCGCTTTCTTTTATATCGCGATCGTCCTGGACTTTATTGAAGCCTTTGAGCATGGCGGCTCCGTAGGTCTGATTTCCGACTATTCCATCTGCTTTAATGCCGCTGAGCTTTTGAAAGGCGACGGTGCCATCATAGGTATGCTGACCGAATATTCCATCGGCAAGGTCGGAATAGAGGTTTTGACCGGACAGAAAGAATTGCCAGTCTTTTACGGCTGCCCCCCTGCTGCCTCTTTGTATGAGTTTTAATGCCATGAGTGTATGCGTTAGTTTACTATTACAATATCGGGATTATTATTTTAAAGGGAACCAGGTTTATGAACTTCTTCGGGCATTATGTTCAATTTGCCCAAAAGCTATATATTTAGGAATAATTAACCAGAGTCAAGATGAAAGCCAAAATATTCTCCCGTGATCGATGTATAGGTACTACAAATCTGCATGTGGGTGATGAAAGTATGGGCGGGCTTTATGGTAATTTTTTACCAACGGAGGCTTATTACAAATACGTTCAGAAAGCGGTTTGGAAATTCTGGTCGGCTGGCAAGCCTGATTATGACCAATGGGAGGCTTTGAAGCTGAGTGTTCAGTTGGAAAATGGTTGTTTTCTTTTTGCTGCCGGCGGGTTTACTCTTCATGATTTAAAGGAGCGTTCTGATGAGGTGAAAAGAATCGATATCGCGGGCGTAGACAGGTATGTTTTGGAGGATTTCTTTCTGGAGAAAGAACCGAGATCTTTTCTGGAGGAGCCTTGGGAACCGGTTTCCATTGAGGAAAAACTGGCCTATGAAAAGGAGGTAAAAAAAGAGGTGGGTGTTTACAGATCGTTTTTCGGTTTTTATAGCCTCTGGCCAAATGAACATGTTTTAGTGGGTTTTGAGTTGTTGGCCTTGGGCTTTGATCAGAGAAGTCATGATGTGCTGTTTGTTACCAGGAAAGAGGGTGACAGCAGGGAATTTGCGGTGGTGCATTTGACCTGGAAGGGAGCTAAGGAAGTGAAGGGCTTTCCTCAGGTGGAGTTTTATAAGAGCTTTGAGGAGTTTAGGAGTAGCAGGATGTATCCGGATAAAGGAGATTGAGAGGATTAGGGGACGTCATCTATTCCAGCAGTAAGTGCCTCCGCCCAATCTTCTTGTCGTTTTTCCAAAACTGATTTGATCAGAATACGGAGATCTTCTGATTCTTTTAAAATTACCTGCATTTTTCTACCGATTACCCTCGCTGAAACCAATTGTAAATAATCGCTGTTTTCAACTGAATATATATTCATCACATCGAAATGCTCTTCGTAAATATTTTCTTCGCTGAGCTCAAAATAAACTGCAATGATATGTTCTATATCGGCGATGTCTTTGGTACGTGACGGACGGTCTCGGTAAGCAATAAGTTTTAGTATGACTATTCCTTCGACGGTACAAATTTTTACCGATAAGCCATCATCAAAGGATACTTCTTCCACAAAGGGATATATTTCTTTGAATCCCGGCATGTTTAACGTGAACATATTGGGAGGCTGGAGAAAGATAAAGCCATTTGCAGATTCAATTTTCCCGAAAGGTATAAGATCCACTTCCAATCCCTTTTTATAGTAGAGTTTGATATGTTCGGAGGGGTCTGCAGTAAAATTTCCTGATTCTATTAAGGCATCCTTAATTTGATTGAACTGGCCTGCATCGTTAAGCATAATTGCCAGGTCAATATCATTTGTTTTCCTTAAAGCAGCAGTTTCCTCTTTTGCAGAAAGATGGTAGTCGCGAGCAGCGGCCCCTACAACATAAAAATCTACTTCAAATCCTCCAAGGATCGCTTCCATGTCTTTTAGCATGGAAATAAATACAGGTTGATGTAATGGGTTATTTGTCAAGATATTTCACTTTAATTCGCTCAGCTGCTTCCTGACAGCGGCTGTCAAAGCTAGTGATTAATTCAGCATAAGCCAATAAGACTGGAACCGTTCTTACTATCAAATTTGGCTGATATGTATCTTCCCAAAATTGCTCCAGAATTTCAACCTTTCCGTTCTTATCGGGAACCAGCTTTAATTCCTTCATCAATTTTGATGTACTTACTTTAGTATAAATTGTAAATTTTTCGGGTGACAAATGGTTGGTCAATAATGCTCCGGCGTTTTCTGCTCCCCACAAGAAATCTCCCTGTTCTATGCTTTCCCAGTTACTGTAATGCTCTTGATTCATGAACCTATAGGTCCCTTTAAATAGTTTATGCCGAAGATTAGTTCTGAATAGTTCGGCCCATTTCTGAATCAATCGGTCTCGTTGTTCAAGGAATTTGCGAGGTTTTGTTGTCCCTGCACCACTTGCCTTCAGATAGCCCTCATTTTCGAGTTCATTAATTAGGGTGCCAATAGTTCCAAGTGCTATTCCTGAATAATGAGCAATTTTTCTATAAGGCTGATTGATAAGATCTGGAAATTGCAATATGGCAAACAGGAATTTCAGACCTGTCGGATTCCATAACTTACCTTCTGCTGGAAGTCTGACCTCAGTTACAGGCTGATCATTTATAAAGATGAATATCTCTTCTGTTTTGATGGAAGCGTTACCTGCCACTTCCAGATAGTTCACTTTCAATTCTTTGAGTTCCCGTTTAAGCGGCTTTGGAATGTATTGGCTGACAATAAGTGGTGCGTATCCCTTGACCAGGTCGAGTTGACGCAATATATGAGGGAGCTGAACGCTACGAAGTTCATGTTTTACTTCTACCTTAAATTTGCTCTTCTGCTTACCGCCGCCGATAGAGATTAATGCGTCAATCTGATGCCTCAGCTCAATTTCCTCAGTCTTTAATACTTCATAGTCAAGACCCGTTAATTCGTTTAACTTATCCAGAGCAGCATATAGTATTCCTTGTTCACTCATAATGTAGTGTTCATGATTCATGAACATTCAAAAATAATGAACAAATATTGCATTTGCAAGCAAATACTGTTATTTGTTCACAAACTATACTTGTTCATGAATCATGAACTATAAAAGAAACATTCCCCAAATTGATAACAAGGTGGGAGAAACTTAGTTTAATATTTCCCTATTTAATTGTGTCTAAAGTAGGAGAAATTTAGTTATCGCTTATTGTTCTAAGTTGTTTGTTAAAGTTTATAAATTCGTGAATATGGTTTTTAGAGTTGCGGAAATTTCGGATGTTAAACAGATGCAGGTGGTGAGACATCTGGTGAAAGAGAATACACTGAGCAATCCGGATCTTGTTCCTGATAAAGATGTAATATTTTACATTTCCGAAAAAGGAAAGGGATGGGTTTGTGAAGTAGAGGGCCAAGTGGCGGGTTTCTCCATTATTGACTTAAGGGAGAAGAGTGTTTGGGCATTGTTCGTAGATCCGGAGTTTGCGGAAAAAGGGATTGGAAAGGAACTGCATAGACTAATGATGGATTGGTATTTTGAACAAACCAAAGACAATGTTGAATTAGGCACAGCACCAAATACACGTGCAGAGCGGTTCTATCATCTTCAGGGTTGGACCAGAGTTGGCAACTATCCTAATGGTGAGGTTAAATTTGAATTGAGTTACCAGAGATGGGTTGAAAGGACCGGTCATTAACAGCGTAAGAAGTTATAATGGCAAAAATGTCTATGCATAAAAGAAATCACCGCTAATTTTCAATTAAATAATTCATTTTTGTAGCACAAAACATTGTATTCTAATAAAACCATCAATGAGAAAGATATCACTACTGCTTTTGTTCATCATGCCGCTCATCCTGTTTGGTCAGGAAAAGAATGTGATGACACCTGAATTACTTTGGTCCTTAGGTAAAGTCGCCACTTTAGGTAACAGTCCGGATGGTAAAATACTTTTTTATAAAATAGGTAAGACTGATTTGACTACCGAAAAGACAAGCAACCAATACTTCCTTCTGAATGTTGATAACGGACAACAAACAAAGACAGATCTATTGGGTGACAAAACGTTTGTTCAATGGGATAAAAATGGTATTTATGCTATAAAAGGCGCAGAACTTTTCTTAAGCACGGATATGGGGAAAACCTGGAAAACAGTTTCGTCGCAATTGAAAGATGCTGAAAATGTGGTTGTTTCTCCTGATGGTCTATGGATTGCATTTTCTAAAACCATCAGCTTTTCTAAGGTTTTGGGTAAGGAAATTTATAATGACGTTCCGAAAAGTACAGCGCAGGTTTATACTGATTTAAACATCCGCCATTGGGACGCCTGGAATGAAGGAAAGGTTTCTCATGTTTTCGTTTCAAGCACCAATAATACGGGTGCGCCTGTTCGCGACCTCTTAGAGAACGAACCTTATGATGCGCCTCAGAAACCATTTGGTGGTGCAGAAGATTTCATCTTTAGCCCCGACAGTAAATCGATCCTATACGTTTGCAAAAAGAAGATCGGCAAGGCCTATGCTCAAAGCACCAATACCGACATTTATGCTTATCATATAGGAGATGCAAAAACGACCAATCTTACAGAAGGGATGATGGGATATGATATGGCTCCTGCTTTCAGTAAAGATGGCAAAAAACTGGCGTGGTTAAGCATGAAACGTGATGGCTATGAAGCAGATAAAAATGACGTCGTGGTTATGGACTGGGCCACCAAGGTTAAAATGAATGTGACGTCTGCATGGGATGAAACTGTTGACGGTGGCTTTTCCTGGAGTACCAACAGCGACCATATTTTCTTTAATGCTGCAATTAAAGGAACGAAACAGTTGTTTTCGGTAAAAGTTCCTGCAAATCTTATGGCTCGTATCTCGCCCCCGGTTACACAAATTACTAAGGGTGCTTTTGACATTACAGGTATTTCTGCACAAAATGGAGATCATTTAATTGTATCCCGTACGGATATGAATCATGCAACTGAATTATTTAACGTGGATTTGAAGTCTGGGAACATGAAGGCTGTTACCCATGCAAATGATGCAGATTATGCGCGTATTGCCATAAGTGATACTAAGCTGCGTATGGTAAAAACGACTGATGGCAAGGAAATGGGTGTATGGGTAGTTTATCCGCCAAACTTTGATCCTGCTAAAAAATATCCGACGTTATTGTATTGTCAGGGTGGGCCGGAATCTTCTTTAACACAGTTCTACAGTGTTCGGTGGAATTTTCAGTTGATGGCTGCAAATGGGTATATTGTTGTGGCTCCTAATCGCCGTGGTATGCCTGGATGGGGTGTTGAATGGAATGAGGCTATTGCTAAAGACTGGGGTGGGCAGCCTATGCAAGATTATCTTTCGGCTATTGATGATGTATCGAAAGAGAGTTATGTTGACAAAGATAGATTGGGTTGTGTAGGTGCGAGTTATGGTGGGTACAGCGTATATATGCTGGCTGGCATCCACAATAATCGTTTCAAAACTTTTATTGCTCATGATGGGTTGTTTGATATGAAAAGCTGGTATGGTACAACCGAAGAGCTTTGGTTTGCTAATTTTGATCTGGGTGGTAATTACTGGAGTAACCCTGTGTCTAAAAGCTATACTGAATTTAACCCTTCTAATTACATCAGTAAATGGAATACACCGATTATGGTTATTCAGGGTGGTATTGATTTTCGTGTTCCGATTGAACAAGGGCTGGAGGCTTTTCAGGCTGCGCAGTTAAAGGGTATCAAAAGTAAATTATTATATCTGCCAAATGAGAACCACTGGGTATTGCATGCGCATAATGGACTGGTATGGCAAAGGGAATTTTTTAGCTGGTTAAAAGAGACTTTGTAGGATGGATAATGTAATGATCAGGGCTGCTAAATCTGCAGATTTGGATATACTTTGTGACTTTCAACAGGAGCTGGTGGATGCCGAACGTCCTTTTGATCCGACCATAAAGGAAGGTAAAGTGATTTATTATGATATAGCTGAATATAGGGGTCAGGGTGTGAATAGTAAGGTTATGGAGACTCTTAAAGCGTGGTCTTTATCGCATGGGGTTACTGAAATACGGCTGGAGGTTTATGCTCAAAATAATGCCGCGCTAAAAGCGTATTTAAAATCTGGGTTTAAGCCGCATGTGATGGAAATGAGGATGGAGTGCTAATTTTTCTAATCGATTTCCCTTTACATTTTTTTGATTACCGTGTAATTTAAATATTAAATATCAAATTTGCACGGATGATTAAAAGAAGAGTAGAAAAGCAAGTGGAGGAAGCACTCAAAAGAAGTGCCTCAGTAGCACTGATGGGACCTCGTCAAGTTGGAAAGACTACTATCGCTATTAATATCAGCGAAGTAACACCATGCTGGCACATCTTCAGGGAGGAATGACCAATGCTTCACAAATTGCTAAAAGCCTTGAATTAACCTCCACAACAATTAGCCGGTATCTGGATTTAATGGTCGACTTATTGTTGGTACGCCGTTTACAACCTTGGACCGGAAATGTAGGAAAACGTTTGGTAAAAACCCCTAAAGTGTACGTAAGAGATAGTGGAATTACACACGCATTACTCAACATTCAAAATTATAATGATTTGCTTGGGCATCCTGTAGCTGGCGGTAGCTGGGAAGGATTTGTAATTGAGAACATTTTATCAGTTGCTCCAGAAAACGTTATCCCATTCTACTACAGAACTTCTCACGGTGCAGAAATTGACCTCATTCTAGAGTTTTCCGGCAGCAAAAAGTGGGCTATTGAAATTAAACGGAATTCTTCACCAAGTCTTTCAAAAGGATTTCATTTAGCCTGTCAGGATATCAATCCTGAAAAGAAATTTGTTGTTTATTCCGGTCAGGATAGGTTTTCTATGACATCAGACATTATTGCCATATCTCTTACCGGGTTAATGACGGAACTACTGCAAATACAGTCTTAGTAAAAATTTAGTATAGATAAACCACAGTAAAATGATCCCTTCTCGACAATTCTGAAGTGCCCTCCTTTGGAGCTTATACTCAATACATCAATTTGTCTAATACTTTTCTGAAAAGTCTAATCCATCAAAGCAGCGACCCTAATGAATCACCGCCTTGATAGTTTATTTTACATACCCTAATGATATATTATCTAATTACCTGAAACAAAGATCCAATCATCCTGTTTTGAATTTCTAAGCGCCTCAAAGCCTATTTCAAGATTGCCTAGCAAACTAAGACTTACATCTAATGAAAGAATTTCACCTAAAGAGATGACCCTATAATCTTCATCAATTAGATTTTCTTCTGGCCCGCTAAACTGCCAACTCCCTTAACTCCTTTTTTTGATTGCACTGGAGGATCTAGCGATTTTCCACTAATATCACTTTTTAAGGTACCTCCATTTTCTAATTTAAATGGAGCACAATTATTGCTATTGATGGGCCCTGTTCTTTATTTGATAAATGGAGTATTTATTGTTGTTAACAGTATAAGAAGTTATAATGGCAAAAATGTCTTTTATAAGCCTGCGTTTAGGTTTTTAAAATAATATGCTTTGGCTGAAGTTATACTATTGTGGTGTTTCGGGATCAGGGTTATCTATAACTTCAGCATATACTCCATAAACCTCTGCCTGACTTATAAGGTAATCAACCATTTCAGCTTTAGCACTTATCACTATAGTCTTACCATCTACAATTTCGTCTTTGATTTGTTTTGCTTCTTTCAAGGAAATTCCAGCTTTATGATGCAATAATTGAATAAACTTGATCTTATTCATTCCTTTTTTCCAGCCCGTAAATTTGATTTTCTTCATCTCAATAACCGTACTTTTAAGTTACATAATTGCCCGGATTTTTCGAGTTTTCAGTGTACGATTTTTCGGGGGGAGGTCACTTTATAATTGTACTTGTTCCTTTTTTTGCATAAAAAATGCCCCCAATTAGTGTCTAACTATTTGGGGCAATGCAATCACGGGATTTGTTAAACATGCTGAAGGTTTAACTTTTAATATTGTATCTCTTAAAGTGACTTATCATTACAGCAATAGATGTTCCCAAGTAAAAAATGAGTGGGTATACCTTACATATCCTATGGAATAGCATACCTGAACTCTCATTAAAAAAATATAAATTCAACATTGCTGTAAAGTCCATGAATGTGGGGACATTTTTATGCGTCGAATTAAAAAAGTCAAAGACACCATATATACAAATTATAAACAATATGGCCCATGTTAGCTTGCTTCTGTATAATAGGAGGAAGATTATGATCAACATTAATAAAATATGACTGTAACCAACACTCAATTCTTTAATAAAAAGCATATATGTCTCAGCCACTATTATTGCTATAAAAACACTAATTGAAACAATCTTAACAATTTTCATCATCTAGCTATTTTCTACTATAATATTTATAATGTTGCCATATTCATTTTTTAGCTGAAGTACTGTACATAAGCTTAGTTTTAGCTTTTACTGAGATTTTATCATTCTCCTATGCAACAAGCCTAGCTTTTTTATTCCCATTTATTCCAATTCAATTCAAGAGATTCTCTCCACAATCCTTCACCAACAGCCAGATTTACAATTGGTCCTAACGTATTGTCAATTCCCAAGATTGTTCCTAATGAAACAATTCTTATATCCTCTTCTTTTACATCTGGCCCTGGCCCTGAAAACATTTCCCATACACGATCTTCCCACCTGGTAAGTTCGGTTATTGTTTTGCCTTTAAGTGCATCGAAGTCTGTTATTACATAAGAATTTACTGGTGCTTTTACATTCCAATCCATATCAAGCCATTTCCAGATAGGATCATTTGGCATGAATGCTTCCGACATTAATGGTATGTCCAATGTTCTGTCTACTGGAGTAATTTGATAAGCCTTGATTTCATTTACGTTATAATAATCATAAACACCTAGCATTAGTTTTTTACACCAAGATGAATCTACCTTGCTTAAATAAAAAACATGATTCTCAGACAAGGAAAACTTAGAATCAACCGCTTGTCCAGTTTGCAATTTCAGATATATGTATTCAAATATCGATTCGTTCTCTTTTATAGTAACAAATCCACCTCCTCCAACAATCAATTCAAAACCTAATTTTTCAGTTAATCCAATAGAGTAAGAAAAATCTGGGTGCTGTCCACCATTAACGAGTGTAATGTGAAAGCCACGTTCATCAATATTCGATTGGATAATATCTAAAAACTCGTTATTTGTCATTATTATTTATTTGTTTTATGTAAATACCTATGACATTTTCCACCATCTGCGTGTCTCGTTGGATAATGATGTGATCTTGTGTCTTCAGCTTTTTGTTTAGCTATAGGCTCCTTTTCTGAGTTTCCTTGCTGTACCTCTTGGGTTTAATGAACATTATCTTTTTTCACTCTTTTAATAGCTATTAAATAATAAGTCAACATTGAAGAATTTTTACTTAGTAAAAGTGTCACTTTATTATTTAATTCTTTATTAAAATGTGGGCCATCAGAAAAAAAATACCAAAAACCTATAATTTCATCTTTTTCCTTTTTCTCCAGCAATTCTAAAATCTGTTTGCTATTATTTAAAAAAAACAACCTTAATCCAGCCTGAAAATAACTCACTGCATCAGCATCCCATTTACCATTTCTACTAATATCAAATAGCTTTTTGGAAAAAATCGCTTTATCAATACATGTTGAAGTTTTAAAAAAAAGAGCGACATGGTCGGGTGCGAAATCGTAATAAGGAGACGCTCCTTTCTTGTCATCAAATCCGTATAATTTTTGGAAGCTATTGAAGGAATCAGGAAACGTATAAAAGAAGTCTCTTAGATTTTTCAAACTCTGATTACTCTGACATTCTTTATATAACACTCCAATTTCGTTACTCTTTTTATTTTGAGCATGACATAATAAGCTAAAGAATATTAGGCTTAAAGCTGTTATTAAGTTTTTGATTAATTTTATCATTGATTATCAATTTTAAAGGCTTACTATGCGTTGGGACCTTAGCTTGATTTATACATTGAAAGTACCATATCAACATTGCTGTTTTTAATACTTTTCAATTTCTCTATGTAAGCGTTAGCCTTTTCGGAATTGATTGTTTTTAACGCGTGAATACATTTTCTTAATGTCGGTTCCATCTCATCGTCATACTTCCTGTAAGGATCTGGCTCTGTAGCGATTATATATAAAGAATCTGTAAAAATATCATCATTTAAATTTTCTAAATAAATGGTATTTACCAAGTCCTCATGTTGATCATGCCAGGTTTCCGTTAGCAATTTGGCTATAAATTTCGTGTAGCTGCTATCAATTCCGTTCCTATAGGCAATATTTAAAGCAAACAATAATTGCGCAGGATCTTCATGTACTATTGATTCGTTAATAATATTATGGATTTCGAATTTAAATTTCTTATCCGAAAGGGGAAGTCTATCAAAGAAAGAATGTACCATGGGCCGATCTTTTTGCTCCAATTCCTTATATTCAGAATACAATTTTTTAAGGTCCATTTGTTTTTTAGACAGTTGTGTACGCAAGTTAGGCAAAAGAACCTTACATAAAAAAGCCCTCAGAAAATCTGAAGGCTATCTCCAATGCAGGTTACTACATTTATTCGATTCATACCACGTCAACCATTTCTTTTTATCCGCATAAAAATCTGTTTTCTTTCGGTATCTAAAAATATAGCCATAATAAACTGAACTTCTAATCCCTGAATTTCTGATCACATTGTCAATACATTTACCAAAGTCCGTCCTATCCTTTCTTTTCCCTTCTACACATTCTTGAATATATCGAATGCTTTTAAAGTATTTAGATTTAAAAATGCTATTTTCAATACAACTGTCTGTAGAATTGATAAACCTAGGAGAACCCGTCGGGCTAAGTTTATTGGCATAGACATTCGTAACGAAAAGAAAAGCAAGATTAAAGAAAAACAAAACACTGGCCCTCATATCGCTTTATTTTAATAGTTAAGCTGGCTTGCTGATTTTATAATTCCATTTACGATCACATCCTCTTCACCTTTTTTACTAGCCTCACAGTTATACGAAACAAACATAACATCGTTCGATTTCCTGAATAACCAATAGCGCCAGTATGTTTCATCTTCATCTGTTACATTAAAATATGCATAGTTGTTAACTAATTCCACGTTTGCCTCCTCATATTTATCTTCTAAATAATCTTGAAGCTCTTCAACTATACTGACGGAGATTACATTTGGGGTTTGATAAATGGAGAATTGCAAAGCTCCAACTCCATTTTTTTGATTATAAAGACTGACAACGCCATTATCTTTTTCTCCATTCCAGCTGTCTGGAATTTCTACCGTAAAACTTTCATTCAGAGGAAATAATTTCATAGACCAATTTAAACGAATATTTATTCAAATCCAGGATATACAAAATCATATTCTCCTTTTTGAATTCTATGCAAGATACTATTAGGGCTAACAACTCCTCCAATTTCGGCTTTTTTATTAACACCTTTTAGCTTACCAACACTGTTAAACTGAGCATTTCCGAAACAAATTGTTACTTATTTGAACAAATGTCACTTTCAAACATGTAGTCCTGGTAATCTGGATTCGGCTTTTTATATTAACATTCTTATTTTTGGATATAAGATTTTGCTTTTACATAGATTTCAAGTTTTGAAACGATTTCATTTTTAAACCTATCCTCTATTCTTTTCTTTTCCTTGTCACTGTATTCCTTGTTTTCTTTCCAGTATCCATTTCCTATTTCAACACCTCTAATTGCAATCCTAACATATTCCGGATGCTCTGTATAGCCTGCGTCAACTAGAGAAATATAATACATCTCTTCAGGGGCACTTTCAAAATAGAAAATAAAAATCTTATTTCTTATATAGCCTTGTTTAATCCAGTCTTCGCCATAATTTTTCCACTTGTCAGGCATTGCATAATTCGGATATTCTTTGAACAACTTATCTACTGCGACATCCAGCTTCTTTGGCGATATAGGAAATACGATTGTATTCCACCCAGAAAATGATCCAGCGTCAATAAAACGGCAAGAAAGAAAACAAAAAAACGAGGTTAAAAAGAGAAGTTTTTTAAGTGATTTCATAATCTAAATTATCTAGGAAGCGGTATAGGAAATTCATTCTTTAACCCCATCTTAACGCCAGCATACCAAGAAAATTGATCGTAAAATTCTTTCATAACTTATTTAGCTTTGTCAACACTTCATTTCCGCTGTATAGTACGCCACGATTCCGCTTCAAAGATTATTTATCAATATCTCTATAATCTAGAACCAGTTTAGTATTGTTTTTTTTATAAACTTCCAAAATGTATGAAGATTTGTTTTTGGATAAAGAATCCCCGGTTTCTATAAAGCGTTCCCATGGCCTAATAATTGGGCAAGTAGTATGATTATTTAACACCGCATATTTTCCATTATGATTTCTTTCATCAAAATAGAAAGTATCAATTCGCCCTGAAAAATACTGTTCGAAATCTTCCTTCATCATTAATTCTTTTCTATTAGGCCCATGAAACATCGTATATAAACCATAGAAAATCAAAATAATAAGTGGTATACCTATTACTGAATAAATAATTAAATAGTCTTTTTTAACCATTGAGTTCCCTCCATACCTTCAGAATCAATGAATCTAATCGGATTATTGAATATATAATGACTTCGCGTCTTCTCTGCCAGCCAATCATAGAACCGGACTCCATAATCTAAAAACCACTAAGAATAAATCTACCCGCGGGTCTAAAATCTTTTTACTTGAATTGATGCAATCTGGACAAACAGACCGTGGTTTTTTGTTCACAAACATATTTTTATCCCCATTTATTCCAGCTTGATTGAAGAGATTCTCTCCAGAGCCCTTTACCTAAATCCAAATTAATCGCTGGTGTGAGCGTTTTATCTATACCTAAAATTGTTCCTAAGGACACAATCCTCATTTCGTCCTCTTTTACATCTGGACCTGCCCCAGCAAACATCTCCCACTCGTTATTTTCCCACCTGGTTACTTCGGTAATTGTATCCCCTAACAAAGCACTAATATTTGAGACAACTGTTGAATCCTCCGGAACCTTGTAATTCCATGTATGCACCAACCATTTCCAAACAGGTTCTGATGAAGCATCAAATATATTTGACAGATTTGGTATATCCAGAGTATAATGAGCTTTATCCGGCACTATTTGCATGGCCTTTATATGATCAGTTTCATAATAATCAAATACACCTAGCATCATTAGTTTGCTCCAAGATGGCTCCACGTTAGTAAGTGTAAATTTGCCAAAAGAATTCACATTAATGTTTTCACTATTTGTATTGTTTTTTCCCCTAAGTACCTTAACAATTTCATCAATAATCTTTAATGCATCCTCCTTTAGATAATAAATACCGCCCGCAAATATTAATTCAAATCCAATTGATTTACTTAATCCAATTGTATAAATATATCTAGGTTCGATTGTAGAATTCACTATTGTTATATGATACCCGTATTTAATTATATTAGACTGGATTAAATCCAAAAAACGACTCTTTTCATCCATAGTTATTCATGTATTTTTATGAAAATGTCTTGTAGTTGTTCCATTTTTCTGTTAATTTTTCCGCGTCTTTGCATCCAAGCCATTGATATCTAATATTCTCTATTTTAATAATCAATAACTAACTAATCCAATGATAGTCCAAATTTGGCGTATCATAATTCTCATCTAACTCATCTAGAATTTGTAATGCCATATTTCGACATCTATTCCAATTTTCATTATTTCTAAGGCTATTAAGATCCCATAACATTTGATTATTCGACATCTCATCAAAAAGAGTGTTAAGCTCGCTCAAAAGATCAAAGCTCCTCGCAGAAATAAGGTTCTCTTCTTTTAACCGATTGGTCAGCAAATAAGAATCATAAAATGTCAAGGCAATTTCATCTGGAATTACCACAAAATCAGGCATTGATTTAATTTGGGTATCAAACGGAGAAGCCACAAGTCTTAGACTTTTAACTAATTTAAAATAAAAATTTTTCACTTCCATAATCTGGACCATAACCATGCGTTTATTTGTATCTTATCAAAGATGTTTCGTTGCCAAATATTTCAACGTAGCACTTTCTCAAATTACTCTGAAATACCGTAAAAGTCTGCCATATCAAACCATACTTTAGCCAATTGTTTATCTTTTTCTATACCAATGCCATAATAATATAGTCTTCCAACCTCATAAATAGACTTTTTATCTCCTAGTAAAGCCGCCTTCATATAGTTGAGAAATGCTTCATTTAAGTTTTTTGGTGTCCCAATCCCTTTCTCGTAGGAAATTGCAATGTCAAAACAGGCTTCAGCAACATTATGCTCTGCTGCTTCAAAAAGTAGCTCAAAAGCTTTATAAACATTCTTTTTAACATGGGTACCAAACAAATACCAGGTTGCCAAGGCATATGTTGCCTTATAGTTATTTACCTTTTTTGCTTTCATTAGCAATGTAAACACTTCGTCTAAATCAACATCGTCCATTAAGGCTTTCTTCAATGCCAACTGATATAACCGATCTCCTTTCATAATTTATATTTTTAATACATGAAGACTCATCAAAAAATTGGCATATTTCATCTACCTCTATCAGTCAATTGTTTTAGATCCTTCTCTAAGCTACTTATATCATTACTATTACATTGATCTTCAAATTCATCAACAACGCCAATTTCTCCTATTGTCAGAATTCTAAATTCTTCACCTAAGATACCATCCAAAATGATTTCAGCAGCAGTTAAACGTTCATCAGTACTTAGAGTTGATAATCCAGATGCCTTAAAAATCACCTTAAACATTCCATCATCAAATTTTAGCAAAGTATATTGCCAATGCCCACCATCAATCTCAATTTCCTCTCCGTTATCTTTTTGAAAAATAAATAGGAGATTCCATTCCTTTGGTGGCTTAGAATAATAAAATTCCCAACCTTCACAGGATATAGAATAAGATATTATTTCCTTAGTTTTCTTTAATAATTCAGGGTCTCCTCCAGGGGAAATCACCAACATATGGCTATGTTCTACCCCAGGACCAATTTCCCATACAAAATCTCCTAAGTTTAGGATTCTCTCATCTAATTCATTTATTAATATCTCATTTTCAAATTTTTCCCCAAAATCATTGCAATGAGCTAAAAACCATTCCCAGAAATTCTTTATTTCTCCTATCTCCTGTGCTGTTGTTTTCATTGAATTACTGAGTTATTTCTTCGAGTGTGTGAGGTTAGACTGCAAACTTTTAATCCAGGCTGCAAAATAAGCCCGTTGCTCTTCTATAGTACCTATCTCATCAATCATCGCAGGTTCGAATATGTCCACCAGATCATCTAATGTCCCCTGTTTTCCAAGTTCTAGTCGATAAGCTTTTAGTCCATTGCTCATTTGAAGTACCATTCCTGAAGGATAAACGTTCTTTGCAGCACCCATACACAATGCAAACCAATTTTCCTTTTCCAATTCTGCTCTTATCTGCTTAAAGGATTCAAAGAAGTTACTACCTGAAGCTTGATATGTTCCTAAGTCATTAGTTTTAAGGCTAAGCAAAGATTTATCTTGGTCAGTTCTTGCCTCAATATAACCCTCCGAAGAGTGGCCTTCTTTATTCGAGATAGTTATTTTTTTAAGTACTGTCATTAATTCAAAATAAAAGGCGCAACGAATTTACTATTTGATCTGACTTGGTTCTGGAACTCACTCAACATCATACTCAATCGCCCCAAAACCTATAAATTTAGATACAAAGCATACTCTTCTTGAATCATTCCTTGGGAAACAAATTTATCCATTGAAGCGCCATATTCATTTACGGAAAAATCCAATGCTTCATCTTTAGTACTAAAAGTATTTATAACACCTAGCGGTTCATCGGGATCCAGAGTGGAAAACTCGTATATATCTATAAAATCATCGCTCCCCTCATCGAAGGATTCAATGTAAGCAACACTAAATTCATCATTACGCTCCTTCTTCATACTTAACCACTTTAAAACCGTATAATCTTCCTCATGTTTGTGACCAAGCCACTGTTCAACTGTTTTGCCTAAGCTCAAATTTGTTTTAAGTTGTTGTATATCTAGATATTTCATGTAATTTTTCAATTAGCAGTAATTTCCCTTACCTCATCTTTTGCGATCAGTGTTATTTCTATGCAAAAGAATATGATCTCTTCCAGGAAGTACAATGTTTAATTCGAATATATCAAATTTAGTTACCCCAAAACCTATATATTTAGAAACAATTAGTCAGACACCAAACAAGGCCCATGGATATTGATGAAGATATTTTCAATGCCAATTTAGAACTTACGAAGGCGTATTGTCGTTTGCAGATTGAGGGGGAAGTAAAAGATAATGCTAAGGTATTCAGAAGTTATAATCCAATACTCGATGGCAAACCACTTTTCTCCTTTAAAACTGAATATTTCAATTTCGACATTGAGCCGAATTTAAATCACTGCACATTGACGACATGGGCAATTGATCCTCTCGACACTGAAAATACGGTCGAGAATCTATTTGTTGAGCAATTGGCTTTTAAAAAAGAATCTCTTTCCAATAACGAGTTTAAAGAACAATCAGCAGGAAAAATCATCGTTTCAGAAATTGACTATACCTTTGTTGATGGCGCATCAGAAATTCAATCGCTAGGGCTTATTGATCTATATGATATGCCACCAATTGATACCTGGTTCTACTTGATTAAAACTGAGGAAACCAGACTTGTATTTGCCTGGATACCGGATGAATTTGTGCATTATGCAAACGAAGCGGTATTAGTGAATTGTGTTGATTGTATACAATGGTTTGAGGATTATAGCTGATTTCCTAGAACAGAAATATCTTTGTTAAATCAAACAGCCCTTCTGGGATGACCAGAAGGGCTGTGAGAAATTTGATGTATTAGTTAATTTAATTATTCCGTACCTAATCTTGGCTAATGTTCGTTTCATTCATAAGAAAACCAAAAAAAGCTTAGAATAATAATTCTAAGCTTTCTCATCAAATTCATTTAACCCTTATACTATCCGAATTAACCTGATCAGTTATTAAGTAATACTTACTAACATCCACAGAATTAGTATTCCAAACTGGTTAAACTTGAAACCACATATTTTGAATTTTTGGGGATTGAAAATGTTTCAGGAACTTTTATAATAATCTCCTGAGGAATATTACTCTTTATCTTTTCATGATCAATAACAATAGTGGCATCAACCTTCTTCTTAGCAAAATACGGAACCTTGCCACATACGTCAAAGACATATAATGTATCATTATTCTCGTAACTTTTGCAAATATAAAGGTTTGAATTAAGCTCATTTGCTGTACAAGGATCTTCATTAGCGTATGTCTTAATTATACTTATGTCAGTGGTGATTCCTGTTCCTAAAATTGCTTTCTTAAAGTTCGAAAGATGAATCCTTTGTTTACTAAGTCTTACACTATCATGATTTGAACAACCAGAAATCATTAATCCTAATATTAGAAGACTATTACAAACTATTTTATTCAATATTTTCATTCGTATATTGGGCTTTTGTTGCTATCATTTAATTTTCCACTTCTATAAAGGCGATAAATACGGTACATCTGATCTCTTGTTGGTCCCGTTGGATTAAGGATTGTTCCCTGGTTCATAAAATTATTTGTATTCTCCAACCGACTTGTAGATCCTGGGAAAACGTCTAAAATTTTATCCATAGCCGGATGTCTAAGTCCGCCAGTGTGGCCAATTTCATGTGGAATAACCTTATCTCTTTTTCCAGCAATTATATCATCGACAAATCTCTCATTTATTGATATATTTTTTCCACTACTAGCATACCCTACGACCGACGAAGGTGCTTTTTCTGATTTAAAATCATCATCAGTTCTATCTTTAATTTCAAAAAGAGTTTCTTTATAGCCTATTGACTGTGCTTCGGCGTAAACATTTATTTTAGCCTCTGCCTCAACGGTATAACCCGGCCCACCATTTTCATCTCTTTTCACATTTATATTAAATATTTTTTCAAATTGTTTTTTAATTGCTACAGCTAGCTCTCCAGCACGACCATTTTTCTTCGATGTATTATCCACTACGGCACCAGTAAACAAGATTTTATAATGCCCAACGCCATCTTTATCAACATTAAATGTTATTGTCCAATCCTTTCCTGTTGGATCAGTTAATAATAGTGGATTATTTGCTACATAACTATAAGGGGATAATAATGAGAATTTCTCAGACATAGGATCTAACATATTGAAGCGAGCTGTTAAAGGCTCATAGAACCTTGCTCCATAATCCAATTGGTCTAAACTCAGTTCCGTCTGTTTCTCTTTACCATTGTACCTGTATAAGTTATTTGGGCTTGTTCCTTTAGCATTGCCTGGATTCATCTCCAATCCAAAGGCATAATAGTCCTGTACCTGTGAAATCTCACCATTCTGTTTCACCATCGCTCTGATATTACCCAAATGATCTTTTATCATGTATTCATAGGTATAGCTGGAACCTGGGATTGCCCTGCCTTCTTCGGTCTGAATGAATTCTATAGAATTATTGCTGTATTCTATTCCACTTATGTAATCGCGAATACTGCTTCCATAAACCTTTCTCAGCTTCTGGCCTGTGGCATCATAAGTGTAGTTCAGGGTTTCTCCTGTACTGGTCTTGGTGATGGTTTTAGGCAGGTTCAACATATTGTAAGCGATTGTAATTCCTTTACGGCTGTCTGATTTCTGGTTTCCATTCTCATCATATTGGTAGTTGCTGCTTTGGGCAGCGGTACCCGCATCTGTTATTCCCATCAACTGGTTCCCTTTTACAGTTCCGTTGGTATAATTATAGGTAAAATTATTGAAATATGCAGTAGAGCCATTGGTTCTTTTTAAGGTATTCATGTTACCCATCACATCGTAGCTGAGCTCTTCATTGAACCTATCTACTGCTCCAGATGTCGCATAACCAGCTTTGGTTAACCTGTTTAGATTGTCATAATCATACAAGTAATTTTGTTTGTTTTCTGATAATCCGAGGCCTGCAGGCACTTTTGTTTTCCAGTTCATTCCGCTGATGTTTCCATTGAAAGCGTTGGTGCGGTCGGCATAGGTCAGCTCCATTCCGAATACGGTTTTAGCATCCACGGTATTGGGATCATTGACCTTGGTCATCCAGCCTCTTGAATTATAAGCATAGGTATTGCTTTGAGTGAAATTGCTGCCATCTGTGCTGTGCACGGATTTTTTTAACAATTGCCCAACTTCATTATAATCCAATTTATTCAACACAACCTCTGCTGCTCCATTGATGGCTTCAAAGGAAGCCAGTTTCCTACCCATATGATCGTATTCATAGCGGTTGGCAACAGTAGTGACTGCAGTCCCCGCATGATGAACGCGGTTACTGGCCGTGAGTTCTCCTGCAAAATTGTAGGTGTTTTCTATTTCATCATAATTGTTCACATTAACGGCTCCGCCAAGGTAATGCTGTTTATAGATCTTTACTATTCTAGCCTCTTCATCATAGTAGTTCACCGTCCACAGGAAATCGTTTGTGGTGTTCAGTACTTTTACTTTGCTGGCCGTAAGTAACGTTTTCAGCTTTTTACTGTAACTGTCACTTTGGTTATTTGGAAGTCCCGGAATACTGTAGTCGTCATAGTAATTGATGAGCTGGGATTCTGTTCCATTTTGTGGAAAAGCCACATTCGTATAATCTGCTGCTGACCTGCTTTCCCAGAGTATGGTTTGCCCGTCCACCAGGCCTTGCAATGCAGCCCGGGAAAGTGTGGTGGTATTGGTATAGATTCCTGAACTTACGACCCGACCAAAGGCATCGTATTTACTGTATACCCATTGTTTGTTTTTACTGAGCAGACTATCCTGGCTGAGCACCACCTGATCCAGTTTGTTGTAGACCATCCGCTCCCATTCTTTGCCCGGGATCTTTTTTTCTATAAGCCGCTTTCTGCCGTCATAATGATATCCATAGATAAAGCTTTTAAATGCAGCATCACTCTCCGTAAAACTACTGATCGGGCTTTGCCCATTCTCATTGACGGCCGGAGGCAGTACATAACGAAGATTGCCCAGGTCATCATACACATAATAAGTAGACAGGGATTTGGTATCGGTTTCCCAAATCCGTTTGAGCACCAGATGGTTCTCAAAATCTTTGTATTCATCAATGGTACCGCCTTTAAGATTACCCTCCACCCAATTCTCATCCTTTGTCGTTGTTTTGTATAACTTCCCCGCAGCATAGGTGCCTGATGTGGCCCCGTTTGCAGTCACCGTCCACAGTTTAACTTCTGCAGCATTGATACCATAGCCCATCACCACAGTCCTGCCGGCTAAGTTGGTCCGGCTGGCGGCAGGCTGCCAGACATCTCCAGGAGCGCCTTGCTCCAGTACCCGGTTTAAAGGACTGGCTTCAAAAACCGTTTGGCTATAAGGGCTTGGGATGGTCGTATAGTTTTGCCCGGTCTGAGCGTAAAATGTCTTTTGAGCACTGGTGCTATAACCGCTGGCTCCGCTTAAAGCATCAGGTCTGTAGCTTCCGGCGGTACCGCTGGTACTGTAAGGAAGATATTTGGTGGCCTCTCTGCCAAAAGCATCATAAGCTATAGGCTGAACCAAGTCTTTAAAGCTCGGACTGCCCTGAGTAGTCACCGTTTGAAGCGGACGTCCAAGTCCGTCAAAATACTGAATGCTTTGGTTCACCTCACAAACGTTCCGCTGGGCATCTATATTTACATCTGAGACATTCGGAACTTTAAAAACCCGGGTACTGATGTAATTCTGGTTTGCGCTGGGTACACCGGCAAAAGTCGCACAGTTCTTAAAACTGATCCCAGTGATGTAAATTCTCACGTTTTTACCGGATGGAATATAAAAACCAGGTTGTAAAGTGACGCTCGCTTTACCGGTGATTTCTGTTTCGTTGTTATAAATATTTACAATGTTGTCCTGCACTTGCGCTTGAGTATTCGAGGCCAGAAAAAGCGAGGCAACTACTGCAAAGGAATATTTGATCCGCTTTGCCATGTTCGTTGATCTTGTTTTCATATGGAGAGCTGGTTAGGGTTTATAATGGTAGATGTTGTTCTTGATGATATTTCCGTTTTGGTCTTTTACGTTCTTCAACCGCTGGAATTCATCGTATTCATAATAAGTGGTCTGGCCTTTGGCATCGGTCTGACTGGTTGTACCTACCATTGGTGCATAGGTATAGGTAGACATGGAAGCCTCTGAAGGGTATAATCGTACTTCATCAATAATACCTGTACCAGCTAGTTGTACTGTAGCCGCTCCCATAATTTGGTGTTCATACAAGGTCCAGCCACCAAATAATGGGACACTTGTTGCAGTTCCTACTGTTCCTGCCACGGTAAAAGGCGCCGTGTTTTTTGTCCTGTAACTTAGAATATAGGTCTTTCCGCTGGCTAGACCGGATTTACTAAGAGCCCCGCTACTCAACTGATACACTAGGTTTCCTGTAGCTGCTGTACCTGAGACAATCGCTGTACCTGAAAAAGTCCAATTACCTTTTCCTTCAGCCTCAAAACTTGTATAAGCAATGTCGTTTTGAGCAGCGTTAATTGCCTGTGCTATTGGCATTGAAGAATCATAGTCCCAAATCAAAGAGACTTTTATCCCATCTACTGCCTGGTATTCGAGGATATTTGATTTAGCATCATACAGATTTACTTTTAATTTGCTCTTATATAAAGGATCTGCCGAAAATACTGCTGCTGTTCCTGCCGGAGAGAGTATACCGGAGGAAGCCCTGTTGGATAATTTAAAAGTGGAAAGTGCAAGAGGTGCTGCTGTTTCTATAGCCTGGTCTTCATCTTTGAGCCCCTTGCCTCCTGTTTTATATTTGGTGATACTGCCGCTTATGATTTTTATATCGCCTGTTGCATTGGCGGTATATTTTACTTTTTCAATTGGATAGTTCACGATATGGGCAGTGTTCATATCATCTATGAAAGCTGTTCCTGATGCATAGTCCAGTGGGTAGTTTATAAGTTCTGTTTCCTTTAACCCATTACTTTTTGTGGTTTCTACCCTGGTTAGTTGTGCGTGAACAGGGTTTTCATATTTAAATGCTTTTGATATCATTACCGGATTTTGTCCATTCATATCGTATTTAACAGTTTTAGTCGAGTCCTGATAATACCAAAGAGTCTCATATTCAAAAGGATATTCGTTAAAGGTATCTGGAACAAAACTCCAGCCCCTTTTAAAATAGGTGAATTTAGAGCCTTGAATTTTTTTTCCATTGGCAGAGACATCTACCATATAATGATTAGAGATCTCACCGACTGGAACTTTTAGCCCCCCTGCCGTTTTATAATCAACCTTCTTTAATAACAAACCCCTTATAAAATCATATGTGGTAGATGGAGGGGTTATAAGTTGCGTTCCCAACTGATCAGGAAAATCATAAAAAGTAGTAAATTTGGATAAACTACCAGATCCATTACTCTCTTCAATCACCACTTCCCTATAACCAACATACCCCCCTTGCGCACTTCCCAGATAATGTGGTATTGATGTTCGTACATAATAAGCACAACCTAAACCGTCAACATAATCGATGAATCTGGATTCATAAACTGGTTCTCCTGCTATGACCCCACTGGAACGTGCAGGCTCATCACTCATGTTATACTTAAAAGTTCTGATCAGATCAGGTCCGCCACCTGAACCATCATGATCTGTAATTTTTGCGATCCTCAAACCACCTACTGGTTTATTAATAATGGGAATACTAGTCCTCCCCTCGAAAGATAAGAATCCCCCTGTCCTTGTGGTCGGATTTTCTGAATAAGCAACCAGTTTATATGAACCTTCGGGAAGCGATAAACCCAGAGAGCCAGAACCTACGGAAAGTAATTTTACAATACTATTGTCAGCATTATTATATAAAGCTACGTACTCATTAACACTGGGCCACTCGCCTACCTCTTCTGTGATATTGATCTGAAATTGTAATTGAACATCTTGCGCATAATCCAGGACAAAGTCTTGTTCGTCCATTTGGGTTGAAGGAGTAGCGGTTACCCCTACATTTTGGGTAGTATGTTCCCAATCCTGAACTTTTGTAATATTTATAAATCCATAATTGTTGAGTTCATATTCAAACTGCCTGTATCCACCTGTTTTATAGGTGATCTTATTTAAAACACCTGAAGTGGTTTTTGAAAAATCAGGAGACCGGTCAGCTCCCGGATAAAATATGACGGAGTTGTAATTATAGATTTTACCCGGAGGGATTAGCGTTCCCGCACTATTATTATTATAAAACCCCCAATGATCTTGAGCCTTAGAAGTTATGCAAGGCACTGTTTCTGGATTTATATAATCAAAAATATAAAAAGGGCTATAGGTGCTCGTTAATAAATTATATTCCTTAATCTGATTTAACTTCAATTTATTACAGCCAAATGCACCATAGTCAAAAAGATACTTTTTGACCAATTTGTTATCATACTTAAATTCCAATCCTTCCAGTCTCATCTCACCACTAAAATTTGGAAGATCTATTCTTTGTGTATTGGCAATGAAATTCACTATATTTTTACCTATGGAAATTTCTCGTAACCTGCACGTAGTAATTTTATAAGATCTTAAGCAACTGCCTTGGCTCATTCTGTTAGCACAGGCTATTGAAATGTAGTTCGTTTCTACCGGATTTATATTTTGAATCGTTATTCCAGCATCATATTCAAAACCGGCTGTTTCCCCCGAAGGCATCAAAATACCACTCAAATACCAGCTTGAGACAAATGCTGGAGGCGGATAGGTCTCGCAAGCATCCAAAGTCTCTGTATATTCTTTTGCTTCAAATGAGTATTTTATACCAGATTCATCTGTAATTGTAAATCCTTCTGTTGTTTTGACAATCTTAAGATTCTGGTAGGGAGAAATGGCTGGATTCCCGTCAGCGTCAAAAATGATCTTGCCCGATTTGCCCTGAAAGTTAAACAAGTATTGATCCGGTTCGGTATCATATAACCCATCGGCACACCATTTCATGTAAGCCCTGTCTGTATTACTATCATAAACATGATTTTTATGATCGCTCATTTTTTGTTTCATGTAATTATAGCCTACGAGGTTTCCATCACTTACCTCATCAGGCAGTCCTTTAACAACTCTGGTAATTACTCCGGTGCCGGATAATGTCCATCCTAGCCCTACCCATGAGGCAACTTCCTCTACTCTCGCTCCTCCTGCATGATAGTTTAAAGAAATGGGTATGGATAACTCCTTTCCACCAATTGAGCCCAGCGGAAGCGAAATTTGAGGTATACCCGATGCCTGACTTACTGGAAAGTCCACATATTTAGCCAATGCAGCAGGGTTCGGCGAGGGTGGTATTACTTTAATTTTAATAGAACCATCTGAGGAAGATTGGCCCCGCACATTAATCATGAGCAAGCAAAGAGCCAGAATAATAATTAATTTTTCTTTTAACATATGGGTATGGTTTGTTTGATATACGTTCAACTGTAGCCTTCTATTTATTTTTCTTTTCGATCTGGGTTACTCTTTTACTTAATTGGTTATTTTGTTTTTTAAGTTCTATCAGATATAAAGTCAGCTCTTCGATTTTCTTAAGCAGTTTTGCATTCATGTCTCCGACTTCAATTCCTTCAGCTTTTACTTCAGCTTCAGAGGGAATTCCGGGTAAATGACCTTTTTCTTTGATATGCTTTTCTGTTTGCTCCAGCGTTGGAAGTTCATAGTCTTTTTTAAAGACATAGTCGGCCCAGTTTGCGGTTTCTACCCTCACCTCTTTGGTTCGAATCTTGCCGTTTACGGCCAGATCATAGTCTCCCGGTGAAGTTGTTTTTATGCCCACTTTGCCAGCGAAATATTGTTGATCTGACGCTCCGGATTGAATGCCCAATAATTCCATAATAGAGGGTTCATTTCCATTCACAACTTCTACACGTGGCGCATACATATATTGAAGATCAAGCACATTTGTATTATAGTATTGAAAAGCACGGTGATTTGTTGTAGTTGCCCCGGCAGCAAATTTGAAGTCTTTCATATCGACAACTTTTTGTCCAGTCACACCATCATAGATTGCACTATAGTTGTCATTAGAAGGGTCTCCACTTCCATGGATATACCCTACCAGTAAATACCACTTATTTATTTCCGGTAGCTTTCCATACCAGAAATATGGATTTGAATCAGGAACCCCGGCTAGACTCTGAACATTGGTACAACCAAAATAGATTAAACCATCTTTAGAGTTTGTTTTCTTTATCCAAACGGTATATCTGTACATATATAATGGATTAATTGGGAATTGGCTTGTTGCCCAGCCACCATCTGCATCATAAGCGCCGTCAGCCTGTGCCTTCCAGAGAATTGATCTTTTTCCATATGGGCCGTCGCCCCATTCACGAGTACTTTCAGAATCCTGTCCTACTTTAGTAAAGATTCCTGTTGTACCTTGCCCGGGTACCCAATTTTGCAAATCCAGCAGGTTTTGTGCAGAGCTCTGTTTAGAAAAAAATAAACTGGCCAATAATAGACCTGTTACTGGTAATAATAATTTCCTTCTCATACTATTGGTTAATTTGATTTTGCTTTTAGTTCTTTTACCTCTTTTTTGAGTTCAATGAGGTATAATGTCAGTTCCTCGATCTTCTTGAGTAGTTTGGCATTCATGTCTCCGACTTCGATACCTTCAGCTTTCACTTCTGCAGCAGAAGGAATTCCGGGTAAATGACCTTTCTCTTGAATGTGCTTTTCTGTTTGTTCCAGGGTTGGAAGTTGGTAGTCTTTTTCAAAGACATAGTCTGGCCAATTGGCAGCTTCTATTTTGAGTTCCTTAGCTCTGATATTGCCATTTACTGAAAGTCGTTCCCTCGGTGTATCAGTGCCAATACCAACATAACCATTGCGGTTGACCGCAAAAATGTTGCTATTGGGAATATTGCCTACAGAAAATAGCTTATCGACATCAAACTCTACTACATTATATCCAGATGGTACTTCACCCGGCGTCCAATTGATTAATTGCCAGTCTGAAACAGAGAGTGGATTAAAAATATAGGCATTAAATGCTTGGTTATTATTGATATTTGGTTTTACATAGACTTCCAGATACGAATCTGAATATGCAGAACTAGTAATGAGCCTGAGCTTTAAAAAAGCAGGTAAAGAATAATAACTATGGCTAGTTACCGTAAGTGAAGATCCAATTGCATAGTTGTAGCTAGATCCTACTTCAAATCTCAGGGTAGAATGTTGCGAATTGTCTCTGAGTTCAAATGTGGCATTTGCTCTGGAACTCGTTCCGGTAGACATTGCAATTCTATACCATCCCGGCGGACGTTGGGCCACATCCCATCCCGGAATTGTAGTTACATTAATTAATTGTTTGCCATTAAAAGTAGGTGTGTTTTGGGCATAAGTCGCAATTCCTGTAAAAAAGAAGAGCAGGTAAAATAAGGTCTTTTTCATAACGCCATTTGATTTAGCGCTAAGTAAAATAAACTCAGTGCGACCACACTGCACTTAAGAAAATGTTGATAACTTTTTTAAATTGGCTCTGAGTACTTTAAATTGACCTCTATTTACTGCTTTAGTATCATGATAATGATGTCTGTAATAAAGTGGTAACTTCGGTAATTCATTATATTAGGCCTACATGATCCCAAGAGGAAAACTGGATATATCTTTTTTTGCATTACTTAGAGGAATGGGTTATTGTTTCTCGGAAATCCTCGGTATTAAAGATTCCAAAAACACTAAAACGGAGGATCATCAACTATACACTCTTTCTGTTAGAACAGGCTTAGACCTCATTTTAACATCTCTGGATTTTGAGCCTGGCGCAGAAATACTGGTCACCAATGTCAACATTCCAGACATGTTTAGCATTTTAACCGCCCATCAATTGGTTTCCATTCCTTTAGCTGTTAACAAACATTCCCTTGAAATTTCTACAGAGCAAATGGCGGCTTCGATAAGGCCTTCAACTAAAGCGATTCTGATTACTCATTTGTTTGGGGCTACAATGAATACCGAAGCCATCGTCAAACTGGCTAAGGAGCATGGCTTAATAGTATTGGAAGATTGTGCCCAGGCTTTTAATGGTTTGTATGCTGGTCATCCCTTGTCGGATGTAGTGATGTATAGTTTTGGCCTGATTAAAACCAATACGAGTTTAACTGGTACAATGCTCCGGTTTAATAATCCCAGCTTATATCACAATGTTGTTTTGCTCAATGATCAACTTCCTATACAAAGCCCCAAATTGTATTTGAAGAAGTTATTTAAAGCGCTGGCCATTAAAGTGATTACGTTAAGATGGATATTTAGTATGCTTTATGTATTTGCCAGAGCATCCAATAGAGATTTCGACGATGTACTGGCTGGCTTTACAAAGGGTTTTCCCGGGGCTGATGTTATGAAGAAAATCAGATACAGACCTTGCCAAGCGAATTTAAAACTAATGGCAAGACGCATTGATCATTTCCCTGTAGACAGCACACAAAAAAGAAGAGAACTTGCTTTGTCCATATTGAGCAATGTACCTGATGAAATGAAGATAGGTCGGCTTAATCTTCATCATACCTATTGGGTGATTGCGATAGAATCACAAAATCGGGAACAGCTCATTAAAGATTTAAGAGCGCAAGGCTGTGATGCAACTGCAAAGGCATCAAGTTTGGTCAAAATGGAGTCTGCAGCTGCTTTTGATAAAGACGAACTTGATTTGGATAAACTTGTTTATTTGCCTATTGATAAAGCAACAAGGAAAAAACTTCATTCCATACACATGTTCAGTTTTTAGTCAAAAACTGGACATATCACCATTATGTGTTCAGTTTTTGATCTAATAACTGTGACATGTTCGGATTTAAAAGTCATCTATGAAAGAATCTTTCACCTTAAAAAGAGGCTAATTTTAAGGTGAATGGTATTTTTCACCTTAAAATCAATTGACATTTTGATCTTTCACCTTAAAAATAGGCCAACTTTAAGGTGAACGGCATTTTTCACCTTAAATTAAGACAACGGGTAGCAGGCGTCAAACGGCGGAGTGGTCGTGTCGAGAATTGAACTCTAACACTTTCGTATATTTATGAGCCAAGCGTCAGTTTCAAAACTGGCAATAAAAAATTATGAAGAACATTTGTCTATACTTTGTATTCATTTTGATTTCAGTCCAAATGGATTTATTCGCTCAAAAAATCAAACATAAAGACAATTATACTTATCAAGTAAGGGAAGAAAACGGCGATTTAAACAATGATGGCAAAATGGACAAAATACTGGTTAAAATGGATATAATAGACGAAACAAGGCCATTAATACTGCAAATTTTTCTATCTCAGCCAAATGGAAAATTAGCTTTAGCTGTATCTTCAACCAAAATAATTGAACCACAATATCCTCTTGAGAACCAAGGGAAACATAATGAATACCAAATTCCAGATTTTTTCATTGAAAAAGGGATTTTAACCATGTGGAGTGAAATTAAAGGAGGAAATATTACTTACGATTTTAAATACCACAATGGCAATTTTGAATTAATTAAGGTAAAAAAGTTAACTAATAACGCAACCAAAGGATACATTGACGAAAACACAATATTTACAGAAACTAGGTTTAACTTAATTACAGGGCTCAGAACCGAAACTGATGAAAAACTAGGTTCAAAGAAAGTACTAAGTAAAAGAAAAAAAGTAGTTTTAATCAGACCCCTACCGAAAATACAGGATTTCAAATTTTCCGATAAAAAACTATATTAAGTTGACCTCCCCTTTCCATATTTGAATTTCGCAAATAACCGATTGATTTGTCCAAACACCTGCCTCTATTCCTACCCGATATTTGTACCATAAATTCAAAGAAGTCGACATGGAAAACAAAAATCAAATAGCACTGGTAACCGGCGGAAGCCGCGGATTAGGCAAAGACATGGCTCTTAGACTGGCCGAAAAAGGAATTAATGTTATTCTTACCTATAACAATAAAGCGGATGATGCCCAGGAGGTTGTTCATCAAATACAGCAAAGTGGGCTAAAAGCGGTAGCCTTACAATTAAATACAGGTGACATCAAAAGCTTCGGCGCATTCATAGAACAGTTAAAAAGCATTTTGAAGGATACATTTGGTACTGATCATCTGGACTTTCTCATTAACAACGCTGGTACCGGCCATCACGCTCCCATCAGCCAAACTACAGAAGAAGCTTTTGATGAGTTGCTGAACATTCACTTCAAAGGTGTTTACTTCCTGACTCAAAACATTTTACCCATCTTGAATAATGGCGGTGGTATTGTTAATATCTCCTCAGGTCTGGCGCGTTTTGCTATGCCGGGTGCATCGGCCTATGCTTCTATGAAAGGGGCTATCGAAGTGTTTACCCGTTACCTGGCGAAAGAATTGGGTGGCCAAAAGATCCGCGCCAATGTTGTTGCTCCGGGTGCTATCGCGACTGATTTTAACGGCGGGCTTGTTCGTGACAATCAGCAGTTGAACGAGTCGATAAGCAGTATGACGGCTATGGGTCGTCCGGGTGTGGCGGAGGATATTGGTGGTGTAGTGGCCTTTTTATGTACTGAGGATGCCAGATGGATAACCGGTCAAAGAATCGAAGTATCAGGCGGCATGCATGTATAGTTAAGCTTTAAATTTTGTAACTTGGGTTTGATTTCGCTGATTGATTTGTGCAATATGAATGCAATCGGTGAAATCACTAATTAAAATAGACATGATCGGCAAGACATCATTAAATGAGTTTTATCAGGAAAGCGCTGCGCCGCTACCTAGTGATATTGCCAAAGAAATAGGCCATTTTAATGTGTTTGTTACCGAGTCGCTGTTTGATAAGAAGACCGGTGCCCGGCAAATGCCTTACAGCCGCAGGGCCTATTATAAAATAAGCTGGATAAGAGGGAAAAGCAGGGCAGAGTACGCGGATAAAACTATTGATATCCCAGAAAGTGCCCTCCTTTTTGCTACGCCTAAGATCCCATATAACTGGATCCCCGAAGAAGGCAACCAGACCGGCATGTTCTGTATTTTTACTGCTGATTTCCTGGCACAGGGAAAAACAGGTGCCGACCTGGATGACTTACCTATATTTCAACCCGGACAGGTACCGGTATTTCAGTTGGATCCGGATGAAGTTAAGGAGATCGAATATATCTTTAAAAAGATGCACAAAGAGATCGCTTCCGATTATCGTTTTAAATATGATTTGTTGCGCAACCTGGTACTGGAGCTGATCCATTACGGCCAGAAACTGCAACCTGTATCTGTTGTAGAAGGTGCACATAACGCTTCTGACAGGATCTCGTCCTTATTTATCGAGTTATTGGAAAGACAGTTCCCCATTGAATCACAGCATCAGCGCTTAAATCTTCGCACGGCAAAAGATTATGCAAACCGGTTGGCTGTACATGTAAACCATCTCAACAAGGTCCTGAAAGAGATTACCGGCAATACCACTACCCAGGTCATTGCCAACCGCATTGTGCAGGAAGCTAAGATCCTGCTCAAACAAACCAACTGGAACATTGCCGAGATTTCTTACACACTGGGTTTTGATGATATTGCGCATTTTTCTAATTTCTTTAAGAAACAGACATCCGTAGCGCCAGTAGCATTTAGAGTCCTATAGAACCAGTTCATATCTCACCGATCTCCCTGCTCCTTCTGGAGCAAAAACACCCCATTCATGAAGTTCCTGGAGGTCTCTGGTTGCTGTAGCCTTAGATGTTTTGGTAATGCTTATGTATTTTTTAGCCGTCATCCCACCTTCAAAGCCATTAGCACCACTTTCCAGCATACGCTGAATTACTTTTAACTGGCGTTCATTAAGTTGCTGAGTATATTGATCAAAAAACTTCGCTTTTTTGAGTGTAAACTGTATCAGTTCTTTGGCATCTTTTTGAGCTTCCAATATCATTTCAGCAAAATAATTTACCCAATCTGTGATATCTAAAGTCCTTTGTGCAAGCTTCAGTTGATCGTAATACTTATTCTTGCCTTGCTCAATCGTTTTTGACATGGACAGCAATGCTGGGCTTTTCAGGCCTTGAGAAAGTGTAAATTCAGCTAATGCACGGCCAATTCTACCATTGCCATCTTCAAAGGGGTGAATGCTTTCGAAATACAAATGTGCGACGGCCGACTTTAACAAAGCTTTAGAAAGATGATCCTTAACAGGTAATTCCGAATTATGGTACCAATCCATAAAACCCTCCATTTCTGCAGGTATATCTTCTGATGGCGGTGCTTCATAATGCACCACCTCTCTACCATAGGCACCCGAAACAACCTGCATAGGTTCTGTTCCTTTACGCAATTCGCCTGCATTAATTTTTGGATCATATTCCATTAAAATTTTATGCCAGCTGAGGATTTTTTCGAGGTTTAAATATTGATGAATATCCTGGTTGACTTCAAGCATCAGTTTTGCAATACCCGAAACTCTTTTATCTTTAACAATGACGGTAGATTTTATGCCTAAGTTGTTTTTAATAGAAGACATCACATCTTCCCTGCTCATGTATTCGCCCTCGATTTCTGAAGTCTTAATTGCTTCTGAAATTAAAATTTCCAGCACGGTTTCTTGTTTAAGTTCTTCATTTAAACCCAAAACCAAGCCATTTACCAGGCCCAACTCTTGGGCAAATAAAATTGCTATTTCGTGCAATCTCTCTACTTTATAAGTAAACTTGGGCCATTCTTTATGTTGCCAGTTATACATCTTGAGCCAATCAATTATACTAATCGGCTCAAATATAGCAAAATTATGAGCCGATTAGCTAAAATAATCGGCTCATCATTTCACAAACGGCAGTTAAGTCTATGCTATAAAATTGCTTGCTATTCTAATCCTATGTAATTTAGAAAAACTGAAATCCATTCTATGAATACGAAAAGCAGCATGAAATCTATAAAACTCTATTCCTTAGTTACTTTTCTAATTGTAGCTTCACTATACTCCTTTAAGCCTCTACCTCGTAAAATAATCCGGGACGATTTTAAAAAATTCTATGATAAGTATAAAGTACAGGGCTCGTTCATGATGTACGATCAGAAGAACGACCAATATACGATCTACAACGAAGCACAAACTTCTGTACCCTTTACACCAGCATCTACATTTAAAATATGTAATTCATTGGTGTCATTAGAAACCAGAGTTGTTAAAGATGAGCACGTCGTTTTTAAATGGGATGGAAAGGAACGCATGCTTCCGGTGTGGAATAAAGACACAGATATGAAGAACGCATTTAAAAACTCTACGGTATGGTATTACCAGGAGTTGGCGAGACGTGTAGGCGAAGAGCGAATGAAGAATTGGCTGCATAAGGCCAAGTATGGTAATGCCGATATTGAAGGTGGTATTGATGCTTTCTGGCTGTCTGGCAAACTTAGGATTACACCCAATGAGCAAATTGATTTCCTGCGCAGACTACACGACAATAAACTTCCTTTCTCTAAGCGATCAATGGATATAGTAAAGGACATTATGATTGCTAAGGATACCTTAGGTGCTGTACTAAGAGTAAAAACTGGTTCTGGCAAACAAGATCAGCAATATGTGGGTTGGTATGTTGGTTACATTACAACTAAAGATAATGTCTATTATTTTTCAAACTGTATTCAATCTACTGATAAAAATCCCGATTTTGGAAAGGCCAGATTGGATATTGCAAATGATATTATTGAGGAATTAAAGGTCTTGAAGAAGTAGAACCGAATAAGCTTTATTCCGATTATATATTTGTATATCTATATATATATATATATATACAAATATAATCTCTATTTCTAAATAACAACAGACATGGTCAAATTGACCAGCAGTTTGTCTTCCACTTCTTTTATGGCATGAACTGTTTTCATAAAAGAATCTGGTGTAACTGATATGGAATCAATTCCTTCTTCTACCAGAAACTGCGCAAAATCCGGGTAATCGGATGGTCCTTGCCCACAAATCCCTACTTTTACATTCATCTTTTTGGCAGATTTGATCAGATTGGAGATCATCATTTTTACGGCATCATTCCGTTCGTTATACAAACCGGCTACCAGGGAAGAATCTCTGTCGAGCCCGAGTACCAATTGTGTAAGATCGTTTGAACCGATAGAAAACCCGTCAATATGCAAGGCAAACTGTTCGGCCAGAATCACATTGGAAGGAATTTCTGCCATTAAATAAACTTCCAGGCCATTCTCTCCACGTTTTAAACCATATTGGTTCATGACCTCATAAACCTGCAAAAGTTCGTTAACGGTTCTGCAAAATGGAATCATCACCACAACATTATCAAAGCCCATAATTTCGCGGACTTTTTTGATGGCTTTACATTCCATTCCAAAGGCTTCTTTATATGCCTCTGAATAGTACCTGGATGCGCCCCTCCACCCTATCATCGGGTTTTCTTCTCCGGGCTCAAAGTACTTACCTCCCGGCATATTGTAATATTCATTGGTCTTAAAGTCTGAAAAACGGACAATGACTTTGTTTGGATAATAAGCCGCAGCAATTTTTGCTACACCATAAGATAGCTTTTCAATAAAATAGGTCTCTTCGTCTGTATAGCCGGCAATTGTTGATTTAATATGTGCGGTTAGGTCTTCATCGTTCAAACTTTGATGTTTGAGGAGGGCCATGGGATGGATCTTGATGTAATTGTTGATAATGAATTCCTCCCGGGCAAGCCCAACGCCTTTTGCAGGATAACTGGCATATTGAAATGCAATATCGGGTGAGCCGATATTCATCATGACCGGGGTGTTGATTTCTGGCAAATCGGAAAGATCGTGTTCAATCTTTGTAAATGAAATTCTCCCTTGATATACTATTCCTGCCTCTCCTTCTGCGCATGAAACGGTAATTTCGTCGCCTGTTTTCAGCATTTCTGTGGCATGATCACATCCCACTATGGCCGGTACGCCTAATTCTCTGGCGACAATGGCTGCATGGCAGGTTCGTCCGCCTTTATTGGTAATTATGGCTGAGGCTTTTTTCATGATGGGTTCCCAGTCGGGATCTGTCATTTCAGTAACCATAATATCGCCTGGCAAAAAGTTGATTTCGTGGATGAGGTGTTTTTCAAGTCCCTGTAGGTTGTGTACCCGGCCAAAGGCAATTTTATCGCCAACGGCAATGCCTTTTAACAAGATGTTTTGATGTCTGTTGGCCTCTGTGATGCGGTATTCTGTAATGTAATTTATCTCTTTGAGGGAATGAATGGTTTCAGGTCTTGCCTGCACGATATAAAGTTGCCCGGAGGCTCCATCTACTGCCCATTCAATATCCATTGGGCACCATTTTCCTCTGAGCTTGGTGTAGTAGTCTTCTATGATCATTACCCAATTGCTGAGTTGCAGGATTTGGTCATTGGTTAAGCAAAACCTGGAGGAATCTTCTGCGGGTGTTTCTATAACGGTTACGGCTGTTTCTCCGGCTCCGTAGATCATCTTCTCTTGTTTTTTACCTAATTTCTTTTCGATGATGGATGGAAATCCGTTTTTTAGCAGTGGTTTATATACAATAAATTCGTCTGGGTTAATGGCGCCCTGTACAATCAGTTCGCCCAGTCCATAGGAACCGTTGATAATTACGGCATCTTTAAAACCAGTTTCGGTATCAATAGAAAAAGCGACGCCTGAAACGCCTATGTCTGAACGGACCATTTTCTGGATGCATACGGAAAGGCCAACATTAAAATGGCCAAATTGGAAGGACTCTCTGTAGCTGATGGCTCTGTTGGTGAACAATGACGCAAAGCAGTTTTTGATGGCGGTTAACAGGCGTTCTTCTCCTCTGATATTCAAATAAGTATCTTGCTGGCCTGCAAAGGATGCATCGGGAAGGTCTTCTGCGGTAGCTGATGAACGAACGGCAACGCCTATAGAGTAATCGCCATAGGGTCCCATGAGTTTTTGATACGAGGTCAAAATTTCGGCTTCCATTTCTGCAGAAAATTTACCGTTTTGTATCAGTTGCCGGATCTGATCGCCGCTCGAAGACAGCATCTGCAGGTTGTCAATATCTGAATGTTCAATAATGTCTCTTATTTTCTGATCCAGGTTATTGTCATTTATAAATTGAAAATAGGCAGAGCTTGTAAGAATAAACCCATCGGGTATTTTTACACCTAGTGGAGTCAGTTTTTGCAGCATCTCTCCAAGGGACGCATTTTTTCCACCTACTAATTCGATGTCTCCAATTGAGGCTTCAATGAGCCCCATTGTAAATCTGTTCATGTTCATCTATTTATTGTTTTTCCTGTCAGCTGAAACTTTTGATGAGGGTGTATCATAATGCGGTCGTCATCCTGAATTCATTTCAGGATCCCGCACCTGCTATTCAAAAAACTACTTAAATGAGATCCTGAAATGAATTCAGGATGACTATGAGCAGAAGCACGTGGGCAAAAGCATTTTTGATATAACCTCATATTGAGTTCATGGCTTAATTATCTTAAGCAAATGTAGAGGTCAAGCCAGATGTGCCTTTGTTATATATTAAGAGGAAATGATATTATATTAATAACTTTATTGATATTTTTATCGTTTTATATTTATATAGTATAAATGAAGGAATTCTTTGGGCAGGTTTTAAAAGTTGAAAATTCGACGTTCACATTGGCAGATGCCAATATGTACCACGCGTTGAACAGTTTTCACAGCCACCAGGAAATGGAACTTATTTATATTAAATCGGGTGAAGGGACATTTTCTATCGGAGATACTTCCAAAAGGATTTCGGGCGACACCATGATTTTGATAGGCCCGAATGTGCCGCATATGTTCAAATTTGAGACCAACAGGTATTATGATTATGCGATGAAACATGCGAAACCGCCTGTGCCCTTGCAGTTGCTGACTTTACATTTTGATCCAAATAAATTAGGCCATGATTTTTTAACCCTTCCGGAAAACAGGATCCTGAAGAACTTGCTCACGGAAGCAAAGAAGGGGCTTTTGATCGATAAGGGTTTAAAGATGACCGTGGTTGAGTATCTGTTAAAGATTGAAACCTCGCTTTATTATGAGCGCTTGCCTTTATTGCTGCAGTTACTGAATAAGATTGGGGAGAGTGAAGAAATCTTGAATTTATCGGATTATAAAGATACCAACCTGTTTAAAAAGATTGATGAAACCAGGTTAACGATGATTTATCTTTTCACCATGGATAATTTCTACAAGGAAATTAAACTTAAAGAGATTGCGGCTATTGTTCACATGGTGCCTAATGCGTTTTGTTATTATTTTAAATCGCGTACGGGGCGAACTTATTTTGATTTCTTGATTGCGGTTAGAATTGAACATGCCTGCAAGTTATTAAGGGAAAATAACGAGAGCATTACCTCGGTCTGTAATGATGCTGGTTTTAGTAATCTATCAAATTTTAACCGGTATTTTAAATTACAAACTGGAAAATCGCCATTGGAATACCGCCGGACTTTCAGGCATTAAGGTCATTTATGACTTTACAAAAGAATCTATGACAGCGCTTAAAAGTCCTATTGTGATGTAAACTGTGATTATACCTAACATAAAGGCAGCGAGTGCTTTTAAATAGCTGCCTATTTTCTTTTTATCAAAAAATTGTCCAATTGCCCAGGTACAATAAGCCACTTCTATCATTCCGGAAGCTTTGGTTAGGTCTATTTTTGTGATTCCTTGAAGAACGGCAAAAACGGTAATGATCAGCATCCCCATTCCAACAATAAAACATAACAGAATTAACAGTTCAAAAAAATTGTATTCATATTTTTTAAAAAATAGCTTCAGCCAAAAAGCTATAAATAAACCCATTATAATATTGGCATAACCGTAATGACTTTGTACCCAACCGAAAATTACACCTACGGTAGTTGATTTGGCCTCACTGTATTCAATGTATTCCTTTTCGATATGGAAAAAATGGGCGGTTATCGTATAGATTAAAGAAGTGATGATGATAAAGACGACCGGCTTTACGAGTCTGCTCCGGTTATCGGCAATAAACTCTTTGACGCTTTTTTCGGGCCTGATCAGCAATTCTTTTACAGTATATAATATACCTTTCTCGAAATGTAAAATATGCTGAATTTCGTGCAGGACATAATGGCTGTCTACTCTTTTAACTTGTACAGGCTGGCCGCAATTGCAGCAAAAATTGCCATTGACCGCAGTGCTGCAGTTCCTGCAATTGATCATATCTATGGGCATTATTGCTTGTTTTGTTTTATCATTCCTCTTACAATAACAAAAACTGAAAAGAGAAAAGTTAACAAATAGAGGGTTCCCAGGGCTGGTTTTTTAAAACTCAACTGTTCAAAATCTATTTCTTTATATACGGCTACTCCCAAGATAAATGCGATTATCGCAAAAGGTAGCGAGAATGTACTTTTTTTACTTTCCATGCTTTTATTTTTAAAGAAAATTCCATGTTCTTGTTCTTCCTATAGTTAGGTTCAACCTCTATTGAACCTGTATTTTAAACTACAAAAGGACTGTTTCCTACAAAAGTCAACACATTTTCTTTTTCAAAGACTACACTTTAGTGTAGATTTGTTTCTCATCCTATTGCGCCTAATGAAATCTAACGTTAACTCGAGCCTGCTGACCAAGAATCGGATTAAAAAAACATCTGAGGAGGATCACCTTCAGCAACAAAATTATTTGGAGGTGGTAAAGTCTTTTGCCAGGTTAACGTATGAAAGCGTATATGTTATCGATTATGAAAAGATGGGTTTTGAATATGTTTCAGAAAACCCATTGTTTTTATGTGGATACTCTTCTGAGGAAGTGTTAGAGATGGGCTATGAGTTCTATTTTAAAAACGTGCCTGAAAAGGATTTGGAATTGCTGAATCTGATCAATGAAGCTGGATTTGATTTCTTTGCCAAATTGCCTTCCGAGGAGAGAAAACAATATAGCATCACCTACGATTTTCATTTGATTAACCAGGATGGAAAACATATTCTCATTAATCATAAGCTTACTCCTTTGTTTTTGACCAGCGATGAAAAGATATGGAAATCGATGTGCATAGTTTCTATTGCGCACCATAAAAATGCAGGTAATGTTTATATTCACAAACAGGGTACTGACGAAACCTGGGAACTCAATACCGAAAATGGTGTTTGGCGTAAGTCAGAGAAACCGAAGCTAAGCAAAAGGGAGATAGAGATTTTGAGGCTGCATGCGCAGGGTTTAACAATCAACCAGATTGCCGAAAAGGTCTTTGTTTCTTCTGACACGGTGAAGTATTACAGGAGGCGGATTTTTGAGCGTTTGGGTGTGAGTAATATGGTGGAAGCGCTTTCTTATGCGGTGAACAACAAGATGATTTGATTTTTGTCGCGATACCGAGTATCGCGACAGATATCTCTTCCAAAATATCATTGATTCCGATCTGGAACGAATCCATCTTGATTTACATCATCCAATACTACATAGGCCCTTAGCCAGCTTTCTTCACTCAACATTCTCCACTTGTGCCCTGTTCCTTCAACGTCGGTCGCAATAAGTATATCTCCTGGGTTTACCACAAAGGTACTTCCGTCTGTTACGGTAAATTCCAGAGAACCTTGTAGGGTTAATACATATTGATTCCTTGGCGCAGCATGCCAGTCAAATTCCCGGTGTGCGGGGTCATCCTGCTGGAAAAAAGTATAGGATGTGGGAACGCGTTGAAGTGTGGTTATTATTCCCTTTTGAAAGGCTGATCCTCCGTTTGCGGTGTTGTAAAGTTTGTAAGCAATCATAAATATGTTTTCGGCTGCAAAGATAACCCATTCAGTCCTCTTCGATAAACTTCTTAAAAAGGTTAATCAAGAAGTACAATTTACCCGAATCTCCAGCTCCAGTAAATTTTTCTCCATCTGAACTAACTTTATACCAGTCATTATCATCATTCAACGACTCTATAAATATCTTTTTACCTTCATGAGCGGTATCTATTAAATCTGCTTCAAATGACCATCCAGGATTATCCAAAGTATCGATCTTGACACCATATTGATGCTCCCAATCACCATCACAATTTGATTTATACCAATTAGAAAGCCATTCTATTATTTCCATTTTTTTGATTATTGATTTGGTATTTCATCCTCTCCTTCTTTTACATCAGATATAGACTTTAGTTCTATTTAAAATATCAAAAAGTTACTATTCAAACTTGTCTTGAAAAATTTCAATTCCACTAATTTGAAATATTGGGAACTTAACTCCATCAATATCTAAAAGAACAAGCCTTCCCTTTTGAACTAATTGTAGTAAACCAATATGAACATCTTCCAAACTAAAATCTAAGTTGTTCCACTTCTCGTTAGTTCTAATAAATTCATACATTTTCCAGCTGGAAAACTTAACAGGGAAATCATTCTCTGGTAAAAAATCAAATTCGCAAATAACCCCCTCTTTTTCAAGTCTACAACCGGCACCATGATAAAGGAAATTGTAATTACCAATTTTCCCATTATTCGTAAGTATGTAGTCCGCCTCAGTTTTATTTTGATTTTTTATAAGATTCTTATATTCTTCAATAAAACTGATGTAATCAATCAAAACTTCCTTTAAATAATTCTCCATTATAATAATACCATCATAACTCTTTGTTCAGCTTCTTAAAGTACACAAAGATTATTTCCCATGAACAAGATAAATAATTTTACCATCAGACTTCTGTATTTCTAAATGTGGAACGCCTCCTTTTTGCTCTTTCAAGGTGCCTTCTACAACCCAAATATTTCCATTTTTTAAGGTTGCAACAAATGGTTTCTTTTTAAGAACCTTCTCCCCATAAACCCGAACGAAAAGTATTTGCGCAATTTGTACAGCTGTAGTGCTATCGGGTACATACCCTTGACTGACATCCCACTCTTTTTGTTCTGTACTGTGTTGGCAACTTGTTAGGAGAAGCATCGTTATTAATACAATCGACAAAAAGGCAGTTTTCTTCATAGATAGTTAGTTTATTACCTAGTTTTCATCTCCAAAACCATGCAAGTGGAATAACAATAGCATTGAAAATCCCGTGTAATAAAATTGAATACTTCAGGCCATATTTTAATCGGATATATCCCATACTTAGCGCACCAAATGATTGAGATAACATATAAATCACAAATGAAGGGTCAGTTAAGGTAAGACCTTTTACGTTTCCTAAATGTATAATTCCGAAAACCAAGGCTGTAAAGTAGAAATGAAATCCATAATATTTACGCCAGAGGCTGTGTATCTCTCTCTTTCTCATACTACTGACTGTAGCATAAATTGTAATTCCCAGAACAAGGAATACAGCATAGATCACAAACTTGATATTTTCATCCTTAAAAAAATAAGCCATGATCGCTGACAAAGAAATCATTATAAAACAAATTGCCAATTTCCATTTTCGCAATTGATAGCGGAATATGGATTCCTCAATTACCGGGGCCAAGACACAACCTAGAATCATCGCGCCTAGAAATCCATATTTGAAAAGATCAAATGTTTCATAAGTTCGGATCAGGTGATATTTTTCAAGCAGGAAGTATATGGAAACTAGAATTCCGGCAAAAAGGAGATCCAACAGGAGCAACCAAACCAAATCTTTCCTGGCTAATTTGCTGTCTTTACTAAATCTTAGCAGACGAGGCTGTTTTAAAAATTGCCAAAAGGCGGAGAGCGTTTCTTTCATTAAATAATCAGGTTGGGTACTTTCCAGTAAAAATAATTAAAATTACTCTGATCATCACGCGATACTACCATCTGTTACTATACTTTCAAGCAAACCTTGTAAAACTTACAATTAGCAGCGTATAAACATTATGTGGCATAGATCAACCCTCCTCTCGTTATATAAATATCGGTTTCTCAATACTCAATGCCTGAAGCATATTTGAAATTCTTTGCAAATCATAAGGAATTAAATCATCTGACTGCAGCGATTTTTGAAGAGTCTTCCAGTCATCAGTTAATTGTCCTATTGAGAAATCCCCAGGCTCCTTATTGACATCGTAAATCTCCCTTTCATCAATTTTCCAATAATAATCACTTTCTATTTCAATTTCATTCCCATGAAACTCTTTATATTTCAAAAGAATTGCAGAAATCATCTGCTCTATATTGTCCAAGTTTAATTTCATCTTGCCTATCCTTTTTAATATTGGCTTTTGTCTAATCACCCAATGATTTCTCAAAAGTGACGCAAATCCAATAGCAAATAACATTACTATTTAATTCTCTAAATCTGATCGGTATATTGGCATTTTATTAAAGCAATGAACACTCGTATATGACAAATAACGAAAAGCAATTTTGGGATTGGTTTAAAGCTAACGAAGCAAAATACTTTTTTCTCAATCAAATTGATGATGAGAATGAAAGGGAGAGACTTCTTGATGAGTTACTTTTTCATTTACAGGAATACTGTGACCAGTTGTTTTTCGAGGTTGGAGGAGTTCCAGATGAAAAGCAAGACCTAATTCTTTCAGCGGGAGGAAATACCGATTTTTTCAATAAAGTTGACGATCTTGTAAGTCAGGCACCGTCATTAGAATACTGGAATATAATTGCTTTTAAGCCGGCTAGAGAAGATTACAAAATTGAATACAATGGGATTAAGCTAAATCCGGATGAGATGTATTTTATTCCCCTAAGCAGTAAAGCATCTCAACAAATCGGACTTAGAGTATACATAGAGGATTACAATTCCATCAACCAGGCTGATTTTCTAGTGGCTACCTATTTAGTTCTGGACAATGTTTTAGGCGAAAAGTCAAGTGCCCTAGATATTGGCTATGTGGAGATTGAAGACCTATCAGTTATTTCTGAAATAGCCGAGCTAATTGAATTGGTCAAGCTCCCAAGATATATTAAGTGGAAGAAATCTAAGTAACATGTATCACGTACCAAATGATCTCCAGATCCCTGATTTACTTAAAAACAACGTATCTGTTTTTGACTACCACATGCAGCAATCCTCTGGTAAGCTCATGACAGTACTCAACAGGAATGTGATCAGCTTTCTATTGGAAGGCAGCAAGGAGATTTACTATGGTAAGGAATACGACCATACGAACCAGGACCAGTTCATGATGATCTCTGCGGGGAACTGCATTATGACGGAAAAGACTTCAATAAACAATAACTACCGAAGTGTGCTGCTGTTTTTCAATTATACTGCGGTATCCAACTTTATAAAAAAGAACAATATCCTTGTTTCTAAATCAGATAACAATCCTTTCCTTGTTTTAACCTATGATGAATATATCCGCTCTTTTGTACAATCGCTGTTAAAAACAGAAACCATTTCAGACCTATTACTACCCAATTTTATGGAAAACAAACTCCATGAGTTTTTGTATTACATGGTTAGTAAAATAGGTCCTGCTTTTCTTCATCCTTTTCTAGCTAATCATTCAGATGAAAAGGAACAATTTCATGAGCTTATTGAAAAGAACAGTTTAAAAAAGCTTTCTATTGAAGAGCTCGCATTTTTAAACAACATGAGCCTGTCTACTTTTAAAAGAACGTTTACCAGGATATACCATATGCCGCCTGGAAAGTGGTTTTTGAAAAAGCGCCTCCAATTCGCTACGGACTTGCTTTTGAAAGAAGGAAAACGCCCCTCTGAAATCTATGAGGAACTTGGGTTTGAAAGTCTGTCTAGCTTTACCCAGGCTTTTAAAACAGAATACAAGGTAACACCTAGACAATTTAAAGCTTAAAATTGAACTTTTAGCAACATTTTTTGAGCTTTAAGAGATCGTAAACCGAGCTCTTTCTTGCTTCCTTTGTTTAAAAATTTGTTGTATGAAAAGGATAATTTTAACGGCTATGGCATTGTTCACTTTGATAGCCATAACAAATGCACAGACCTTTACTTTGAGGAGTAAAGAGATTGGAGGACAAGGAACAAAAAAGCAGGAGTTTAATGGTTTTGGCTGTGATGGAGCCAATGTATCACCACAATTGTCCTGGGAAAACGTACCTGAGGGAACAAAAAGTTTTGCGGTAACGGTATATGATCCTGATGCGCCAACTGGCAGCGGTTTCTGGCATTGGGTGGTGTTTAATATACCGGCTAATGTAAAGGAATTGGTTAGCGGCGCAGGGAGCCTGGACGGCAAATTGCTTCCGGCCAATGCAGTGCAAGGTATTACAGATTATGGCATTAAAGGCTTTGGTGGCCCATGTCCGCCTGTAAATCATGGTCCGCACCGGTATATATTCACGGTTTATGCCTTAAAAGCGGACAAATTGGATATTGATTCCAATACAAATCCTGCTGTTGTTGGTTTCAATTTATGGTCTAACACCATTCAAAAGGCATCTATTGTGATGTATTACGAAAGGAAGAGCTAGATATTGACTTTGATAAATGGCTGGTCCTGCCATTTATCCTGTAACTAATCTAAATGCAGGAGACATCGTTTCCTGCTCTGCTTGGGATATACCCAATTTCGATGCTAATACTCGCCAATCCTTAACTGCAGTAACGATTTCATGGAGAATTTGATCCATCTGATCTTCATTAAGTTGAAAAAATTGACCAACACTTTTAGCTAGCTCAAAATCCAGTGCATTATTATCCATGTCAACATTTAGAGCCAGCCCATTTTTATCTATTGAGGGGTTAATATCATAGGCTGGCGACAATCTCCAGCCTTTTTCTTCCAGTAAAAACCCGTGGTTCCTAAAATGCGCCCAATAAGAAATCGATCTCATAAAGTTTTGGTGTCGACTCTCCTTTTATGCGAGCTGTTTGTGCAGCACGACGAAGCATGAGCTTTCTACCCCAGGTATCGGGCATTGAATCCATAAATACACCAAAATTGTCTTTTTTAACTGGATATTGAGTACCTGAATATAATCCAATTTCTGGATCAAGTAAGAATACCTGATTTGACTTTAACCAATCTTTATTATACTCAAAACCGAATATCCTGCTCCCTTTACTTTGCTGTGCAGATACTACACCAATGCATTTTGGGCTGGCCATTCCCTTCCAATGAGCGTACACCCATATATCTGTTTTTGTCGCTGCCATTACGTTAACAGATCTAAGTCCTGAAGTTTTCTGCCAAGTTCATCGTCTACAGCGAGTTTAAGGAAATCCTCTTGCAAATTTAATGCTCTCAGAACATTAAAATAAGAACCCATAGAGACAGTAGGATCACCCTGTTCTATCTTGCGGAGGGTTACCCGGTCAATAGCAGCACGTTCGGCAAGCTGAATAGCAGTTAGTTTCCTACGTTTTCGGGCTAACTTGATATTTTCACCAAGTTGATCCCAAATTTTTTGATACTTGGGAAATACAACGACCTTCCTTGATTTCATAATGGATATTATTATATCCAAATATAACTAAAATGAATATAATAATATTCATTTTGACAACAAGATTGAATAGTTAGCATAATCGAGATACGATACAACCTCCTGCCATTCCTTATTCCACTTCTGTAACATCTCTCGCTATAAAAAGATAATCAGTCAATTCTCCTTCTACGGTTACATTTTTCCCTGCGAAACTTTCCAGGTCAGAACATTCAAATGGATTTTCTTCCTTCCGCTGAAGGAGGTAATCTCCTGTAGTGGTTTCCAGGTACACCGCATCATGCTCACTTTTGGAGCCTGTCGCAAAGGGTTTTAGAATGATCTTTCCGGTAAGTTTCATCATTTACCTGCTTAAGTATTCGCGGTAGCCCATGAACTGATTACCACGTTCTTTAACAACAAGGACTTTCAGATCACAGATTCCATTATCAAAGATACTTCCTTTTTGGAACACATGGTAGCGAACTTTCTGTTTACCAGCCAGATTGGGTATATTAAAGGTATGAGCTGCAATAGCGAAATCGTTAGTGAATACTTCATCAACCTCAAAAACTGTTTTCAGATCGGCTACTCCAAATTTAACCAGGTTTTGGAGTGATGGAAACTCCAATAACGGGTTTTGAGATCTCGAATCGCTGATCTTTTCGGTGTTGGGAATGGTTAGACCGAGATTGATACCTTTTGCCTGTAAGGTCATCCGCCTGTCTTCGATGGTGTTCATTTGCTTAGGCTCTGGAGATTGTACGGGATGTATAGACGGGTCTCCCAGAATATGGAATTGTGCCAGGGTTTTCAATTCATGGAAGTCAAGGGTGGGCCCACTTACGCTGAGGAACTTTTGACGTGCAGACAGAAGCGCACTACCGCTGGAAGAACCATTCAGGATATTGATGCTGAAATACTGACACATCAGATCTGCCAAGCCTTGACCCGATGCCGGACCATAAGCTACAGTAGAGCTGCCCATAAAGACCGTAGCTTTGTTTAATAGATAAGTGCTGGCGATGCTCATCCCTGTCCCTGTGGTTAGTAATTGTGCGCCGTAGCAACATTCCGCAGAGACAAAGGCTCCTTGGCTGACTTTTCCCAACAGATCGGCCGGGCGTAATGCTTCAGGATAACTGCCTCCTTTTTGCCCATAAAAGTTTGGCCGGCTGAGTGCACCATGGAGGTTAAAGAAGTGAGGAAGGGTACCTATTTCGCCAGCATTATAGCTCCCTGCCAGATCCGGTGGACTGATTTTCATCTGGAAAGCATTGCTAAAGGTATTTCGCAAACTGATCTGTGTGGATCCTGTCCAGACATCGGCAGAAATGGCAAAATAATTTTTAAAAATACCTGGATCTGCGGGTACTGAAGTGTTGATGGTTTCGATGACCGTTTTTACATATTCAATGTCTCCGGTTCCTTCTTCCTGATCGTTTAAGGGCATATCAGGAATTCTGCCAACCACACGTGTAGGACTGGTAAAGGCATTACAGTCGGTACTATAAGGGGAATCACAGGCATAAGGAAGATCTGACGGAATAAGTACATCGGGGTCGCTGCCTGACACACCTGGCTGGTGAAGCTGATTGACCAGTTGTTGAAAGGGAAAGATGTCCTGGGCACCAAAAATGGCCAGATACTCGGGGCTTTCTTTCCAATAGATCTGATCTACAATATTCTTACAGGCCGCTTCATCAAAGGTTGCTGGAATTGGATAGCCATATTTCCCGGCGGTTGCCACATCATCGACATAAAGAATTAGCGTTGATAAACCCTTTGCAGCATCTGCGGCAACCAGGCTGCTAAATATGGTTTTAAGCTGGGCTATATTGACCCCATATTTCTTTTTGAGTTTACCTTCCAGGGTAAGGACGATCTTCTTTGCCATCTCTATATCGTTATGGGGTTAATTCAATTGAATTTACTTTTTAAAAATGCTTTTAGTGTTTTCGATGCCGCGGGATGTTCCATTACTGCATTTGCAAAGGAATCCCAATGGAGTGCGCTGATTTCGTTAAAGTCTACCTCATCATCACTAATTTGCCGGGCGAGTTCCGGATAGCTGTACAACAATTGCCATAACTCGGTATTGAACATGTCTAGCCTGGACTGTTGTTTTTCATCAGGTACTTCTTTGAATATAGTATTTAAAATCGGGAACCAGGGGGAGCTGTCTTCTGGTGTTTGGGCGATATCGGTCTTAACGGGCACCTTCAAGGCATCGGATGCTTGAATAATTCCATTACCGAAGTATTGGGAATAATCGCCAAATCCAGGTTTAACAGTCTTTTTTGCAGTGCTGAACAGGGCATTTCGAATGGCTTCAACACGTTGCCAGGGTTCGGCCGCGTCTAGCTCCTGGTGGTTCTTTTTATAATAAATGGCAGCAGCGGCTGCAATTTGCGGTGTTGCAGAAGAGGTTCCTGCACCGTTGAATTGTACTGTTCCGGTTGTGTAATTAGCCCAGAGTATATTGGGTGTAAAAGCAGCGAGTGCCTTTTGCATGTCTTTGGACGGTCCGTAATTGCCTTGCATTTCATTGATCAGACTGGTGTAATAGGGCGCGTTATTATAGGTTACTCCACAGGCGGCAATAACCCGATGGAAACGGGCTGGGTAAACGACATGGCGGGTTGGCAAGCCTGCAAAGTTATTTCCGGCAGCGGTTACAATGGTTATGCCTGCCTCATAAGCTGCGTTTACGGCATCGGCCCATGCCCTTGAGGGTGCACCTCCCATGCTCATGGATACCACATGCACCTGGGTTCCGTTATGTACAAGATCTGTCAGGTAATTCAGTGCTTGTGCAAAGGCGCTGGTTTTAAAAAGAATAACTGATTTGGAGATCCGGCAGCTGATCACCTCTGCAAAATAGGCTGCGCCCAGATAATCATTAAACTCGCCGGTAGCTGTGGTCAACTGGATTTTATCGCCGGCTAAAATACCTCCGGTTCCAGTACCATGATAGGGCTGCCTGAGCATTCCTTTGCTTCCAATATCCAAGGCTTTGTCTGCTTGCTCGTCTTCTATAAAATTCTGCTGATAAGGATTGTCTCTTATTTTCTGCGGAATGGCAAAATGATCGGTATAGCCGGTATCCAGATGGCCTATCCGGACAACATAGTCATCAAGCTCGGCTACTTCTTTTCGAGCGCTTCCAAGTTGTGAATGGTCATCGTCAAGATGCCAAACCAGGTTTTGTGATGGCGGCCAGTCTGGGTCTACGTCATCTCCTTTGGCTTCTGTACCAAATGACTTGGCGGAGGTGGTATCGAAATGATCTGGCATCTTATCGTCTACCGTATATTCCTGCCACAGATCGGGCTCTATAAACCGGTAATTGTTACCAGAGTTCAAAGCGGCATGGGCAAGATCCCAGGGATGTACTTCTACATCGTTCACCGCAGTTCTAACGGTCACCTTGGTGGCCAGCACGGAATCTGCGGGCAGAGCTTTGGATTCAACAACTTGTTTAAACAGGGGGGCTGTTTTTTCCACCGGAATACCTGCGGCTTCCAGATCGGCCGCGATATCAGGTACCGTTTTCATCAAAGGATCCTGGCGGTATTCTATGATGAGTTCAATGGGTTCGTTGTATCTTTTCATAATTTCTACTACAATATCGCCATAATTATGTTTGCATAAAATAGCTAAACCTAGTCATTACAGAATGTTAATATTCAGTTGTTTTAAAAGAAATTTAGCCTTTAGATAATGCCAAAAGACACCGCAAATTTGATGAGCTGGGAAAGGGAGTTGGTTTCCAGTTTGTGAATGATGTTTTTACGGTGGTTGTTCACGGTATGGATGGACAGGTACAGACAGGAGGCAATTTCAAAGCTGCTCTTCCCTTCTACAATAAGCCGGATAATTTCTTTTTCTCTCCTGGACAAGAGGTTGAACCGGTGGAGGTTTTTCCGGATAAAGGCATCGTCTTCTACAAGGTTACTGAGTTTCCTGCCTGCATAACTCATGTTATTTACGGAGAAGGCTATATGGATCATTTTAAGGGCATTTCCGGGTTCGTTTGAGGGATAGAGCCTGGAGGTGGTGAAATACCATTTGTAGTCGTTGTTTGCGTCTGGTCTTACCCGTTGGAAAAAAGAGTATACTTTATTGGCGTCTCCTTCATTAACGAATTGAAAAAGGTCATTTTTGATCAGGGTGATTTCTTCGGCCGGAAAAAACCGGCTGAAGTATTCCGGCCCCATTGCTTGTAGTTCTTCTTTGCTGTGTTTAAGGTAATCGCATCCGGTCTGGTTCATATAGGTATTGGTGAGGCTACTGAGGTCCTGAACCATGACGCTGCCGGGGATGTAGTCTCCAATGTCTTCGATCTTAAGGATTTTGCTGGCAATATTATTCCCTAAAGACAGAATCTGTGCCTGGCAATGTTGCTGCATCTCCAGTTGGGAGAGAGATTTAATGGCCATAGTTCAAAGCGTTAATATGAGTAAACTATATTATACAGATTGTGAGACGATTACGTAAAGATAATCAGGATTATTGACAAATGGGATTATTTTTTTACTTCCGGAAACCAAGCCATTGGAATGTCTGCTTCAAATGAAGTACCGTTATTGCTGATTCTTTTTTCAAATCTTCCTTCAATTCGAAAACCGAGTTTTTCATATAATTGAATGGCCTTTGAATTCGTTTCCCTCGCTATAAGTTCAACTCTTAAAATTTCTGGTCTATTGGATTGAACTTCGGCCAACAATGTCTGAAACAACTTTTTGCCCAGCCCTTTGCCTTGAAAGTTAGGATCTACGGCAATGGTAAGTTCGCTTAAGATATGTCTAAAAACCTCAGGTTCTAGCTTGTAACAGTGAATTTCAGCAATAATTTTATCTTCATTCCATCTATCGGCAACAATAAACTGTAAGCCATTTTCAAATGCTTTCTTAGTAAAGTGCTCTACATAGGCTTTTGTGATCTCAGTCTCCGTACGGGCAAGGCCTCCAATTACCTTACTAACATTTTTGTAGAGTTCAAAAATTTTGTGGATGTCTTTTACTTCGGCTTTTCTAATCAGTAATTGGTCGGTGTTCATTTAATGGAGCTTAGTGTATTTTGATTTGGAGTGAAAATTATCTTTTCTATCTAGGACCTGATCCATTTATTCAGAAGCTTAGTTAAAAAAGGCATAACTACCCAGGTTAACATCAGAACCATGCAAGTTGCTGTAATCAAAAGTCGGACTTCTATTGGAAAACCTTTGATCAATGGACCAATTGTATACGACAGAAAAATACTCGTCGGGAAAACTCCACACAGCGTTACAACGGCCATTTTCCATCTTGGAGGTGCTATTGGCGAACGAAACCAGGCTTCCAGCCCATTCAATTCACGATAGACCGGTGCTTCGGTTATCGTCGATGCATAGGCTTCCCAGTCTTGAAATTGTTTAGAAGCATAGAAAGCGTCTTTTTCTGCCTTGTCTTTAAATGTTCTTAGAATTCCAATAGTACCATCATCAACACCTGGAAGCCCTGTAATCATACTGGCTCCGTGCACACCATGATGGTCAAAGGACTCCCCCATAAACTGATGCAAAGCTGCTTTAAATTCTTCTTCCTTTCCAGGTAAAACCTTTCGGGTGATGGCAATGTGAATGGGCATGTCTTTCTTCTTTAACCAAATTTATGAAAAAGATTTAAGCTGTGCTCAACTAATAGGTACGAGATCTATGCGCAGCATTTCTCCAGGCAGCCCATGCTCCCGTGCTCCAGAGCGCCTATATGACTAGAACCGGCTGAAACGATTATCGTATTTTGTTTAATATCGTTTACTTTAACCTATTAAGTTTTTCAGCCCAGATGCTTCTATAAAGGGTACACTGGCTAACATATCAAAATCTTTTCTGCCGAGTCCTTTCTTCTTGCCATTCAGACTAAGCGCTGCATCCTTTGCCCAATTATCATGAATGCGAATCTGTCACTTCGCTAAAAGAGATCCTGTTTCCAAAAGGATCATGTACTGTAACCAGAATCTCGTTATCATTCCACTCAGGTACCATTATACCCGGACGGTTGTATTTATATTCTTTATCAAGAAGTTGCTGATGATAGTCCTTTAAAGACTTAAATTCCTCAATCCGTAGATGTGCTCCAGGGCTGGAATCACCATGATGCTCTGATAAATGAAATACAATATCCCGCAGCGAGATCTGCATATAAATAGGAGAACCTTCTGGGCTATGCTTCCAATCTACTTTGAAACCAAGCCAGTCTACATAAAACTCGATTGCTTTATTGTAATCGAACATGCGGAGGATAGGTATTATCAGTGTCATATAAAGATTTTTATGATTTCACTAATCTACAAGTTTATCAATCTATCTAAAAGAGATTTGCCTCAAAAATGTATCTAATCCTACCTTCTTCATAACCCTTCTATAAAGGAATATGCTTGTAGCTTTAATACAGCTATGGGGAAGTGGGTATGAGATGGTGAATTCTGTAAACGGCATTCCCAAAAGGGTTGTACAATTATACTTCTCCTCTAATTTGCGGTCTTTACAGATTAATACGTTCTATCCATTTTAAATCAGGATGTAATTCCTGATTACAAAACTCGATGTGAATTACCCTTCTTTTATGATTACTGGTCGTTCTGCTGGAGCTATGCATTAACAAAGGCTTCATAATCATAATTCCCCCTTTAGGTACATTGCAGCTAACTTCAGATTCAATAGACCAGTCGATATCTTCAGATCTGTAAATCTCTTTTAAATGTGATCCGGGTATAACTTTTAATGCTCCATTGTTTTCATCCGTATCGTCAAGATGTATACGAACGGTATAGATTTTCTTTAAAATATCCAGGGGAGGTTGAACGGCAAATTGATTTTGCTTTACGGTCCACATTCCATATCCTTCCAATTCTACCTTCTTGTCAACAGAAATAGTGAGGTCCTGATGGTAGGATACAAACCAGTTAGATTGTTCGGGCTTATCAAAATAGATTGACTTTACAATGCAGTAGTCTTTTCCAAAAAGATCTTGAATCAAGGCTTTAAAGTCAGCAGTAAAGATCAATTCGATTGCACCTGGCAATTCCTTTAAAAATTGCCTGATGGCAAACAAATCTGCAGATTTCCTGAATGTTTTTCCAGACGTATCTGCCTGATCAATCACCTGTACCAACTGTTTAACCTGTTGTTCCGTAAAGATATCCGGAATCATTACAAAGCCATCATTTTCAATTTTTGCTGTATAAGAATCGAGCTTTAACATTAAAACGAAGATACAGATTCTATCGATAGAACAAATCAAAAAGGCACCGTGTTCCGGTGCCTTTTTAGATATATTACTAGAAGTCGATCTTATTGATGAAGATCAAACCGGTCCAGGTTCATCACTTTATTCCAGGTGGCTACAAAATCTTTTACAAACTTAGCCTGGGCATCGGTACTTCCATATACTTCGGCAATAGCTCTGAGTTCTGCGTTAGATCCGAGTACAAGGTCTGCACGAGTTGCCGTCCATTTTGGTTGTCCGGTGGAACGGGTACTGCCTATATATAGTTCTTTGTCTTCCGAAGCTGCTTTCCATGCCGTATTCATATCAAGCAAATTGATAAAGAAATCGTTGGTCAGCTGGCCTGGCCTTTGAGTGAAAACTCCATTTTTTGAACCGTCGAAATTTGTATCCAGCACACGTAAACCACCAATAAGCACCGTTAATTCTGGAGCGGTTAGCGTCAATAAATTGGCTTTATCGATCAGGAACTTCTCTGTAGAAACTGTAAATCTTGATTTACCATAATTGCGGAAGCCATCTGCTACCGGCTCCAGGTAACCAAACGATTCTACATCAGTTTGTTCCTGAGAAGCATCCATACGACCGGGTATAAAGGGAACTGTAATTGAACTTCCCGCAGCTGCCGCTGCTTGTTCGATACCTGCATCACCGCCCAATACAATCAGATCCGCAAGCGAAACTTTCTTGCCATCTGCCTGCGACCCGTTAAAGTCTTTTTGAATGCCTTCCAGTACGTTCAGTACTTTTTGTAGCTGTGTTGGGTTATTAACTTTCCAGTCTTTTTGAGGGGCCAGGCGAATGCGGGCGCCATTGGCACCACCACGTTTATCGGTACCGCGGAAGGTGGAAGCTGAAGCCCATGCGGTAGAAACCAGTTCAGCGATACTCAGTCCGGAGGACAATACTTTTGCTTTCAATGCAGCAATGTCGTTCTCATTGACCAGTGGGTGGTTCACTGCTGGAATTGGATCCTGCCAAAGTAGCTCTTCCTGTGGTACATCAGGACCCAGGTAGCGTTCTTTTGGTCCCATATCGCGGTGCGTTAACTTATACCATGCACGGGCAAAAGCATCAGCAAACTGATCCGGGTTTTCCAGGAAACGTCTTGATATCTTTTCATAAGCCGGGTCGAATCTCAGAGAAAGATCGGTGGTAAGCATTGCTGGCAAATGTTTTTTTGAACCGTCAAATGCATCGGGAATAATGGCTTCTGCATCTTTTGCTACCCATTGATGCGCGCCTGCCGGGCTTTTGGTGAGTTCCCATTCAAAACCGAACAAGTTTTCGAAGAAGTTATTGCTCCATTGGGTTGGTGTTTTTGTCCAGATTACTTCCAGGCCACTTGTAATGGCATCTGCGCCTTTACCTGAACCATAACTGTTGCTCCATCCAAATCCCTGGGCTTCCAATCCGGCTGCCTCAGGTTCTTTACCTACATGATCTGCCGAAGCAGCGCCATGGGTCTTACCAAAACTATGTCCTCCTGCAATAAGAGCAACCGTTTCCTCATCATCCATGGCCATGCGACTAAAAGTATCCCTGATGTCTTTGGCCGCAGCAATTGGATCAGGATTGCCATCGGGTCCTTCAGGATTCACATAAATCAATCCCATTTGTACAGCAGCAAGTGGATTTTCCAGGTTACGGGAGTGAATGTCACCATCCTTATCATCATCAGTAACAACTACGCCATGTGCTTTATCTGCACCTTCAGAACCATGTGCATAACGGATGTCGCCGCCTAGCCAGGTCGTTTCTGAACCCCAGTATACGGATTCATCTGCCTCCCAGGCATCTTCGCGTCCACCGGCAAAACCAAAGGTTTTAAAGCCCATGGATTCCAAAGCGATATTGCCTGTAAGAATGATTAAATCGGCCCACGAGATCTTGCGGCCATATTTTTGTTTTATTGGCCAAAGCAATCTGCGGGCTTTGTCAAGACTTACATTATCTGGCCAGCTGTTTAGAGGTGCAAAACGTTGCAGTCCTGCTCCTGCACCTCCACGGCCGTCTCCTACCCGATAGGTTCCGGCACTGTGCCATGCCATACGGATAAACAAACCACCATAATGACCAAAGTCTGCCGGCCACCAGTCTTGTGAATCTGTCATGAGCGCATGGAGATCACTTTTTACCGCTTCCAGATCCAGGCTGTTAAAGGCTTCGGCATAGCTAAAGTCTTCATCCATCGGGTTAGACAAAGGCGAATGCTGACGCAGAATGCTGAGTTTTAACTGATCGGGCCACCAGTCGTTGTTCCTGGTTCCCCCACCGCCAACGTTGTCCTTCAAGGTGCCATTATGAAATGGGCATTTGCTGATGTCATTTGATCCGTTTTCCATTTTAATACTATTTTTAGATAAATACTTAATTCTCTTCTTTGAGTTGATATAAAGTTATAACATTAGATAAAACAATCACAATCAATTAATTCTATAGTGCAATAGCTTCCAACTATTAGAGTAATCTCTTTTACCAATTCCAAAATGCGTCCGCATATTTATCCTCCGCCGGGTCAATAATTTCTTCAAAAGGCTCCTCTACGGGTTCTAGACCAAAATTTTCCATCAGCCATTCGATATAGGCTTCTATGTTGTTGCTCGTTGCATAGCTGTCTCTGTCATTACTCAGTTTAAAAGTTTCACCATCCAGCACAGGTTCTATATCATAGGTGAGCAGACGCAAGAACTGCAATACATTTTCGGCAACCACATCTCTGCCATTTTCTATGTCTAAAACCACAACAGGCATATCTTTAGTTTCCTTACCGGATCCATCATCCCAAAGGGCATAAATTGCACCAAAACTGGTCGCTCTGGCAAAAGGAATAATAGCTTTCTGAAAAGCTTCGTTCTCACTCCAGTTTCTTAAAATGGATAGGTCATATCCCCTCAAGAGGAAATATTGTGCGTAATTGGGATGGTCTTGCTGGAAGTCATATAAAAGAACCAACTCCCGGGGGACTTCCCTTCCTTGAAAATTCTTTTCAAAAGCACTAAAACTCCTGTATTTCTGCAGGCCCTCAAATCCCTCATCCACATCAATATCGTATTTTATTAAAAAGTCGTACAGACTATCGGCAAACTGATCGCTTGCAGCTTTGAGAATAAGATCAGCCTCTTCGTCTGTTGTCACAGGATCCAGTTCTAAGCTTGCTTTTAACCACTGTACAAATGCTTCCCGGTTTTCGCTTTCTTCCTCGCGCCATTCTCCTTTATAGAAATAGACGGAATCCCAACCTACGGTGATTTCGACATCGTAGCTCAGCAGCCGGAGGAAGTCCTCCGTATTTTTTGCCACCGGATGTATCCCTCCTTCGTCACCAAAAACCACAACAGGACATTTGTCGAGGTTTTCATTAATGACCCAAATCGCGTAGGTACTTCCGCCTGCTGTTGCAGTTGCAAACTCAATAAATGAACGCAGGAAACTTCCTTCTTCTGAATAAGTCTTTAGCCCTGTTTTATCTATCGTGGTCAGACAGAAACCATCAGCGTAAGTACCTCCGCCATGCTCGCTTTCAAATTCAAATAATCTTTCCAGATCATAAGGTACTCCATAGATGCCAAACTGTTTCTCAAATGCGGCGTAACTATCCTCTTCCAAATCACCTTCCTCTTCTGCTTTTTCTATATAATCTACAATGGCGGTCCAGGTTTGCCAGGCAAATTGTCTAATATGCTCCGGACTGGCCGCCTCCAGAATTTTAAAGCTATCTTCTTTATTTTCCCGATAAAATGTAAACAAAAAGTCAGATTCTATTCGCATAGAGATGCAGAGACCATTATCGTGTAAAATAAAAATGCTATTGCCCATCTGATCACCATCCGCGTCGATATATGGTTTCTTGATCGTGATTTCCGCGTTGCCGAACTCCAGATCCAGCCCACTGTTGTCATGGGCAGGAACGGCATCTGAGTTAATGATTCTGGTAAAGTTGCTGATATAGAAATCGTATTTCATGGTCATGATTTTTTGTTAAAACAAGATTTAGTTTCTCCATATGGTTTCCCCTAATTTAAGTTTCATAAAAACAGGCAGCAAGTTTCAGCAGGTTACAAAGTATCTACCTCCAGTACAAAGGCATCTACAATATGTCTACATAGCCCATAAACAATTCACAAACAACAAATTACAAGCCTATATTTTTCTCCGTATTGCACAGGCTCTTATCATTTTATAATTAAATTTGAGAACTTATGAAATATTTAATCTACCTATTTTCTGTTCTGTTTTGCCTGACGATCCCCGTGATTGGCTTTGCCCAAACGGAGTTAACGGATAGCTTGACCGCTGTTTTGAAAAATCCTTCCCTGGCCGAAAAAGAAAAACCTGTATTGTTAAATCAACTGGCCGAAATATACAGAACCAACAAGAACTATGGGCTTGCGGAGAGCAAGGCCGGTGAAAGTGCCAGGATTGCATTGCAGAATAAAGATTATACCGATGCGGTAAAAGCCTACACGCTACTGGTCAATATCAAAACCTCTACCGGACAACTTTCATCGGCAAAACGAACCAGCGATTCTACATTAGTTCTGGCTAAAAAGGCTAAGGACCCTGTCGCCATGGCCTATGCTTATTATGCGCAGGTTCTGGTCTATAAAATTTTAGACGATGCACAAAATGTGGTGAAGTTCTGCGGTCTCGCCTTAAAACAACTGGAAAAAAAATCAGATCCTTATATCGCATCCAAAATATATTACAGGCTGTATGCCGTTTATTCTGGCTGGAACAATGAAGCAAAAGCAAATTTGTATGCTTCAAAAGCTACTGAAAATGTGCTTCTAACCACCGATTATAATCATTTAAGTAATTGTTACACGGCATTATCTGTTGCCCATGAGTACAACTACAATACTTCCAAAAACAAGGCCGAGCTGGATAGCGTTCTGTTTTATCTTAAAAAATCGGAAATGCTTTATCATCAATATCCCGGTCATGTGGCCAATCATACTTATGCGATAGCTTGTATTGATATTGCAAGCTTCTACCTCAGATACTTTTCTCCAACTGACCTACAGGCAAAAGACCAGGCCATGCATTATGCCAATACGGCCATATCGGTTTTAAAGGGTGTGGATAACAGCCAGGAAATACTGGCCAGTGGTTTAGGTATATTGAGTGAATATGCAAAACGGGCTGCAGATTATGGTCAGCAGGAATCGTATTTATTACAGGCATATGAAGTGATAAAAACTGGGAAACCTATTTATTATTATACCATGCTGAATGTAGTGCAGGCTTTAGCTGATTTTTATGAAAAGAAGGGTGATCTTAAAAAGGCTATAGATTTTCAGAAAGAGATCACCACTTATACCCTAAAGAGCTTTAATGAAAAACAAGCTTTAAATGCCCAGAAACTGGAAATACAATACGAAACCGAAAAAAAAAACAATGAGATGAATCTGCTCAAAGAAAGAGAGCAGAGTCATAAACGGCAGAACTATTTATATGCCTGCGTGGCAGTGATTTCTTTTTTTGGCTTACTGTTTATGTTCCGGTCTTATCATTTCAAATTGCGTTACTCTTTACAACTGGAGAAACAGCTTGATCTGGAAAAGCAGGATTCTGCTCTTAAGGTTAAACTGGAACAGGAAGAACAGGCCAGGCTAAAAGCAGAACAGCAATTACTGGAGACCCAGCAGCTGCAATTAAAAAAGGAAGCGATGGCCAATGTGTTACAACTGGAACATAAAAACCAGATGCTGCTTCAGATAAAGGAAAAACTGAATGATGGAAACCCGGTCAATATGCAAAAACTCTGGAAGGAAGAAATGGTGCTGGACAGTGATTTTGAAGATGCTAAAATGCAGATACAGAAGGTTCATCCTGATTTTTTCAGCCTGATTAATCATAAAGCGGGAAAGAAGCTCAGTGCACTGGACCTAAAGCTTTGTGCATACATTTATCTTAAAATGGATACCCGGCAAATTGCCCAGATGATGCATATCGAAGCCAAAAGCGTTCGAATGAGCAAATACAGGATCAAACAAAAGTTAGGCCTGGACAAAGAAGAAGACCTGAATGTTTACTTACAAGAAATGGGAACTGTATAGTCTTATTTCCTGGAAATTTTAAGGTTTCTGAAAATCCCCGGGGAGTCATCGCCTGTAAAAAAGCCTATTTTTCCGGATTTCAGATCGCCCAAGGAAGTGATTTCTAAACAAGGCCGTGTCTGATCATTGGTAAATACACTGATTTTACCCGCTTCAACTTTAATCCTGACTTTAAACCATTCATTTGGATCAAGGTTTTCGCCAACAGGCTGCTCATATTGTAGCGGATGATGATCTCTTAAAACTTCCCAATCGTAATTTGGAAGCGAGACATATTGGACTGCATGTTTTTTGCGCAGTTCATCTGTTGTTCTGAAATTAAATGGGCGGAAATAGATGGCTTCATAGTTCTTTTCATTTTTGATATGGAACGCGAAGCCAACAAAACTTTTTTGATGGACATCCTGCCCTTTGACTTCAAATTGAATTTCCCCGTTTTCAAAAGTGGGATACTTGATCATTATAATTCCGCCCCCAGGCCCTGGATTAACAGATAGAATATGCTGTTTATCTACAACATTCATACTAATGGTTCGATTGATGGTGGTCGTTACCTTGGAGATATCGACATTTTCCAGCTTTTGGGCATATAGGTTTGTACTGACTGAAAAGCTAAGGATCGAAAGAATAAGCAGGAAATTGAATTTGTGCATGTCTATTGTTTTCCATTTTCATTCAAGCCTTGTGCCAGATAAATTTATAGGGTATAGAAGGGCTTCGAGCTCATAGCCTACTTAAACGTTGTTCGTAAATGAACATTGGCATGTACATTTACGAACAATGAAAAAGATATAAGCTTTCTAAAACGAAAGTTCGAAGCGTCTGTTATGGCCCGATTAAATGGCATTGACAGTAACCACAATTTTCCCCTGTGTTCTGCCTGTTTCAAGAGCACGGTGCGCATCTGCCATTTGTTCAAAATCAAACACCTCAGAAACATGAGACTTCAGTGTTCCATTTTCCAGCAGTCTGGCAATTTGCTGCATGTTATGCCCGCTCGATTCTACCATAGTAAAGTATCCATTAATCCCCATTGCTTTTGCTTTTTCTGCAACGGCTTCCCTCAATCCGGAGGGAATACTGATGATGGTACCACCCCTTTTAATCACTTTTAAAGATTTGTCAATATTTTCACCTCCTATGGCATCCAGCACAAAATCAACGTCACTTGTAAATTGCTCCAAAGGACCTGCTGTATAATCAATATGTTCATCGGCACCCAAACTCAGTACAAATTGTTTTTTTGCTGCGGAGGATGTTCCAATTACATAGGCACCAAGGTGTTTAGCGATCTGCACGGCGTAATGCCCAACTCCTCCTGCTGCTGCATGGATCAAAACGCGGTCTCCGGCTTTAATTTTAGCATGATCTACCAACACCTGCCAGGCCGTTAGGGCGGCTAAGGTAGCTGCTGCTGCATCCGTATGACTGGTTTGCTTTGGCTTTAAAGCCAATTGATTTGCAGGCGCCACTACGTATTCTGCATAGGCTTTACCATGGCCGGGAAAGTTGACCATTCCAAATACTTCATCGCCTGCTTTAAATTCTTCAGATTTGGACGCCTCTACAATTCCAGAGATGTCCCAGCCAAGGATCATCGGATGTTCATCTTTGATCTTTCCTGCCACTCCTTTTCCTTCGCGGGTTTTTATATCTACAGGATTAATGCTGATGGCTTTAACTTTTACCAATACTTCCTGATCTTTTATTTCCGGGATCTGCAGTTCCTGAACTTGTAACTGAGCTGTGGATCCAAATTCTTTTAAAATGATTGCTTTCATTGTATTCTGTTTTATACGTCAAAATTAGCGGTGTTTTTACAAATTCATTTGTACATTCGTTCGTTAAATCAGTAATTTTACACCATGCATAAGGAAAGTTTATATGAACCCTTTGAGATTGTTTTTAAAGAATTGAATGAATGCCCTAAAAAGGCTCATGAACATACTTTCTTTGAATTGGTTTATATTGTTTCGGGTACCGGACAACAATGTATTAATAAAAATAAATTTTCTTATCACAAAGGGCATATGTTTCTGATCACACCAGACGACTGCCATTCTTTCGACATTGAAGAAACTACCCAGTTTTTGTTCATCCGGTTTAACAATATTTATATCAGGAACAATGTCTTGCCTCAAGACCATATCCAGAAGCTGGAGTTTATATTGCAGCATGCCAATCATCAGCCTGGCTGCATACTCAAAAATCAGGTAGATAAAACATTGGTAGAACCGATGATCAATGCAATTATACGGGAATACGTTAACCGGGACCTGTACAATAAAGAACTCATCCGTCAGTTGGTGAACACATTAATTGTAGTTGTGGCCAGAAATATCGCAAAATCTCTACCCGAAAAAATTAATGAGCAATCGGAAGAAAAGGCACTTGATATTTTGGAATATATACAGAGTAATATTTATACGCCGGAAAAACTCACAGCCGAACATCTCGGCGCATCGTTTGGGATTTCAGAATCCTATCTGGGTCGCTATTTTAAAAAGCATGCCAATGAGACGCTGCAGGACTATGTGACTCGGTATAAATTAAAGCTGATTGAAAACAGGCTGTTGCATAGTGAATTTCGTATTGGTGAAATTGCAAGAGAATTCAATTTTACAGATGAAAGCCATTTGAACAGAATTTTTAAGAAGTATAAGGGAGCAAGTCCATCGGCTTATCGTAAAGCAAGAAAACCGGTGGCTTGATCAATAGGTTTCTGATATTTCTCAAGAGTCTATCAAAATAAGCAATCGTGATGCAACTATTTTTATAACTTAACGTCTAATGGCTAAATGGTTATGAAAAAACTCTTTATCCTACATTTGCTCCTGTATTGCCTGGCCGGTCATACTATTGCCCAGAAAAGATATGTACCGAAGATAGAATCTTGCAATTGCCGGTTTCTGATGGACAGCAATTTTGTGAAGACCGCGCCTGCTTCGCTTAAATTATCCTTTTCCACGCCCTTTGAGAAGATAGACAGCAGTTTTAAAACCAGATGCGGTTACCTTATTGTTCCGGAAAACAGGTCAAAGAAATCATCCCGAATGATCAAACTCCCTTTTATTGTGGTGGAGAGCAAGAACCCTGATAAAAGAAAAGATCCCTTATTATTTACGGCTGGCGGCCCGGGAGGGAGCTCTTTATCCTGGGCTATTGGTGCAACAAAAAGTGAAATCATCAAAGATCGTGATTGTATCGCTTTTGAGCAACGCGGCACACGCTATGCTGTACCTCATTTAAGGGCATTTGACCTAGATCTTGCCATTAAAGAGTCCTACCGCAAAAACCTCAATAAGGACAGTATGGTCCTGGTTGGCCTGAAAAAATATAAACAGACTCTCGAGGCCAAAGGAATTGACCTTTCCGGATACAATACCGATGAAACGATTAGCGACATCCATGATTTACTGACCGTTCTTAAAATTGATTCTGTCAATTTATATGGTGCTTCCTATAGTGGCGGCCTTATGACTGCTGTATTAAAGAAAGACCCAACACGGATCAGGTCGCTCGTCCTGGATTCTCCATTGCCAATTTTCACACCTATTGATGAAGATGAACCTGTTAATTTTAACGAGGCCCTGAATGTATTATTTAGTCATGTAGAGCGGGATTCTACAGACAGACAATTATATGGGAATCTTAAACATCGGTTTCTGGATTACTTTAATGGTATCGCCAATAAAATATTTTATCAGTCTTATCTTGAAAAAGGAACAACCGATTCTGTTAAGATAGCTTACACAAAAAACGAGTTGCTGGCAGAAATTATGAATGCCATGTCTAACAACATGAAGAGAAAAGAGGTCCCTTTTATGCTAACCGAGATGATCAGAGGGCACCATCAGGTGTATATTCAGACCTTTCTTGATAATCTATTCCAAAAAAACCAGGCCCCGGATGGCATGCGAATTTCAGCCTATTGTGCAGATCAAAGTACCTATCACAGCGAGGAAGTGATACAGCAGATCTATAGCATATACCCTTATTTAACGGGCTACCGCATTAATGATGTGATTAAGCCTATGTGTGATTGCTGGAAAGTTCCCCCAGTTAAAGCGACGACCAAAGAGCCTTACTATTCTCTAAAGCCAATTTTGCTTGGTGATGGCGAGATGGATCCGAATTGCCGGCCTATCTATATTCAAAGAATAAACCATTATATGCCCAACGGACAAAGTTTTTTGTTTATCAACAGAGGGCATGGTGTTGGTAGCAAAGACTGGTATGATATGGTTCTTCAGTTTTTGAACCATCCCTATAAAAAAATCTCTCCGCCAAATGAAGGAATAGTGCGTATTTAATATTTATCTCCAGTTTTTACCTTTAATCAGGTAACTCACTGTATTAAAAACGATGGATTTTCGGGCACAAAAATCAAGGACCGTTTTCCTGCCCTGAGCACCAATACCTTTAATTACATTTAAGTCTTTAGGATGCAGGAAGGATAGATCTGGTACCTTCACGATTCCAGCATTGATCAGTGCGTTCCTGGTTAACACAGAAAATTCGTCGACATCCTTGATGAGTTCTTTTTGCAAATTTACTTTTCGTATCATATTCTAATATTTGTATGATCTGTTCCGTATGTCCCGGTCCATCGGCAAAAATCTACCGCTGAAACAGATGAAAATTATTAAATAATAGCTTTCCAGATCTTCTTAACTCAACGCAAACGTTTGCGAACCAAAGCCTATAGAACCTAAAATCAAGCTTTTCCAGATGACTTGTTTCGTTAGCTTAAAAATATCTTGCTTCACAGAACAAATTCATTTCCTTTAATTGTCTATTTGGTTCATTTCACGTTCCAAGCTCATTTATTTGATTAAAAACGAACTTATAAGATGATCTACGAAAACGATTGCGTAAAAATATAAAAAAATCCTTTCCTAGTATCTATTGACAAAAAAATAGCTTTACTTAATCCGCCTGCAGAAAAACTACTATATTTAAATATCAGTCATTATGTATGACACAAAACCCATCACGAACACATGAAACCACCATTTAAACTGATCGCTACACTGCTCTTTTTGAGTTTAACGGCACGAAGCTATGCTCAGGGAGAGAAAATTTTACCGCAGCCACAGCAATCGACTTTTACAGGCAAACGCTTTATCCTGAACCACACCTATAAGTTGAACGGTTTGAAAAATCCGGATCCGGATGCCATTGTTTTATTAGAGCATGCGCTCAACAATAGCAGGCCCGCTAAAAAAAGTTTGCCGCTTTTAATTACAACTATCGATAAAAAGGATACGATTTTACAAAAGTCCGGTGCTTACCACCTGGACATTTTACCCTCTAAAATCACCATTTCCGTATTTGATAACCGCTCTCTGTTTTATGCTGCTCAAACCCTCTCCCAGCTTGTTCATAAAGAGGCAGATGGCAAAATTTCTTTACCAGAGGGTGTAGTGAATGATTTCCCGGACATCGCTTTTCGCGGAACTGTGGAAGGATTTTATGGAGAACCCTGGAGCCACCAGGACCGTATGGAGCAATTCCGTTTCTACGGTAAGCTTAAGTTGAACACCTATATCTACGGCCCTAAAGACGATCCTTATCACTCTTCCCCCAACTGGCGCCTGCCTTATCCCGACGATAAGGCAAAGGAGATTAAAGAACTGGTTACCGAGGCTGGTAAAAATAAAGTAGATTTTGTTTGGGCCATTCACCCGGGGCAAGACATCAACTGGAACTTAAAAGACAGTCTGGCAATCGTAAACAAGTTTGAAATCATGTATCAGTTGGGTGTGCGTTCCTTTGCTGTATTTTTTGATGATATATCTGGTATTGGAACCAAGGCAGAAAAACAGGCAGAACTGTTAAACTATCTGCAGCATGAGTTCGTCAATAAAAAGAAAGATGTTTCGGCACTGATCATGTGTCCAACGGAATACAATAAAAGCTGGGCAGACCCTCAGCCAGGATCTTATCTTGATATTCTTGGAGATCAGCTTGATCCGGCTATTCATGTAATGTGGACCGGGAATACAGTAGTTGCCGACATCACCAAGGAAGGTTTGGAGTGGGTAAACCGCAGAATTAAACGTCCGGCCTATGTGTGGTGGAATTTTCCGGTAAGTGATTATACCCGTGACCATTTGCTGATGGGGCCGGCATATGGTTTAGATACCCAGGCTTCGAAAGACATGTCTGGCTTTGTATCCAACCCTATGGATAAAGCAGAAGCCTCTAAAACGGCCATATTTGGTGTAGCCCTGTATGCCTGGAATTTGGCAAAATATGACCCACAGGCGGCATGGGAGGCTGCAAACCAATATATTATGCCAGAGGCTCCAACTGCCTTTAGATTGTTCAACAGCCACAACAGTGATCCAGGAGCCAATGGACATGGCTATCGCCGGGATGAATCTGTAGAGATAAAACCTGCTATAGATCTTTTTCTTGCTTCCTTTCAACAGGGGGATTATCGCCCCGATCTGGCGGCTCAGATTAAAGCAGAATTTTCGAGAATAATTCCAGTTGCCGCAGAAATTAGAAGCAAGAGCACAAATAAGCGGTTGGTAGAACAAATTTCTCCGTGGCTGAACCAGTTTGAATTACTGGGTAAGGCCGGTGTTGCCAGTATGTCTATGCTCGAAGAATGGAATGCGAAAAATTATACCGCAGCAGCAAGTTCTTATTTGAAAGTAGATCAGCTTCTGGACAGTATGAAACAAGCGGATAAAAAGGTGAGTTCACCGGGCATCAAAACAGGCTCATTGGTATTAACGCCTTTTGTAAAGAATGTCTTTAAGTTAATGGGACCACAAATCAGTAAAACGAGTTCCATTACCATGCCCCCATCTTTCCTTTTTGAGCAGGCTATAGAACGTTCTGTAAATTACAGCAATTCAGAAAAGCTTCGCAATCAGCCCTTGATCTTTGAGGAGAACAGCGTGGCTATTTCTCCTGCTTTAGAGGTAAAATCTCTAAACAAGGGAGAATATCTGGGCATAAGTATCGATCCTAAATTAAAGATTACGCAGTTGCAGTTTAACCTGGAGTCGCCCGATTTGTTAGCTTCCGGTCTTTTTCAATCCTCAGCGGATGGTAAAAACTGGCAGACTTTAAAGGTCGATGAAACTAAGGGAAAAGGCAATTATGCTACTTTTACCGGAGTAGAAAAATATGTACGCTTTTTAAACGAGTCTGAAAAGACGAAAACCTTTTATCTGAAAAGGTTCAAAATAGTACTGGAGGCGGTAAACCAACAATAACATGTTGGCTATCTATTTAGATGCAACACAATCGTTTGCATGCTTATATTAAGCACTATTTATAATCTATTATTTATATCAAAAGATCTATATTTATAGATCTTTTGATATAAATAATAATGCTTTTAAACCATAGCTATATCGGTTTGATCCAGTAACTATAATTGTAATCTGCAAAAGGAATTCTGTATTCCTTTAGGGGTTGTGCTCCCCAACTATCAATTCCCTGAACTCCGGATTGGTTTAAATCTATATGGAGATAAGCTTTGTCTTTCATCACCAGTTCGCCAGAATGGTATTGTTTTTTGTCTTGCTCAGGGTCTAAATCATCAAGGCTATAAGGCAATGCCGAAACGCTCAACAAATTATCCTGATGTAGAATTTGAATCCCCCTACCTTTGGCATTGGTTAAACTCAGCCATCTAACGTCTGTTTTATTGCCGCTTTCCTGAGGACGGGCATAAGGGAAGTACTGGTCTTTGAGTTTTTGGTTGTACAGACCGATTAAAGAAGCGCTTTTCCTGTCTGCATAGTTTTCCCACGGCCCTCTGCCATAAAAGCTAATGTTGCTGTATTGTTTATCCAGTTCCAGATTTGTTCCTGCTCTTAATAAAAGCGGATATTTCCCTTTAACGGCTTTAAAATGCAAGTCTGTTTTTAATGTGCCATCTCCATAAACAGTGATCTGCTGTTCCTGAATCGCGTCACCTCCCATAAGTTCCTTTTTAAAACTTACCGTATAACTTCCGTCGCTATTTAAAACAGCCTGTGCAGACAACAACTTGCCTTCCTTATAAGCGGTACGCCATTTACGCAGATTTTTATTGAATCCGGCACCAATATCATTATCAGTTGGCGCGCGCCAAAACGCGGGTTCAGGGCCATTTTCCAATAAGAGATCTCCTTTGTAAATATAGTTTTTCAGCAATCCGTCCGTTCTGTCAAACACCACCTGAAAGTTCTTACCCTTAAGGGTATAGACCGATTCAGTCTGGTCAAGCTGTAGCATACTTTTAGAGGGTACAGAAACTAAAGAAGACGATTCGGCTGTTTGAAGGGCGAACTGATCATAGGCAATTTCATATCCTTTTTCCAGAAAGGGTTCCGCTTGCTTAAACACGTAATGTACGTTTAGAAAGTACTCTTTACCGGCTTGTTTCTTTGTTTTGACAGGAAGAGAAAGTGTAAGACTTTGACGTGGTGCAATATCCAGACTGGAAATGCTTCCCTTTTCTGTTATCCGGCCATTTTCAGTGATCTCCCAGTTGAGTTGGACATTACTGATATTTCTGAAAAAGTAGCTGTTGTTGATGCTGATCTTATCGTCGCCTAAATATTTGGTTTTGATGAACTGGTTGGTCTTTTTTACCTGCACAGCCATTGGGGTCAGTTCGCGGTGTGCCGTGACAACACCCTTTACACAAAAATTGTTATCACTGAAATTCTGATCTACCGGCCCTTCAAGGGGAAAGTCTCCTCCATAAGCCAATATTCTTTTGCCATTTTTCACGGTATCAATCCCCTGGTCTATCCACTCCCAGATAAAGCCTCCCTGAAGTTTAGGGTGATTTTCAATGGCCTCCCAGTATTCATCATAATTCCCCAGGCTATTTCCCATAATATGGGCAAATTCACTCATGATCAAGGGCCGGGTTTCTTTACTGTTTGAATATTCAACCAACCCTTGAGGATCTGGATATTGAGGAACAATCATGTCTGTATTAAAGTCTTCCTCTGCGCGTTCGTACTGTACGGGTCGGGTTGCGTCGGTCTTTTTAAGCCATTCGTAAGCCTCGTACATATTGATTCCGTTTCCAGCTTCATTTCCTAAAGACCAGGTAACAACAGAAGGATTGTTTTTATCCCGTTGATACATGCGGGTAATCCGTTCAAAATGCGCATTACGCCATTGCTTATCGTTTGCAAAAGTATAAGCAAGGTCATAGCCTCTTCCGTGCGACTCGATATTCGCCTCGTCTATAACATACAATCCATATTCATTACAAAGCTCCATCCAATAAGGATCCGGCGGATAGTGAGAATGCCTAACTGCATTCACATTGAGCTTTTTCATCATTTCCATATCCTTGCGCATATCCGCATGGGTAAGCGTATGTCCTTGTGTAGCATTGTGCTCATGCCTGTTCACTCCTTTTAGAAAGATGCGTTTACCGTTGACTAAAAAGTCACTTCCTTTAATTTCAATGCTTCTAAAGCCTACCTTTTGCGGAACGACCTCCAGCACTTCATTCTTATTGTTTTTTAAGGTGATATACAAGGTATACAGATAAGGAATCTCTGCAGACCAAGCCTTTACACCAGGTATTTCTTTCTTAAAACGAACTTCAGTGTGATAATTACCCAACACTTCTTTGGCCGGCGAAGCATCTTTCCAAAGTGAAGTGCCATTCGCATCCGCCAACTCCAGTTCAACAGAAAAAACATCGGCTCTGCTGTGGAAGGTATTTTGGTCCATCCGGTAATCGTTTACTTTTACCTCCACATCCAGCAAACCATTGGTGTAGCTTGGATCAAGGGTAGAGTTCACTCTAAAATCATTCACATTCAATTTAGGTGTAGAATAGAGGTATACATCCCTCTCTATCCCTGAAATCCGCCACATATCCTGGCATTCCAGGTAACTGCCGTCGCTCCAGCGGTAAACCTCCAGGGCTACAAGATTTTCTCCAGGCTTCACATATTTGGTGATGTCAAATTCAGCAGCGAGTTTACTATCCTCACTATAACCCACTTTCTTACCATTAACCCAGATATAAAAAGCCGATTTAACTGCACCAAGGTGAATGAACACCTGCCGGCCATCCCAGTTTGAAGGAATGGTAATTTTTTTACGATAGGATCCTACCGGGTTGTTATTTTCAGGAATATCAAAAGGTGGGTTTAACCGTGCCCCTCTTTTTCTTTGACCTGTAAATTCATAAGGTTGGTTCACATAAATTGGCAAACCATAACCATTGGTTTCCCAATTGGCCGGTACCTTGAAATCTTTCCAGCTGGCGTCGTTATAATCGGTTTTATAAAAATCAAGCGGGCGTTTGGAAGGGTCCTGTACCCAATTGAATTTCCAGGATCCGTTTAAAGACATAAAGTAGGCAGACTTTTCTTTTTCCCTTTTCTCCGCGAGCGCCTTGCTCTCAAAGGCGTAAGCTTCCGCTCGCATAGGCATACGGTTTACGGATACTACTTCTGGAGTCTGAAGTTCAGATGGCAGATTTTGCGCCCTGAGGATTGCTGGCCCCAGGGTCAAAACCATCAAACTTAAAAATTTTGACTTGTTCATGTAATCGTTCTTGTTTGGTTTAAGACATATTTGTGCATGATTTCATGCATTCAGGTTTCATTTACCTTAAATTAAAGGAGAATATTCAAGGCATAATATTTTTAACCCTGATAAATCCACACAAACGTTTGATATCAAAAACATTTAAGCATCTGAACGGAACTAACTTGCTTCAGTCCTGGTTTCTACTAACTCCCGACTTACCCCCAGGTTAGACCAGAGTAAGTCCGGGTTTTTATGGAAAAACCCGGACTTACTCTGGACTCACACCGGACTTACTCCGGCCGGACTACAAACCAGGACCACAGGAATTAAGGGCCATTCCATAACCTCTGCCTACCCACTTCTCTCTGGCAACTTACCCGATCTCTTCTACACCATGCCCGGTCACCACCCTCTCTCTGCAATTTGCTAAGGAAAATTCTCGTACGCTGCAGAAAGACCTCAGAGATCTGCGGCTTCTTCAGCCGCCTGATATCGTTAGTCTTGAAGCAGCTGTACAGAATTTTCCTCTAAATTCCCTTCTCTACAATTTTTTTTGCATCCTGATCGTCATACTGTGCAATTTGTTTGTTGAGCTCCTTTTTCATCTGATCCACAATCTTTTGATAGTCCTTCTCGCCATATACATTATGGACCTCATTCGGATCTTTCATCAGATCATAAAGCTCCCATGACTCCACTCTTTTATAGAAGCGTATGAGTTTGTATCTTTTATTCCTGATACCGAAATGAGGAGAAACCGAATGTTCCCCATTTTCATAGTAGTGGTAATACAAGTATTCACGGCCCTTGATTTTTTTATCCTTCAATACGGGCAGCATGGATTTGCCTTGTATATCTCCAGGTATAGTAACCCCCGCAGCGTCCAGAATGGTAGGTGCAATATCTAAGTTCATCACAAAATCATTGGATACGCTACCCGGCTTTATAACCCCTGGATAGCGCATGACCATTGGTGTCCGGAAAGATTCCTCATAAATAAACCGTTTATCAAACCAGCCGTGTTCGCCCAGATAAAAGCCCTGGTCAGACATGTAAATGACGATGGTATTTTTGGCCAGATGATGTTTATCCAGATAATCCAAAGTTCGTGCGATATTTCTGTCCAGAGAGGCAGCAGTACTTAAATAGTCCCGCATATAATGCTGATACTTCCATTCTGTAAGCGCTTTACCTGAAAGGTTCTTTGATTTCAAATCAGCCTCTATAGGCAGGTAGTACTGATTGAATTTGGCTCTTTGTGCAGCATTCATTCTTTTGATATTGCCATCCTTGTCTGCAGCGCCTTCTGAACCAAACATTTTCAGGTCATAGCCCATGATCATGGTTTTGGCAATGCTCATGTCTTGTACTTTAGCCGCTTCCCTGCCCTGGTAATCGTCATAAAAATTATGAGGCAAAGGAAAAGTCGTCTTGTCGAACATCCCCATATCGGCAGTATCCGGTAACCAAACGCGGTGCGTTGCTTTGTGCCCGATCACCAGGCAGAAAGGTTTGGATGGATCCCGTTTGTCCAGCCAGTTTTCAGCAGCATCTTCAATCACATTGGAAACATATCCCTCCACTCTTTTCCGGCTTCCATCCTGCATGATAAAATCAGGATTATAGTACTGCCCCTGATCGGGCAATACCTGCCAGTAACTAAAGCCCTGCGGCTCACTTTCCAAATGCCATTTTCCTATCCAGGCGGTCTGGTACCCTCCTTTTCCAAGTTGTTTGATAAAGGAGTCCTGGCTTCCGTCAAAACGGGAGTGTTCATTGTCTTTGAAGCCATTTTTGTGGCTGTACTTTCCGGTAAGGATTACTGCCCGGCTAGGTCCGCAAATGGAATTGGTTACATAGCCTTTGTCAAAACGAACACCCTCTTTGGCAATCCGGTCAATACCTGGCGTCGACATCAACTTACTCCCATATGCACTGATGGCCTGGTAAGCGTGGTCATCAGAGATGATGATGACCACGTTGGGCTTTTCCTGCTGGGCGTAGGTTTCAAACCCGCAGAAAAGTAATAGTAATGCAAATAATTTCTTCATCTGTTTTAATTGTCCTGGTTAATAGTAAGGTTCACCACCGGAAGATTGAAGGTGGGATTGACTTGTAAATTTACATTTCTTTTGACACCGGATGTATTTGCTTTTACAGTTACAGGCAATTTAAAATTTCCGGAACCATAGGTCCGGTTAACTGTTGCCCAATTGGCAGATAGATTACTGATCCACCAACCATCTGTTTGGGTGCTGATCAAAATGTTCACTGTTCCTCCTGCAGCAGGAACAACCGAATTACTTTCCAGCACTGCTGAAAAGGCTGATGCTTCCGGTTTAGCTGGTAAATCCTGTTTTTTACAGGAAATCAAGACCAAAAAACAGAACATGAGTGAAAAGAGCCGTAAGTTATTTTTATTGATACGCATTTCTTTATACAATTTAGTTTGTGTTACCATCCTGGATTTTGGCTCCAGTTTCCGCCTGTCAGTTGAAGCATTCTTTGTTGAATCGGAACTAAATAATCTCTTCCAAGGTTAAAGCCATAGCCACCTGGCAATAAGTTCTTATAGGGGTCAATATATCGTAATGCGTCACCCTGAGCTCCAGTGAGGTATAGATTTACTGATTTTCCCGAAGGAGCTGTATCATAGTACAACAAAGAGGATCCATAAAAGCCGGCACTCGTGTTTTGGCTTGCCATATCACTGCCAACAAAAAGCGCCCCTAGCGGCCGCTTTCCAGCCAGCAGGACATCGGCCGCAGCCCAACGCAGAATATCGTCCAATCGCATTCCTTCCGCTGCCAGCTCCACTCTTCTTTCTCTTCTTACACATTGAATAACCGGGCTTAAAGAATAGAATGGATAAGTGGGATCTGTATTGTATTCTTTGTTGACATCGACCAAGGGCATGCCTGCTCTTAATCGGAGTGGATTTAAGGCATTGGCAATAACCACCGGATCACCTCCAAGTTCGGCTACGGCCTCAGCATAATTTAGCAAAACCTCGGCGTACCTGAAAGCAATTGCAGGGGCCATACTTTTGAAATCGTCGGAAACAGCCGATGCGTTGTTGTATTCGAGGAATTTATACAAGGGAAAACCTGTGGTACTTCTGTTGAACCCAGTTTGATTAATAGGTGGGTAAGCTGGCACATTTACACCTGGTTTTAAGGGTTGCCCTGGCATAGCGACAGTTTGGCTTAATCTCGGATCTCTGAGGTCCGGACTAAGTTCCCTGCCGTAAACAGCTTGCGCCTGCTTCCGCTCGTTGCCGGTAAAAGGACGTCCGTCCCTGGTCAGATAGTCATCCACCAATGATAAGGTAAGCCCCATGTCTGCGCCATCGGTTGAGGTATATTTGCTAATGCTATGCCCTATATTGTCGTTGGTATTGTATTTCTTCCACAGCAAGACTTCAGAATTGGCAGAAAGATCTGTGGTAATAAATAGGTTTCCATAATCCTGTAGGGGTTTTCCTGTTGAATATACCGACCAGCGGGAACTGTTGATCACTGCGGCTGCGGCATCTCTTGACTTCTCATAATAAGTCTTTATTTTATCGTCAGTGATGTCCTTTGCAAAAAAGGCATCATTCTTTGCTTTGTGGTATTTTTCCCAGGATCCTTCATACAAAGCTACCCTGGATTTGAAGGCCAGGGCAACATCTTTATGAACCCTCATGGACGAACTATTGGACGCAACAGGCAAGAGGTCTATGGCTTTATCCAGGTCGGCGAGTATAGAGTCTACAACTAAAGTTCTGGAATCCCGCTTGACAGCCATAACTTCCTGGTCGGCGGGAAGTACTTTATTTACCCAGGTAACACCGCCATATTTTCTGATCATATTAAAATAGATATAAGCCCGGAAAAAACGGGCTTCCCCAACGTATTTATTGATCTCAGAAGCCTGCCCAGTTGCATGTGTATAATTTTCAAAAAAGTAGTTAATTGATCTTATTGTTCTGTACTCTCTAATCGATGTGGTATCACTCAGAGAAGATAAGCCACTGGTACGAGCATTCAAGGAAGAAAAGATCATATTATCTGTACCAGCATCGTTAAATGCTATTCCACTCCCTCCGACCACTGTGGGTTGGCCTGGAAATGCATTCTGATAAAATTGGTTCACGTACATCTTCAATTCATTTGTTGAAGAAAGGCTGTTGGTGGTGCTTAAGGAATCCAGGGGCTGAAGGTCCAGGAAGTTCTTTTTACAAGCAGATAATCCAAGAGCAATGCCTATGAGGGCAACTATTTTTATGGTATTTACTTTCATTTTCATCATCATTTAAAATCCAACATTAACTCCTATAGAATAGACTTTACTAAGGGGATAGATCTTTCCCGGCTCTCCTCCTGCGGTAACGTTTTGAGCATAGCTTTTCCCTGGGTCAACTGCAGCGGCTACTGTTTCTGGATCCAGCATTTTAGCCAGCTTGGTTATTGTGAATAAATTTTCTCCGGTGACGAAAATATTCACTTTGGAAAGCCTGATCTTTTTAATCAAAGAGGATGGCAAAGCATAATTTATCGTCGCATTTTTAAGCCTCAGATAAGCTGCATTCTGCAAATACTGGTCTGACACCTGCTGTGTTTTATTGATATAAGTACTGATTGATCCTGCGGGAGCTGCATATGGATTCGGATAATAGGCTCCTGGATTTTGGGGGGTCCAATAATCCAGATGCTGGTTAAATACGGTAACCTGGGCCAATGCGCCAGCTCCCCAAAAATAGACGTCGCCTGGCTTAGGGGCATAATTCATTTTTCCTATGCCCTGGAAAAGAAACGATACGGAGAAACCTTTCCACTCTACCGCGCCGTTAAAAGAATAAGCGTATCTTGGAGTAGTATTTCCTATAATGCTTAGATCACCCATGTTGCCGAGCACATTATTTCCGATATCGATCTTGTTGTCTCCATTTAAATCTCTATAGTTCACGTCGCCAGGCACCCAGGCTGAAGAGGACAGATAAGAATGGTTCATTTTATTAAATGCGGCTGCCTGATCTGCGTTCTGAATCAATCCTGAAGTACGATATCCCCAAATTTCTCCAACATTTTTACCTTCATACCAGGTGTTTGACGGATTGCTGTTTGTTGGATTTTGGTATTTGGTCACAACAGATTTGTTGTCAGACAACATGGCTCCTATGGAGTACCGGATTCCATTTTCCAGTTGATCTTTCCAGGTTAAAGACAATTCCCATCCGTTGGTTCTTAAATTTGCATTGTTGCTTAATGGCGGTATACCTCCATACATATCCGCGATGTCCAGTGAAGGGCCAAGCATATCGCGGGTATTTCTCTGAAAAACATCAATACTTCCGGTTAAATGACTTTTTAATACTTCGAAGTCCAGACCTAAATTTGCCATCTGGACTTTTTCCCAGGTAACCCCTGGGTTGAAGGGTGCGGGTGCAGCAATATAACCTTCTCTCCCATTTTGGAAATACCATTGACCTCCTGCTCCAGAAGGACCTGGAATGGTGATATTCATAGTCTGGGCATAAGAATATAATCCGGCGCCAGATTGATTGCCTAAAAGCCCGTAAGATCCTCTGATCTTCAATAAACTAATCTGATCTTTTATGCCTTCCATAAATTTTTCGCCTGCCAGGTTATACCCTAAAGACACGGAAGGGAAAAATCCCCAGCGGCTATCGGCTGCAAAGCGGGAGGAGCCATCGTACCGGCCGTTTACTTCTACTAAATATTTGTTTTTATAGTTGTAGTTCAGTCGTCCAAAAAACCCTCTGGTTCCCCAGTGCGTTCTGTTTTCCAAGGTCGTTTGACTACCGGTGGCAAGAGAAAGTCCGGGACGGGAGGCACTGATTAAATCCTGAGTAGAAGAAGAAAGAGCGCTGTACTCATTGAGCTCCTGCTGAAAACCAAACATTGCATTGAAAGTATGGTCATGATTTAAAACATAGCTGTAAGATGTGTACACGTTTGGCGAAAAATAATTGGTTGCATTCATATTTCTCGTATAACCGCCAAGAATTGGAATACCATACTCTGACCTGTTGACATATTTAGGTGTTCCATCTATACCATAGATCAGGCCGGGCAATTTCAAAATATCCTCATTGGTATTGGTCCGCAGAAGGTTAAAATCTGCCATGATCTTCCAGTTTTTTACGGGTTCCAGTTCCAGTCCGGGTAAAATGGCCAGTGTGTAACTCTTGGTTTCATCTTTTGAGCCTGATTGCAGGTAGGGCACCATAGACATTTCTGAAAAGTTACCATTGAGGTCATAAGGTGCAACATTTGGCCGCATCCTGGCCAGGTTGTGAAAAAACAGCGATTCGAAACCGGAAAATGGAGAGACGTAATCAGACTGTGTGAATTTGGTGTTTAGTTTCAACTTGATCCAGCTGTTGAGTTGGGAACTGATACTGGCATTCAGGTTATAACGTTTATAGTCAATATCTGCATAGCGTAAACTTCCGCCTTCTTTATAGTAAGCCCCCGATATAAAATATTGGGTATTTTTGTTACCGCCGCTCGTGCTCAGATTGTGCGATTGACGCATGGCATAAGGCTTATAATGGAAATCAAACCAATTGGTATTGGCCACACCATTTGCAGAGTTTTCCCAATTGGAATAGTAGTTATCTGTTACCTCGGGAAAAATATTCATTCCTGCAGGGTTATTCACATATTGCTGGAGTAAGGCCAGTTTATCATCAGAATATTGTTTGCTTCCGGTGGCATTGGATGTTGCTGCATTAAAATATTTTGCAAATTCATAAGAATTGGCCATTTCCGGCAATTTTACCGGAGAGGTGAATCCTATATTGTTGGAATAGGATAACGTGGTTTTATCTGCTGTTCCTTTTTTTGTAGTAACCAGGATAACACCATAAGGGGCTCTTGCGCCATATATTGCAGACGCTGCTGCATCTTTCAGTATCGAAATGGATTCGATGTCATTTGGATTGACATCTGATAAGGACATCGCCAGGCCATCTACGAGTACAAAGGGACTGTCGCCCCCATTGAGGTTTCCTGCCCCCCGTATATTTAAGTTGAAGCTTTGCCCCGGCTTGGTATTACCGCCAACAGATACATTTAAACCTGGTGCAACACCCTGTAAGCTTTGGGTGGCATTCGTAACAGGCCTGTTCTCCAGATCTTCTCCCTTTACCACAGATACAGATCCGGTGAGGTTTATTTTCTTTTGGGTGCCATAGCCCACTACAACCACTTCATTCAGTTGACCGGACTCTGCGGTTAAACTAATAGTCAATGGCCCCTTTCCTGTAATTTTAACTTCTTTGCTCACATAGCCTACATAGGACACCAGCAGAATTGCATTTTCATCAATTCCAGTCAAACTAAATTGCCCGTTGGGGTCTGTAATTGTTCCTTTCGGGCTCCCTTTAACTTTAATACTTGCCCCCGGAATTCCTTGTCCTGTTTCATCCAGAACTTTTCCTTTAATATCGACTGGGAGGACCAACATGGGATTTGATTTATCGGCACTGATCTTCTTGTCTTTCACAATCACAGCCTTACCTTTGATGTCATAGACAATTAAAGGCTGATTCCTGAAACTCAGTTCTAGTGCCTGTTCCAGGCTCACTTCTTTAACTTGGATGGTGACTGGTTTAGCATATTGCAAAGCATCGGAGACAAAAACGAGGTCGTAACCACTTTGCCTGCTGATTTCCTTTAATACTTTTTTAAGGGAAACATTTTTCTCAGTCATTGTAATTCTATTTTGGGCAAAGCCATTTGCCACCACCTGGAAAGTAAATGATAACAGCAGTATCACTGTAAGTTTCATGGTCAACAGAATTTTACGTTTCATACGGCAATGACCGTAGAAATTAAGAGTTAAAATTTCATACATTTGGTTAGTTTGGGTTGATTTGGTTGGGACACAGCATCTACATGCCGCTACCCTTCCTGGTTAATGGATAATTTACTTCTCTCGATAGAAAATGGATTGCCTGTAACCCAATATTGATCAGAGGCGGCTCAAACGCCTCTGGTCTTTTTAATTACAGGCCTTTGTAGCATTAAGGCATAACTGTAATCCTCCTTCCTTCTATTTTAAAATTAAGCTCATCGGTTGCTCTTAGTATCATCAAAACATCATTCAGGCTTTTTGATTTGGATACCGATCCTCCTATATGCTTCCGGCTCAGATTGCCCTGGTACACCACCTCTATGTCGTACCAGCGGGCAACTTTTCTCATAACGGCATGGATATCTTCATCCTGAAATAAGAAATATCCGTTTTTCCAGGCAATAACTTCATCAAGATCCGCATTGACTACGTTTAGACCGTTCTTTTCATAAACAGACTGCTCTCCCGGTTTCAACAGCGCTGAACTTTCAGACCCCATTATCTTTACCTTCACACTTCCTTCCAGTAAGGTCGTTTTTATACTTTCTTCGTCTTCATAGCCGTTGATATTAAAATGGGTTCCTAATACGGTGATTTCCTGTTTTTTTGTACGCACTTTAAAGGGCATATTTTTATTCTTGGTAACCTCGAAATAGGCCTCTCCAGAAAGTTCTACCTTTCTTTCCGGTCCGGAAAAACTTGCCGGATAACGCAAAGAAGAGGCAGAATTTAACCATACTTTGGTTCCATCTGGCAACTGAATCTGATATTGTCCTCCTTTTGGAGTAGAGATTTGATTGACTGCTTTGCTGGTTGGGTGGTTGTTTACAGCATAGATAATTTCTCCTTGTTGGGTTTTTGTAATGGTAACTCCCGATTGATCAGCGATACGACCATCAGCAGCTTCGTCCAATATAATATTTTCACCATCAGACAGGGTCAGAACAGCTTTGTTCCGGCCTGGAATAATAGGCTTAGTTCTAGCCAAAAGTTTAGTTTCGGACATTTGTGAGGTTGCTTTATATTTATAAACACCAACACCTAATACGATAAGTAATACTGCAGCTGCAGCTACAATCCGCCATAAAACATGCTTTGTTAACTGAGGGGGAGAAAGATGCTGCTCATTTAGGAATTGCCATACTTCATCCAGTTGTTTTTCTTTGGCTTCTGCAGTAACTTCAGGTCGTTCGGCTTGCTCATACTTCATATACCAGCTCTCTAGTAAAGCCCTCTGTTCTTCGCTGCAATTCCCTGAAAGGTATTTTTTTAGTAGGTTCTGAATGTCTTCCTGCATGGTATTTCCCTTATATAAAAGCTAAGACAGCTAAGGGGTAGGCTTACAGGTAGATGGAAATTAAACAAACAGAATAAAAACTGTAACAAACAGATTATCAGTATTATAAAAAATAAAAAAACATCCCCAGTTTCACTTTAAGAATTTTTAAAGCGTTACTGATCTGCTTTGAAACTGTTTGAGGCGATAGATGAAGTTGTTCCGCTATTTCCTTATGTGAAAGGCTTGAATTTCTGCTGAGGATGAATACTTCCCTCATTTTTTCAGGTAAATCGTCAATTTCTTTTTGTATGATCAAGGCAAATTCTCTTTCTCTTATCAGCAGATCTGTAATATAGTTGTCTTCGTTGATAAAATGCTGAAGCGACTGAACATATCTGGATTCCACTTGTTTATGGGATAGGATATTAAATACCTTATTTCTTGCAGAGGTATATAAATAAGCCGCAAGATCTTGTGTTAAAGGGATTTCAGTTCGTTTTGTCCAAAGTTTTGTAAAAAGCTCCTGTAAGACATCTTTAACTTCTTCAAAATCGCCCAGTTTTTTATAAATATGCCCCTGAAGCAGGCTTTTATATCGATTGTATATTTCTGTATATGCTCCCTTGTCTCCCTCCTTTAGCAGGGCAACGAGTTCCTGATCTTTTAGTTCTTTGTAGGGTAGCATTTTTATGTTCTCAGAATAGTTGGGCTTGTAAAAGTTAAGCAAAATACTAAGTTATAATTATGTGTGATATAAACTATTTAAAAATTTAGCTTAGATCTCAGTTATTGAATATCTGCACAAGATACTAAAGGCAGAATCTAGTGGAATAAACAATAAAAAAGCAAAGCCGCCCCATCCGGGCGGCTTTGCTTTTTTATACGGTCGCTCATTTAATTTTTTTCCACCACACAGGTTGGCTCGTGCCGGATTGGGAAATTACAGGAATTTGCAATGAAACACATTTTATTGGCCTGCTCATGTAAAGCATTTGCTTTTGAGACAGCGCCTTCATCGGTGATGGTCACTACCGGATTTAAGATCACTTCAGTAAAATACCCGCTACCGTCCGCATTCTCGGTCATCTTTCCAACTGCGTTATCCTTATAGTCCAATACAATGATATCATTCTGGGAACATAGGTGGAGGTACCAGAGCATATGACAGGAAGATAATGATGAAACCAGCAGGTCTTCGGGATTGTGCTTGGTCCTGTCTCCCATAAATGCAGAGTCTGACGAGCCATAAATGTCATTTTTATGTTCAATAGAAATCACATAGCTTCTGTCATAAGAACGGTAGTCCATCGTTCCTGATCCTTTATTACCTGTCCAAACAAGGTTCGTTTGATATTCGTGCGTCTTAGCCATAACTGATCTCTTTATTCTTAATATTTAGTTGCCTCCAATTTAAGATTCTCCCCCCTCTTTTCCCAATTTTTCGCATTAATTTTCGCTCATCGGGGTTAAAGATTGGCTGGCCGTATTTGAGCAGATCGGCAGGATACAATACATTCTACTATGATTTTGGGCAGTGGTGAGCGAGATTTGCGATATAAAATACATACAAGCAGTTCAAAATCAACAACATTTATAAAAAAATAATTTTCAATAATAGATTATTTTGTATCTTTGCAGTCCCTAACGGGAAAAGGAGATTAAATTTTTAATGGCAAAAAAACAAGTAGCAGAAAAAGAACTAGAGGCTAAAAAAGCCGAATTGCAAGGTGCAGACGCACGTCTGACTGAGAAAGAAACCATTGAGTCAGAAGCTGATTCAGTGTCGATCGAGCAGATCAAATCATCATTAGCTACCCCAGATCAAGACTTTGATTGGGATGCAGACGACAAAGTTTTCGGAAAATATTCTGACGAGGACCGTAAAAAGTTCGAGGATATGTACACCGATACTTTCAATCAAATCAACCAAGGTGAAATCATCAGCGGTATTGTTGTGTCTATCAACAATAAAGATGTAGTATTGAACGTAGGATTTAAATCTGACGGTCTTGTGTCTACTTCTGAGTTCCGTGATACACCGGACCTTAAAATTGGCGACAAAGTTGACGTTTTCGTTGAAGCACCTGAAGATGCAAATGGCCAGTTAATCTTATCTCGTAAAAGAGCTAAAACCCAAAGATCATGGGAGTCTATCAATGAGGCTCTTGAAAACGACAGAATCATCAACGGATTTGTTAAAAGCCGTACTAAAGGTGGTCTTATCGTTGACATCATGGGTGTTGAAGCTTTCTTACCTGGTTCTCAAATTGACATTAAACCTATCCGCGATTACGATGTATACGTGGGTAAAACAATGGAATTCAAAGTTGTTAAGATCAACCACGAGTTTAAAAACGTAGTTGTATCTCATAAAATCTTAATCGAAGACGACTTAGAAAGCCAAAAAGTTGAAATCGTTTCTAAACTTGAAAAAGGTCAGGTATTGGAAGGAACTGTTAAAAACATTACTGACTTCGGTGTATTCATTGACTTAGGTGGTGTTGACGGTTTACTACACATTACTGATATTTCTTGGGGCCGCATAGAGCATCCAAAAGAAGTATTGAGCTTAGACGAGAAAATCAATGTTGTTGTTCTTGACTTCGATGATGAGAAAAAACGTATTGCTTTAGGTTTAAAACAATTGACTCCTCACCCTTGGGAATCTTTAGATGCTAACTTAGCTGTTGGTTCTAAAGTTAAAGGTAAAATTGTTACTGTAGCTGATTACGGTGCTTTCTTAGAAATCATCCCAGGAGTAGAAGGTTTGATCCACGTGTCAGAAATGTCATGGTCTCAAAACTTACGCAGCCCTCAGGAATTCCTGAAAGTTGGTGATGAAATCGAAGCTGAAGTTTTAACTTTAGACAGAGACGAGCGTAAAATGAGCTTGGGTATTAAACAATTAACTCAAGATCCTTGGCAAAATGTTGCAGAGAGATATCCTATCGGAAGCAAACATACTGCAGTTGTTAAAAACATGACTAACTTCGGTGTATTTGTTGAAATTGAAGAAGGAATTGATGGATTAATCCACATCTCTGATCTTTCATGGTCTAAAAAAGTAAACCACCCTAACGAATTCACTAAAGTTGGTGATACATTAGATGTTGTTGTTCTTGAATTAGACGTAGAAAGCCGCAAATTAAGCTTAGGTCACAAACAATTAGAAGAAAACCCTTGGGATACTTTCGAAACTATCTTCACGATGGATTCAATCCACCAGGGAACTGTTGTTAAAGTAACTGATAAAGGTGCTGTTATTGCTTTACCTTATGGTGTTGAAGGTTTCGTACCTACAAAACATATGGCTAAAGAAGATGGTTCTGTAATCAAAGCTGAAGAAACTAATGATTTCAAAATCATTGAGTTTAACAAAGATGCTAAACGTATCGTTGTTTCTCACGCCCGTATCTGGGAAGAGGCTAAAGCTGAAGCTGTTGCAGAAGAAAGAGCGACTAAGAAAAAAGAAGCTAAAGCATCTAGCAGTGCAGTGAAAAAAGTTAAAGATTCTGTTGAGAAATCAACATTAGGCGATTTAGGTGTACTTGCTCAATTAAAAGAGCAAATGGAAGGTGAAGAAAGCAAAAACAAAGCTAAATAATCTTTAAAGCTTATATTATAAAAAGCATCCCCTAACCGGGATGCTTTTTTTTTGCTATTTTGGGGAATCAAACTAAATTTATCATGAAGATCCTCTATACTTTTATACTCAGCCTGTTCTTATATCAGGCCAGCCAGGCGCAACTTCCAAACCTGATCCCTCAACCCGTAAGCTTAAAAGCAGGCACTCTGGAAAACAACTTTTCTTTAACCAGCGGCACGACCATTTTAATCAGTGATACTGCACTGAATAAATCATCGGCTTATTTAACCGGCTTTCTTCAAAAATATTATCATATCTCCCCTGCTACAATACCGTACTCAGTTAACGAAAACAAGACCAATGTGATCAGTCTGATCAGAACGGCAAGTGTTAGTCCGAATCAGGATCAATATACTTTATCTGTACTAAAAGATGGTATTACCATTTCCGCCTCAACCGATGAAGGCATTTTTTATGGTGTGCAAACACTGATCCAGCTACTGCCGCTTACCGCAGAAAACACACTCTCCATTTCAGCTGTAGAAATTGTGGATTACCCGAGATTCAGCTACAGAGGTATGCACCTTGATGTCAGCCGACACTTTTTTGACGTGACCTTTGTAAAGCAGTATATAGATTACCTCGCCCTGCATAAAATGAATTACTTCCACTGGCACTTGACCGACGATCATGGCTGGAGGATTGAAATCAAAAAATATCCACGTCTTACTGAAGTGGGTGCCTGGCGGGATGGATCTATTATCGGCTTGTATCCTGGAACCGGAAATGATCATATCAGATATGGTGGTTTTTATACCCAGGAGCAGATCAAAGAGGTCATCAAATATGCCCAGGAACGTTACATCACCATTATACCTGAAATCGAAATGCCAGCGCACAGCATGGCCGTTCTCGCAGCCTATCCTGAACTTGGAACTGAACCATCTAAAAAGTACGAAGTGGCCCAGACCTGGGGAATCTTTAACAAATTCAATAATGTACTGCAGCCCACCGAACAAACCTTTAGCTTCCTGGAAGATGTGCTTACAGAAGTCATGCAGCTTTTCCCCTCTCCCTATATTCATATTGGAGGAGATGAGGGCTCAAAGATCTGGTGGAAACAATCTGCACTTTCGCAGAAAATTATGAAAGACAATAAATTGAAAGACGAAAGTGCACTGCAGAGTTATATCATACACCGAATAGAAAAATTTGTAAACAGCAAAGGGAAAAACATTATTGGATGGGATGAGATACTGGATGGTGGACTGGCGCCTAACGCGATTGTAATGAGCTGGAGAGGAGAAAAAGGGGGAATAGCAGCAGCCAAACAACAACATAAGGTGATCATGACGCCGGAAAACATGATGTATTTTAACCACAGCCAGTTCATTAAGGATGACTCACTTACGGCAGCAAAATATTTACCGCTGGATGTGGTTTATAATTATGAGCCTGTCGCTAAAGAACTTTCTCCGTCTGAAGGAAAATATGTCTGGGGAGGCCAGGGTAACTTATGGTCTGAATACATCACTAATCCAGCGAAGGTAAACTACATGCTTTTCCCAAGATTAGATGCCTTGAGTGAGGTCCTGTGGAGCCCAAAGGAAAGCAAAAATTTCACCGACTTCCAACGACGCTTAAAGACCCAGTTTAAACGCTATGATTTGATGAATATCAATTATAGTAAAAGATACCTGGATCAGTAGTTATAAAAATTTCGCTTTGAGTTCTGGGGAAGGTATCATACAAGTTTCCGATCGTCCCCAGATCTTGTAACGATATTTAGATATTGTCTTATATACAACATCTCTTATAAAAGCAGGAATGACAATCAGTCCATAGCACAAAGGCCATAAGCCGCTGAGTTGTCTGGCAATCCTCAAAGCTGCTGTAGAACGGGTATAAAGCTTACCATTTTCAAGCAGAAGGATAGTACTTGAATTTAAAGAGCTGATTTCAAATTCCTTTAAATGTGCCTTTGCATACTCATTCTGTAAAGCAGAAAACCTAAAATGATCTTTAACATCTCTCTTGATTACAAACTGCACAGAAGCATTACACAAATTACAAACACCATCAAAAAAAATTATTGCCCGCTCCATCCTCAAAGTTAAGCTTTTAGCATGGAACCGACAGTCAAAACCATATCAATTCACAATTAAATTGAAAAAGCAATTACAGATTTCAATTCGATTTTCTATATTTGCCTAATCCTTTAGTCAATGCAAAAACGAACCCTGCTAGACGGAAAAAAATTCCAGATCACAATTAAGCGACTTTGTCATCAGCTAATTGAGAATCATACTGATTTTTCAAATACTGTTCTAATTGGAATACAGCCAAGAGGCAGTTATTTCGCCGACCGAGTTAAACAAGAACTTTCCGAAATTCTCCAGACTTCTTCTATCAAGAAGGGTAATCTCGATATTACTTTCTTCAGAGACGATTTCAGAAGGAAAGACGGCATTGTTTCGGCCAATAGCAATACCATAGACTTTATTATTGAAGACCAGAACGTAATCTTAATTGATGACGTGCTTTGGACCGGCCGTACCATTCGCGCTGCGCTGGATGCGCTTCAAGCTTATGGAAGACCCGCAAAAGTAGAACTCATGGTGCTTATCGACAGAAGGTTTTCCAGACACGTTCCTATTGAACCTGATTATATTGGTCAACAGGTAGACAGTCTGGACTCTCAGCTGGTTAAAGTAAGCTGGAAAGAGACAGAAGGTGAAGACAAAGTAATTTTATTATCAGAAAGACATAAATAGAAATGGCAGCAGACAAATTATCAACCCGACATCTTTTAGGCATTAAAGATATTAACCGGAATGATATTGAATTGATTTTCGAAACTGCAGACAATTTCAAAGATGTCATCAACAGGCCGATCAAACGGGTACCTTCTCTGCGCGACATCACCATAGCAAACATCTTTTTCGAAAACTCTACCCGGACTAAACTGTCCTTTGAGCTTGCCGAAAAAAGGCTATCTGCTGATGTGGTTAATTTTGCTGCTTCCTCCTCTTCTGTAAGCAAAGGGGAAACGCTGATTGATACCGTAAATAACATCCTGGCGATGAAAGTGGACATGGTGGTGATGAGACACCCCTATGCCGGTGCCGGCGTGTTTCTGAGTAAACACATTAACGCTCAAATCGTAAACGCAGGAGATGGTGCACATGAACATCCTACACAGGCCTTATTAGATGCCTTCTCTATTCGTCAGAAACTGGGGGATGTTGCTGGCAAAAAAGTAGTGATCGTTGGAGACATTTTACATTCCAGAGTAGCCATTTCCAATATTTTGTGCCTTCAAAAATTAGGTGCAGAAGTCATGGTTTGCGGACCAACTACGCTTATCCCTAAATTCATGGGTAGCCTTGGCGTAAAGATTGAACATGACCTGAGAAAAGCGCTGAACTGGTGCGATGTGGCCAATATGCTGCGCATCCAGCTGGAAAGACAAGACATCAAATATTTCCCTTCTTTAAGAGAATATGCCATGATGTACGGTTTGAACAAACAGATTCTGGATAGCCTGGACAAAGAAATTATTGTGATGCACCCGGGTCCGATCAACAGGGGCGTGGAGATCACCAGCGATGTAGCAGACAGTAAGCAATCTATTATTCTGGAACAAGTAGAAAATGGAGTAGCGGTCAGAATGGCGGTACTTTATCTCCTTGCTTCTCAACGGGATTAAACTCCTTTTAAGCTTTTTTATACCAATTTTAACAAGTTTACGTTAAACTGTGTTATCAACACATGTTAATTTCTAATGTTAATAAGCAGCTATAGTATATTTATATTAGCAGCAACCATATTTGAAACCCGATGCAGAAAAAATACCTTTTTATACCGCTTTTATTAGCAGGAAACTTTACCGCAGGCTATGCCCAGTTCGGTCCTTTAGTGAACCTCAATAAAAATTACCAAAGTGGGTTAGAGTTACTTGACAATGAGAAATATGTAGCAGCAGCACAGCAATTTAAACTGGTAGAACAATCCAGATTAAAACCAGCTGCGCAGCAGGAAAGCAATGCAGAACTCACTTTGTTAAAAGAAAATGCCAAATTCTACGCCGCTGTTTGCGCGCTGGAGCTGGGCAATGCCGATGCAGAAAACCTGTTTCAGAGCTTTATTAAAGATTATCCTCTGAATCCAAATACAAAGCTTGCTTATTTTCATGTTGGCAAATCTTATTTTGCACAGAAAAACTATCAAAAAGCGCTGGAATGGTTTGAAAAAACTGATCCTTCTACCCTTTCTCAGAAACAGCGTGTGGAATACCAGTTCAAACAAGCTTACTCTTATTTTGAGCTGAATAACCTTGAAAAAGCAGAACCTCTTTTTGAGGCCGTTAAGAAAGAAGAGTCTCCTTATAAAGAGAGTGCCATCTATTATTTTGCTTATATCAATTACATCAATAAAGAATACAAAACTGCGCTGGCTAATTTTGAAAAGTTAAAAGGTTCGCCTACATATCAGGCCAGTTATCCTTATTACATTACCTCCATGTATTATCTGGACGAGCGCTATGACGATGTAATCAGCTACGCCATTCCGGTTTTACAAACTTCAAAACAACAGTATGAAGCGGAAATGCTAAGCCTGATTGCCGCTTCTTACTTTGCAAAATCTGACTATAAAAACGCAGAGAAATACTTTGCCGATTATTATGCAAAAGACAAATCCGGAACCGTAAACAATTTATTCATTTACCAGTATGGTTATTCTTTATTCCAGCTAAAAAAGTACAAGGAATCGGTTGCAGTACTTGAAAAATTAAACAATGATGATGTTTATCTGCAAAGTGGTATGCACACGCTTGGACGTGCCTTCCTGGAGCTGAAAAACAAAGAAAAAGCAAGAAGCGCATTTTTCAGAGCCTCAAGGCTTGATTTCGATAAATTTATACAGGAAGATGCCTGGATCAATTATGCAAAATTGAGTTACGAACTGGAATTTAACCAACAGGCACTGGAAGCCACCCAAAATTTCTTGAAACAGTTTCCAGGTTCTAAGAAGATCAATGAGGCCAAAACCCTATTGGGAGAAATCTTATTGAGCAGCAAGAACTACCAGGCCGCTATCGATATCCTGGAACCTATTTCCAACAAATCGCCTGAAGCCAAAGAAGCCTACCAGAAAGTAACGTATTTCAGAGGTTTGGAATTCTATAATGAACGTGCATTTCCGAATGCATTGTCTATGTTCCTGCGCTCGGCTAAGTTCCCTGAAGATCCAGAGATTCTTGCTTTAAGTACTTACTGGAGAGCAGAAGCAGCTTATGAGCTGCGTAAATTCGGGGAGGCCGTTAAAACATTCGAGACATTCCTGTCTATGCCTGATGCGGACAAAACTAAGGTGTACAATTTTGCAAACTACGCCCTGGCCTACGCCGCCTTTGAAGATGAAAAATATTCTAAAGCAGCCGATTATTTTGAACGCTTTTTAAATGGAAATGACAAAGACGAAAAAACAGTTAATGATGCAACCATCAGGCTGGCCGACTCGTATTTTGTTAATAAGAGCTATGACAATGCTTTGGTGAACTATAATAAGATCATCAGCCGTAAAACAACCGGAGAAGATTATGCCTTATTCCAGAGAGGAATGATCCAGGGACTGGAAGGTCAGGATGATGCCAAGATCGGAACAATGCAAGATTTGCTGAAACAATTCCCGGGTTCAAACTATGCTGATGATGCTGGTTTTGAAATGGCTTATACCTATTTCAATAAAGGCGATCTGGACAAATCTAAAACAGATTTAACCGGTTTGATCAGCAAATACCCGCACAGCAGTTATGTACCACGCGCTTTGGTGACTATTGGTCTGGTACAATACAACCAGGATCAGGATGATGCGGCCCTGGAGAGCTTCAAAAAAGTCATTAACGAATATGGCAGCAGCGAAGAAGCTAAACAATCCTTAGAATCCATTAAAAACATCTATATGGACAAGGGAGATGCCAATGGCTTCATTGCTTATGCGAACACCACTCCTATTGGAAATTATACCGTTGCAGACCAGGACAATATTGTATTCCAGGCAGCCAATAACCGTTACCTGAAAGGTGATTTCCAAGGAGCATTCGAAGCCATCAATGCTTACTTCGATAAGTATCCTAAAGCCATCCATGATAAGGAAGCTAAATTTATCCGTGCAGAGTCCCTTGTGAAATTAAACAGAGGTGATGAAGCCGTTCCGGATTATGAATACATTTTGAATGACTGGACCAGCGATTACACAGAACGTTCACTGGTGAGTATTTCTGAACTTTTCTTAAAACAGAAAAAATACAATGAAGCCATCGTTTACTTAAAAAGACTGGAAACCTCTGCCGATTACAAAGTACATTACAACTATGCATTAAACAATCTGTTAAAGGCTTATGCAGCCTTAAACATGCCTGATGATGTGATTAAATATGTGCAGTTGATTAAAGAATCTGATAAAGCTTCGGAGGAAGAAAAAAACAGTTCAGATTTATATGCTGGTAAGGCTTACCTGTTAAAAGCAGATACCACCATGGCCATCAAATCTTTGAGCAGCGTGGTCAGCAAAACCAAAACCTTGGCTGCAGCTGAAGCAAAATATACGTTAGCTGCGCTTCAATATGCCAAACGTGATTACAAGACATCTCAAAAAACATGCTTTGATCTGATCAACAATATGCCTTCTTACGACTATTGGGTAGCAAAAGCATTTATCCTGTTATCGGATAATTATCTTGCCCTTAAAGACAAACTACAGGCAAAAAGTACGCTCCTAAGTATTATTGACAATTACGATGGCAAGGATGATATCGTTCCTACGGCCAAAGCGAAACTAGAAAAAATTAAATAAGCGACCAGACATGAGATTCAGCAAATTACTATATACAACAGCCCTTTTTATTACTGCAGGAACTTTTAGCCTGCAGGCCCAGGATACCAAGACAACGGAGAAGAAAAAAGACGATAAGACCATTGCCGAAGAAATTGAAGTGGTAAGGCCGTACAAACCTGTTTTGGCAGAAGCCGTAAAATTAAGACGGAGCCCGGACTTAAACGATGTAAAGACTTACAAAGCAAAGTTCAATTATGGTTTAACTGACCGTAAACTGGAACTCAATTCTGACATCAACAAACTGCAGGCACAACAACTGGCAGATGAGCGCAAAGCCGAGCTGGTGAATAATTATCTTAAAGCTGGTTTTGGTAGTGCTTCTACCAGTATGGCAGAGGCCTATATCAACCTTGGTGGAGACGAGGCCCTGCAAGCAGGAGGTTTCTTCAGACATTTCGCACAGTCAGGGAAACTAAATGAGCAAAAATTTAACCAACAGGAACTTAGTGTTTTTGGCAGAAGTATTCTTGATCAGGTTACCCTGAGCGGCAGATTGAATTACCAGAGAAATGGCCTGGCCTTTTACGGACAGGATCCAAATAATTCCTTTCAAAACCTCAGCCCGGAAAAACAATCTTTTAATTTCTTCGAAGCAGAAGGTGAAGTCGCCAGTAAATATACAACCGATGAAAATGCATTGAGCTATGCTGCAAAAATAAACGGTTATATCTGGGGCGATAAGTTTAATGCAAAAGAAAACTCTGTCGTTTTAAATGGTTATTTGAACAAACGCATCAGCAGTTTCAATCTAGGTTTGGCTACTTCTATTGAACTGGGCAAAACCCAGGATCTTTTGGTCAGCGTAGGCAACAATATTTTTAAATTGAACCCTTACATCCGCTTACAGACCAATGGCATAAAGATCAATGCCGGAATTAACTTTGTACAGGAATTTGGGGCCTTCTCTGAAACCAGGATTTTTCCTGCAGTAACTGCAGATTTTACCCTGATTCCAGATTATCTGCAAATTTTTGGGGAGTTAAAAGGCGATGTTAACCGTACATCTTTAAAACAATTAACAGATGAAAACCCATTTTTAAACAGCAATATTGAAATTCAGAATTCCGTAGAAAAACTAAGTTTTGCGGCAGGTATTAAAGGTACAGGGGGTCCTGGATTTGGGTACAAAGTAAAAGTATACCACAAGGAAATTTCACAAATGCCTTTGTTTGTAAACAATTTTGCTACACCTTACAAATATGATGTGATCTATGACTTTGGAAACATGAAACTTCTAGGCCTGGAAGGTGAAATCTCCGTGCAGGTCAGTAACGCCTTAAAATGGACAGGTAAAGTAAATCTGGAAAACTACAAACCTGCTGCTGAATCGGAAAGCTGGTTTAAACCTCAGCTTAGGGTAAGTTCTAACTTATTGTATAACTTTAATGATAAGTTGAGCTTCAATGCAGCAGTAGCCATTCAGGACGACAGCAAAGCCAAAATCTACACTGCGCAACCTGCTGTTCCTTATGTAATTCCTGACCGTGATATAGAAAGCACAGTAAACGTAAAAGGTTTTGTAGACCTGGGTGTTGGTGCTGGTTACAAGATCAACAACAAGTTCTCTGTTTTTGCAAAAGCCAACAACTTGCTGAATAATACAACCAATGGCAGATTCTTGTACTATCAGCCAATTGGGGTTAATGTCTTCGGCGGATTGACCTATTCTTTCTAGCCGGTTTTCAATTAATAATTGGTTGATAAAGAATTAAAATTTATTTTTACCAGAATGGATATATTATTGTACTTAGCAGAGCTCCTTCAAACCCATAAAGAGGTTGGACTTCCGGAACTGGGAACTTTCTTCAAAAAGAAGTCCCCGGGACGGTATGATGCTGAGTTACATTCTTTTTTGCCACCCAGTTATGTATTGCTTTTTAAGCAGGAAGTAGCTGAGGAGACATTATTATCCGAATATATCAGTAAAGAACATCGTATATCCTTAGACGCCGCTCATCATTACCGCGACCAGTTCATTTCAAAACTGAAGCAAGAGCTGGAGCAAAATGGAGAAGCCGATTTAAGTTCTTTAGGTAAGTTGCACAAATCTGCTGATGGGATCCAGTTTGAAGCCGATCCTAAGGCCAATCTGGGTTTCGACTTTTACGGACTTCCTCAGGTTAAAGAGGTAGAAAACCTGACAACATCTGAACCTCTTACTGCTCTTGAGGAGGTCATAGTAGAAAATACGGCAGAAGAAGAAAGACAGGTTGAAACTACACCTCCGACACCTGTAGTTCCGGTTTCAGAAGAACCTGAAGAAGAACAGGTCCATGAGGAAATTGCGGAGGCACCTGTTGCTCCGGCCCAGATCGTTTCCACTCCTGCGCCAGAGGTACAACAACCTCCTGTTCAAACCCCTCCTTTCTACAAAGAACCGGATGTTCTTCCGGAAGAACCTAAACGAGGAACGCCAGTCTATCTTAAAGTCATATTGGGCGTATTGATTGCCCTGATTGCTTTAATGGTTGCTTTTCTGCTTCAGCCACAATGGTTTGACATCCTGACTGGCAATAAGATGGCTCCCGAACAGAAAACCGTACCACAAAGCCATATTAAAACCGATGTTAAAGATAGTCTGAGCACTAAAGCAGATTCTCTTACATCTTCCGACTCCATCAAAAAAGACACGCTAAAAACAACCACAAAAACAGCTCCTGTAAAGGAAGCCCCAGCTAAAACAGCAACTGCTGCACCTGAAACTCCCCCTGCGGCCCATCCCGAAGGCACCACTTACGAAGTTATAGGTTCTTCTGTATATGGAGAAAAAGCTGCCCAGGATTTTATAGCTTATATGAAAAGACAGTGGGGCATAGACGCCAAAATTGTAGACCAGAGACCCGGAAAGAAAATAAAGATCAGTATTGCTTCGTTTAAAGAGGAGACCACTGCCCGTGCAGAGCGCAAAAGATTAGAAGAGAAAATAAAGATCTCCGGATTATACATTTATACCGACACACACAAATCAAAATAATATGATCACATTGCTACAGGGGGCCAGTGATACTGCGAACCAAATGATTGATACCGCTAACGCTGTAAAACAAGCCGTAACGACCGCACCACCGGAACTTCATTTTATTGACCTTTTATTTAAAGGGGGCTGGGTAATGATCCCACTTGCACTCCTTGCTTTTTTAGGATTGGTTATTTTTACCGAAAGGTATCTGACCATTAGAAAATCCTCTAAAACAGAAACTAACCTTATGCTCCAGATCAGACAGTACATCCATGATGGAAGGCTGGAAAATGCTATTGCGCTTTGCCGCAACACCAATTCTCCTCTTGGACGAATGCTGGAAAAAGGCCTGAAACGTATCGGACGTCCGATTAAAGATATTGAAGCTGCCATTGAAAACGTAGGTAAACTGGAAGTTTCCAAACTCGAAAAAAATATTGGTATTCTAGGTATCATTGCAGGTATCGCACCTATGCTTGGATTCGTTGGAACGATCATTGGGGTAATTACAATTTTCCATGATGTATCCATCAAAGGAGCAATTGAGATTGGAACCATTTCGGGTGGTCTGTATACAAAGATGATTACCTCTGCAACAGGTCTTATTATTGGTATCATCGCTTACGTATTGTACCATATCCTGAACATGATGGTAGAAAGGATCATACTGAGAATGGAAACTGACGCAATCGAGTTTATTGATTTATTAGAAGAACCAGGAAAATAATGAATCTGCGTAAAAGAAAAAAAGGCACAGTTGAAGTGCATACCTCTGCACTTAACGACATTATGTTCTTTCTGCTGTTGTTTTTTCTGCTTGCATCTGCAGTAGTTAATCCAAAGGTTGTGAAGCTTTTGTTGCCCAGATCTGAATCCGGACAACAATCTAATGCACAAAAAACAATCACCGTTTCTATTGACGATAAACTGAATTATTTTGTAGAGAAACAAAAGGTAACTTTGGAAACACTTAAACCAGCTGTAGAAGCTTATCAAAAAGCTTCTCCTGATTTAACCATTGTACTTTATGTAGCAAGAGGGGTTTCCATAGAAAACACCATGCAGGTTTTTGATGTTGCAAATCAGTTAAAACTTAAGGTAGTATTGGCTGTTGAACCTAAAAAGTAATGACATACAATAAAGAAGAAAATAATTATCCAAAGGCACTGGCCATATCCACCGGGATCATGGCTGTGTTGCTGCTTCTCAGCTTTTTCATTGTAATAGGTTCTTTTAAACCTGTAGAAGAAGCTGGAATGGGCGGTATGGTTGTGAATTACGGTACTTCAGTTACGGGTATGGGCTCTGATTACACCAGTACTGAAGAACCTTCCGCAGATCCTAATGCCAATAAAAAAGCCCCGGATAAAGTGGTTCCGGAAAAACCGACCATTGAACAACCCGTTACACAAACGAGCGAAAAAGAAGTGGTTACCCAGAACACAGAAGAATCTGTAAATATCCATACCAAGAAAACAAAAACTACCGCTCCCCCTACAGCAACGGTAGAAGACAAAAAGCCGGCAAAGCCAACCATCAATCAAAATGCTTTGTATAAGGGTAAAGCCAACAAAGGAACTGGCCAGGGTGATGGAACCGGAGATACGCCGGGCAACCAGGGTAGTGTAAACGGCGATCCGCTGAGCAACAAATACGGCGAGGGCGGTTCTGGTTTTGGAGAGACTCCTATTGCACTGAGAAGGTTCACCAATTTAGTTACCCCCCATGACGATGGACAAAAGACAGGAAAGATTGCTGTCCGGATTTCCATCAACAGAGATGGAGTGGTTGTGAATGCAGTACCTGGTGTTAAAGGCACAACCCTGAATGACCGTGACCTATGGCAGAAATGTAAAGAAGCCGTAATGGGTGCCCGTTTAAACCAATCTGACAATGCACCGGATTTGCAAATCGGTGTCGTAGTTTTCAACTTTAAAGTAAAATAGCCATTCCAATTACTTTTGTGATGACCTACCCGCAAACCCTGGATTATCTGTACAGTAAACTCCCGATGTTTACCCGTATTGGAGCAGTCGCTTTCAAAAAAGACCTTCACAATACACTGGCCATGTGCCAGGAACTGGGAAATCCTCAGCATAAATTTAAGACCATACATGTTGCCGGAACAAACGGCAAGGGATCTACTTCACATATGCTTGCTGCCATCCTTCAACAGGCGGGTTATAAAACAGGTTTGTATACCTCCCCTCATTTGAAAGATTTCAGAGAGCGGATCCGGGTAAATGGAAAAATGGTTTCAAAACGCTTTGTAACCAATTTCGTTGAGCAACAACAAGCTATTATAGAATCCTTGCAGCCTTCCTTTTTTGAGGTTACAGTTGCTATGGCCTTCTCTTGTTTCGTAGAAGAAAAAGTAGATATTGCTATTATTGAAGTCGGTTTAGGTGGAAGACTGGATTCCACCAATATCATCACTCCGGAAGTATCTGTGATCACGAATATCAGCCTGGATCACACCAATATGCTGGGCAATACTTTAAAAGAAATTGCTTTTGAGAAAGCTGGGATTATTAAACCTGGAATTCCTGTGGTGATCGGAGAACATCATCCGGAAACAGATCCGGTATTTATTCAAAAAGCAACCGAAACCGGGAGTCCGATCTTTTTCGCAGAGGATGAGTTGACCTTGTCTTCCATAAGAAACAGCAAGGCTTACCTTATCACTTCGATACTCAACGCTACAGGCACATTGCTCAAAGATCTGCAGCTGGACCTGACCGGAACTTATCAGTTAAAAAATATCCTCACTGTTATACAAACTGTACAGCTTTTAAAAAAGCTCGATTATGCTATCTCAGACGAGGCTCTCTTTGAAGCCCTCAGAAGTGTTAAGAAAATCACCGGTCTTCAGGGCAGATGGCAAATCCTTAGTCAATCTCCACTCATTATTGCCGATACAGGGCATAACATTGCTGGTATCACAGAAGTACTCCAAAACATCCGCAATACGCCACACCAGCAACTTCACATGGTTATCGGTATGGTGAAAGACAAGGACATCAATGGTGTATTGTCGCTACTGCCAAAAGACGCCATCTATTACTTCACTCAACCAGATCTGGAAAGGGCATTACCTGCTGAGGAACTGGCTTCACAAGCTGGTCAACATGACCTGAAGGGCAAAACCTTTAAAATCATAAAAGAGGCTTTAAGCAATGCAAAAGCTGCTGCCCATCCTGGCGATCTGATTTTTGTAGGCGGAAGCACCTTTGTTGTTGCTGAAGTTATATAATTTCTTTACAATTGCTTAATGAACGACTTCCAAAGGAAGTTGTTACATTTGCCTCCTAATCCATTCAACTGCAAATCCGGCCTGACCAATCCTCATGGAAAACAGGTTTGATTAAAAGAAATTAAGTACTAATGAAACAAACATTCCTAAAATTTTCTGCATTGCTCCTGTTGTGCACACCCGTATTGGCACAACATAAAGCAGCTAAAAAACCTTCATCCACCAGCATCACCAGCTACCCTGCTTCTGTTAGCCGTCCTAAACTCGTTGTTGGCCTGGTTATAGACCAAATGAGATGGGACTATCTTTACAGGTATTATGAAAGATATGGCTCGGGTGGGTTCAAAAGACTGATTAACGAAGGTTTTTCTGCAGAAAATACTTTTATTCCTTATCTGCCTACCTATACCGCTTGCGGACACTCCAGTGTCTATACAGGATCTGTTCCTGCAATTAACGGTATCATTGGAAACAACTGGTACGATCCGGAATTAGGCAGAGATGTATATTGTACAGAAGATAAGGATGTAAAAACCGTTGGCAGCAGTTCAAATGCAGGAGAAATGTCTCCAAAAAACCTGCTGTCCAATACCATTACGGATGAACTCCGGCTTTCTACAAATTTCAGAAGTAAAGTGATTGGTATCTCCTTAAAAGACCGTGGCTCTATCCTGCCGGCCGGACATTCTGCCAATGCAGCCTACTGGTATGATGGTGTTTCCGGCAACTGGATCACCAGCACCTATTACATGCAGGAACTACCTTCCTGGGTTTCCAATTATAATCAACAGAGAAAACCAGATACTTACTACGCTAAGGACTGGAACACTTTATATCCAATCAATACCTATATACAAAGTTCAGGTGACGATAAGTCTTACGAAGGGTTATATAAAGGTGAAGACAAGACCACTTTTCCACATGTCCTGAAAAACTCCGTCGGTAAAGATTACGACCTGATCAGAAGCACACCTTACGGGAATACCATGACACTTGATCTGGCTAAAAAAGCCATTGCTGCTGAAAACCTCGGTAAAAACACAGTTACGGACTTCCTTGCAGTAAGTTGCTCTTCTACGGATTATGTTGGCCATCAATTTGGACCTAATTCTATCGAAGCTGAAGATACTTACTTAAGGTTAGATAAAGATCTGGCAGATTTCTTCACTTACCTTGATCAAACTGTAGGTAAAGGTAACTATCTGTTTTTCCTTACTGCCGACCATGGTGCTGCCCATGTCCCTGGCTTTCTGGAAGAGCACAAATTGCCTGGCGGAATTTTAAGCAACAGACAACTGGCAAAAGAGCTGAATACCGAAATCGAAAAAGAATTCAAGCTAAAAAACAGTGTACTGATCGTTATGAATAATGAAGTGATCTTTGATCACCAGCTGATCAGCGATAACAAAGCAGATTTTGAAAAAATTAAAGCTTTGGCTATTAACCATCTCAAACATCAGAAGGGTATTATGGATGCTGTTGACCTGACTAAAATCAGCAATGCCACCCTACCTGAAGAATTAAAAAGAAGGCTGTCTAACGGATATAATGCCAGAAGAAGTGGTGAAATTTACTTTATTTCCAAACCAAACTGGTTTGATGGTGGAAACACTGGAACAACTCACGGTGCCTGGTACCCGTACGATGCGCATATCCCATTGGTATTTATGGGCTGGAAAGTAAAAGCCGGTAAAACCAATAAAACCCATTATATGACGGACATTGCCTCCACCCTGGCGGCAATGCTGCACATTCAGATGCCAAACGGCAGTATAGGCGAGCCCATCACAGAGCTCACTCATCAATAAATAAGAAAGCCGCACATAACCTGCGGCTTTCTTATTTTTAGTACCTTTGTTCACCAAGTATAATCCAATCTATGGAACACATTCAGATCTATAAACCTAAAAATAAAATACGTTTTGTAACTGCCGCTGCACTATTTGACGGACATGATGCAACCATTAATATTATGCGCCGCATTCTTCAGTCCTCGGGCGCAGAGGTTATTCATCTGGGACATAACCGTTCTGTTGATGAAGTGGTAAACTGTGCTATCCAGGAAGATGTTCAGGGTATTGCCATGACTTCCTATCAGGGAGGTCATATGGAATATTTCAAGTACATGCATGACCTGCTTAAAGAAAGAGGCGCACCACATATCAAAATATTTGGAGGTGGTGGCGGAGTTATTCTCCCTTCCGAAATCCAGGAACTTCAGGATTATGGAATTACCAGGATCTACTCACCAGATGATGGAAGGAAAATGGGTTTGCAAGGTATGATCAACAACATGCTGGAACAAACTGACTATGTAACGACGACTTCAATTAATGGAGAACTAAAGAAAATACCCCACAAAGAAGTAAAGAGCATTGCTGCAGCCATAACTGTTGCAGAAAATGACCCGGAAGGTGCACAAGTCTTTGTGAATGAGCTAAAAAAACTTACTAAAGCCAATCATGCCCCCGTTCTGGGTATCACAGGAACTGGTGGCTCAGGAAAGTCTTCCCTGGTAGATGAACTGGTCAGAAGATTTTTGATCGAAGTCAAAGATAAAACCATGGCCATCATTTCGGTTGACCCTTCTAAAAGAAAAACCGGAGGTGCCCTACTTGGCGACCGGATCCGGATGAACGCCATCAACAATCCAAGGATATATATGCGTTCCCTGGCCACCCGCCAAGCCAATCTGGCCTTATCCAAAAACGTTCAGGAAAGCATCGACATTTGCAAGGCAGCGGGCTATGACCTCATCATTGTGGAAACATCCGGTATTGGACAATCGGATACAGAGATTACCGAACATTGTGACGTGTCTTTGTATGTGATGACCCCAGAATTTGGAGCAGCTTCCCAGCTGGAAAAAATCGATATGCTTGATTTTGCAGATCTGGTTGCCATCAACAAATTTGATAAACGCGGCGCACTTGATGCCCTCAGAGATGTGCGCAAACAATATAAACGCAACCACAATCTGTTCGATGCCAAAGATGAAACCATACCAGTATATGGTACAATGGCCTCTCAGTTCAACGACCCTGGAATGAACAATTTGTTCACTTCTTTAATGGAAAAAATTAAAGAAAAAACAGGGGTGGACTTTAAAGCCCAGATGATCCTTACATCAGAACAGTCTGAGAAGATCTATATCATCCCTCCAGACCGGATCAGGTATCTTGCCGAAATTGCAGAAGCCAGCCAAAGCTATAATGAATGGGTTGACCAGCAAAGTACCATTGCACGGAAACTTTACCAGTTGCAAGGGGTTTTAAGCCTTTCTAAGGAAGGCAATTCTCCAAAAGCTCCATCGATCAATTCAGATATCCATAAAGCGCTGGAAGAGGTTTATAATCATTTAGAGGAGCAACTGGATGGGCAATGCCGGAGATTACTGAGAGAATGGCCGGAAACCAAACTCAAATACAAAGCTGAAAACTTTATTTATAAAGTACGCGATAAAGAAATCAAACAGCCATTATTCTATGAATCTTTATCCAAATTAAAAATACCAAAGGTTTCTCTGCCAAGATATGAAGACTGGGGAGATATTTTACGCTGGCTGCTCACCGAAAACGTACCTGGTGAATTCCCTTATGCTGCAGGTGTTTTCCCCCTTAAACGTGATGGAGAAGACCCAACAAGAATGTTTGCAGGAGAAGGTGGCCCCGAAAGGACAAACAAGCGCTTTCATTATGTCTCTTTAGGACAACCTGCGCACCGCTTATCTACTGCATTTGATTCCGTAACCTTATATGGAGAAGACCCGCATGTACGCCCGGATATTTATGGGAAAATTGGAAATTCGGGGGTAAGCATTGCCACACTCGATGATGCCAAAAAGTTATATTCTGGTTTTGACTTATGTGCACCCTCCACATCCGTTTCTATGACCATCAATGGCCCTGCGCCAATGCTACTGGGCTTCTTTATGAATGCCGCCATTGATCAGCAGTGTGAAAAATACATCGTTGACCATGGACTGGAAGAAGAAACAGAACAAAAAATTGCTGCTATCTACCAGCAAAAAGGGATTACAAGACCTACCTACAACGGAACATTACCTGCAGGAAACAGTGGATTGGGGCTTCTGTTACTTGGTGTCACAGGTGATCAGGTTCTGCCTGCAGATGTCTATTCAAAAATTAAAGCACATGCCATCAGCACCGTTAGGGGTACTGTCCAGGCAGATATATTAAAGGAAGACCAGGCACAAAACACCTGTATTTTCTCTACAGAATTTGCCTTACGTATGATGGGCGATATTCAAAAATATTTTATAGAAGAAAAGGTCAGAAACTTCTACTCTGTATCCATATCCGGTTATCATATTGCAGAAGCGGGTGCAAACCCAATTTCACAATTGGCCTTTACCCTAAGCAACGGCTTCACCTTTGTAGAATACTATTTAAGCAGAGGCATGCATATTGACGATTTTGCCCCTAACCTATCTTTCTTCTTTTCTAATGGTATAGATCCCGAATATTCCGTTATAGGCCGTGTAGCCAGACGAATCTGGGCCAAAGCCATTAAAAACAAGTACAAGGGTAATGACCGTTCGCAAAAACTAAAATACCATATTCAAACCTCCGGCCGTTCGCTGCATGCGCAGGAGATTGATTTTAATGACATCAGGACAACTCTGCAAGCCCTGTATGCGATCTATGACAACTGCAACTCTCTACATACCAATGCTTACGATGAAGCCATTACCACACCTACAGAGGAGTCTGTAAGACGGGCTATGGCCATACAACTCATCATCAACAGGGAACTCGGACTTGCCAAAAATGAAAATCCCCTACAGGGTGCCTTCATTATCGAAGACCTTACTGATCTTGTTGAAGAGGCTGTATTGCAGGAATTCAAAAGAATTAATGACAGAGGCGGGGTACTTGGGGCGATGGAAACTATGTACCAACGTGGCAAGATCCAAGAAGAAAGCCTCTACTACGAAACCCTTAAGCATACGGGTGAATATCCTATAGTAGGCGTAAATACTTTCCTGAACAAAAATGGGTCTCCAACAATTGTTCCCGGTGAAGTAATTCGGGCTACAGAGGAAGAGAAACAATATCAGATCACCGCATTAAAAGCTTTTCAAGACAGGAATTCATCTCTTACTGAACAAATGTTAGCCCAATTGCAAAAATCAGCTATAGAAGGTAAAAATATCTTTGAGGAACTTATGGAAGTATGTAAGATATGCTCGCTTGGACAAATTTCAAATGCACTCTACCAGGTTGGCGGACAATACAGGAGAAATATGTAATCAACCTCCAATTTTATAAAAGAAAAGGCCTGAATAAAATTCAGGCCTTTTCTTTTATAAAAAATTCTATTAAGAGTGTATCCAGCTAAATTTATAATCCATTGTTGGATTCTTCATTCTTTCTGCAATACGTAATAATCTATTTGGTAAAGCCATGATATAATCACGTGCTTTTTCACCTGCTTCGTTAAGATCACGCATACCTTCCAGCTTCCATTCTTCAATAAGCTGTTGCATAATCTCTACATAATCAATAGCAGTATATACGCCTAAACGTTGAGCGGCATCTGTAAAATGGCCAAAAGTCTGTCCGATCTTCAAACCCATCTCTCTCAGGAAATGAGCAGGCATTACAATCTTCTTGCGCATCATATCTTCAAAGGCGATCATCGCTTCATTCTGATCTACCTCAAATATTTTACTCATAAAATCTTTATACGCTTTTGCATGTCTCGCTTCATCAGATGCAATGACACCGCACATTTTAGACAGCAATGCATCACCATCCTTTTTAGCAAGGGAAGCTACTCTTCTGTGAGATATATTTGTAGCCAATTCCTGAAAACTGGTATAAATGAAGTTTCTGTATGGATCATGCCCTGTGCCGATATCAAAACCATCTGCAATCAGATACTGAGTGGAAATCTCCATCTGTCTCATATCCACCCGGCCAGACAGATAAAGGTATTTATTTAAAAGATCCCCATGACGGTTCTCTTCTGCGGTCCAATGGCGTGTCCATTTCATCCAACCCCCATGTTCACTCTTATTCACCCCTTCAACCATAGTCAACCAGGATTCGTAAGTAGGCAAAGCCTCCTCTGTAATGGTATCACCAATAAGAACAGCTACAAGATCATAGGAAAGATCTTTTGCATTTTCTCTTAAGGATTTTATATCTTGAAAGAATGTGTCACTCGTAGAGTCTGGTAAAAAATCAGATGGCTGCCAATTCGTATCAATTGGTTTAAGATAGGTATGCATTACATCCAGCATATAGCCTTCAATATGGAGCATCACTTCTCTTCTTTTCTCTGCGAAAAAACTCATTGTTTTGTGTGTTTAAATTAATTGCAAAGATAACCAAAAAAATCGCATAAAATCTGACATACATCATTTTATTATTCATTCCAAATTACGTTCCCTGCTTAGGCTAGTCAAATTTTTAAAAAAACAGGGTTAAGTACAGATAATCAGAACAAAAAAAGAATCAAGCCTCTGAAAAATTATATATAAGCAGTTGACCTTATCCACCCAAAAAAG
>NZ_JAVTSQ010000004.1:0-490951 GCF_032678445.1 Pedobacter nutrimenti
CTGGTCGTAACGGTCGGTTAGTCTGTACCAGTATTTAAATACTCTGGATGGGAATTTAGGGCTGGTTACCGTCTGGATTTCTAAATGTAGCATGAAGAGTTCCTGCTTTCCGGTACGGAGGTATATTCTGGCCAGCATGTCTGCGTTTCTGGTTCCGCCTTTTTTATTCCGGTCTGGAGAGATTTCCAGAAGCTCTTTGTCCATGAAGCTGATGGGTTTTTCCAGATCAAAGATCTGATCTGCGTCTTTGTACAGAAAGCGCAGCATGTCACAGAAATAATCTTCGAATGCACTTTTGAAAAAGATGTCGTTCTTTTTCTGGATTGGTTTTTTATCTTTTTTCTGCGCTGGCCTGTTGGTCCGTTTTTCTACTGCTCTCATTTATGCTAATGTAGATTTGATATTTCTAAATAAAAAATAATCACAAAACATTTCGAAAATATATTTATTTAGGAGAATTATAGGCGTGGGTTTATTCTAGCTTACGAAGGTTGAGGTTGAAAATATGTTTTCTGATCGCGCTGAACCTTCCAGGTTCTGAGGCTTGATCATGAAAACATATTTTCTTGGGTGCAGACCGGGGAGGGGGGAGAAAGGGAAGGGTAAAATGGTTACTGAAATATTACAAGAGCGGGGCCATGGGGTAATTATCCGGTATGTGGCTATCCTATAATGTAGGTTTTAATATCGGATTTTGTGATATAGCGCAGAAAATTGGAGTGTCTGGCGCTCGTTCTTCCATGAATTGGAAGAACTTGGGGGGGAGGGTGTTAGAGTGCTTCGATTTCCTGAACCGAAAGTTTGGTAGTTTTGGCTATAAATTCATTGGATAAGCCTTCTTTTTTTAATTCTTGAGCTATTTCCAACGCTGTTTCCATTTTGCCATTAATCTCACCTCTGATGTACAAGATGTCTTTTTTTTCTTTGAAAATTTTTCCTGTTAGTGCCATATTATTAAATGAATCTTTTTGTAAGTTACGCAATTGCATCAAAACGCGCAATTGTTTTAAATATCTTCCTTCCTCTAATTCTCCATTACTCCGATTTTCTATTTCCTGAACGATCTCTTGCAAGATGAGTTCCGGGTCTCCGGTAGAGAAATCGCCCAGGATAGCCAGCATCTTTTGCTCTATTTTATCTGAGTTTAAAAACACCTGGGAATCAACCTCCGATAATGACACCAAATTGTACCAGAAGTGGAGATATTTATTACTGATCTCTGTTTGGATTTTTGGCTTCCCGGCACCAATGTAAATTATAAATTGGATAACTGGTAACCCATACTTTCTTTGGAGCATAATACTATATTCTGCCATACGGAAAGGGAGATTTTTCTCGTTGTTACGCTGGTATTCTATTTGGACAATAAAAGTGTTTCCCTTATCGTCTTCCACCTTTTTTAGAAGGTCCGGTTTTCGCTCCTTAGTGTGCTGAACATCATCTGGAATTTCTTCACTTTTAACAATACGGAGGTGCAGTACATCTTTCATAATGTCTGGCAGGGTCTCTTCCATGTTTTCGCGCAATAACTTGTCATACAAGCTGCCCTGTTCAGGGCCATTAATTTTATCGGTCATATTTTATCTGAATTTCACCAATGTAGAGAGGGGAAATTCTAATAAAAAATTATGGTTGATATTTGAAACGGAACAGCTAACAAAGAGAAATTTTGTCCAAAAATGCATAGTGTCATAACAATCGAATACTTATCTTCAGCTCAATAATGGAGATATGGACAGCTTAGTTAAATTTTGCGTAGGTATTGTATTGTTTATTGTGGCTTATGTATTCTATCGCGAGGTTAGGGGTAAAAAACCTTTAAGACTGGGTGATAACCGATTCTTTATTGAAGATGAAAATAGGGTTTCGGCTACTAATTATTACAAAACTTGGCGTATGGTGATTGTCTGTATCATCGGAGGGATAACATTTATCGTTTATTCACTTGAATCTTAGTGTCAGCCTAGTTTCGGGGGTGAAAATATGTTTTCTGATCGCGCTGAACCTTTCAGGTTCTGAGGCTTGATCATGAAAACATATTTTCTTGGGTGCTGACCGGGGAGGGTGGTGAAAGAGGAGCCACTGACTCCACTATGTGCAATTTCTGTAATTCCAATCAACCTGTTCGCTCTATTTAACAGTAGTATTCTAAATTCTTCTAAGAACTGGATTTTGTTCTTATCCGATGTTAGTATTAACACTAAAGATTCGGCAGGTTTGGTGATTTTAGGTCCTTCTGATGCTTTGAAATGTGATTTGTAGCTGATGATTCCTATCTCAGCTACTTTGAATAATGTGTTATGTACCGTAGTTTTATACGTAACCGACCAAGCTTTCAACTCAACTAGGTCAAGAAGCAACGGAATAAATAGGTGGTGCAATAGCCGTATGAGCGTTTATACCGGGATTTCTTGGAACGTGTGAGGGGGACAAGTTAACTTCGTTTGATGATTAAAAATATTCTACTTTTCATCTCTGCTATTGGGATTACATTATCTTCATATCCTCATAGTATGCGTTATTAGAAAAGGATCTATTATAGAAAAATAGAACATGATCGTCCCGCACTCAGGAAGTTCAAAGAATAGAGATTCATTGAATAATATCTAAATAAAGTCCATTAATTAAATTAGTCTATTGTTTTTCTTTATCAATAAGCCGAAGTGAGGCATGAATTGTAGCCAAATAATAATAAAACATCCAGCTGTACCAAATAGCTTTATCATACTTCACCTTCTGGTTTGCATTATGATGTCGAATACCAAAGTTGTTGGCTAAGTTAAAGATATCTTTTTCGTCATTACTCATCAAGGCTTCTTTAATGCTAGGACGTAGATATTCCAATACGTCTGCCAATTCTCTTAAGGCGCTACGTCTATCCTCTAAAGAGGATCTATGTCTTCTGAATTTTGAAATCGCATTATCAACTTTTAAAGTTACATTCTCTTCATCTGTAGATGGGATATTTGCGTCAAGGAGTGGGCCAAGATTAGAATCAGGTAAACTTAAGATTTCTCCCTCAGGGGATAGTTCAAATCCTTCCTTGTAATCTGCTAACATATCATTAATCTTTTTCCGATACTCTGATCTTCCCTTTTCATCATCAAATTTGTTGTAATGCCAACCACAATCATTCCAACTATGGTAACTGCCGTCTAATGGTTTAGAACAATGGTCATGTAAGTATTCAATAATAGTAAATAAGTCATCTTCGGAATATCCCTCTATATTTTCATTAATTGGCCATAGCGCCTCCTTTCTTAAAGTGAGAAATACAACTGTTGGGATATCAGGCCCCAATTCACCTGAAAGTTCACCTCCATCAACACAATAGAAGCCGAAGTACTTCTGAAAGTAGCCATCTCTCTCTAATTGATTATATGTAAATAAGAATAACCTTTTAAAGAGTTTCAGAGTTAATTCTGGGGAATCCTCAAGTTTGCCTTTCCTTTGTGAGTAATACTTCTTCTGATTCATATTTATTAGATTCACACATTAATGTTTATGCATAGAGTTTTAATTATTAATCCAAATATATCTTCATTAAACATGCATTATACCTCGCGCCATAGCCTGATTAGTTAAACCTTGATCAAATGAGACTATATAATGGATCAATAAATCTTTATCCTCAAGCATTAGAATCATAATTTCGTCAACTAAACTAACATCCATTTGTCCATATTTAGATTTAACGAAGAAGTTATCTAATGCTTTCTCATTGTATTTTGAATCGGATATTCTAAACACATTTGGTCTTTCTATAATCTTCTTAAACTCATGTTTAGCTTCTCTTCTAGATAGTTTTGAGTTCACGAATTCATAAAGTGATGGAAATGGAACCACTATATTATGATCTATAATTTGCTCTGCATATCTACTTGCAATCGTATTACGTTCGACCTCCTTTTCAGGATTGTATAAAGCAATCCAGAATCCAGTATCAACTAGTATATTTAGACCGCTATTCACCATCAACTACACTATTTTCCGTATTCAATCGTCCATAGCCCTCCCATGGGGACTGCTTTCTTGCTCCGTTAATAAATTCTCCTCTGATTTTGTTATTGAGACTATCCTTCCATATGATATAGACTCTATCAGTACGAGATAACTTCACTGATTTTTTAATGTCAGAAGTAATCTTTTCTATTAAAGATTTATCTTTTTTATCAATTCCGAGTTGAGATACATCAAAAGAACAATACGCCAATCCAATGCCACATTCTTTAGCATTATTATTGTCTAACCATGTATATAATCCCGTATAATCACCCTTTAATCCGAAGTCGTAAGAGATCCAAATTGCTTTTTTATCAATCATTTGTGTATATAGCTGTATATATTATGAAGATAGTATAAACTTTTAATTTTCAATACTACTCTCACGCAATAATAATTCAACTAAACAGAAGAAATTCACAAATGACTGTTAAGTAAATATTAATACTAGTTACGAGTAAAACGCTTGTAATATTTTGCTCACCGCCTGCGAACGGAGCTAAGATGTCAACTGAAGCAGTACGAAGTACGACAGTTGACTATGTTTTAATACAAGCAACAGGCGATATATTTGTTCGAACATAATGACAGTTGTGAAGCCTGAAGCGACCAGGTAGGTGAGCCGAATAAGGAAAGCTTCTGTATTAAATCCTTGAACGCAGTGAATGCTTTAATGCAGGAAGTGCTTTCACAAAGTAAATTTCTTGAACGATGCAAAACGAATGACAGATTAATCTGGCATGATGTTTTGCGCTTATAACTTTGCGGAGCACCGATTTTCCTGCGTCTAGCTTTGTTTAAAACTCGCAGGTGGAATGTCAGCACGAATGCTCGCGATGCCATTTGTAAACAGCACTACGGGATGTTGATAGTTTTAACATTAAAATAGCTGTATCTGGCTTTCAATCTTAGGATAGAATGCCCCAATTATCATAAATGGATTTTTGGATGGATAATGGTGTACTTGGCTAGTTCCAAGGAAGAGGTGTAAATCATTCTCTTTAGTAAACTTATCAAAGTACTTGTGTTTAACAGCTGCTATTGCCTTATTCTCATCTCCCTCACTTGAAGTCAAAGTATTCCAATATAATTGACCAATTTCCCAATCTTCAATCATCAATTTACTGACTTTGCCTTCTTCGTCTTCGAACACATATTTAAACTTATAAGGTAACTTTTTGACAACCTCAAACAGATCCTCTGGTTGTTTGAATAAGTTAAATTGGATACGTTCTTTCTCTAGTACGTCTAGTTTCTTTTTATCCCATTCCCTAGAGACCTCTTCGACTGTGAAATCTAAAAATCTAGAAGGCTTAAACACAGCTAATGAGGTACAAATATTCTTATTATGGGCTTCCGCAATAAGTTTAGTCATATTTGTATAGACTTTTCTAAGGGCGTGCTGCTTCCTTAAATACCAATTAGATGCTGTATCTACATGTTTCAAGATTTTAATCTCAGTTTCATGAGAGTGTGGTCTATAGCTTTCTGGACGAAAGTCACTTTCGTTCTTGACAAGATCTAATTCAATCCAATCATATTTCTTGTACTGTTGATCATAATCTTTTTTTCTAAAGGCTATTGGATATATTCTAACCCAAGATCCATCTTCTCTAAAACCTGCGGTGCAAACGAGTTCGTCATATTTGCTTGAAATGGTTGGGTATGTCTTGACAGCTATTAGTACTTTTGCGAGAGCCATTGTGCTAGATGTGTTTTAATTCATATTTAAACTCTGGTAGCGATTTAATGCTTTCTGCCAGAGGTTTTCTATGGCATTGACATATATTAGCTTCAAAGCAAGTTAATGCAATCCTTTTATGTTGTTTAAGGAGTTCTAATATAGCGATTTGTACAGACAAAGTAGATGGCAGTCCTTTTTTATATTCTTCAAACAACTTATCATAGTCGCTCTGTGTATTTAACTCTTGCCGTTGGTTAGATTTTATGCCAACTTCAGGGAAATGTTTATAGTCAATTCCTAGGCTCTCACAATAACGGCTCAGAAGGGTTTTGCTGAAGCCGAATTTCATGCTAAGCGGATTACTCCTTACATCTACTAGGACTTTAATGTCATTAATAACAAGTTTGTTCAAGTATTCTTCAAGAGAAGTCCCTTCATAGCCTATTGTATAAAGCGTTGTGTTTCGTCTTTCTTCTTTTAATGCATTGACTTTGGCTAATTCTTCAACATTTAGTATATCACTTGCAACAGTACTTTTGATCGCCCAATATGGATAATGAATATATGTATATTTCATTAGTGAGTTCGAACTCATCTGCCCATAATGTTTATTGATATCCCTAATAATAATTTTGTCATCTTCTTTAATTCCTTTGAAATAGTCTGTTTTATTAGGGAGTAGATATGATGTTGGCGTTTCTGTAAGAATGCCTTTCTTAACCATTGTAATAAGATCTGCTTTTAAGGAAAAAGAATAACAACCAAATTTATATGGAATAAATTGATACTCTGAGTTCTTCTGTCGTTTACACGTTAGAAAGATTAACTTTTGCAGCTTTATCTTCTCAATTTCTCCATTAAACACTTGCAATAATGCCATCAATATCTTTCTTCTATAGAACATAATTCAAAGGTAAGAAATGATTTAAAACAACTAGCTCATTAATAAATCACCAATGTACGAGAATGGATATAAAACGACTTAGATAAGTTTATGTATATACGGAAAGGTTTGCTCACCGACTGGCGAACGGAGCTAAGGTGTCAACTGAGGGAGTGCGCAGTGCGACAGTTGACTATATCTTGACACAAGCAACTGGAATGCATATTTGTTTCAAATATCATAACAGTTGAGCGGCCTGAAGCTACAACGCAAGGTGAGTTGCACCCCTTAAACTCAAAGCCTAGGAAATTTTTCCCAGGTTTTGAGTTTAGATTTTCTTTTGTCCTGCGCGCTACCTTGCTTTGTGTTGGTTGTTCGATGATATGGCCTTTTAGTGCTGATTGTTTGATGAAAGTACCTGTTTGCTTAAGTTATGGGGTAAGAGGGGCGGAGAAGCGACGGACTAAGACGAAACCGGGTATCCGCTATGGGGCCGCTTTTCATAAGGTGTGTTGTTTTATAATCCTGTTAAAACTGGGCATTAATATTTTTTAATTCTGTATTGGTTTAACATGATCCGGAAAATTACCAACGGGCAAAGCGACTAGATTCTTGTTCTAAGTCTGCTACTTCTATACCGCCTAACTTAAGTAAAAGAAGCGCCTAAATTTAACATCTGTTTTAGTAAAGCCGACTTTTTAAAGTTGGCTTTACTAAAACATGCCGCCGGCAGGGCATTAAGGGAAGGAGAGTCAAGGATTGGGCAGATGTAAATAAACAATACATAAATTTTTTAGCCCATTTAATACCATCGGCAATCACATTTCTGTCAGAATTTTGCTTTGATTTATTGCTGTGGGATAATATTTTTTGTGTAGTGAAAAAATAGTAACCACTTATTCGTTTTAATTATTTACTGTTGCTAAAAGTTTTTGGTACTTTTAAACTAACCCTACCTGTGCGTTTATTTAGTAACCGGCTTTGCCATAGCAATATGTAACGATGAGGATGTACGATAAGCTTTCTGATATTGAATTAACTGCTTTGTTAAAAGAGGGGGATGAGGCTGCTTTTACCGAAATCTATAATCGGTATTGGGAGAAGATGGCATCTTATGCCATTAGATTGACTAAATCTTCGGACGAGGGGGGCAGATATTATTCAGGAAATGTTTGTGTCTTTGTGGAACAGGAGTGGAGGTAAGGGGAGCGCTAATTTCTTATTTGATCAAGGGGACCAGAAACCTTTCTTTAAAATACATTGAAAAGAACCTGACTAAGCATAGGTTTCTCGAGCGGCTGTCTGTTGTATCACAAGACCTGAGTTCTGAGATTGAAGAGAATTTGTCTGCAAAAGAACTGCAACAGTATGTAGATGGTGCTGTTGCAAAATTACCAGGAAAGATGAAAGAGATCTATCTTTTGAGCCGGGACGAACAATTAACTCACAGAGAGATTTCTCAGCGCCTTGGAATTGCAGAGGGAACTGTGAAGAAACAAATTAGTAATGCTTTAAAGATCATTTCCACTCATATTAAACCGAATCTGTCGGGTGCGATATATGTTATTCTGATGCATATTTCAAAAGCGTAGGTTCGGGTCCTTGTTTGAAAAATCTTAGCAAAAAGTAATACAGAATAAAGTCTGATAGGAATTATTTTAGAGCTTGTTTTTTCAATTTTATGTGGTTGAATTAAATATAATTATTTGACTGTCAGTATTTTGATTATTTATTTTTTTTGTTATTGTAGCAATATTTGTTCTGGAAATATATAAGTTAGCAGACAACTAATTTATACTGTATGAGTAAAGAAATTGAAAAGTCAAGGCAGATTGCAGATGACATTAAAACACTTATTGAAACGAGTAAAGAACAGGTAGCTCAGACTGTAAACAGTGAAATAACATTGCTATACTGGAATATTGGCAAACGTATTAATGAGGAAATACTCGGGAATGACAGGGCAGAGTATGGTAAGCAAATTGTCGCATCATTAGCGCAGCAATTAGGGAAGGAGTATGGAGGGTCATTTTCGGAAAAAAATTTACGCAGAATGATGCAGTTTGCTTCTGTTTTTTCGGATAAGCAAATTGTCGTATCGGCGATGCGACAATTGAGCTGGACTCATTTTATTGCCTTAATCCCTTTAAAAGATTCATTGAAGAGAGAATTCTATTTAGAAATGTGTAAAATAGAAGGGTGGAGTGTTAAAGTACTCCGTCAAAAGATTGACAGCATGCTTTATGAGCGTACTGCTATTAGTAAAAAGCCAGATGAGCTTATAGAAAAAGAGCTTAAGGAATTGAGAGAGGAAAATAAAATTAGCCCTGATCTAAGGGTCAAATAGAGCTTTATCTTAGATGGCTGGAAAAATATGAAATGCAGGAAGGTGAAGAATTGCCTATTGGACTTATTCTCTGTGCAGAAGGAAATACCGAGCAGATTGAATTATTGCAACTAGACAACTCCGTGCATTTGCATAGGTTTGTCGTTTTATAATCTGGTTAAAACTGGATATCCATTTTCTTAATCCTTTATTGGCTTAGCACCTGGATTTAAGATATCTGATATTTTAAAGCAAAATATTTCTTAGAAGTGTTGTTGATGGATAATATTTTATGTTATGTGAAAAAATAGTAACCACTTATTCATTTGAAATATTTACTATTGTAAAATGATTTTGTAAAGGGCTCTTGCTCTTATATCTACAAATCAAATAAAATGAGTAAATTAGGGATACTAAAGGTATAGGTTAAATACACTATGGCTACAGAACAACCATATAGCAACATACACTTGCCCATTCATTTGAGCCATAACGCCGTATTTGATGTTACTTACCAAAGTTATTATCATCCTCTGTGCTTTTATGCTTCAAAGTTTGTGGGCAGTGAAGCAGAAGATATTATCGAAGATCTGTTTGTTAAACTCTGGTATAAAAAGCAGGTGTTTAATGATCCGGGGCATTTGAGGGCTTTCTTATACCAGGCTGCAAGAAATGCCTGTATGGATTATATCCGCTCCAATCGGAAATTTGGCCAAAAAACAGATACAGAAACAGCAGAAGGCCTGGCGATATCTGATGATGATCATTTGAGTTTTCTGATTAAGGCCGAAACCAGGGGAGAGATTTACCGTGCGGTAAAGGCATTGCCAAGTCAATGCAGTAAAGTGATTTCTATGAGTTTCCTGGAGGGCTTAACCAATTCGGAGATTGCTGCCCAGCTGGGGCTGTCTGAGCAAACTGTAAAAAATCATAAGGTGCGAGGATTGAATATACTGAAAGACAGACTTACGGGAGATGCATTTACTTTGTTGATGCTGTTGGTTTGGGTAAATTAATATCCTTAAACTATTATCAAAACATGGTCTTTAATTGTTTTATTGATTAATAAAAATAATTATAGATTTATTAATTATTCTTTTTATGTTTGCGGTGTAAGGAGGGCTGAAGTGCCTTTCTGATAAATTGTTAAATCTTGTTTTTGTATCAATAATGGCTAAATTGAATTACATTTGTAATAAACGTGACTATGCAATGCCGAATACCGAGAGAGAAACGCTGCTTCTGAAAAGTATCCATTTGAAGGGATTTAAGTCTATCGAAGATCTTTCTGTGGATATTAAACCTGGGCTTAATATTTTAATTGGAAAGAATGGCTCCGGTAAATCTAATTTTTTGGAGTTTTTAGAGGGTGCAATAGGTAGCGGTAATAAACTCAATTATACTTTCGCGTCTTTAGATTATTTTTCAAAGACTAAGAATTTTCAATTGTCCTTTGAAAAAGAAAAGGCTCAAAAGAATTTCAAAAATAAACTTGATGCCGGAATTGATAATGAATATTTAGCCAAAGTTGATGTAGAGGGAAAGAACTTATTCAATTCTAAGGCGTATGTTTCCGGTCAAGATCAGGAAGCTTTTAAATTATTCCAAAAGTTTGCAGCTGAGGTCACTGGAATAACTCATGCAGAAAAGTCCCCTAATGGTTTTCGATACTTGCAAAGAATATTAAAACCACTGATTATCAAATTTAACATTCCGGAATCTATTGGTTTTGTTTCCACACCGGGAGTGTTAACTGTTCCTTACGATGGTGCCTGGTCATGGACCGATACGCTGGATTTTATTGACGATATAGTTTGGGATTTAGAATTTCTAGAAGAGGGCATTGATTTTAACAGTGACAATACAAAACAAGGAATTATTACTGGTTTTAAATTCTCTGAAGAAATTATTGATAATTTAAGGCTGTTCACTCCAATAAAGGATTTGCGGCTCAATGACGCTTTTAGTGTGTATGATGCCGATAAAAATTTCATTGTAGATAATTTAAGGCTTGATTTTTTAATAAATGATACCTGGGTTCCATGGTCATATCTGTCTGATGGTACTAAAAGACTGTTTTATATTGTCACTGAAATCACCTTCAAAAAAGATGGTTTGATCTTAATTGAGGAGCCTGAGCTTGGTATCCACCCACATCAGTTTCATTTGTTGATGAACTTTTTAAAAGAACAATCGAGCGACAAGCAAATTATTATTTCTACGCATTCTCCTAAAGCTCTGGATATTCTAAATCCAGATGAATTAGATCATATCATGATTGCAACTTATGATGTAGAAAGAGGTACTCAGATCAGTGGAATGACAGAGAGCCAGAAAACTAAAGCGAAGGACTACATGAGCGAGGTTGGTTTTTTAAGTGATTATTGGTTAATGTCTGATCTGGAAGAATGGTGAGAGTAGGCCTGGTAGGAGAGAGTCCATACGATACCTTAGCTATTAAAAACCTTTTGTCGAAGAAGTATTCGGATTTAAGTTTTAAAGTCTTAGCTGAGGGTGTTACTGGTTGTCAGTTGGATAGCCCAAAGTTAAGTAGAGCTATTTCAGTTGCTTTAAGGAATGAACCTTTCGATGTGATCTTATATATGAGGGATTTGGACGGTTTTCGGACGCAAACTTCAAAAATTGAAGAATTGAATAACTGGTATAATAAGCTCAATGAAGAGTTTGGAGGCAATGGCTTGTTTTTATTGAATATTTGGGAGCTTGAGGCCTTAATTTTGGCCGATATTGATACTTTCAATAAAAATCATAAAACTAGCCATCAGTTTAAAGGAGATCCTTCTATGCAAAGTAGGCCAAAAGAGACGTTACAGAGGATTACTAAGGATAGTAGAAAAAAATATACAGTTTCTCGTTCTCCGGAAATATTTAATCAACTTGATATTAATACTGTTGAAAGAAACTGTGTTTATTTTCGTCAATTTCTAAAGCAGTTCAGCAAAGCAGTTTCCGTTAATTAACTATCAAATCTCGCAGTTACCAACTGCGAAATTTGACGATTTATTCTTGTAATAAGCTTTACCCTCTATTGCAATTTATAAAACATGTTCAATCAAACCATTATGGAATGGCAATTAAAAAACGGGTTTAAAAAAAAGTTCATTTTCAATAGGTACTTTTTTCAGGTTTATACGTGTTGTGGGTATATCGTTAAAAAATGACACCAGAATACGACCAAAATATAGACCGAATCATCTACTTGCTTGCTACTAAGGCGGCAGGGGAATTGAACGCGGAGGAGCTTAGCGAATTAGAAGCCTGGAAGGATATTGCGCCTATCAATCGGGAGACTGCAGACGAGGTTTCAGTTACTGGTTTTACAGCTGATTTATTGAATAACTGGAAACAGGAAAAGGCAGATCATTCTCTGGGTAGAGTAAGGCAGCAAATAAACCGTAAAAATTTTCGGGTTCTATGGCCACGTATCGCTGCGGCAGCAGCTGTTCTTTTGGTTGTTGGCTTGGGTGTTTTCTTTTATACTCAACGTCATCTCGAGGGAAGCGGAGCGACGAGTGATCTGTTAGCTAATGACATTAAGCCTGGTGGGAACAAGGCTTACTTGGTTCTGTCTAATGGTAAACGGGTATCACTAACGGATGCGGCTAATGGTGAGCTTGCTAAGGAAGCAGGAGTGGAGATTACAAAGACTGCTGATGGGCAGGTGATATATACCGCGAGAGGTAGCGATGGGGTGAAATATTCGAATGCTCTCAACACAATCGAAACGCCCCGCGGGGGGCAGTATCAGATCCGGCTCCCTGACGGATCCAGAGTATGGCTTAATGCCGCTTCTAAATTGATTTATCCTGTGAGCTTTAATGGGCGTGGGCAGCGGGTGGTTGAACTTAGTGGCGAAGCCTACTTTGAAATATTTAAGAATAAGCTCCAACCTTTTGTGGTGAAATCCAAAAATCAGGAGGTTACTGTATTGGGTACGCACTTTAATGTGAACAGTTATAGTGATGAGCCGGATACTAAGACTACGCTTTTGGAGGGCTCTGTGCGGGTAAGCTCCCTGCAACCTCTCGCCCTTTCAGGGAGAGATGGGCAAAGCCCAGAGAGGGTTAACGGAAGTGCTGGTAACTCAAACTCCTCTCTCCCCGCAAGGGGGATCTCTCCTCGGGGAGGAGAGAGGTTTGGTGGGGTGGTCTTAAAACCTGGTGAGCAATCTATCATTGACCGCAACCGTAACTTCGATATCCGGGTTCAGGAAGTTCAAAACCTGGAAGCGGCTGTTGCCTGGAAAAACGGAACTTTCATATTCGATAGTGAACCTATACAAGTGGTCATGAGGAAGGTGGCCCGATGGTATGACGTAGATGTAGAGTACAAAACAACACCAAGTACAAAAAAATTCACAGGAGCTATAGCACGTACAGAAAACATATCTCAGATCTTAGCCCTCTTTGAAAAAACAGACGGTGTAAAATTTGAGATCGTAGGGAGGAAGATCATAGTAAAATAAATAGTAAAATAATAACTAACCGACTATTAACCAACTAACCAACAACCATGTCAACTACAAAAAACCAACCACAGCCGAGTTAAATAGAGAAAACACAGGCAGCTCATAAAAAAAGCCGGAACCGTGCTACGAACACGATCCGACTCTAAGTCTGAGTTAACCTTCCCTTCCAGATCTTGATCGGGTAGGGTAAAGAACAATTGCGAAACCGTTTCTTGAATCAACTCAAACCGACATAAAAGTATGAAAAAATCTACTTTTAACCTAGGTATGCTATATCAATGGCTACCGCCTAAACTATTGTTAGTTATGAAACTAACTACGATGATACTGCTGCTTGCCCTAACCACCGCAAGCGCCACCACATACGGACAAAAGATAACTTTGTCTGAAAAGAATGCAACACTAAAACAACTCATCACAAAGATCAGGGTACAAAGCGGATATGGCTTTTTGTATACTGACGATATGCTGGCCAATACCAAACCTATAACAATAGAATTGAAAGAAGCCAGTCTGGAGGATGCATTAGACGCTATCTTTAAAAATCAACCCTTAGAATATGCCGTAGAGCAAAAAAATATAGTGATCAAGATTAAATCCCCCACCTTTCTGGAACGCCTGGCTAATCGCTGGGCTAGCATTGATGCTTCTGGGCGCGTGGTGGATTCGGAGAATCGTCCGCTTCCGGGCGCGAGCGTGAAGGTGAAGAAAACAGGGAAGGGCGTGAGTACGGATAAGGACGGAAGGTTCTTTCTGAGGGGTGTGGAAGAGGGGGCTGTGCTGGTGGTGAGTTTCATTGGATACTTGCCAAAGGAAGTACTTGCCAGTGCGAATATTGGAAACATCGTACTGGAGCAGAGCTTGTCTAAATTGGATGAGATTCAGGTGATTGCATATGGAACGACTACGCAAAGGTTGAGTACAGGTAACGTGACGACGATTAAGGCGGATGTGATTGAGAAGCAACCGGTGAATAATCCGCTGTTGGCTTTACAAGGAAGAGTGCCTGGGTTGTTTATCGAGCAGGCTACAGGCTTTGCGGGAACAGGGGTGAAGGTGAGGATACAGGGAACGAATAGTATTGGAAATGGTAATGATCCATTGTATGTAATTGATGGAATACCTTTTACTTCTCAGTTGTTACCAGGGGGTAATCCCATTTTAGGGCAATCTGGAGGTTCAGGTGATAATGGTTTTTCATATGGAAATCCGCTAAGTTTTATTAATCCATCTAATATTGAAAGTATCGATGTCCTTAAAGATGCAGATGCAACAGCGATTTATGGCTCGCGTGCCGCTAATGGAGCGATATTGATTACGACTAAAAAAGGAATAACAGGAGATACTAAGGTAAATCTGAACCTCCAGTCCGGTTGGGCAAAGGTCCCCCGTAAGCTGGATTTAATGAATTCACAACAGTATCTTCAAATGAGGAAGGAAGCGTTACGAAATGATGGGATTAGCATTCCCGATCCTGGTTCTTATTTGGATAACGATTTAAATGGAAATTGGGACAATAGCCGTTATACAGATTGGCAAAAAGAGTTGATTGGAGGTACAGCCTCATATCATGACTTGAATGCTTCGGTATCAGGGGGAAATGATCGAACCACATTTTTAGTTGGTGCGGGTCATCATAGGGAGACTAGTGTTTTTCCAGGTAATTACGCAGATAATAAAATATCCTTACATTTTAACATCAATAATGCCTCCGCCAATCAGAGATTTAAAATTCAATTTTCAGGGAGCTATTTATTGGACAATAACCAATTACCAAATAGAGATCTAACCTCGGATGCAATGACATTAGCTCCGGTAGCTCCTGCATTATATAAATCCGATGGTGGTATAAATTGGGCACCCGATGCTGCTGGAGTAAGTACGTTTACTGCGAATCCGATTGGATATATATTCAATAGCTTTATAGACAAAACAAATAGCTTGATGAGCAATATGACATTAAGCTATCAGATTATGTCTGGTTTGGAAATAAAGACTACTTTTGGCTATAACAAATTAAGTTCTAATATAATTGAGAAGAAGCTTCTTCAATCTGTTATACCTGAATTTCTGCAGTACTATACAAGGAGGACAAATTTTACAAATAGTGATATCAACTCATGGTCTATCGAGCCACAGTTAACTTATAATCATGCAATTAGTAAAGGTAAACTAGACGTATTATTGGGGACAACTGTTTATAAAGAATCTGCGTTAGGATCACAAATATATTTCTCTGGTTTTAGCAACGACTTAGTAATGGAGGATATGCTTTCTGCTACGAGGGTAACCCCATTGTCTTCAATAAGTTCAAAATATAAATATAACGCAGTTTTTGCCAGGATCAACTATAATTGGGAAGATAAATATGTATTGAATTTATCAGGGCGGAGAGATGGGAGTTCACGTTTTGGACCAAAAAGCCAGTTTCACAATTTTGGATCTATAGGCGGGGCTTGGATTTTTTCTAATGAGAAGTTGATTAAAGACTGTTTTGATCTGTTAAGTTTTGGAAAGGTTAGAATAAGTTATGGAACAACAGGCAACGATCAGATTCCAAATTATCGTTTTTTGAGCCTATATGATCCTCTTCGTCAGGATACGCCCTATCAAGGAATTGTTGCTTATCAGCCTAATCGACTCGCTAATCCATATCTAGAATGGGAAGAAACAAAAAAACTACAATTTGGATTAGATTTAGGATTTCTAAAAGACAGGATACTGCTAAATGTGAACTACTACAGAAACCGTTCCTCTAATCAGTTAAGGAGCTATACTCTTCCACTGACTACTGGTTTTGGATCTATAGACCGAAATTTAACAGATAGAATAGAAAATTCAGGATGGGAGTTTGGAGTTACAAGTACGAATCTTCAAAATGGGGATTTTAAATGGACAAGCAATATCAATTTGACAATACTTAAAACCTTGTTAATGGCTACCAATGACACCCGATTTTCTTCTAAACCTATTGTTGGGGATCCATTAGGTAGCTTTCGAGTATATCACTTTTTAGGTGTAGATCCGGCAACTGGAATTTATCAATTTCAAGACCATAATGGAAATCCAACATTTTCACCCGATCCAACTTTAGATGCAAAAGTGCTAATTGATCCGGCACCTAAGTTTTACGGGGGTATCCAAAATTCATTCTCCTACAAAGGTTTACAATTAGAATTCTTATTTTCTTTTGTGAAACAAATTGCTCAAACTCAAAAATTCGGTATCAATGGCGTGGGAGGTTCTGGTGCCGGTCTAGGGAATCAACTGATTACCTTATTGGATAGGTGGCAAAAACCTGGAGATATCGCCCCAATACAAAAATTTACAACGGAAGGATCTGATGTATCCCAAGCTTTAGATAGAGTGACAATAAGTGATGCTGCTTGGACTGATGCTTCTTATATACGTTTAAAGAATGTTTCTCTTTCCTGGCAATTGCCTGAAGGGTGGAGTAAACAGGCACATTTGCAGAACTGCAGTTTGTTTGCCCAAGGACAGAATTTGTGGACTTTTACCAGTTATAAAGGACTGGATCCTGAAACAAAAAGTTCGACAACGCTTCCACCTTTAAGAGTAGTTACTATCGGTTTAAAAGTAGGCCTATAAATGTTTTTCAATCTAAAAAATAGCAAAATGAATTTTAAAGTAATTTCCGTTTTGACTTTAGTACTTACTGCTTTTATACTGCCCAGCTGTAAGAAACTCGTTGAGGTAGACGGCCCAGCAACTAGTGTAAGCTCAAAGAATGTTTACAATAATGATGCAACAGCTATTGGTGCTATCACCTCTCTGTATGTAAATTTGAGTAATGGTAGTCCTATAAATTCGCAAGAACTTACCGGGTTATCATGTATTGCTGGCTTATCTGCAGATGAATTTGATTATTATTCTGGGGCAGGAAGTCAGACTTTGGCTGTATATTTTCAGAATGCTCTGAACTCAACAAATGTAAGTAATGATTTTTGGCGAACAATTTATCAACGGTTGTATGTCGTAAATGAAGCTTTAGAAGGACTTGGATCTTCAACAAAGCTTACTCCTAGGGTAAAGCAAGATCTAACTGGTGAAGCATATTTTATGCGCGCTTTTTATTATTTCTACCTGGTCAATTTATATGGCGACGTTCCGCTGGTATTAAGTACTGATTATACGGTTAATGCAGTAATTAAGAGATCACCTAAAGTTCTAGTATATAGCCAGATTGTAGCAGATTTAAAAGAAGCGCAAAGCCTTTTAAATGATTTTTATTTAAAAGGTGATGTGATCACAGCTTACCCAGTTGGATTTGAAGAGCGGGTAAGACCAAACAAGTGCGTAGCAACCGCTTTTTTGGCCAGAACATATCTATATATGGGAGAATGGACAAATGCTGAAATACAGACTACGAATGTTTTAACAAACACTACTCAATTTCATTTAGAGCCATTAAATGAAGTGTTTTTAAAGAATAGTTATGAAGCTATTTGGCAACTACAACCTACTCAGAATGGATTTAATACACAAGAAGCAAACACTTTCATCCTGTCGGCTGAGGGGCCATCAAATGGTGCTTCCGGTAATTATCCAGTTTACATTAGTAACGAACTGATCAAAGATTTTGAAATTGGGGACCAAAGAAAAACTAGTTGGATAGGTTCTGTGAGTGTAAAGAACACCACTTATTACTATCCCTACAAATACAGGGTCAAATATTCGTCTGTAACCAACGCACCGATTACGGAATATAATACTATTATGCGTTTGGCGGAATTGTACTTAATCAGAGCAGAGTCTAGAGCTCGGTTGGGTAATCTAACTAATGCGATTTCTGATATAGATCAAATCAGGAACAGAGCAGGGTTACCTTTGGTTAAGGATACTAATCCAAATATTAGTCAGGAAGATCTGCTTACACTTATACTAAAGGAAAAACGGATAGAATTTTTTACAGAATGGGGGCACCGATGGCTGGATCTGAAAAGAACAGGAAAAGTGGACGAGGTGATGGCTAAAGTAACGCCAAAGAAAAGTAATGGGGGTGAATGGAAAAGTTACCAGCAATATTATCCGATTTGGTCTTATGAGTTACAAAGTAATCCAAATTTAATTCAAACCCAAGGTTATTGAGGCTAATCATGATGAGGATTTTTTTTATAATAATTCTATTTTTCTGTGTAAATAGTTCATTTGGACAGAAACCGATAATAGATTCGATTGCTTATAAACAGTGGCCCTCCTTAGACAGGCCAACAATTAGCAATAGTGGAAAATATGTATTCTATACTATTGAAAATGTTCCGGTAGGAAGTAAGACTTTATTCGTACAATCTACAGATGGCAAATGGAAGAAGGAATTTAGAGGAGGGCTGAAAGATGGCAATGGAGGGGGATTGAGTGATAAATACTTCTTCTTTATCAACAAGAACGATAGCCTGGGCATACTTACTCTTGGAACGAATCAAATTAAATATATTCCAAACACCTCTTGGTACAACCTTCTTGCGAATAAGGGGGTGGAGTATTTAAGGTATCCTTCACCTTCTGGCCATAATTCAAAGGACTTTGTTTTAAAGAATTTAAAAACGAATAACGAAAGGATATTTACCGACGTCGACAGTTATCGTTTTGATGGAGATATACTGGCTTTGATTAAATCTGTTCAAGATGCTGACCACAAACAATCCATTAATATTGTCGATATTACTACTGGAAGAATTTCAAAAGTATGGGAAGGTTACAGACCAGAAAACCTAGTCCTGGATGTAAAGCATAGGCAATTGGCGTTTAAAGCTAATGATTCGGTTTGGTATTATAAATTTGATTCAGGTAATGCTGTCTGTATCTTTGATAAATATACCTCAGATATCGAGGCCGATTTTACTTTGGGTTATTTGGAGTCTTTCAGTAAAGACGGAAAGGCCATATTAACTTCATTAATCAGAAAAGGGGAGACCATAAAACCCAAAAATGAAGTCGTAAAAATCTGGGGCTATAAGGATATAATGTTGCTAACTGAAACGGAGAAAGCAATAATTGATAGAAAATACCTTTCAGTGATTAATATAAAGGATCATCAGATTATACGTTTGCAGCAGGAAGAAGGGGAATCGTTTCAGTTCTCAAAAACTGATAATGCTCAAGATACATTAGGCCTAATACAGAATCCTCGTGTCGGCGATATGTGGAGCAACGCATTGAAATTTACCTGGAATTTGGTTACAATAAAAAACGGAAAAAGAAAAAAATTAGATTTTCTAAATAAGAATAATATAGGATTTGGTAATATTGAACTCTCTCCAATCGGGAAATATATAGTCTATTTTGATAGAATAGCACAGAATTATTTTAGCTACGAAATTGCAACTGGTGCAATTCGAAATTTGACGGAAGCTCTGAGTGTTGTATGGACTAGAATAGATAGAGATGATCTTCCTAACCCTGTAGTTGGAGTTAAAGGATTAGCAACCTGGCTAAAAAATGACAAATATGTTTTAGTTTATGACAGGTATGATATCTGGAAATTAGATCCTCTAAACTTGGAAAAGCCAGTTAATCTTACCAATGGTTATGGAAAAAGAAATCAAATTGTTTTCAATTGTATGTTTGATTCAAATACAGAAAATATAGTAAGTAGTAATGACAAACTATATTTAACTGCATTTGATGAAAAAAATAAAAACAATGGTTTTTTTATCAAACTATTAGATAAAATTGGAGATCCAGAGCTCTTGCATATGGGACCATATTTATATCAAACTAATAGTGGGTATGTCCCACAAGGTTGTAATTTTTCACCTATTAAAGCTAAATATGTGAATACTTACATTGTCCAAAGAATGAGTGCTACTGATGCCCCAAATTATTTCAGTACGAAGGATTTCAAGACTTTTATAAGATTAAGCAATTTACAACCTCATAAAAAATACAATTGGTATACAACGGAATTGCATAGTTGGAAATCACTTGATGGGAGAACCCTACAAGGTATTTTATATAAACCGGAGGATTTTAATTATAAGAGGCAATATCCAGTAATCTTTCATTATTATGAACGTAAATCAGATGGGCTTAATGCCTTCATTGAACCTGAACCTCTTTCAGATGATATGAATATTAATATTCCTACCTATGTAAGTAATGGCTATTTAGTGTTTTGCCCAGATATATACTATGAAATAGGAAATCCTATGCAGGGTACTTATGATGCAGTTGTTTCTGCCAGTAATTATGTTTCTACTCTACCTTTTGTTAATGATAAGAAAATAGGTTTAGAAGGTGGGAGTTTTGGCGGCTTGCAAACCAATTATTTAGTAACTCATTCTAATCTGTTTGAAGTGGCTGTTTCTTCTAGTGGACTCTCAGATATGGTAAGCGGGTATGGCGATTTAAAAGATGGTATTGCTAATAGTCTTGCAAGTTATTTTGAAATTGGACAGGGTCGGATGGGTAAAAATCTCTGGGAGCAGCCGTCTGCCTATATTAGGAATTCTCCAATTTTTGATATACATAAAGTATCTACACCACTTTTGTTAATGCATACAAAGAAAGATGGCATTTATTCATACACTAATATTATTGAGTTTTTCGTAGGACTCAGGCGCATGGGGAAAAAAGCATGGATGCTAGTATATTCAGAAGGTAATCATGGTATTGAAGGTAAAGAAGCTGATGATTTTAGTATCCGAATGATGCAGTTCTTTGATTACTATTTAAAGGATAAACCAGCTCCGATCTGGATGCTCGACAGTTCTAAAGATATGAACCGCAAAGATAGTCTAGAATTGGATAGTAAAGGGAGGATACCTGGACCTAATTTATTAACCGCTGAAGAACAGCGGAAAGTAGATAATCTGATGACAAGAAGTACGATAAGAATTATACTCAAGTGAGTAAGAAGAACTAATAAAAGAAAAGATGAAAAAAACACTATTAGGTTTGGCTTTTTTAGGCCTCGCAAGCCTTGCTTTTGCTCAAAAAAAGGCTGATTATTCGAAAGTACCTTCTTTAGTAAAAGAAACGAGGGAAAAAGGGAATCGCAAATTAGCTGACTCTCTTGCGCAGGATTATATTGATAATTACCTGTGTCGGCTGAAAGTAGATCAACTGATGAATAAAGACAATTTATCGTTTATCAGCGAAAATTTGAATGCTACAGATACTAGAGGGTTTAGATTTTTTTTCAAACAGCGGAATAAAATAAATTCCGTTTTAGGACGGGATAAAGCTGAATATGCAATTAGGTATGCAATAGCCAGGCAGTTTATCCCCAAAGGAACTGGACAAAATTCGGCAGTTGTAGATTGGGAAAAAATAGAACATACAATTACTGCAAAATTTGGTGCCTTGGGTCAAGAAATGGTATATGGAAGAAGAATGGGGTATTACGCCAATGTTAGTGATTGGAATAATTTTGCTAAATACTACATGCTTTATTTTGAAAGAGCATTGAAACGACCAGAATATCATATCAATGGAATTACTTGGCCGTTGTTCGAAAATGTGAATGATCCAAAGGTTTTAAAGTTTGCTTGTGATGTTGTAATGAAGTATGCAATAGAAGAATGGTATCAGAATGACGCTGCCGCCTGGGATACCTACGCTAATCTTTTATATAAAATAGGTAAAAAAGATGAAGCTATTGAATGGGAAGAAAAGGCGGTAAAACTTTCCAATAACACAAAAGAGTTTTTGGAAACGCTAGAGAAGATGAAAAAGAATGAAAGAACCTGGCTGGAAACTGCCAATAACAGATAATCAAATATACACAATTATGAAAATGATATTCTTATCAATTATGGTGCTTTTATCAGTACTTATTTTAGTATCCTGCAAAAAGCAAGAAATTAAAACAACTTCATTGGCGAGTATTCAAATCACTAATGCTGTGGTTGGCGGTAGTGAACTGCGGTTTGGAACTAATGCAGCAACCATTCCAAATAATACATATACCGTTTACGGCATTTTAACTGGAAGTCAAGTGTTGAAATTATCATCAACAATTGCACCCAATCTGATGTATTACAATCAGACCAAGGATTTTGTAAATGGCGGTGTATACTCGCTATTTCTTACTGGAACACCTACTGAGGTGGAGTCTGTGTTTTTGAAAGAAGAAAATATTCCTTCCCATACAACTGATGTATTTGGTGTCAGGGTGATTAATTTGGTTGCCGGTGGTGTTCCGATTAGCGTGAACCTACAAGGTAGTGCTAACGGATCGTTTGTGAGTAGTCTTGTATATAAAGCCATTTCGACCTTTAAGGATGTTTCTTCTGTATCTGCGGAGGGCGATAAGGTTTTTGAATTCAGAAATGCCGCTACGGGTGACTTGATTACTTCCTTTACTGTACCTAACTATGATCTACCAATATTCAGAAATATTACACTTGTGTTTGGTGGAGTGTTAGGTACTGAAATTGTGCTAAGAGCCAATAATTATTGATATTAAAATAATACAATATGAATTATAAAACGAGAACTGTGATAGTAGAAGTGATTTCAGCTATTTTTATCTTACTCTTTGTATATGCTGCATTAAGTAAAATATTAGATTATGAAAAGTTTAGGGTAGAACTTGGAAAATCACCACTATTCAACGCTTTTCCCGGAGCCACTTCTGTAATAGTTCCATTAACAGAAATAGTAATAGCCTTATTATTGATTGTAAAGCGATATCAATATCTGGCCTTGTATATTTCCTTCAGCTTGATGGTGATGTTTTCAGTATATATCTGGATAATCTTGAAGTTTAGTCCATATATACCTTGTTCTTGTGGCGGTGTTTTACAAAACATGACCTGGACACAGCATTTAATCTTTAACATTGGATTTGTGATTCTTGGAGCGATTGGGATACTGGTATATCCTTCAAATATAAAAACCTTATCTGCAGTAAGAGGGAAGGCTTGCGCCCTGTAATGTAAGCATTTATTTAAATAACTAAATACATGAAATTAAGAAAATTATTAATGACCGCAGTGTTGTTAATTGCGATTGGTAGTTCATTTGCTTTTAAACCAGCTAGTACGTCTATGCCCTGGTATTCAATTAATTTAGGCAGTGCAACAAATCCATTTTGTGATATTGTTCAAGTTAATACTGATTGTAAGACAAATTATACAGGTCCTCAATGTACCGCTTATGCAGGTGGAGTTCTTAAGCCAATTTGGGAGGTTCCATATCCGGCGGGTCCAATTTGTGTGACACCCTTGCGTCAATTTTTTCAATAATGGATTTAGGCCTGACTTTTTGTGTCAGGCCTCTTGTGATATTTCGTATGACTATAAAACGATTAAAAATCTTGATTATTTGCTTAATTGGAAGTACCTCTCTTATTGTCATCCTGTACTTTATTTCCAATAAAGGGCATGCGGCTGAAAATGGATTTATTCGTTTGCTTCCTTCTCATAAACTGATTGGAGTAATTTCTCAAGACATTAGATATAATATCTGGTATATCGCCGGTACAAGTAATGGTGCTATTTATTTTGGGAATAATATTGTCCCTGGCAGAATTTCAAAAGTAGATACCTCTATGGTAAATTATCAGGAAATTAATCTTTTTGGTTTTGAAAAGATGCAGGTTAGTAAGGGCTCTTTTATCCAGATAGATTCACCTTTCTTTTATTTTTTAGATGGAGTTAAGCCAGTTATTTTGAGAGGCAGTGTTTCAGACTGTCACTTGTCTAAGCAATTGAACTCCACTACCTATTTTACTGGTGGAATTCCTCTGACTAAAAACTCATTTGCTTTGCGTTCTGTTTATAATGGATTGGGTAATAAATTGATTAAACAGAGTATTAAACCTGGTTCTTTGAAAGCAACTAGCTTATTGGAAAAACAGGTTGATGGAATGTTCTGTACAGATGGGGAAATGGTCAAAATTCCTGGATCATCAAAAATGATCTATGTGTATTATTACCGGAATCAATTTCTATGTGCAGACAGTAATTTAAACCTTTTGTATAAAGGAAAAACCATTGATACGATCAGCCATGCGCAGATTAAAGTGGCCAGGATTAAATCTTCAGGCGAAATCACCATGGCTGCACCACCCTTATATGTCAATAAACGAGCCTGTGCAAATGAAAAATACCTGTTCGTGCAATCTGCCTTAAGGGCGAATAATGAAACGGATTATATGATCAAGGATGTATCTATGATTGATGTCTATGCGGTGAAAGACGGGAAGTATCAATTTAGCTTTTACCTGCCAGATTTTCGAGGCTTTAAAGTTCGTGACTTTAAAATCTACGGTCAATCCCTATATGCCCTTTATGATCATTATCTATACAAATACCAATTGAACTTTTAGAATAAATCACTCATGAAAACTAAAATATTAACTCTGATGCTCTTTTTAATGGTAGGGTATACTGCGGTAGCACAACAAGTGCTGCCGCTCTACCCGGATACTATTCCAGGAAGTACCATAAAACTCTCCAAAGAAGAAGAGCCAACCTTGACCCTATATCTACCCATTAAAGAAAAAGCTACGGGAACAGCAGTACTGGTCATCCCGGGAGGAGCTTATGGCTTTTTAGCTTTTGAAGAAGAAGGTATCGCCATTGCCAAAGCCTTTGCAGAAAAAGGGATTGCTGCCTTTGTACTTAAATATCGGTTGCCAAAAAAGGAGACCATGAGAGATAAAAGCTTCGGCCCATTGATGGATGCGCAGCAGGCAATGAAAGTGATTCGGTCTAATGCGGTGAACTGGAACCTCAATCCGGCTAAGGTCGGTGTAATAGGATACAGTGCAGGAGGGCATTTAGCTTCAACTTTAGGTACCCATTTCTCTAAAAGCTATATCCCCAATAAAGATAACATCAACCTTCGGCCAGATTTTATGATCCTGGTTTATCCTGTGATCAGTATGAGTGATCAGTTGACGCATATGGGATCTAAGATTAATTTATTGGGCATGGAGCCTTCGAAGGAAAAAGTGGATTTTTTCTCTAATGAATTGCAGGTAACTAAGGAAACTCCGCCTACTTATTTGACGCATTGTGGTGATGATGGTATTGTAGATGTGAACAACAGCATTGTATTTTATCAGGCATTACAGAAGAATGGGGTAGATGCGGAATTGCACTTGTTTCCGAAGGGGAATCATGGGTTTACGCAGAGACTGCCTGTGAGCGAGTGGCTGGATCCGATGCTGGGGTTTATGAAAAGGGAAGGGTTTTAATCCTCTCTGCCCTGTGGGCATCTCTCCTTGAAAAGGAGAGAGGTTGCATGGTGCTTACATAGCATATTTACTAAAACACTCGCTATAATACACTCGCTACCTCTCGCCCCTCCGGGGAGAGATGGCACAGCCAGAGAGGGGCAAAATGACTTGGAGGTAATAACGACATAACATACGAATTATGAAAAACAAACAAGGATTAAAATACAACATACAACTCTTCGTCGAACTTCTGGATGATCTGGAAAACCACTCCCTTGATGTTCCTGCTGCGGTGAATGTCAGAGTTGATCTAGCTTACCGAGGTTTATCCGGTTATCTCTTTGATCTGGTCTTATCTCAGGAAGAAGACTTGGAATATAAACAATCGGTGATTAAAAAGTTTATTTCTTCCTTGCTGTTCAGAACTTTCGCCTTACTTAAGGAATATGGTCCAGTGCCTGAAAAATCCGGTATGGAGTTGAATGTACACCAGTCTGTTCTGTTACAAATCAAAGCGGGTTTACATCGCATATTGCAATTCATTAATTACCAGCCTTTGGAAGAAATCTTCCTGGAACTGAATCTGGTGTATCGTCGAATTTTAAAACGCAGTTTATGAAAGAGAATTTTATACCCGAAGAATTGGTCAAAGCTTTCCTGGATCATGTGGAAGGGAAACCATTTACGCTACCAGAGGTTGCAGTGGCTTTAGACTTAGATGAGGAAACAGCGGTGAGCATCCTGATCTATGTCATAGAAAACAAACTGCTTGATGTGACTTGTACCTGGGTGCCTAATAAAAAGTAAAAGGATGTTGCAGGAAACGAATACTTATACAGAGCGCTTTAGACTATTCGATTTAGACTCCATACAATTCCCCTCCTTGCCTTAAGGAGGGGTGCCCATTGGGCGGGGTGGTCTGGGGATTAAAACAAGTAATTAAACCTTAACTAACGAATATCAAAACATCAATAACCTTAGTTTAACATCTCTACCTATGACTAAATATCTTCAAAAAACCGGATTTGAACTCTTCCTGTCCTTACTTCTGGAAATAGGGAACACCCGTAAACCCATCGGTCCTTTTTTCTCCGAACGGCTTACGCATGCGCATTATACGCTAACTACAGAGATCTTTGACATTATTGCGGGCAATACTCAAAAGCAAGCTGCTAAAAATTTGATCAGGGTTAGAATCATCCTTGTTAAACTCCGGCAGGGCATGGGTTTGGATCTGATCGTTCGTTTTGATCCTGAATTAACGGGTATTGGTCAAGGAAGACAGGAACCTGATGTTTTTCGGTTGAAACTTGTTCATCTGGTATTGAAGGAACTGGATGGGATGATTGATTTTATCATTGATTATAAGCCGATACCACGGGTGCCGAAGCGGATTTGATTAGGAAGTTATGCAAACGGATATAGAGCGCAATCATACTTCGGTTTTCACTTCCGGCTTTGTACCTAATGATGTGAAACTGGTTAATGAGCTTCAGGATTTAATTGAGATTTATTATAAAACTTGGCGAAGCCCTGAGTTGTATTGCGATCGGTTAAATATTTCTTTAAAACGGTTGAATCGGTTAACGCGGTGTTACTTTAAGAAATCTGTGTATCAGATGATGCAGGACAGGCTTCACCGGGAGGCAGTGTTACTGCTTATGCATTCAACATTGACGGCTAAGGAGATCACTTTTGAGCTTGGGGTATGTGATCCGGCTCATTTTAGCAAGTGTTTTAAGCAGAGAACTGGCTACAGCCCGGGTGAGTTCAGGAAGATGGTGTGTTCTAAAACATCAGACTGAAGCCTTTGCCTCCTTTTTTGGGTTTGGTCATCTCTTGGAATTTTTCGATCTCCTGTGTCAGAGACTTTTTATATTCATCAGTCATGAAAGCGCGGAAGATGTTTAAATCCTCTTTTTCACGGGTATCTATCAAGGCTTGAATATACTCAGCCTTGGATTCATTGTGCACAATAGCTAATGGAAGTCCATAACATGCCTGAATATAGTTCATTATTAATCTTGATGTCCGTCCATTGCCATCATAAAAAGGATGGATGCTTACCAGATTAAAATGAGCATCAAAAGAAAGATTGATCTGATCGTCCATTGAAATGTCTGGGATCATCATTTCGTTGATCTTAGCTACCATATTGTTGGTCAGCTTTTCTACTTTGTCATAGTTAGGAAAGTAAGTTGATCCAGCAGTTACATTTCCTTTTCTGAATGCACCTGTCCTGGCATCTACGATGCCTAACATGGTATTATATACGCTTCCGGTATTTCTGATTACTAATGAATTGATTTCCTGGATGAGATCTGTTGAAACCGGTCTTTTTGCTTTTGCCTGTTTTAACACAAATTGCAATGCGGCATAGTGATCAGTAACCATAAAAGTGTCCTGAACCGGTTTGCCTTTAGGTGTAAGTCCCTCATTAAGGAGTACTTGGGTTTCAACTTCGGTTAAGGTTGACCCCTCAATTTTGGTAGAGTGGTGCACAATAGAGATGAGATTGAACTTCTCATGGTCTATCACATCATCGATACCAAGATACTTATATCTCTCTATTGTTTTAATTAGGTCCATTTGTACTAGAATATATGTACAAATATATTCGTTCTGGAGCTGACTAACTAATATTGCTGACTTTTTGTAAGTATCGCCATTGGATTACGGAGTGTTGCTTTTGGAAGGTGAATTTTCTGTAGCAAACTGCAGGGGAACGGTATGAGAATCTGGTGATGGTCATACAGGGTGTTTAAACACAATTTTTTGGAAGTAATACTCAATCTTATTGATCTTCTGGTCTTTAGATTTGTAATTGTGAGGGGTTTCCTTTAACTATTTGATTACCTACTAAAATGAAATATATCATCAAAAACGTTCTACTTTACTTGCAGGACCAACAGCATCTGGTGCTTAATGATACTGTGTTGGCCAGAACTTTTATATCTGGTTATTAGGGGCATATATCATGTTGCAGGAAACGAATACTTATACAGAGCGCTTTAGACTATTCGATTTAGACTACTGGCCTCCGGCCTTTAAGCGATTAAAGGTTTTGCAATCTTTGATTGAACTGGATTTTCGGTACAACCGGGATATTTCTGTGTATGCGGTTAAAATGGATACCAGCATTCATGCTTTGAACAGATTTGCGAAGGCTTATTTGGGGAGATCGGTTTATGAGTTGCTGCAGGACAGGATTTATCGGGAGGCTTTGTATTTGCTGCAGTATACGAGGCATTCGGTTAAGGAGATTTCGGAGTTGCTGGGGTTTAGCGATTTGCCCTATTTCAGCAGGTGGTTTAAACAGAGAAATGGCGAGACCGCTAAGGCGTACAGAAAGGGGTTTGAAACGTGAATTACAGGGTGCTGAAGTGGGAAAATATGTTTTCTGATCGCGCTGAACCTTCTAGGTTCTGAGGCTTGATCATGAAATCATATTTTCTTGGGTGCAGACCGGTGAGGGTTCATATCCCTTTTTTAATCCTCTAAAAAATCAAAATATTGACAAGAATTATTATAAATCTAACCAAATACAAATTTTATGATCAAAACTAGTGACCTGGTCCAGTACTTCTGGACTCATGCTAATCTCATTACCAGCAAAGAGGGTGTTGAAGCTGCGCTTCATGGGGATCAACTTATTGAGGTGAGTGTGATGCTCCGCAATCATGAGGAAAATGAGGTGCGGCTTCAGCTGAGATGTGCTTTTAATTCGCCATTAAGGTTTATTGAAGCTTTCAATTTGCAATATCCGGAAGACATCAAAAAGATCAGCATGGAAAATCTGTTATTGCTGTATAAAAACGGGAAGGCGGAACTGAGTGTAACTGAATATCCCAACAACTAAACAAAACAATTAAAAACTAACGATCTATTCTAAAAAACTAAACCTATTAAATTAATGAAACTCGAAAAAACTAAAAAGGAACTGATGGAAATCATTTCATTGGATTCTAATACCCTGACTCAACTTCTGGAAATGCTTAGGAAAGTCAAGAACCTGGGCGAACCGTTTGATCATTATCTGAAGGAGGTAATGGTGGCCAAGCAATGCCTGGAGACTCACGTGATCCATAAAGAAGGAGAAATTACCAAAAGTGCTTATTATATCACTTCTGGTTTTATGATTGCTTATTACTTTACTGAAGCAGGTGACCTTAGGGTGGTCAAGATTCTGGGGCCTGGCAGTATTATGGCTGGTCATGGTTTTCTGAACCATAAGAAATCTAAGTACAACCTGATGATCTTTAAGGATACTTGTGTGTTGGAGATTACTTATGATCAAATGCAGAATGGTTATGCCCAGGTTGGCGGAATGCAGGAACTGGCTATGTTTACCAAGGAGAGTTTTGAGGAGAAAGATTTGGCCCGTAATGAAATGATTAGTAAAACAGGGGAGGAAAGGGTACTTGCTTTTTATAAGGAGTTCCCTATGCTGCTGCCTCCGGGTAGATATATTACAGATATTTATATTGCCAGCCATCTGCATTTATCTTTGGCTACTTTAAGGCGTGTTAGGGCGGATCTGATCGCCAGAAGGTTGTTGTGAAATTTTTTTATTTTTTTGGTGGGCTCTCATTTGAGTGCAGTGTGTTGTTTTTTGAGTGGTATCTTTAGGTATACTAAATTAAACAACTCTTATATATGAAAACTACGCATCTCGGTTACCCATTTACATTTCGAATTAAAATAAACACTGCAGCCTTTCGTGGCCTGGTTAGCCCCGGCTTTGGTGTTGTCGGTTAATACCTGCGGGTGCCAGTGGTTCTGGTACCCGCTTGTTTCTTCCTGAATATTCTTTGTGGCGCGCGACACGGATTGAATATATAATCAATTAATTTTTTACTTTAAAATTCATTAACATGAAAAAATCGTTTAAGGCGGCTTTAATGGTCGTGCTGTGTGCTGGCGGATTGACCGCAGCTTTTGCTTTTAACAAAGCAGCGTCTGTTCAAAGGGCGGGTTTAATTGCTTATACGTACAATTTGGGTACGTCTACTGGTGCGAGGAATGCGGCCAACTGGACGCTGGCTACGGGTTCTACGCCGAGTTGTGGTGTTGCGGGTTCGGTGCCTTGTAAGGTGATTTTTGATTCTTCTGTGTATCCTACGTTGCAGGATTACATCAATGACCAAGGGTTTACGAGTGATGCTGAAGTGGCTTCGGGGCCTGGGGTTGTGAGTAAGCAATAGTCTTTTTTGAAAAATATGTTTTCTGATCTCGCTGAGCCTTACAGGCTCTGAGGCTTGATCATGAAAACATATTTTTCTTGGGTGCAGACTTGTATTGTGTGTAATTGTATGCTGCCACTACCTCAAGATATTTTAGACGTCTTGCTTCGGTTAGAGGGAAAGGTGGATTTGTTGGAAAGTAAGGTGTGTTTGATTCTGGTTAGGGTTGGGCCGGAAACTGAGGGTTCGCCTGTTGAGGAGGAATGGTTGACGGCCAGGCAGGCTATGGAGTTTCTTTTTATGGAGGAGCGGACGTTTTATAGGAGGAAGAGTGAGGTGAAGGGGAAGTGGGTGGTGAGGAGGGTGGGGAGGAAGTGGTTATATTTGAAGTCTTCTTTGTGAAAAATAGGTTTTCTGATGTCGCTGAACCTTCTAGGTTCTGAGGCTCCATCATGAAATCCTATTTTTCTTGGGTGCAGACTTGAGGGGTGGTGATTGGAGTGGGGGGTGATTGGGCAATGGAAAAATAGGGCAGAAATGGCTTTACTTGAAATCTTCTTTGGTTGAGAGAGGGCTTTTTCGTTAAGTTAACTGTTTTGAAGGTCGTTGATAAGATACCTCATTGTGTTTGCTAGATTTGTGTAATCTATAAAGAATTGTATAGTATAGCACAAAAGATTATATTTGTATCGTTATGACAACCAAAGTATTGTATATAAAAAAACCTTCTCAGGGTTTGTTAAATCTTGTAAGAAAGCTTCAAGCAGATAAAGATGCTAAGAAAGAGGCTTTAATTGCATCTAAATTCAATTATTTTCCTAATAAATAGCTCGTTTTTAAATGAGTTTAGAAAAAGTAGTGCCTCTTACTGGTAAGGAGGGGCATGAATATTTCATCCAGTTTTCGCTTTTTAATCAAGAAGTTCTTCCTGCTACATATAATATTGACATTATAGATCTAGTTATCACCTTGGTTGATGATAAAAGAAATGGGTTTAATAGTGCGAGCACATTATTTCAGATATCTGCTTGTATAAAAGAATATTTAGAAGATAATAATGTCGTGCTATATTGCTATTGTGACAATAAACATATTGACAGGAATAAAAATAAGGCTCACCTCAGCCCTCAACAATATAGGAGTAAGTTGTTCTCAAAAATGTTTGATAAGGGAGATGATAAAACCTATACAAATAGCTTAATTGTAATAGGTGATCCTGCAAATCAAGACCATTATATTCATTTAATTTCTAAGAAATCAAATCAAACCATAATTGATGTAATTGCTGCAGATATAAAAGGTTTCGATAATAAATAATCTGTATACCAATTGGCAGAGGTCATTAATTTAAGCCCGGAAGATATGAATGCGTACCAGGAAAGTTTAAAGATTAAGCGTGATAACTACAGTGCTCTTGAGTCTGCGGAGTTGAGGGGGGAGCAGCGTGGGCAGAAGCAGGGTGAGCAGCGTGGTATTGAAATCGGTGCGGAACTGGAACGTGCTAAAGCGGAGCGGGAAAAAAGGGAAATGGCTGTGAAGTTAAAAACTAAAGGTATGCATATTGAAGAGATTGCTGAATTGACTAAACTCCCTATCGAGGAAATCCAGGCACTGGTATAACTTTAAGATAAGCATTAATATTTGAATAAGCCGGGGGAGAAATTCTTGCGGCTTTTTTTGTGAAAAATAGGTTTTCTGATGTCGCTGAATCTTGCAGATTCTGAGGTTCCATCATGAAATCCTATTTTTCTTGAGTGCAGACTGGAGGGGGGTGATTGGGTAGGGAGCAGAGTTGGGGTGTTGTTTGGGTGTAAATAGTGCTTGAATATTTCTTTGTATTATATTTATTGATTTTATTGGTTAATATTTTTTATTTTAAATATCTCTGTATAAGTTTGCTTAACCAACGAAAAACGAATGGCAAAAAAAGCAGACATATTATGGAAGGGGATACTTGAAGATGTATTCGAAGACTTCCTTTGTTTTATTTATCCGAGTGCAAGAGATATTATTGATTTTATACTACTACCGTATTTTGGATAAGTATCAAAAACCCATTACTGCTTTTGTGATTTTTACTGAGTCTACAACGCTTGACCGGATCAACCATTATGAAAGAAACTTTATGGGTACCCGATTATTTTACCAATTCAATACCTTGAAAATCTCGCAGCAAAAAGACGAGGACCTGTTGGCCAGCGATAATCCTTTTGCATTGGTTGTGCTTAGTGCGAAAACTGCTTTTTGTGGGAAAAAACTGGGAACTGATGTTGAAAGGGACAGGGTTCTAAGAGAACTTAAACTAACGATTGTAAAAGCGTTGCATGCTAAGGGTTATCCGGAACATAAAATTACGAAGATCATGAACTTTTTAAGGTTCTATGTAAACTTTGAAACAGAGGAAATTAACAATATCTTTGAACAGGATATACAAACCATTACTGAAAAAACGACAACAATGGGTATAGAAGAATTATTATTGGCAAGAGCAAAACACGAGGGATTAAAAGAGGGGGAGAAGAAGTTAATAGCTGAAAAAAGAAAAGCTCTAGCAGAGAAAAAACAAATTGCGCAGATACTGAAGCAAAATGGTATTGAATGGAACATTATTGCAGAGTCGACTAAATTACCTCTCAGCCTCATTCAATCGTTATAGCTGAAATTCAAGCTTTAGTATAGGAATAAGATCAATTTTAATATTTAAATAAGCCGGGGAGAAATTCTTGCGGCTTTTTTTGTGAAAAATAGGTTTTCTGATGTCGCTGAATCTTGCAGATTCTGAGGTTCCATCATGAAATCCTATTTTTCTTGGGTGCAGACTGGAGGGGGGGGTGATTGGGGAGTGGAAAAATAAGGTAGAAATAGCTTTACTTGAAATCTTCTTTGGTTCAGTATAGGCTTTTTCGTTAAGTTAACTGTTTTACAGGGTATTGGTGAGATATGTAATTGTATTTATTAAATTTGTGTAATTGATAAAGAGATGATCATGAGTGATAAAGACGTAAAAAGACTTATTAATCTTGTTAAAGACGAATTAAAGAGAGAAACGACTAAAGAAGAGGCTTTGCAATCCTTGGTAAGTGCGGGTATTCTAAATAAAAAGGGGAAATACACTAAAAACTATCCAAACCTGGCAAGGTTTGCTGAGGCGCAGCATGTATAATGACAGACCAAATTTTATTCTTGGTTTTCATGGCTGCGATGAATCTGACTGTCATTCTTTATTAAATAGCTCTAGTAAAATCAAGTCTAGTAAAGAAGCCTTTGATTGGCTTGGCCACGGCATGTATTTCTGGGAAAATAATTATGAACGAGCTCTGGTATGGGCGAAGGATAAAAAGAAAAGGGGTAAATTAAAAAATCCTGCTGTAATTGGAGCAATTATTCAACCAGGTCATTGTTGTGATTTCACCGATACGAAGTATATTGAAGTGATAAAAGCTTATTACAGATTGTTATCTGACAAGCATTATAAGGCAGGGGTTCCTTTACCAGTCAATAAAGACGTAAAACATGATCTTCATAAGGATCAACTGATGCGTGAATTGGATTGTACCACTATAGAATTTATGCATAACGGAATTTTAAACCAATTTAGCTCAGATGTGAACTCAAAAGGGTATAGTGAATTTCGATTGTTTGATTCAGTGAAAGGTGTATTTACAGAAGGTGGCCCAGCCTTTCCCGGAGCAGGTATATATAATAAAAGCCATATTCAAATTTGTGTAAGGAATTCAAATTGTATTAAAGGTTTTTTTCTTCCACGAACCAAAGCCGTCTGGCCTTAATTTTCGCTTCTATAATGAATATTTTGAGTAAATGTAACAGTGGAAAAATCAGTCCTGTGGTACCTACGTATGTCAAAGACTGACAAAATCACTGTCAAACGCTGACAAAGTGCTTTGGGCTCTAGGTGGTTAAATATTAGTGGTTTATGTTTGCTTCTGTAATTAGAAAAGTGGTACCGGTGCACAGGTACTGCGAGTCCTGCAGGCGGAGTGATTACATAATTCACAAAAATGTTTAACTATAAAATCTCAAAGAAATGGGAACATATAAAAAAGGGATATTAAGTCCCTTCAGAGGAAAAATCGGGACGGTTATTGGAAGTGTCTGGAATGGGATATTCCACATGAAAAGTTTACCGGATATTACTCCGAACAGAAAGCCGACGACGGCTCAGTTGAATCAACAGATTGTTTTTGCTTTGATTACTGTTTTTTTAAAGCCTTTAAAAAGGGTGCTGGAAATCGGGTATCAGTCTTTTACTAAGGGTGTAACGCCGGTTAATGCGGCTACAGGGTATCATCTTAAATTTGCGGTGACTGGTACGGCGCCTAATTATGAAGTGGATTATCCAAAGGTGATCTTGAGTGTGGGTGATCTGGAGGAGCCGCAGGGGCCTGGTATTACGGCTACGGCTGGGACGGGTAAGATGGTCTTTGACTGGGGTGCTTTGGTGGATTCGGAGGTGGGTAATCTGACCGACCGGGCTACTTTTGTGGCTTATAATCCGACGTTGAAGAAGTATACGACTATCCGTAATGTGATTGCACGTAGTGCTTTAACTTACTCGCTGCAGTTGCCTGCGGCCTGGATAGGGCATGATGCGCATTTCTGGATGGCTTTTACGAGCCTGGATGGAAAGGTGGTGAGTAATAGTGCTTACGTGGGAATGAGTCCTGTACTTTAATTCTGGTGTTGATCCGGTGGCTGAACAGGCCGCCGGATTTGTTTTTAAATCAATCAAATGAAAAATCATGGCTAAATATAAAAACGGAATCACGGGTTCATTCTCGGGAAAGATTGGTCCGGTAGTGGGGGCCACTAACCGGGGGGTAGATTATATGCGTAGTCTGCCGGAAAAGATTACCAAACCTGCAAGTGTTGCGCAGCAAAACAGGCGGGCGATATTTGCTTTGGTGGTGGGGTGGTTACGGCCTTTGCAGAAATTGATCAATGTGGGCTATCAGGTCTATACAGGTACTAAGACGCCGATGAATGGTGCGGTTTCCTATCATATAAGAGAGGCTGTTGTTCAGGATGAAACAGGTTTCAGCATTGATTTTGCTAAGGCAATTTTAAGCAGGGGGGAATTGCTTGTTTCTTTCATCAGGAGTGTTGTTCTCCAAATGGATTCTACTTTGCATATCACCTGGGAAAATGGGCCTTTATCTGTCTTTTGCAATGCTTCAGATCGGGCTGGTTTCGTAGTGTATAATGTCAACAAAAAGAAGTTTATGACTTTTAAAAATGTTGCTGCACGATCAGATCGGGCAGTTACGTTGAAATTGCCGGGGAGCTATGTTGATGATGTGTTGCATGGATGGATGCATTATGTAAATGTGAAAGGAGATCAGGTAAGTACGAGTGTGTATATGGGGCAATTGGTTGTTTAATAAAATAATAAATTATTATATATATTTGTTTGAAGTATTTGATCCGTACATACAGTAACATTCTCAAATTAAAAAGAGCTAGAATTAATATAATGCTATTCTGATGTACAACTATAAGAACCTTTCTGATCCGGAGCTCATTGACTTGGCCAGAGAAGGTGACCATATCGCTTTTACGCAAATTTATGATCGTTATTGGTCTGTGCTTTATCTTCATGCAAAGAAAATGCTTAATGATGAAGAGGAAGCAAAAGATATTGTACAGAATCTTTTTTATAATTTACTCCAGGCTATACCTACCTTGAACTTTCAGATCTCTTTGTCTGCTTACTTATACAGGTCGGTAAGAAATATGGTTTTGGATGCGATAAGGCATCAGCAAACTGCGGCCAGGTACCTGGAATCTTTTAATCAAACTTTGCAGGAGAATCATTTGATTACCGATGATAGTGTTCGGGAGAGAGAACTTGAACGCCTGATTGAAAATGAAATCAAGCGGCTTCCTAAAAAAATGAGAGAGGTCTTTCTTTTGAGCCGGAAAGAACATTTGTCTCATAAGCAAATCTCTGATCGCCTGGGGATTACCGAACATACGATAAAAAGTCAGATAGGTAATGCCATTAAAATTTTAAGGATGAAAATCAATGTTGTTCTGGTTGTTATCCTTTACGGATATTTTTTTTAAAAATTTCTCATACCATGGCATTACTTATACGTCATAGATATAAGAAGGCAAGATAAATGATATGGAAGAAGCTGAATTTAAAAATTTACTGGGTAAATATCTGGAGGGCAATTGCACCAGAGAAGAATTGATTGCACTGGAAACCTGGTATATTAAAGAAGGTAACAAAGACCATATTCAGGATCAAGGGCTTAATGAAGCAAAAGAAGTTATCTGGAATCGCTTAGTAGCGCGTTCGGGAACGCAGCTGTCTGAGGTTCAAAAGCAGAGCAAGGAACGTTCTTTGTATTGGAAACTTGGAATCGCTTCATCAATTCTAATTGTACTCACGGCAGGATTTTATTCTTATAGAGCCTATAGAACTAGCCAGACACTTAAAACATCCTCTAGGGCTGAAAATATTCTTCCGGGTGGCAATAAGGCAATCCTTACCCTTTCCAATGGTACTAAAGTGGTTCTTGATGAAACTCATAATGGTCAGCTGGCTAAAAATTCGGGTATACAGATTGTTAAATTGTCTGATGGACAGTTGCTGTATAAAATGTCAGATAGAAAAAATTCAATGGGTTCAACGGAATACAATACTATTGAAACTCCACTGGGTGGTCAATATCAGATTATTCTGGAAGACAACACTAAAGTTTGGCTCAATGCAGGTTCTTCCTTAAAATATCCGGTTGTTTTTAATACTACAAGAAGGGAAGTGGAACTGACGGGTGAAGGTTATTTCGAGGTTTCAAAAGATAAACAAAGAAGGTTTTTAGTAAAGACGGAAACAGAGCAGGTAGAAGTTTTTGGAACGCATTTTAATATAAATGCTTATAAAAATGAGCATCTTGTAAAAACCACACTGCTTGAAGGTAGTGTGAAGGTTTCTAAAAAGGGAACTGAAGGTTCCGCATTTCTTGAACCTGGTCAGCAATCAGAATTCAGCAAGGGCAAATTTCAGATTATACATGTAGATGCGGAAGAAGCGATTGCCTGGAAAAATGGATATTTTGTATTTGACAACGATGATCTGAAGACTGCCTTAAGAAAAGTGGCCAGATGGTATAGTGTTGACATAGACTATAAGGAAGAGCTGGGGGATGTTCAGATTGGTGGATCTGTTTCTAAGTTCTCCGACGTTAACAAAGTATTAAGTGTATTACATCTTACAACAGGGTTAAATTTCAAAATAGAAGGAAGGAGGTTAATCGTCAGTCGTTAAAATTTTAAACCTTGCATGAAGGTCAAAGGCGGTGGAACGCCTCTGACCAATTTAATTGCAGCCTACAGCTTATCAATCTATAAACCAATTAAACAAACCAAATATATGAATTTCAAACATATTATGGGCTGGACAAACTATGTCCGTCCGGATTTAAAACGATATCTGATTATGAGGATTTCACTAACTTTTATTTTGATCACATTTGTGTTTCTGCAAATGAGTATTGCTGCCTCCGGTCAGAATATAAGTTTAAACGAAAAAAATGCCAACCTGAAAGAGGTTCTGAAAAAGATCAGAAAGCAAACCGGTTATACATTTATTTTTCTCAATAATATTATCCGGAATTCCAGACCGGTCAATATCGTTGCAGACCATCAGGATATCAGTTCTGTGTTAGAAGCCACGTTTAAAGACCAGCCCTTAGATTATGTGGTCAACAACAAGACCATTATCATCAAAGCTAAAATACCAACATTTATAAATCAATTTCCCCTTATCTTCAAGATGGATATTAGAGGTAAGATTGTTGATGAAACGGGTGGTCCATTGCCGGGGGCAAGTATAAAAGTAAAAGACAGCAATGTAAGTACCACCTCTGATATCAATGGTTTATTTAGCCTGAAAGGTATTCCTGATCACTCTATCATCACTGTGTCTTTCATTGGGTATCAGAGTATAGATTTAAATGCAGAGTCAGGGGAGCAAATGCTGATCAGATTGTCGCCTGTAGTATCTCTTCTGGGTGATGTGGTGATTGTGGGCTATGGTACCCAGAAAAAAGCAAACCTTATCGGATCGGTATCGCAATTAAGCGCGAAGGATATTAATGATCGTCCGGTAACTTCCCTGTCCAATGCCCTGACCGGGCAAATGCCAGGGATATCCCTTATACAAAGAAGCGGCCAGCCTGGACAAAGCGGTGCAGCGATGCAAATTCGCGGCGTGGGTTCATTTGGCTCAACATCAAGTGCATTTATTTTGGTTGATGGAATTCCAGTTAATTCCTTTGATGATATAGACCCGAATGACGTAGCCAGTATCTCTGTGCTTAAAGATGCTTCAACGGCTGCAATCTATGGTTCGAGGGCAGCAAACGGGGTTATTCTTGTCACCACAAAAACAGGTGCCACTTCAAAAGGAAAGCTAAAGATCAATTACAATGGCTATGCAGGTTTACAACGGGCTACTGCTTATCCTGATTTTGTAGACTCCTGGGAATATGCAAGTTTGTTGAATGAGGCTTTGCCAGGTACTTATACACAGGCGCAGATCCAAAAATTCAAGGACGGCTCTGATCCGGACAATTATCCTAATGAGAACTATGTCAAGGATGTTTTTAAAAAATCAACGCTCCAGACGGCTCATAACCTGGGCATTTCCAATAATACAGAAAGTACAACGTATTTGCTATCTGCGGGCTATTTGTATCAAAATGGCATTGTGGAAAAAAATGATTATACCCGTTATAATCTGCGTCTGAATATGACCAATGATTTCAGCCGGAAACTGAAACTTACCACCCGTTTGTTTGGGGCTAAATATGTAGATAATCAGCCAGCGCCTCCGGCTACGCTCGACTGGACAGATATGCTGACCAATATTAGTCAGGTGATCAGGGTTCCTGCTATTTATCCAAACCGGCTGAGCAATGGTGACTATGGACTTGGCGTTGTGGCCAAAGGTACTCCGGTTTCTTATTTTGATAACGACTCTTTTTACAAAAACAGGCAAACGGACCTTTTGGCAAACCTGAAGTTAGACTGGGAGGTGATTAAAGACCTCAAACTTTCATTGATAGGTGGTTATACGCAATTAACTGGTCAAGACCAGCGCTTTTTAGCCAGCCAGCGATTAAACAGCACGGTTACGCTCGGACCCGGGAGTTTAAATCAAAGTACCTTAAACAATTCTTATAAAACCTTCCAGCAACTGGCTGAATATAAAAAAGAATTTGGGAAGAATGAATTGGGGATTCTTGCGGGTCACTCTTATGAATATAATAGTTCAGGTAGTTTTTCTGCTAACCGTACCGGCTTTAACAGCAATATTTTAACGCAATTAAATGCAGGAGATGCCAGTACACAGAAGAACAGCGGGACTGCAGCTGAATATACCCTGGATTCTTATTTTGGAAGGCTGAACTATAACTATGCCAACCGTTACCTTGCGGAGTTTACCTTAAGATACGATGGCTCTTCCAGATTCCCTGCAAATTCTAAATATGCTCCTTTCCCTGCGGGGGCTATTGGATGGAGAATTTCAGATGAGCCCTTTTTAAAAGATAAAATCAGCTGGTTAACCGATCTTAAAATTAAAGCTTCTTATGGAACGTTGGGAAACCAGAATATTGGAAACTATGCTTACCAGGATGTATTTACTTCTGGTTATAATTATCCTATCGGAGGTTCATTGTCAACTGGTGTTGCCAATACGACGCTGGTAGATCCTACCATCAAATGGGAATCGACCAGAACAAAAGATCTGGGGATAGATGGTACCTTGTTTAAGGGGAAACTGAATTTCAGCGCCACCTATTTTGACAGGTATACTTATGATATCCTGGTGAGTCCGGCTGCAAGTGTATCCAGTGTACTGGGCTTTGGTGTAGGCGTTCAGAATTCAGGGAAACTGAGTAATAAGGGCTGGGAGTTTACCCTGGATTATAAGAATACCATCGGTGCCTTTTCGTATGGCATTAATGGAAATTTCTCCATCATAAACAATAAGGTACTTGATCTGGGGGTTGGAAATATCAACCAACCGAATGGAATGGTTGGAAATGGTTCGTCTCTTTTTATTAATTATCCAATGAATATTTATTATGGCTACCAGACGGATGGTTTATTTGCAGATCAGAACAGTATTGCCAATTATGCCAATCAGAAAGCAGTCAATCCAAATGTACAGCCTGGCGATATCCGTTATAAAGATATCAGCGGTCCAAACGGTGTACCTGATGGAAAGGTAGACGCCGTTTATGACCGCACGGTCCTGGGCAGCCGGATTCCAAAATACACGTATGGTTTCAATTTGTCAGCCAGTTACAAAAACTTTGATCTGTCTGTGCTCCTGCAGGGCATCAGTCATGTAAATGGTTACCTGGATAATTTTGCCGGGTGGGCATTTTATGGCAATGGTAATATTCAAAGGTACCAGGCCGATAACCATTGGTCGGTAGCTCATCCAGATCCAAATGCCAAGTATCCCAGACTGGAAAGCATTTCAAATACCGGTACCGGAAATACACTGACCTCTTCTTTCTGGATGCTTGATGGCAGCTACCTTAAAGTAAGGAATGTTCAGCTTGGTTATAAATTCCCTGCACCACAACTCAAAAAATATGGTTTGGAAGGGCTTCGGGTGTATGTTACTGCTCAAAATCCGCTCGCTTTTAGCAAGTATCCAAAGGGCTGGGATCCGGAAACCAATACCAGTGGGTCCTATTATCCTATTCTGGCCGCTTATACCTTGGGTTTAAATGTTAATTTTTAATGATTTGGAAATGAAAATATTCTATAAAAATATAATACTGGGCATTTTCGTTCTGCTGGCAACTGCTTCATGCAGAAAAGAGCTGAACAGGGCTCCTCTGGACCAATTCTCCAGCGAAACTTTCTGGACTTCAGAACAAAATACCATGCTGGCCCTTACAGGGGTATATCGTGGTAATATCCAGATGTCTGTGAACCCAACCGGAGCAGAGTATTCTGCAACAGACTGGTGGTCTTACCATGGTTTGTTGTACCTGGAACTGGCAACAGACAATGCCTACGACAGGCGGGGGGACAATTCTGCTTTTAACAAATTGACCAACGGAACATTGACGGCGACCAACAGCTATCTCAGCAATTATTGGAACTTAAGTTACAGCCGGATAGCGAGGTGTAATTATTTTCTTGAAAATATTGGTAAAGCGCCTGTTGATGCGGCTAAGCTGTCCAGAATGACGGCAGAAGCCAAATTCATCAGGGCTTGTCAGTATTTTTACCTTTCGCAATATTTCGGGGCAGTTCCACTTGTGCAAAAAACGCTGTCATTAACTGAAGCGAATACGGTAACGAAAAGCACAAAAGATCAGGTGCAGGCTTTTGCAGAGTCTGAATTTAAATCTGTGGCCAGCTTGCTGCCAAAGCAAAGTGCTTTGCCTTCAACCGAACGTGGCAGGGCTACCCAACAGGCTGCCCTGGCTTTTCTGGGGAGAACTTACCTGGCAGAACAAAAATGGACAGATGCTGCTGCGTGTTACAAGCAGATTATAGATGTTAATGATAATATTATTGATCCTGATTTTGAAGGTCTGTTTAATGGTACAAACGAAAGCAGCCGGGAGATTCTTTTTGCCACTCAGTATTTGCAGGACCTTGCTCCAAATGCAATGTTGCAGCACAATTATCCGGCTAAGCTTGGTGGATATGTATTGGAATGTCCTTTAGGCAGTTTGGTAGAATCTTATGAATTTACCGATGGTACGCCTTTCTCCTTTACAGATCCGCGATACAACGCTGCAGATCCGGGGCAAAACCGTGACCCAAGGCTGAGGTATACCGTGCTGTATAATGGCCGTGCCTTCAAAAACATCATTTACAACAGTAATCCCGACGATGCTTCTTCAGCGGATCAATTGACCTTATCAAAACAGGCCACACGTACAGGTTTTGCGCTTAAAAAATTTAACAGCGAAGCTTTTTCTGGTGGTGATCTTCAAAACTCGGGTATTGACCTGCCTATAGTGAGGTATGCTGAGGTATTGTTAAGCTATCTGGAAGCGAAATTAGAATCTGGTTCTGCAATTGATCAGACACTTTTGGACCAGACCATTAATAAAGTAAGAGGTCGTGCTTCGGTTAATATGCCAAAGGTAACAGAAACCAGTCCTTCTGCTCTGCGGACGATATTGCGCAGGGAAAGGAGGAATGAGCTTGCTCTGGAAGGACTCCGCTATTGGGATTTATTGCGTTGGAAAGTTATCGGGCAGGTTTTAAACGGAGATTTTTATGGCGCTGCTTTTCCTAATGCCGTTAATTTGAGGAAAAAGGGAACAACATCAGATCCTTATGGACGCTGGTATGTGACCTCAAAAGCTTTTCGTACCGGGACGGATGAGTTGTGGCCTGTTCCACAATCTGAAGTAAGTATTAATCCTAATCTAAAATAAAATATGAAGTTCCTATTCCTTTTTATCGCCGTTTTCCTGACCATGAATGCATTTTCGCAGGAGAAGCCCAATGTGATTCTTATTTGTGCAGATGATCTTGGGTATGGAGATTTAAGCTGCTATGGTGCCACAAAGATCCATACGCCCAATCTGGACCGATTGGCTTCTACTGGTTTACGTCTAACCAACGGGCATTCTACCTCAGCGACCTGTACACCTTCCAGATATGCGATGATGACCGGAAATTATCCCTGGAGGAGAAAAGGTACTGGAATTTTACCTGGTGATGCGGCACTGATCATACCTACAGGGCAAAAAAATCTGCCTTTGGTATTTAAAGGTGCGGGATACGCTACCGGAATTATTGGTAAATGGCATCTTGGACTTGGTACACAGGTAGAAAAAGACTGGAACAACGAAATCAAACCCGGCCCGAATGAGGTTGGGTTTGATTATTCATTTATTTTTCCGGCAACAGCCGATAGAGTACCTACCGTTTTTCTGCAAAACCATTCTGTTGTCGCACTAGATAAAAATGATCCTATTGCTGTGGATTATAAGCACAAGATCGGAACAGATCCAACAGGTAAGGAGCATCCGGAATTGTTGAAAATGAAAAGCTCACCGGGACAGGGCCATGATAATACTATTGTGAATGGCATTGGAAGGATTGGTTATATGAGTGGAGGACAGACGGCCAGATGGGCAGATGAAGAACTCTCTTATACTTTTTTGAGCCAGGCACAGGGCTTTATTGAAGAACACAAAACCAAGCCCTTCTTTTTATACCTGGCTCTAACGGAGCCACATGTACCGAGAATGCCGGGTACTCAGTTTAAAGATAAAAGTGGTTTGGGCGCACGGGGCGACGCGATATTGCAGATGGACTGGGTAGTTGGAGAAGTGATGAGGCGGGTGCAGGCGTTGGGGATTGCAAAAAACACACTCATTATTTTCACCAGCGATAATGGACCGGTGCTGGACGATGGCTATCAGGATGAAGCAGTGACCCGTTTGAATGGCCATACGCCTGCAGGGCTGCTGAGAGGAGGGAAGTACAGTGCATTGGAGGGCGGTACTAGGATGCCTTTTATTGTAAACTGGCCAGCCAGAATAAAACCTGGGGTATCTAATGCTCTGGTTTCTCAGATTGATCTGGTAAGGTCTATGTCTGCTTTGCTGGGTCAGCAACTTCCGGCTACGCTTGCCAGAGATAGTGAGGATATGCTTGCTGCGCTTTTAGGTAAAGATAAAAGTGGCAGAAGGACGCTTGTTTTACAAGGCGGACCACTTTCTGTGATCAGCGAGGGTTGGAAATATATTACGCCTGGTGCCGGTCCGGCATATGATAAGCTGGTTGGGATTGAAACTGGAAATTCGCCGTCTGCTCAGCTCTACAATCTAAAAAATGATATGGCCGAGAAAGACAATCTTGCAGAGAAATATCCTGAAAAGGTTAAAGAACTTGCCGCTTTGCTGGAGCGCATAAAAAATCAGCGTAATGATCATTAATACACGGAAAAATGCAGAAGTTAAAAATATATCTGTTGCTGTTTGTTCTGATGCTGCATGCGGGTTCCATGCTGGGGCAGGGGAAGCGCCTTCGCCCGGGTGGGAAGCCAAATATTATTTACATCTATGCCGATGATATGGGCTATGCAGAATTAGGCGCTTATGGACAGAAAAAAATCAAAACGCCAAATCTGGACCGCTTGGCCAGGGAAGGAATGAAATTTACGCAGCATTATACCGGGACACCAGTATGTGCTCCCGCCAGATGTATGCTGATGACCGGAAAGCATGGAGGTCACTCCTATATCCGCGGGAATTATCCTATGGGCGGCAATGCAGACAGCCTGGAGGCTGGGCAAATGCCTCTTCCTGAAGGTACTTTTACTATACCAAAAATGCTTAAGACAGTGGGCTATGTTACAGGGATGACGGGAAAATGGGGGCTGGGTATGAACAATACCACGGGTTCTCCTTTAAACCAGGGATTTGACTTCTATTATGGCTATCTGGATCAAAAACAAGCTCAAAATTATTATCCTACACATTTATGGGAAAACGATCGTAAAGTTAATCTGGGCAATACAGATTTTAATGTCCAGATCGGACTGGACTCTGCTAAAGCCACAGATAAGGGTTTTGATGGGTATAAGGGAAAAGTTTATGCGCCTGATATGATGACCAAAAAAGCCTTGGCTTTTATTGAAAAAAACAAATCAAAGCCGTTTTTTCTGTATATGCCTTATACCATACCTCATGTTTCTTTGCAGGTTCCTGACCAATATATCGGGCAATACCTTGGCAAATTTGACGAGCGTCCTTATTATGGACAAAATGGTTATGCTCCATCAAAATATCCTTTGTCTACTTATGCGGGTATGATCACTTATTTAGATGACCAGGTGGGCATTATCATGAAGGAAATCAAAAAGCTGGGTCTGGATGAAAATACCATAATTATGTTTTCAAGCGATAATGGTACGACCTTTAACGGAGGGGTGGAAGCCCGGTTTTTTGAAAGTGTGGGAGATTTCAGGGGCTTAAAAATGGATGTTTTTGAAGGGGGGATACGGGAGCCTTTTATTGCGAGGTGGCCTGGAAAAATACCAGCCAATACGGTTAGTGATCTGATTTCTGCCCAGTATGATATGATGGCAACTTTTGCGGATATGACCGGGGCAAAAATGAACCATACCGATGGTATCTCTCTACTGCCAACGTTAACAGGTAACCATAAGACACAAAAGAAACATGATTTTTTATATTTTGAGTATCCTGAAAAAGGTGGGCAACTGGCTGTTCGTACGGGCAACTGGAAAGGTGTAAAATTGAATATGCGGAAGAATCCTGGTGCGGGATGGATGCTGTTTGATTTAGAAAATGACCGATCTGAAAGCAATAATGTGGCAGCTCAGCATCCTGATATTATTAAACGTCTGGACGCTATCGTAAAAAAAGAACATCAGACTGCGCATATTAACGAATGGGAGTTTGTTGATAGCAAAATGAGAAAATAAGGAAGCCGACAGTACAGGATGGCAATTCCATAAATACTTTGCATACTTGTATTTTCTAACCAAATTTCTTGTTCTCATGGACCTTTTGCTAAAACACCGTTTCTTCCTTGTTGTTCTGGTTTTATTCAGCGTAAACAGTTTTGCGCAAAAACTGGCTGTTAAAAATCAAACTGTAGAGTATCAATATAATCCTATAGGTTTAGATAGTGCTGTTCCGCGGTTTAGCTGGGCGTTGTCTACTTCTCTGAAAAACACTTTGCAAGCCAGCTATGAGCTCAGGGTGGGGATGGACAGTGTAAAACTCAAAGCTGGAAAGGAAATGTTTTGGACCAGTGGGACGCGTCAAACAGATCAATCTGTTCTGGTTAATTATGGCGGCCCGGCATTACAATCGGATACCCGGTATTTCTGGCAGGTAAGGGTAAGGGATAACCATGGCAATACTTCGGCCTGGTCTGCGGTTCATTTCTGGCAAATGGGGCTTAAAGCTGCAGATTGGACCTCATGGATTACGGTTGCGGGTAAGGATACTTCAAAAGCCAGTCCTTATTTCAGAAAGGATATTCAGATCAGCAAACCTATCCGGAGGGCAACTGCTTATTTGACGGCTAATGGTTTGTATGAAGCTCATATCAACGGGTCAAGGGTTGGAGATCATTATTTTGCACCGGGCTGGACCAGTTATAAAAACCGTCTTCAGTATCAGGCCTATGATCTTAGTGCTCTGTTGAAGAAAGGAAACAATGCAATTGGTATTGTTTTGGGCGATGGGTGGTATAAGGGGAGAATTGGATTTGATGGCCAGCAGCACTATTATGGAGATCAAAGGGCATTTTTGATGCAGATCGTGGTGGAATATACCGATGGCAGCAAAGAAACATTGAAAACGGATAGCGGCTGGAAATATCAATATGGGGCGATTCTTTCCTCTGGTATTTACGATGGGGAAGTGTATGATTCCAGAAGAGTACTCCAGGGATGGTTGGATGGGCGTGTTTTTAAACATGATGCGGTTCCACTATTGGGTACGGTTTCTCCACCGGTAAAGAAACATGAGGAGTTTAAAGCGATTCGGGTATTTAAAACGCCTAAAGGGGAAACTGTTGCTGATTTTGGGCAGAACCTGGTGGGCTGGGAGCAAATTAAAGCTTCCGGACCGGCTGGAACCAAAATCATCATCAGCCATGCGGAGGTTTTAGATAAAGAAGGTAATTTTTATACCCAGAATCTTCGGAGTGCAAAATCTCAAAATACCTATGTTCTCAATGGAGAAGGAGCGCAGGTTTTTGAACCGCATTTTACTTATCATGGATTCAGATATATTAAAATAGAAGGGTATCCGGGGGTGTTGGAGCCTTCTGCTTTAACTGCAATTGCTTTGTATTCTGATATGAAGCAGAATGGCACATTTGTAACTTCAGATACCTTACTGAACAAATTGCAGCGCAATATACTTTGGGGTCAGAAAGGGAATTTTTTAGATGTGCCGACGGATTGCCCGCAAAGAGATGAACGATTGGGGTGGACAGGGGATGCTCAGGCTTTCTTTAGTACGGCTGCTTACAATATGGATGTGGCCGGTTTTTTTACCAAGTGGCTTAAAGATCTGGCTGCCGATCAGTATGCGGATGGTAGTGTGCCTCATGTGATACCGAATGTATTGGGGAGTGGGCAAGGCGGTGCAACCGGCTGGGCAGATGCTTCTACCATTATACCTTGGGGAATGTACGAGAATTATGGTGACAAGCGGATTTTAGAGGAGCAATATGCCAGTATGAAAGCCTGGGAGGGGTATATGATTGGCCAATCTAAGAATGACCTTTGGGCGACCGGTTTTCATTTTGGCGACTGGCTGTTCTACAGGCCTAATGATGATACGGAAGGCAGGTCTGCGGTAACGGATAAATACCTGATTGCACAGACTTTCTTTGCGCATTCTACCCAGCTTTTAATTAATACGGCAAAGGTTTTGGGTAAAAAAGAAGATGTTGAAGTTTATACCGCTTTATTGGCGAAGATAAAAGCTGCTTTTCAGAGGGAATATATGACCAGTACGGGAAGGCTGGTGTCGGGAACGCAGACGGCCTATGTACTTGCGCTTCATTTTGATATGCTCCCTGAAGCCTTAAGGGCTCAGGCTGCAGAACGCCTGGTTAGAAATGTAGAGTCCTACGGTAACCATCTTACCACTGGTTTCCTGGGTACGCCTTACTTATGCCAGGTTTTGAGCCGTTTTGGTTATACAGATGTGGCGTATAAGCTCTTGTTCCAGGAAAGTTATCCTTCCTGGTTGTATCCGGTAAAAACGGGAGCAACAACGATTTGGGAAAGATGGGATGGAATCAAGGAGGATGGGACTTTCCAGAATGATGGAATGAATTCTTTCAATCATTATGCTTATGGTGCCATTGGAGAATGGATGTACAATCATATTGCAGGGATTACACTTTCGGCTCCGGGCTATAAGCAGTTCACCATTGCTCCGGAACCAGGTGGGAAATTAACGTCGGCAAAAGGAACTTTAATGACGCCTTATGGGTTGGTTAAATCGGAATGGAAAATTGAAAACGGAAAAATACTACTGGACATTTCTATTCCTGCCAATACCACGGCAAGTTTGTTGTTGCCGAAGGCGGTGCAGAAGGAAGTAAAGGAAAATGGGATAAGTCTTAAAACGGAGGCTTTAAATGCTGTAGGAAAGGATCTTCAACTCAGCCGGGGTTCCGGGGATTATCATTTTGAATATGGGTTTTAAGGCCTGTCTGACAAAATACCTTCGCTTGTCAGTTTTTGCAGTTTTTTAAACAGGTGCTCCGGACTAAAGGGTTTTGACAGATAGTCATTCATTCCGGCTTCCAGTGCTTTTTCGACAACATTGTCACTTACGCTTGCCGTAAGGGCTATGATAGGCGTAGCGGATTTTGGACCGTCCATTTTCCGGATAGCTGCTGTAGCTTCGTATCCATCCATTTCGGGCATATAAAGGTCCATTAATATTACATCAAATTCTTCCTCCTTTAATTTTTGAACGGCGGAGATTCCATTCTCCGCAATCACAGGAACGATTCCCCATCTTTCGAGCGTTTTTTTTATGACCAGGATATTGACAGGATTGTCTTCGGCCACTAAAACTTTCAAAAGGCTCAGTCCGTTCTCCGGAATCTCTGGTTGAGGTGGTGTGGCCGTATCAAGGGTTTGATAACGAAAATCAATATCAAAAAAGAATGTAGTTCCTACATTTGGGGTACTCATCAGGTTAATATGGCTGTTGAACATGGTGAGTACCTTTTTAACAATAGGAAGTCCAAGACCAGTGCCACCGTAATTCCTGTTGGTGCTTTTTGAGGCCTGTGTATAGGGTTCAAAAATATGTTGTTGTTGGCTAGGGTGGATGCCTATGCCTGTATCTTCAATGCTAAAACGGATCCTGATTTGATCTTTTGTTAAGTCCAGAACCTCTACATTTAAATTGACAGATCCTTTTTCTGTGAATTTAATGGCATTATTGAGCAGGTTTAACAAAATTTGAGTTAAGCGTGTTGGATCACTTAAAATAACTTTAGTTTCCAGTTCTTCGGGAATGCGAAGGTTAAAGTCCAGCATTTTTTCCCGTGCTTTTAGTTTAGTGCTTGAATAGTTGTTTCTGATCAATTCTGCCAGATCAAATGGAATAGTTTCGAGTTCTACCTTGTCAGAATCCAGCTTATTGAAGTCAAGAATATCATTGATCAGGAGCAACAGGTTCTCTGCAGAGAATTTAAGTACGGCCAGATTTTCCTCCTGGTCTTCTCTGGGATTCTGGAGCATTAAGGCGTTTGATATGCCAATAACTCCGTTTAGTGGTGTCCTTAACTCATGAGACATGGTCGATAAAAAATTCATCCGGCTGTTGGACAGTTCTTCGAGATCAGATAGTGTGATACAGAGCTTTTCATTGAGCGCTTTCAACTCATTTTTGGTTTGAGTGAGGTTGATGAAATTCCGGGTAAATGCTTTGAAAAAATAATAGTGGAGGAAAACAATTAATGCAAAATTATAGGTGGTTACGAAGAGATAAGTGGACCTGCTCACTTCATAAGGTCCTGAGCTCAGATAAAAGTAGCTTTTGTGGTCTATAGCGGTATAAATGACTACAGGCAATATATTGATAGCTGAATAAAACCAACCCCATTTTAGGCCGTGCATATAAAAGCTGAGTGCACAAGCAAACCATATAAATTGGAGTGTTTCTGCATTTATTCCATGTACAAATATGGTTAGGTTGCTCCAAACTGCAAGTGTAATGAGCCACAGTGCGGCATGAGAGACGGTCTTCCATCTGTTTGTATAGTAGATAGAAGCAATAAAAAAGGAACTGCAGACGAAAACAATGCTGACCCGAACCAAATGCGCTATTTCTCCTCCTAAAGCATAGGCTGGAATCAAGATGCCCGTGAATATGGAATATAGTACAACTATGCAGAACAGCATTTTCACGCGTGCCTTATTGATAGGGTCCGTTTCCCGGTTCCCGATTTTAAGGAGAACAGCATTAATGTATCTGAATAAGGAAAGCATAATTATTTAAGTTATACAAATCTAAAATAATTGAGCTAAAACTTACCTGATTGATCTTTTTAAATCAATAATTGCCCTGCCGTATAAATTGGGCGTCGGTGAGTGTGAACAGAAAACGAATGAGTTCTTTTTTTTCCTCGTTACTTAGTGGAATACCTGCTTTGCCCTGTTTGTACAAAGTACTGTCTAAGCCTTTGGTGTTGTTCAGTCCGTTGCTGTAATGGTCCATGACTTCCATTAAGGTGTTAAACCTACCATCGTGCATATATGGAGCGGTTAATGCTATATTGCGAAGACTGGGTACTTTGAACTTTCCCATATCTTCCGTTTTTTTTGTAAGTTGACCAAGGCCTTGATCTGCAGTGGTTCCTGTTCCGGTATTTCTTAAGCTTTCATCGGTAAATAATTCGCCGGCATGGCAGGGACTGCATTTCTGCCTGAATATCATTAATCCCTTGTGTTCTTCCTGGGTGTAGTCCAGACTTTCCTTTCTGGAATACAGATCGTATCTGGAATTGGAAGTGACCAACGTTTGCAGGTAATCAACAAGTACTTTTTTGAGCTTTTCTTCAGTGATGTCTTCTGTTCCAAATACCTTTTTGAACTGCTTTTTATAGCCATCAGATTGATTGAGCCGGGCTAAAACGGCAGGTATACTGGAGGCCATTTCTACTGGACTTTTGATGGCATTAAGAACGGTTTGAGACAAATGCTGTGCTCTGGCATCTCCAAAATAGCTTTTCTTCCATTGCAAGTTCATTAAGGCGGGTGTGTTTCGGGCAGCATGTACTGTGCCGCTTCCTCTGCTAAATGCGACACCCGGGTCTGCGTAGGCATGTTCATTTTGGTGGCAGGATGCACAGGAAATGCGCCTGTCTGCCGACAATCCGGGATCTTGAAATAAGGTTCGGCCCAGGGAAATTCCTTTCAGGGTGGCAAGGGCAGTATCTCCAGGGAGCTTGGGGAAGTTAACTGGCCGATTCTGTTTCATTTTTGAATCTGATGCTGAAAACATAAAACCCAGTGCTAAAATGCCAAACCCGGCTGCCAATAACCCTACAATAATCAATTTCCCTTTCTGTTGTCCAGCCATATTATTTTATCATTCGTCAATACTGAGAGAGGGCAAAATTTCGATGTGCAAAAGTAAGAGAAGTGAAGGGGTTTTCCTAGATCGTTTAGAATAATGGTAATAATCTATAAGGAGAAGATAAAATATCTGTCGATCTTAGCAAGAACTGGGTTTAACGATCATCTTATTAGCGATAAATTTGTTGTATAGAAATTACATATTATGAAGACGCAACAAGAATTAGATTATGAAAGGATTGCTGAGGCAATTGCCTTCCTGAAAAATAACTTTAAAGCGCATCCAAAACTGGATGAAGCAGCGGAGCATGTTCATTTAAGCCCGTTTCATTTTCAGCGCATGTTCCAGGATTGGGCCGGGGTAACACCTAAACAATTTTTGCAGTATCTCAGTGTTGAGCATGCTAAAAGATTGTTAATGACGACAAACGCGACTTTATTTGATACAGCCTATGAAACAGGTTTGTCGGGTACCGGACGCTTATACGATCTGTTCGTAAAAGTAGAAGGTATGACTCCAGGGGAATATAAAAATGGTGGTGCAGCATTGGTTATTAATTACACTTTTGCCGACACTCCATTCGGACCGGTTATTGTTGCCTCTACAGGTAAAGGTATTTGCCATATGGCATTTGTAGACGAGGGCGAAAGAAATGCGCTGGAGAATTTGAAACAAATTTTTCCAAACGCTATTTACAACCAGTTAGCCGACAGAAATCAACAAAATGCCTTGTTCGTATTTAATCAGGACTGGAGCAAGCTGGATGAAATCAAACTGCACCTGAAAGGAACTGATTTTCAGATTAAGGTTTGGGAAACCCTTTTGAGTGTGCCAACAGGTGGTTTAACTACTTATGCTGATCTGGCCAGGAAATCTGGCTATACCAGAGCATCAAGGGCTGTTGGAACCGCTGTAGGCAAAAATCCTGTGGCTTTTCTGATACCATGCCATAGGGTAATTAAATCAACCGGAGAAATCGGACAATATCATTGGGGCGCCGCCAGAAAAAATGTGATTATAGGCTGGGAAGCAGCCAGAATGCATAAATGATGGATAATAGATTCCCTTTTCTAAATAAGGAGGGTGAGAATTTGAATTTTTTCTTAAACGCCGCTGAGAAATGCGTGGTGTATTTATAACCTACTTGTGCTGCCACTTCCTTTAAACTAAGGCTAGGATCTTCCGTTAACAGGTGTTTTGCTTTCATCATTTTTAAATCGAGGGTGTAGGTGTGAATGGTTTTTCCGAAAATTGCTTTAAATCCTGTTTGTATTTTTGTTCTGTTCATACCTGCAATCTGGGCCAGCTCATCGATAGAGTAATGTTGGCGGAGATTGCCTGAGATTATACTTTTCAGGCGTTTAAATACACTTCTTTCCTGGACAGTAAATTTGAGGTCTTGCCGGGTAGCCGTTTTTACGGATAAAATGCAGATCAGCAGTTCGCAGACCTTTGTCTGGAGATAAAGCTGCTTAAATTTCGAATCACATGAACAATTCATAATGTCGTGGATAATCATACGGACAGGCATGGATAATTGTTCGATATGCAGGCTGGAAAAAAAATCAGTTGTGATTGATATTTTACCCATCATTTGCAGGAGGGAGTCTTCTGAAATTGTGATGTCCAGGGAGAGCTTATTGTGTGTTGATTTTTCCTGGTCACTGCTTTCTTTTCTTTTGAAGAGTCGTTTAGTCTTTAGCTCATCATTTCTGATTTGCAAATTAACTGTTGGATAATCAGCGCTTTCTAATTCGCATTTCAACAAATATTCGTCCGTTTTCTTAATCTCTATTTTATACATTTTCCTGTTAAATCCGTACAAATCCCTGCACATTCTGTACATGGATTACTCTATTTTTGCCACAAATTAATAATTAGTCTAAATAAGAACAATTAAAATATGCAATATTTATCTCAACGGGTCTATGCATTGCTCATTACACTGGCTTTTCTTTTTAGTGTAGTGCCTGTAAAAGCGCAGCAAAAAATAACAGTAACTGGATTAGTGAAGGGTAATGGTGGGGCGCCATTACCTGGGGCCGGTGTTTTTTTATCACCAGGTAAAAAAAATGCAGTGACTGATGAGAATGGTAAATTTCAACTTTCTGATGTACCGGCCGGGGTTTATAAGATCCGGATTACTTTCATTGGTTTCAGGGATGTTACACAAAATATCGAATTTCCTTTGAAAAGCAAAAATTCATTGGTGTTTTCTCTGGAAGAAGATAAAAATGATTTATCTGAAGTTACTGTTCTCGGACGTACAGCAGTGCAGGAAACCAGCCAGCAGGCTTATAATGTTACGGCTATAGATGCTAAAAAGCTGTACAATACGACACTTGATATTTCCGGTGCATTAGATCGTGTAGCGGGTATACGTGTCCGTGAATCAGGTGGAGTTGGGTCTAATTTTAACCTTTCGCTGAATGGCTTTTCCGGCAATCACATCAAATACTTTATTGACGGGATTCCGATGGATAATTTTGGTTCTTCATTTCAAATTAACAACATCCCTATTAATATTGCAGACCGTGTAGAAGTTTATAAGGGTGTGGTACCTATGTGGTTGGGGTCTGATGCTTTAGGTGGTGCTATTAATATCGTTACTGGTGATCGCTATCGTAACTATGTTGATGCCTCTTATTCCTTTGGATCTTTTAACACGCACAGGAGTGTGGTAAATGCAGCAGCAACGACAAAAGGTGGATTGACCTTTCAACTGAATGCATTTCAGAATTATTCGGACAACAACTATAAAGTAAAAGTAGAAGCTTCGGATATCTATACGGGTGCATATGCTCCTAAAGCAACTCTAAAAAGGTTCCATGATACCTATCACAATGAAACGGTGATTGCAAATGTTGGGGTGGTTGACAAAAGTTATGCTGATAAATTATTGCTGGGTATAACTATGGGCCAGAATTATAAAGAGATACAGACCGGGGCCCGCATGGTATCTGTATTTGGCGGATGGCATAGAAAAGGAAATATTGTGATGCCCTCTTTAAAATACAAAAAGACCAATTTAATTGAAGGCCTTGATGTAACGGTTAATGCGAATTATAACCTTGGACAGGAGCAAAATATTGACACCATGAATGTACGTTATGATTGGTATGGCAACAGCAAGCCAAACGGTTCCAACGGAGAACGTTCCAGAAGTTTATACAAATACAAGAACAACAATGGTCTGGCAACGGCCATGTTCAATTATAAACTGGCTGAAAATCAGTCTCTGGCCTTAAGTAATGTGTTTACGACTTTTAATAGAAAGGGAAGTGATGAACTGAACCCGGCGAACGCTGAATATGAAAAAACAAAAAAGACCAACAAGAATATTTTAGGTCTTGGCTATAACTTCGAAATCAAAAATAAACTCGGAGCTACGGTATTCGGTAAATATATCTATCAGAACAACATTGATGGGAGTGGAAATGCGGACCAAACGGCTATGAAAAAACTCGGATATGGTACTGCCTTAACTTATTTCTTTACACCAAACCTGCAGCTTAAAGCATCGTATGAGTTGACCAACCGTATGCCCGAAGCACAGGAGATATTTGGTGACGTAGAGAACCAGGAGGGAAACCCTGCATTGAAACCGGAAAAGAGTGATAATGTTAACCTTGGAATGAGCTACAGCTTTTCAATAAATAAGATCAACAACTTTTCGGTTACTGCCAATGCTATTTATAGAAAGTCTGACAATTTTATTTATAACCGATTGAACAGTAATCAATCTAAACTGATTGCGGACAACAGAGATGGTGTTCGTACCTGGGGTGTGGACGGAGAGATCAGATATTCCTACAAGGATTGGTTTACGGCAGGGACGACGGTAACTTATCAATATTTGCAGAACCTTCAAAAGTATGAGATCAATCCAAATACTGGCGAAAAATACACTACGGAGAGCGCGGTATATTTAGATCAAATGCCTAATATTCCATATCTGTTTGGTAATGGTGATGTGTCTGTATCCTTCAAAAATGTGGGTAAAAAAGGCAATAATTTGAATATAGGCTATAATCTGCTGTATGTACATGCTTTCTGGTTGTATTGGCCAAGTCGTGGTGGCAGCAGTTCCAATGGGAGTAAATATGTAGTTCCTAAACAGTTGTCACACGATATCAACCTGGTCTATAGTTTAGAGAAAGGCCGCTATAATATTGGGCTTGAAGCAAAAAACATTACAGATGCGCTTCTTTACGATAATTTCAGTTTACAGAAACCAAGCCGCGGGTTCTATTTGAACCTGAGGTATTTCATTAATAAAAATAACAACAATTAATATGAAAGCAACTATAACTAAAGTATTCGGAACTTTGGCTTTTGCAGCCATGCTCAGCTCTTGTACAAAAAAAGACAGAGCAGCCGAAAATCTTGGGAACTATATTCTGGCGGTAACCCCTGTGGCTTCTACTGGTGTTGCAGATTACCTGCTCACTGCTGGTGATTTAGAAAAAGGCACCATATCTACAGCTGGAAATGGTGTAGAACAAGATGGGACTTACCGCTACTATGTAACAAGTCATAATAAGTTCTTTAGTATGTTGTATGGCCAGGGTAATCCTGGAGCAGTAACGACTTATAACATTCTGGATGGTAGGATCAATAAGCTGTCAAATTTCCAAACGGAAACCGTTCAGGCATTTACGCCGGTTAATGACGATCTGTTGCTGGTGAAGATTTCGAGAAATATTACCAATCCATTGTCGAACTGGTATCGTATCAATACCAATAGTCTGTTGATTACCGGTGAAGGAACCGTAAATACGCAGACCCTTTCCAATAATGGGGAAACGGCACATTTTAGCTGGATTAAGCAAGTTGGCAATAAAGTATATGCCCCTTATTTTTCTATAAAAGGATGTTGCGGTGATTCATTTGGTACGGCCTATCCTGATCAGGCATGGATTGCGGTGTACTCTTATCCGCAAATGCAATTGGAAAAAGTGATTAAAGACGACAGGACCAGTTTTATAGGAAGATATATGACCGATGGTTTAGCCGTAGTAGAAAATGGGGATGTATATGCTTTCTCTTCTTCTGTGGCCACCACAAAGAGTGTTTTAAGTTCCACAAAGCCCTCTGCAATCACCAGAATTACTGCTGGTACTACAGAATTTGACCGGAGTTATTTTTATGATTTCGAAGCGATTTCCGGGGGCTATGTAATTACCGACTGGCTTTATATAGGCAATCATAATTTTGTTGTTAATGCGATCCTAAAAGCGCAAAGGGGCGCTTATTCTACAGGAAAAACTATAGCGATTGTGAATGTGAAAGACAAAACCTTTAAGCAAGTAACCGGATTGCCTTCTGAAGCCAATATCGAAAGTATTACGACCAATAATTATACACCAAAAGACGGCAAGCTGGCCTATATCGGAGTGAACATGAAGGGCGCTGCTAATTATGTTTATAAGATAGATGCCTCCAGCCAAACTGCTACTCAGGGATTAAAAGTTGAAGGTGGGGTAATTACGGCTATCCAGTATATAAAATAATGGGACCTAATTCTAAGAACAAAGCGATGGCACCGGGTACTAAAAATGGGGCAACGAAAAAGAAAAGCAAGGATTCCTTATTTACAAGGATTAATAAATGGCTCCATCTTTGGCTCGGTCTGGTTTCTGGTGTCATTGTTTTGATTGTGTGTTTAACCGGTTGCATATGGGTTTTTAATGAGGAAATTACTGGTTTACTGGAGCCTGAAACAAAGATAGAAAAACAGGACAAGCCTGTCCTCAGGCCCTCACAACTTAGTGCTGTTGCTTTGAAATTATATCCTGGGAAGGTAATTTCCTATGCTCAATACCAGCAGGGACGGGCTATACATGTATTTTTAAAGCAACCGAATGAAAAAGGCAGGAGAGGTGGTGGTACAACCTTAAAAATAAATCCTTATACCGGAGAGGTTCTTAAAGCAGAGGTGCGCAAAAAAGGAGAAACTGATTTCTTTAGGTTTGTATTAAACGGTCACCGGTTTTTGTGGATGCCTTATGCTGTCGGGCGGCCAATTGTAAACTATGGGACTATGGTTTTTGTTGTTCTGCTGATTACCGGACTGATCTGGTGGTACCCAAAGAAGTGGAACAAAAGCACAAGAGACAAGAGCTTTAAGATCAAATGGGGCGCATCCTTTAAAAGGGTAAACCTGGATCTCCATAATGTGCTTGGTTTTTATTCCTTGATTTTTTTGCTTGCTATTGCCCTGACCGGAATGGTGTACGGGATTAACTGGTACAGTGAGGGTTTGTATTGGATAACTACGGGTGGAGAAAAAATGGCCGAATTCAGGGATTTGAAATCGGATACACTTCAGGTTAAAAAAGGGTATAGCCCAGATCAATCTATGGACATTGCCTGGAGCAAGGTCATAGCCAAACATCCTAAATCTCAGGGTTTTTATTATTCGTACCCTGATACTGCTGAGAAAAAATCTACCATTGGTATTACGGTTTATCCAACTGCTGGTCAGTTTTATAATAGCCAGGGATATACATTTGACCAGCATAGTTTAAAAGAATTAAAACGCAAGGACATCTATTCTACGCCCTATGCTGATGCTGGCTTCGGAGGAAAATTAAGAAAAATGAATTACGACATTCATGTTGGTAGTATATTAGGTTTCCCAGGTAAAGTACTGGCCTTTTTATGCTCGATGATTGGTGCGTCATTGCCTATAACCGGTTTTCTGATCTGGTACGGACGTAAGTTTAAGAAGAAGCGAAAGACCTGATCTTAAGAAAGCCCGGACTTAAATTTGAGTCCGGGCTTTTTTATGCGGTGCATCATTAAGGATTGTACAAATTTTAAATTTTTATTTAATTAGAAATAAAATAGGTATCTATGTTTTCTGTAAAAATTTAATATACGTATTCTCTTAATGAAGGCACTGATCTTCTTACTTTGTTTTTTTTCAATAACGACGTTTGCCCAGCCGCCTGTTGGAAAGGTGATGCATTATACGCAGAAAGAAGGTCTTTCTTTTGGCATTATTAATAGTATTACACAAGACAACAAGAGTTTCATGTGGTTTGCTACCGCATATGGATTGAACCGTTTTGATGGTGCTACCTTTAAAGTATTCAGATTTGACCCCAGTACAGAGAAAGGATTGCCGGGTAATTATGTACAGAAAGTATTTAAAGACTCTTCAGGAGATTTGTGGGTGTCTTCTCGAAACGGTTTGTTTAGGTTTGATCCTGAAACGGAGCATTTCAATCGGTATAAATTGATTTCTGATCCTCAAAAAAAGGCAGATGTTACTTGCATTAGTGAAAATAAAGAGGGGAATTTATGGATTTCCATGAGTGGCACGGGGTTCTCTTATCTGGATAAAAAAAGAAAAGAGGTTAGAAATTACAATACAAATAACCTGAAAGGTTTATCCAGTAACAGTATTCTAAATATTTATGAGGATACTGTTGGTTTTTTGTGGGTAGGTACAAGAGATGCGGGTATTAACGTTTTCCATATCAACAAGGGCAAAATTGGAGAAAGGGTAATTTTTACTGATCCTATTTCTACATCGGCCCGGGTCAACTGTATATACAGCGATAAGGAGGCAAATATTTGGATAGGTACTTCCGGTGGTTTATGGTTGTATGAGCGTAAAAGCAATAAGTTTCATTTTATATATGGCCAGAACTACCGGCTGAGAAGCAATTTTTTTCTTTCGGTGATTCAGGATAGTCAGCGGCAACTCTATGTTGGATTGCAGGACGGAGGCTTGTACGTTCTTGATTTGAATAGATTTAAAGTTTCTAATCCTTCTGAATTTGTTTTTGAACAGGTAACTAATGAGAATGGCCTCCACATTACCCCCAGATCTGTACAGGACTTATATATCGATAAAGATAAAAATCTTTGGGCAGGGACTTATGGCGACGGTGTTTACATGGTTAATAAGACAACTGAAAAATTCAGGCTCTTTCATAAAAAAACAACAGATCGCTATGGTGAAAGTTATATCCGTTACTATGGTATATGCATGGACAAGGAGGGCTATCTCTGGCTTGGAACTGACGGAGATGGTATTTACAAATCGACTAAAGAAGGTAAAATACTTAAACATTATACGGCTGACGGTAAAAAGAACAGTTTAACTGATCATGCTATTCTTTATGCATTTAAAGACAGTAAAAACAACCTCTGGTTTGGAACCTATGCAAAAGGGCTGCTGCTCTATGATCCCCGTTCAGACGGCTTTATTAGTTTTCAACATCATGCAGCTGATCCGTCTTCACTTGGAGGAAATGATGTTCGGGTTATCCATGAAGATAAGCAGGCAAATATTTGGGTGGGAACGAATGGTGGAGGATTGAGTCTTTTTAACCCCCTTACCCGAAAATTTAAAAATTTCAATACCAGCAACAGTAAAATTAGTTCTAACGACGTAAGGGCTTTGGAACACGACCAGGATAACAATCTTTGGATAGGTACGTATGGTGGTGGGCTGAATTATCTTGATATCCGGCAGCAAATGTTCCGTCCCCTTCTACTCAAAACTAAACGAGAGCCAGGAACTTCAAGTGATATTATTTTAAGTTTGTATTTAGATCAGCAGCGTCATTTATGGATTGGAACAGAAGGGGACGGATTATTGCTTTATACTATTCCCCAAAAGACGCTGACCAGATTCAATGAAAAAAAGGGGCTCGCCAACAATACCGTTTATGCGATCAAAGCAGAGCGGTCTGGTAAAATATGGCTTAGTACAAATAATGGTTTGTCTACCATTGACCTCAGGAATCATAAGATCTATAATTATGAAGAGAGCAACGGCCTCCAGGGAGGGCAGTTTAATCCAGGTTCGGCCATCTATGACGCGAAGGATGATCTTATGTGCTTTGGAGGAACTGAGGGCTGGAATTTGTTTTACCCAAGCCTGATAAAGCCCAGCAGTTATTTGCCGGAAGTGAGGATAACAGGCCTTCAACTGTATGGTAAGGAGGAGGGTGATAATGGTGATATTAAGAATGTAAGCGAATCAAAACAGATTGTTCTGGATGCCAGCCAGCCGGTATTTTCGATACAATATATGGCCTTGAATTATGCTTATCCAAAATCAGCACAGTTTGCTTATAAACTGGAAGGGCTGGATAAAGACTGGAATTATGTAAAATATCAAAAATCTGCTACCTATCGGTACCTGAGTCCTGGAATCTATACTTTTAAGGTGAAAGCCTCTAATCAGGACGGTACCTGGAATGACAGCTATGCAAAAGTTGATATCAGGATATTGCCTCCCTGGTATAAGAGTTGGTGGGCCTATTGTGTTTATAGTATTGTTACCGGAATGGCCGTTTATGCGTTTATCCATTACAAATCAAACCAGGCTAAATTAAAATACAAGATCAAAATTGCTCATATAGAAGCAGAAAAGGAAAAAGAAGTTCATGAGAATAAACTTTCTTTTTTTACGAATATTTCACACGAGTTCCGGTCTCCTCTTACACTGATCATCAATCCGGTTAAGGAAATGCTCCATGATCAGGAAAAAAGCTCCGATTTAAGTAGTTTGAACATTGTTTATCGGAATGCTAAACGCTTGTTAAGCCTGGTTGATCAGTTATTGCTGTTCAGTAAGGCAGAAACTCAGGCAGATCAGCTTAAGGTTTCTGAAATGAATCTGGTTGAACTTGGTCAGGAAGTATTTCTATGCTTTACGTATCAGGCAGCGAAGAAGAATGTTCAATATGAATTTATCTGTAGTCAGGATGATATCTGCATTTTTGGAGATCGGGAGAAAATAGAAATTTCCCTTTTTAACCTCCTTTCTAATGCTTTAAGGCATACACCTGAAGGCGGCAGGGTAGCACTTTCTATACGTGACGAGGAAAGATATGTTGATGTTGTGGTTACAGATACCGGCACAGGGATTGGGGCAGAAGTGGGAGAAAAGATCTTTGACCGTTTCTACAAAGTTCAAAATAGAAGAAATTATGCTAAAGGAGGCTTTGGAATTGGCCTTTATCTTGTCAAAAATTTCGTTGAAAGTCATGGCGGAAAGGTAAGTTATACCAGTAAGGTAGATGAGGGAACCGATTTTAATCTGCGATTTTTAAAAGGCAAAGGACATTTCAGGCAGGAACTTTTTTTTGAAGAACAACTGGAAAGTTCTGTTATTCTGGAGGAACTCCGTGAAGAATTTGAGGAAGAGGGAATGCCTTTATCTCAGCCAGATCTGCAGGAAGATTTGGCTTCTGACAAGAAAACAATGTTGCTGATTGATGATAATATGCAGATCAGACAATATATAAAACAGATCTTTAATTACAAATTTGACTTGCTGGAGGCTGACAATGGAGAGCTTGGGCTGGAAATGATTGGCCGCTACCTGCCGGATATTGTAATCAGCGACGTGCTTATGCAGGGGCTAAACGGCGTAGAGCTTTGTAAAAAAGTAAAAGGAGATCCTGCATTGAATCATATCCCTTTCATCCTGCTTACCGCCAGTACTTCTTCTGAAATCAAATTGAAAGGTATTGAGTGCGGAGCAGATGATTATATCAGTAAACCCTTTGAAAAAGAAATCCTGGTTGCCAGGGTGGAGGGCTTGTTAAAGAGCAGAAATAATCTGCAGCAGTATTTTTATAACGAAATTACGCTGAAGGCTGATAATTTAAAGATCTCGTCTGAATACAAAGAATTTTTGGATCGCTGTATAGCTGTTGTAGAGAAGCACATGACCGATCCAAACTTTGGTATTACCACACTTGCTGAAGAAACAGGTATGAGCCGATCTAATCTGTATGTGAAGATTAAATCGATATCGGGCCAGTCTGCAAATAGTTTTATCCGGTTCATCCGTTTAAGAAAAGCAGCTGAGTTTTTTATCAGCACAGAATACACGGTTCAGGAAACGACCTTCAGAGTGGGGATTAAAGATGCCCGATATTTTAGAGAGCAGTTTCATAAACTGTTTGGTATGAATCCTTCAGACTATATTAAAAAATACAGAAAGACATTTAACGCTAAGTATTCTCTTCATAAATCGATGATTAAGCCAAAAGACAATAAATAGTCGGTTTTCTGTTCAAATCCCCCTGCTTTTTTGGGAGTTTACCCCTCACTACTATGGTATAAATATCCAGATTTTAGCATTGTTCTTTGTGTTGGTTCGCCATGGCAAAGAACAATACAACTAAACCAAATATAGTATGAAACGAAATCTACACCACATCCCAACAGGACATACATGACCTGTGCTGAACATCCAGCCTTAATTCAACATGTATTCACTCAAATTAAATTTATTATGTATCACAGATATTCTATTATCAGGAGTATTCAATTGATTGTGGGGATCTTCATGGTCCTCTTTATTGCTCCATCGGCATTTTCGCAGACGGAAAGTGTTTCCATACAAGGTAAAGTAGTAGATGGTACTGCTTTGCCTATGGCAGGAGTTAGTGTCAAGGTAAAAAATACGACGCTGACTACCACAACAGATGCCCAGGGGCATTTTCAGCTCCGTGTTCCTAATAAAGGTGCTGTCCTCCAATTCTCTTATATTGGCTTTGCTTCTCAAGAAGTCGTGGTCGGAGATAAGACCATGATCAATCTGGTCCTTCATAGCGATGACCGTTCTTTAAATGAAATCATGGTTGTAGGATATGGTTCTCAAAAGAAAGAAACTGTTACAGGATCTATTTCCCAGATCAAAGGCGCTGATCTGGTTAAAAGTCCTCAGCCCAATCTTTCTAATTCACTTGCGGGCCGGTTTTCTGGCGTAGTGATCAACAACAGAGGGGGAGAGCCGGGTTATGATAAATCTGATATTACCGTTCGTGGATTGGCTACTACAGGCAGCAACAGTGTACTGGTGGTTGTAGATGGAATTCCTGGGCAGGTTGGTGGACTTGAACGACTGGATCCAAATGACATTGAAAGTGTATCTGTATTAAAAGACGCCTCCGCGGCGATTTACGGGAACAGGGCAGCAAATGGTGTTATACTCGTTACAACAAAACGAGGAAAAACAGGGAAACCAACAGTAAATTATAGCTTTAATCAGGGCTACACTTCCCCAACGCGTTTACCTAAAATGGCAGATGCAGCAACCTATGCTCAAATCATGAATGAGATCAATTATGATGCAAATGCTGCAGGAGGGCTGAATCAAGCCTATACTGCAGATCAGATTCAGAAATTTGCCAATGGCTCAGATCCGTTATTGTACCCAAATACAGACTGGATTGCTACAGTATTGAAAAAGGTAACTACTCAAAGTCAACATAGTTTATCCGTAACTGGTGGTAATGAGGACGTAAAGTATTTTGTCTCTTTGGGTGCGCTCAATCAGAATGGTTTGTATAAAAATGGGGCAACTACTTATAAACAATATAATTTCCGTTCCAATATTGATGCAAATATCAGCAAACGCTTAAAAATAGGTCTTTCTTTATCGGGAAGAGAGGAAGACCGTAAGTATCCAATTACCAATGCTGGCGATATTTTCCGGTCACTTTACAGGGCAAAACCAATTATTGCAGCCTATTATCCAAATGGCCTGCCTACCCGCGGGCTGGAAAATAACAACCCTGCAGTACAGGTTACTGATCTTGGGGGAATAAACAATAATCCGACTCAAGTTGTGAACGCAATTTTGAAAGGAAGTTATCAGATCCCAGGTATCGAAGGATTATCTGCAGATGGTTTCTTTTCGGTTGATAAGTCCAATACCTTTAGCAAAGCATTTAATAAACCTTATCTGCTGTATGCTTACGACCCTAATACCGGTTTGTATAACAGTAATATTGTAGGTGGAAATAATAATAAAGCCACGCTTATTGAATCGCAAAAAAGAGAATCCCTGATCACCTCAAACGTTAAACTCAACTTTGTGAGACGTTTTGGCTTGCATGATATTAATGCATTTGTAGGTTATGAGCAAAGTAAAAATAATTTAGAATATTTTGATGCACAGCGCTTTAATTATCTATCTGCCCAACTTCCGGAATTGTCGCAGGGTGGAATGTCGGCAACGGATTACCTGAATTCGGGCTACAGCTCTAATTATACGCGTCGAAGCATTATCAGCAGATTGGCCTATACCTATAACGAGAAATACTTATTTGAAGGACAGTTGCGTCGTGATGGATCATCTATTTTTGCTCCCGGGCATCAGTATGGAACTTTTCCATCCGTTTCTGCTGGCTGGAGAATCAGTAAAGAAAATTGGTTTAAAGATGCAACAGGTTTTTTTGATGATCTGAAATTACGTGCTTCTTATGGTTCCCTGGGGAATGATAATGTAAAAGGATTCCAGTATTATGATAATTATACCCTTGTTGGAAATGGTTTTGTAGCGTTGGATCCGCAAGTTTCAGGTGCTACGAATACGATTCAGCCTGGCGTAGGTTTAACTAAACTTGCCAATCCAAATATTACCTGGGAAGTTGCTAAAAAACTGGATATCGGTGTGAATGCAGTATTCCTGAAGGACTTCAGTCTTGAAGCCATTTATTTCCAGCAAAAAAGGTCGAGTATTCTTACCCAGCGTAATGCCTCTCTTCCGGGGTCATCTGGTATCGTGAATCCTTTCGATGATGGTACCGAGAATTACAATCCCCTGGTGCCTTCTGAAAATATAGGTAAAGTAAATAGTGCCGGTTTTGAAGGTACATTAAGTTATAACCATAGGGGAGCTGAATTTAACTGGGGTGTGTCTGGAAACTTTACGTATGCAAAGAGCAAGGTTGTTTTTATAGATGAGGCTGCAGGTACCTTAAGTTACCAGCGTAAAACCGGCAGGGCATTAAATACCTATTTGTTGTATAATGCTATAGGCTTATTCCGTACACAGGCTGAGCTTGATGGTTATCCGCATGTTCCAGGCGCTAAGGTTGGTGATTTGAAATACGAAGATTACAATGGCGACGGCGTACTTAATGCCGATGATATGACCAGGACTAAATATGGCAATACGCCGCAGATTACCTATGGCTTTAACTTTAACGCCTCTTATAAAAACTTTGATATTTCCCTGCTCTTTTCAGGACAGGCCCAGGTGAGTCAATATGTGTTACCAGAGGCTGGCAGTGTGGGTAATTTTTACAGCAGCTGGGCAGATAACCGCTTCAGCCAGAGTAACCCCAATGGTACCTACCCAAGGGTTACCGAACGTGCTTCCAATGCGATTAGTGGTGGGGCATACCGAAATACCTTCTGGTTAAATAACGCTGCATTTCTCCGCCTTAAAAACGTAGAGTTGGGGTATAATTTAAAGGGAGACTTTCTGTCAAAAATAAAATTATCGGGTATCAGATTATATGCCAGTGCTTTTAACCTCTTTACCATCACAAAGGTGAAAGATTATGACCCTGAGGGCAGTAGTGAAAGTGGACAGTTCTATCCTCAGCAAAGGATTATCAATATTGGTGCAAATGTGAAATTTTAATATTTAGCAAGATGAAATACAATCATAAATTATCAGTCCTTATTTTGTTTGCAGGTGCATTGGCGCTTGGCTCATGTAAGAAAGATTTTCTGGATACAAAAGCTACAGATAGAATTCCAGCTAGTACCCTGCAAACAGATACAGCAGTTTTCGAAGCCTTTGTGTTGAATGAGTATATTGGTGCCAGGCTCCAAAATAAAGAAGCTGATGGCTCCAACCCAGGCTTTGGCCGTGGATTTGAATACAGTATGTGGTGTTCTGTTAGCGATGAAGCCATCTACAATAATGACGACGACACCTGGCTGGTGCAAAGAGGTCAGCTGGCTCCTGAAAATTTAGGTGCACTGGGTGTGATCTGGGGCCGTAGTTACCGGAGTATCCGGGAGTGTAATTATGCTTTAAGTGTACTGGCTAATATTTCCATGAGCGCTGCACGCAAATCGCTGTTAGAGGGAGAAATTAAGTTTATCAGGGCTTTTCGTTACCTCGATCTTATCCGTAATTACGGCCGGGTGGTTTTAATGGGGGATAAGGTCTATAATTTGACCGATAATCTTCAGGATCCGTTTTTATTTAAACGGGTCTCTATAAAAGAGGGGATTGATTATGCTGTTGCTCAGTTTGATCAGGCCGCTGCGAAATTACCTTTAGACAACAGTTCAAACTGGGAATTGGGCAGGGCAACAAAAGGCGCTGCTTTGGCTTTAAAATCCAGGTTAATACTGTATGCTGCAAGTCCACTATACAACTCAGGAACCTGGCAGGCTGCAGTTGATGCAGCGCAGCAGGTTATTGCTTTGAATAAATATGGAATTTTTCAGGGTGGTTATGGGAATCTGTTCTTAACCAATCAGACCAATGAAGCTATTTTTGAACGTTTGTTTACCAAAAATGCAAACCATGTCCATCTGGAAATTGCGAACGGACCTAATGGATATGGAGGCTGGGCGGGTAATACACCTTCTCAAAACCTGGTGGATGTATACCAAATGACCAATGGATTACCTGCAAATTCCTCTAACCCTTTGTATAATCCTGCTACTCCTTATGCGAACAGAGATCCTAGATTTGCCGCTACGGTACTGTATAACGGTGCCAGTTATCGGGAACGTAACGTGGAAACTTTTATCCCAGGAGGGAAAGACAGTAAAGATGGCTCAGACAACTGGAATACCACCAAAACAGGTTACTATCTGAAAAAATTCATGAATGACGCTTATCCGCTTCAAAATCCATGGGGCAATGCGGGTTTTCAGCCCTGGATCTATATTCGTTATGCCGAAATTCTGCTCAATTTTGCAGAGGCTGCAAATGAGGCCTACGGTCCTGACGCAGTACCATCTGGCGCAAGTTATACGGCCAGACAGGCGGTGAATATGATCCGGGCAAGGCAGGGTGTAAACATGCCGGCTATTGCCAGCGGTATCAGCCAGACAGATATGCGTACTGCTATTCGGTTGGAACGTCAGGTAGAGCTTGCTTTTGAGGAGCATCGTTTCTATGATGTACGCCGCTGGAAAATTGCAGATGTAACGGAGAATCTGCCGATGAGGGGCGTTATCATCACCAAAAATACAGATGGAACATTTACGTATACCTCTAAAGTAGCTCTGGATGGACGAAAGTTTGAGACAAAACATTATTGGCTTCCTATTCCGCGTGCCGAAATACTCGCTTCCAATAACCAGCTGGAACAGAATCCGGGTTACTAAACGACTTAATTCATTATTTCTATGCGAAGATGCAATTGTTTATTCATTTTATTTAGCCTGTTCATGCCTGGTTTTTTATTTGCCCAGGATATGTCTAAGACCATCTTATTTAATAAAGGATGGAAGTTTCATAAGGGAGAGGTACAACAAGGACAAGCTACCGGGTTAAACGACCAGCAATGGCGTCAATTGGATTTGCCTCACGATTGGAGTATCGAAGGTCCTTTCAGTTCAGAATGGGCCAGCAGTACTGGTTATCTTCCTGCTGGGATTGGCTGGTATCGTAAATCTTTTAAGTTACTGCCCCAACAACAGGATAGGGTATTTATTTACTTCGACGGTGTCTATAAAAACAGTGAGGTCTGGATCAACGGACATGACCTGGGAAAAAGGCCTAACGGCTATATTCCATTTCAGTATGAATTGAGTAAATACCTGAATAAGAATGGAAATAATGTGATTGCTGTAAAAGTAGATCATACAAAATTTGCTGACTCCCGCTGGTATCCAGGCTCAGGAATCTATCGCAATGTTTACCTGATCACTAAAAAGCCAGTTTATATACCAACCTGGGGCGTGTCTTTTACCACACCCCAGGTTGATTCAGAAGTTGCACAGGCCAGCATAGCCGTTCATTTGGAGAATGGCTTGACCAGGGACGCTGCAATTACCGTAAAAAGCCAGTTGCTGGATCCGGAGGGGAAGATTGCTGGCCGTTTTCAACAACAATTAACCGTGAAAAAAAGCAATAAGGCTGAGATCAAAAGTGTTATCCGGCTAAGCAAACCTCGGTTGTGGTCAACAGAGCGCCCACAGCTTTACAGGTTGATCATCTCTGTTTTTGCCAACGGGAAAAAGATGGATGAATACAGTTCGTTGGTGGGTTTAAGAGCTATAAAGTTTGATGCGGATGAAGGGTTCCTTCTTAACGGAAAGAATTTGAAGTTGAAAGGGGTGTGTATTCACCATGATGCAGGTGCGCTTGGAGCAGCAGTGCCCAAAGAGGTGTGGGCAAGAAGATTACGCAAATTGAAAGAAGTGGGCTGCAATGCCATCCGAATGAGTCACTATCCTCATCAGGACTATATGTACGATTTGTGTGATGAAATGGGATTTGTGGTTATGGATGAAGCTTTTGATGAGTGGGCATTGGGTAAGAATAAATGGGTGGAAGGCTGGAATGAAGGTAAGCCTGTTAAGGATGGCTATCATGAGTATTTTCAGGAATGGGCTGACCGGGATTTGCAGGATATGATCCTTCGTAACCGGAACCACCCTTCTATTGTTATGTGGAGCATAGGAAATGAGATTGATTACCCTAATGATCCTTATACGCATAAGGTGCTTGATAGTGGCCGTAACCCTCAAATTTATGGAAAGGGTTATACTGAGGGCCATCCGCCGGCCAGTGATATGGGGGATATTGCCAGGAGGCTGGTGAAGATTGTAAAATTAAATGACACCACCCGGCCTGTTACTGCGGCTTTGGCCGGAGTGGTGATGTCGAATTACACGGATTACCCTGCTTTACTTGATCTGGTAGGTTATAACTACCAGGAATACCGTTATGCTGAAGATCATAAAAAATATCCGAAACGCATTATTTACGGAAGTGAAAACGGTAAGGGAGCAGAGGAATGGCTTGCTGTGGACAGCAATAAATACATCTTTGGACAATTCCTCTGGACGGGTTTTGACTTTGTGGGTGAAGCGAGAAAATGGCCTGTGCGTAGCAGCGGGGCAGGGCTTTTCGATATGGCCGGATTTCCGAAAAATGATTTCTATTTGAGACAATCGTTGTGGACAATACAGCCAATGACCTATCTGATGGCTGCAAAAACGGAGGAAAAGGACAACAACCGATTCTTATGGAGTTCTCATCCGTCCTGGAACTGGTCAGCTGGTGATCAGATCAAAGTGAGGGGTATTACCAATACAGAAGAGGCTGAGCTTTTTTTAAATGGTGTTTCTCTGGGAAGAAAGAAGGCGGGGCGAAAGGAAACTTTGTATTGGGATGTTGCCTATCAGCCTGGAGAGTTGTTGATTAAAGGATTTCGGAATCAGAAGGAGGTGAGTTCTTATAAACTGGTTACTTCTGGGCCGGCGCACATCATTACTGCGAAGGCAGATTTACAAAATTTTGACGCTAAGAGAGAAGAGGTATCCCATATTGAGATTCAACTCACCGATCAGAACGGCAATACTGTATATCATTCCGATAATAATATTGATGTTAAAATTGAAGGGCCGGCCAGGTTAATAGGTCTGGAAAGTGGCGATCTGGCCAGTCATGAAAGCTACCAGTCTGCACAAAGGAAGGCTTACCGTGGAAAACTTCTGGTATATATCAGGTCAAATGCCCGCGCAGGGCTGATAAAAGTGAGTTTAAGTTCGCCTGGCTTAACTTCAAAAACTATAACCTATACTTCTAAATAAATATTTTATAATTTCTTCCATAACCTTGATGAAACAAGCACAAAAAAGTAGATTATCTCCGTTCCTTCTGTTCTTTATCGCCTGCCTATTGATTAATCCGGCTGTGTCAGAAGCTCAAAAAACAGTACATACTTTTCAATTGGGAAATTCTGATTTCCTTCTTGATGGAAAACCACTCCAGATGATTTCCGGAGAAATCCATTATACCCGTGTTCCACGGGAAAGCTGGCGTGCCCGCATGAAAATGGCCAAAGCGATGGGGCTCAATACGATTGGTACTTATGTGTTCTGGAATGTTCATGAACCTGAGCAGGGCAAATATGACTTTTCAGGTAACCATGATATTGCCGAATTTGTACGCATTGCCCAACAGGAAGGATTGTGGGTTGTACTTAGGCCAAGTCCTTATGTTTGTGCGGAATGGGAATTTGGAGGTTATCCTTACTGGCTTCAAAATATTAAAGGTTTAGTAGTCAGAAGTGACGAAGCACAATACCTTCGGGCTTATAAAAACTATATTATGGAGGTGGGTAAGCAGCTTGCTCCGTTGCAGGTTAACCATGGGGGGAATATTCTGATGGTACAGATCGAAAATGAATATGGATCTTTTGGGAAAGATAAGGACTATCTGGAAACCAATAGAAAGATGTTTGTGGAAGCTGGATTTGATGGTGTTTTATATACTTGCGATCCTGCAGAAGCCATTAAAGACGGACATTTGCCCGGTTTATTACCTGCCATCAATGGGGTTGACCAACCTGCAAAAGTAAAACGGCTTGTTAATGAAAACCACAATGGAAGAGGTCCGTATTATATTGCAGAGTGGTATCCGGCCTGGTTTGACTGGTGGGGTACTGCACACCATACCGTTCCTGCAGAAAAATACGTAAGTGCAATTGATTCGGTACTGGGCGCAGGTATCTCCATCAATATGTATATGTTCCATGGGGGTAGTACAAGGGGATTTATGAACGGAGCAAATTTCAAGGATACTTCTCCTTACGAACCTCAAACCAGCAGTTATGATTATGATGCACCTCTGGATGAAGCCGGGAATGCAACAGATAAGTTTATGAAGTTCAGGGAAGTTATACAGAAACATTTGCCTCAAGGGTTTGTTTTGCCGGAAGTTCCGAAAGCGAAGCCTTCTATCACAACACCAATGGTTAAATTTACGACATCAGCCAGCCTGTATGATGTATTGCCCGTACCAAAACTGAGTGCGCGGCCTTTAACCTTTGAACGTATGAAACAAGCCTATGGTTATGTATTATATCGTACAACCTTAAATGGCGGGAAACGTGGGTTGCTCAAGATTAAGGAACTGAGAGATTATGGAATTGTATTTGTTAATGGAAAGAGGCTGGGGACTTTGGATAGACGGCTTGGACAAGACAGCCTGGAACTTCATCTTCCGGCAGGTAAGGTTACCCTGGATATTCTGGTTGAAAATATGGGAAGGATTAACTTTGGTATTTACATGTTACAGAATACTAAAGGCATTACAGAAAAGGTTGTTTTTGCCGGACAGGAGCTTAAAGGATGGAAGATGTTTGGTTTGCCTTTTGATCACCTTCCTTCATTAAAGGCTAAAGTGACAAAGGTCATACCTGGTGTGCCAATTGTGCGTAAAGGGGTTCTTACCTTGGATAAACCTGCAGATACTTATCTGGATTTAAGTAAATGGGGCAAGGGTGTGGTTTGGATCAATGGACATAATTTGGGTAAGTATTGGGAAATCGGCCCTCAGCAAACTATTTATGTGCCTGCAGAGTGGTTAAAAAGGGGGGAGAATGAGGTGGTGGTTTTTGAATTGAATAAACCTGGTCAATCGGTGCTTCGGGGAATAGAGAAGCCTGTTTTGAATAAACTGAAATAGATTATTTATTGATCCTGATGCGGTAAAGTTGGGCATCAGGATCAATAACTATCAATAGTTTGATTATATAGGTTGTGTAGTAGAAGTATTCCGGAAAATTAAACATAGATTTTGGTTAATATCCTGTGGGTTTAAGTTAATACCTGATTATTTTGGAGCTAAATAAATCAGCAGATTTACGGATATGGCCTATCCTAAAAGTTTACCCTATATTATTGCTAATGAAGCCGCTGAACGTTTTAGTTTTTATGGTATGCGATCCATTCTAACTACCTTTCTGGTGGTACAGTTTTTCAATCCTGCCTTAAATCCTTCCTTACAAGGCATTGCAGAAGCACAGGCCAATGAGGCTACGCATTTTTTTGTATCATTGGCTTATGCAGTTCCTTTCCTTGGTGCTGTTGCAGCCGATTGGTTCTTTGGAAAATATAAAGTTATCCTTTGGATATCGATTTTGTATTGTTTTGGACATCTGATTCTCTCTATGTTTGAGAAAGACTTTGACGTATTCAGGATTGGGCTTGTTTTGATTGCAATTGGGGCTGGAGGTATAAAATCTTGTGTGTCTGCCAATGTGGGAGATCAGTTCAATGCAGAGAATAAGCACTTGCTCACAAAGGTTTACGGATGGTTTTATTTCAGTATTAATGCGGGGTCTGCTGTTTCCACATTAGCAATCCCGTTGGTCTATGCAGCTTATGGGCCTAAATGGGCATTTGGAATTCCCGGGATTTTAATGGCAGTGTCTACATTAATTTTTTATTCTGGCCGCAAAACTTATGTTCGTGTTCCACCGGCTGGTATAAAAAAAGACAATTTTCTTTTTATTTCTGTCTATGCATTGGTCCATTTTTATAAAAGGAAGCCCGGTACCTCATTACTGGATGTTGCTAAAGAAAAGTTTAATCCGGAGAAAGTAGAAGATATCAAAGCTGCATACCGGGTGATCGGAATTTTTAGTTTCATTCCATTGTTTTGGGCTATGTGGGATCAAAACCTTTCTGAATGGGTCTTACAGGCTGGAAAGCTGGACCGACATATTTTTGGTTACGAGCTGTTGTCTCAACAGGTGCAGACCGTGAATCCGTTCTTCCTACTGTTGTTGATCCCGGTATTTAATTATGGTATTTACCCTTTCTTTGAGCGCAGAGGTATAAAGACTAGTCCGTTGAGGCGAATCGGAGCAGGACTTATATTGATGGTAATTTCTTTTGTTATTGTTGCCATCTTACAAGGGGATATTGATAAAGGACTTAGCCCTTCCATTTGGTGGCAGGTTTTGGCTTATTTTATTTTGGCTGCGGCAGAGGTTATGGTGTCTGTGACCTGCCTTGAATATGCTTATACACATGCACCAGCCTCTATGAAGAGTACGATGGGGGCGGTATGGTTGCTCACTATTGCTATCGGAAATGTTTTTACGGCCCTGGTCAACCACAGCATCTCCAATCAAGGCTTTTTATCTTCATTTCAGGGAGCCAGTTATTACTGGCTTTTTATTGGATTAATGCTGGTGTTGATCCTGATCTATCTGGTTGTTTCTCCGAGAATAAAGGAACAAAGCTATTTGCATCAGTAAATTAGTGTATCCTTTACAATTAGGATGAAATAAACAATCAATTAATTTTGTTTTTACCCTGTTTGTTTTCTTTGATCCGTTCAATTTCCTTTGCCAAGGTTTGTTTTTCTGTTTTGGATTTTGTTAGCCCAATCGCCTTCTGGTAATGGTTAGTGGCTTTTTCCGAATCAATATTGGTGTATAAGTGACCCAATAATCCATGGTAATAACTGTTCTCATTGAGCTTTAGTTGCTCGGCTTCATGAATTGCTTTTTCATTTCCATATACGCGTGCAAAAGCGAAGGTTCTGTTCAGTGCTGTTACCGGCGAATACTCTATCAGGATAAGTTGATTGTACAATTGCAAAATATGTGGCCATTTATTCTCATTTGCCAATGTCGTATGCCAATAGGCAATACCCGCCTCCAAATGGTACTTAGAGACTTCCAGACCATCACAAGCATTTACCAAATAGTAATTGCCTTTTTCAATCAATGTTTGATCCCACAAACTTTTATCCTGCTGTTCAAATAGAACAACTTCTCCGTTGTCATTTATCCGCGCTTCCAGGCGAGAACTCTGAAAGCACATTAATGCAAGTAAGGCATTGGTTTGTGGTGTATTGGTAAATTGATTTTTTATAAGAATCAATGTTAACCGGACAGCTTCAGCGCATAGTTCCTTTCGGATCAATTGGTTGTCGGTTTTTGAAAAGTAACCTTCGTTAAACAGTAAATACAAGGTTTTTAAAACAATATCAAGCCTTTGCTGGACATCGGTTACGCCTAATTCCCTGATTTGAAAATTTTCATTTCGAAGATTATTTCTTGCTCTTTGCAGACGCTTTTTTATAGTTTCCGTTTTTGTTAAAAAGGCATTCGCTATTTCTTCTACGCTAAAACCACAGAGAATCTGGAGCGCCAGACAGATTTGTGCCTCTGTTGAATTTGTTGGGTTACATACAGCAAATATCATTGCCAGTTGGCTGTCTGCAATGATTTTAATGTCAAATTCAAAAGTATGACTCTCCTGTGCCGTTTCTGTTGGGAGTTCTTTTTTGACCTGGGTTTCAAAAATAGTCAGATGTTTGAAATAATCTTTGGCTTTGTTTTTTGCTACGGTATAAAGCCAGGCAGTTGGGTTTACAGGTACACCATTTACCGCCCAGTTTTCGGATGCTTTCAAAAACGTTTCGCTGGCAATGTCTTCCGCAATTTCAATGTGTCGCAAGCCAAAATAACGGCATAATACAGCCGTTATTTTGGTATACTCTTGTCTGAACAAGTGCGGTAGAATTGCTTCAGGCAAAATTGCGTTTTGCTGCATTAGTCGCGCTTTAAAACCTCTCTCACTTCAATATTGCCGCCGATCTTAAAAATAGGGTTGCTTTTTGCTAATTCAACGGCTTCTTCAATATTCTCTACTCTAACTATGATGTAGCCGCTTATAAATTCTTTGATTTCAGTGTAAGGTCCATCTGTTACCACATTGTCTGGCCGTACCGTTTTTGCACTTCCGGGAATTGGTAAAAGCGTGTTCCCTTTGTCGGCCAGTTTGTTCTGAGCAGCAATATGGCCAAGCCAGTTCATCCTTTCCTGCATTTGTTCAGGTGATGGTTTGAAGTCTGAGGTGTCGTTTAGTCTGAAAATTAATGCAAATTCTTTCATTTTTTTTATATTTATTGTCTGCCCTGATAACGATCCTGATTTCGATATGGGGACAAAATTCTTTCATTTTTTAAGAACATTTAATTTTGAATTGATTGTTCAAACCAAATATACGCATGGCAAAGAACAAAACCAGTGAGACAACAGCGAGCATTCGGGATTTCCTGGAAAAGATCAATGACCCGGTAAAACGAAAAGATAGCTATGTGATTGCTGCACTTATGGAAAAGCAAAGTGGATTTGAACCGAAAATGTGGGGAACTGCGATTGTTGGCTTCGGCAGCTATCATTATAGATACGAAAGCGGACATGAAGGCGATGCGCCTTTAATTGCCTTCTCACCCCGGAGTAATGCCATATCCTTATATATGGCTTCAGATTTTGAGGCTAAAGAAAAGCTACTACAGCAGCTGGGGAAACATAAAACAGGTAAAAGTTGTATCTATATTAAAAAGATTGAAGATGTTAATTTAGGTGTCTTAATACAGCTTATAGATCATTCGCTTGTACATATGAAACGGCTTTATCCAGAGTCTTGATTTCTATGATGCAGCTGCATAAAAAAAGGGACCAGATCTTACGACTGGCCCCTTTTCATTAAATTAACGCTCTCAACGTAAACCTACATAAAAGTTGCGATATGCAAAGAATTATTTTTATTTTTTTTTATCGGATGATAGATGACTTGATGAGCGGGTATTTGATGTAGAGGATGGGGTTGAATTATTATTAACTTAGCTTGCAGCTCAACTGCTTAAGTATGCTTTTTCATTTTAGAACAAAATTTCCTCAGTTAAATGTCTATTGGGACCGGTATCTGGAATTCCAGAAACGACTCGATATTCCTGCGAAGACAATATTGCTGGAAGAAGGGGAAAAATCGCAGAACTATATTTTTATAGAAAAGGGCTGTGTAAGGAGTTTTTTTAATAATAATGGTGAGGATAAAACGGTGCAGTTCTTTTTTGAAAACGAAGGGCTGACTTCTTTTGATAGTTTTGTTAATGATGTACCGAGTCAGTTTACCATTGAAACGATTGAGCCTTCCATTGTCTATTTACTGCCTAAAAAATACGTTACGCAACTAATGGAAGAATTAAGTACAGAGCCCGACTTTCTCCAAATGATCCTGCAAATTGCTGCACAGCGTCAAACCCATTACATTAACGAATTTGTTTCTTTTATACGGGATAGCCCTGAACAACGCTATGAGAAATTGCTGAAAGAAAGGCCACATATTGTGCAAAGGGTAGCACAGCACTATATTGCAGCTTATCTCGGTGTGAGTACGGTTCATTTAAGCCGGATAAAAAGTAAACTGGCTAAAGGCAAATCCCACTTTTAAACTTGATAACATATGTTATCGTCTTGGAAAATTACCACTGCCTACTTTTGTGATGTCTATTTCATTAAAGAAAAGATATAGAAAATGATAAAGATGAAAGCAGCGGTAATGTATCAAAAAGGCGAATTGCCTCAATATGTAGATTTCCCGGAACCAGAAGTGCAGAATGAAGATGAAGTTTTAGTTACAGTCAAAGCTGTTGCTGTTAAACACTTTGATAAAGGTGTAGCATCAGGTAAACACTATTCCAGTGAGGGGTTAAAAGAAAACGGGCGGGTGATTGGTGGTGATGGTGTTTGCGTACTCAAGGATGGGACCAGAGTATATGGAATGGGTGTGTGTGGTATGCTGGCTGAAAAGGCCACGATATATAAAGATAGGATCGTTAAGCTACCTTCGGCCTTGAGTGATGCGGATGCGGCAGCATTACCAAACGCAGTTATCGGTGCAGCGATGGGTTTAAGGTTTAAAGCGGAAATTCAGCCTGGGAAGGTGGTGCTCATCAATGGAGCTACTGGCTTTACGGGACGTGTTGCGGTGCAGATTGCAAAACATTATGGCGCTAAGAAAGTTATTGCAACCGGAAGAAATGAACAATCTTTACATGATTTGTTGTCATTAGGGGCAGATGAAGTCATTTCCATTAAACAGGATGAGGAAGCTTTTATTAAACGCTTAAAGGAAATCCATGAGGCTTCACCCATTGATGTGGTTGTTGACTATCTGTGGGGCCATGCGGCCGAGATGATACTGGCCAGTTTAAAGGGTAAAGGGTCGTTTACTCATAAAACAAGGTTCGTTTCTGTTGGTAGCATGGCTGGGGATTTGATTCAGCTATCAGCGGCGACCCTAAGAAGCGTAGATCTGCAGCTGACTGGCTCAGGCTTGGGAAGCTGGACGAAAGAGCAGGTAGGGAAACTTTTTTCTGAGATTTTACCGGAAATGTTTCAACTGTCTGCGGAAGGAAAGCTGAAAGTACAAACGCTTACCCATAGGCTGGACGATATATCAACGCTGTGGAATCTGGATATTCCTGATGGAAAACGCCTGGTTGTTGTTATTTAGTTTTTCGAAAAATCCTTGTGCTCTACTTCAAGGCTAACGATATCAGGTGCGCGAAGAGCGCACAGATTTCTGAGGCCTTTCCACAGAGCACAAGGATTTTTCGCAGCAAATTGCATAGGGAGGGAGCAGACTATGTAAGGAGCATAAAAATGATTCGGTTAGTCATATTCATTGCGCCAACACAAAGCCACCATTTCCCTTCAGTTCCACTTCATATTTCTGCGCAGTATTCACTTCGCTAATATCAAAGCTAAGCGGCTCTTTACCGTCATTGAAAAGTGTAGCTTTAGCCATTTTCAATGCAGACAAATCGAGTAAAACTTTCTTTGGTTTATTCTCTCCATTTATTCCAGCCACATACCATTTAGAACCACTTCTTCTGGCTATAACGACAAGTTTTCCAGGCAATCCATCTATGAATTTTACCTCATCCCAGTGTACAGGTAATGAACTCAAAAATGTTTTTACATCTGCTGGAACCTTAGCCATCCCTTCCGGCGATTCTGCATAATGCTGGATGCCAGAAAGAAACAACACACTGGTTGCCAGTTCAAAAGCACTGGTGGTTTTGCGGACTACATTTGTTGGGATTTTGTACAGGTTCATTGGTGTAAAATCCATCGGGTCAAACAGGTTGCGTGTAAAAGGGAGCATTGCTGCGTGTGTAGCTTCCATATCTGCCGCCTCCTGCATAAAGGTGACCATTTCAAAACCTTTTACGGCTTCAGTAGTCATTAAGTGAGGATAAGTTCTTGCCCAGCCTCTTGGTAAAGTTGCACCATGGAAATTAACGAGTAACTGGTAATCTGCAGCATCCTTTAGAATTTCCGTGTAATAAGCAATCATAGAGCGTCCATCACCATTAAAGAAATCGATCTTGACTCCTTTGATACCCATTTTTTGCAGGCGGCTGAATTCTTCTACCCGGCTTTCATGCGTTAGCAGTTTGTTTTTTGGATGATAGGGTACTGTATTCCAGCTTCCGGCAGAATTGTACCATAACAACAAGCCTACATTCTTTTTTGCAGCGTAGGCTGCAAGTTCAGTCACTTTTTCATAACCTATTTTAGTATCCCAATCTACATCTATTAAAGTGTAGGCCCATTTCATATCTGCAGCATAATCAATATACTTTTTTTGCTCCTCATAGGTAATAAATTCGTCCTTGCTCATAATCCAGCTCCAGGAAGCCTGGCCGGGTTTGATGAAAGAAGCATCTTTTAAGGATATCGCAGGCAGAGCCAGATCTGTTCCCAGGGTAGACTCCATAACGGTCTTTAAAGAACCAATAGCAATAATCCTCCAGGGAGAAGTCCAGGGACCTTTCGATTCCGGTAAAGATCCTTTGCCAGCGAAAACTTCTCTGGTGTCTGGAAAAGTAATCTGATACACCGGGCTGTCCGGTTCATTTTTTATAAAAGTGCCGCAATATTTGCCATCCATTCCGGCCTCTGTAATGGCCATCCAGACATCATTTGATTTAAAAAGAGCAGGATAAACCCAACCGGTTTTGGAAAACGTGCCGATGGCAACATCTTGCTGATAATTCTCTTCATAGGAAGGATTGGTGTGTTCCCAACCTGTTTGGGCCTCTGCTTTGTGCTGCAGCCAGGCTTTAGCCGTTTCGGGGAAATGATAACTGGTGTATTCTTTATTGACTGTACTAAGCAGATCTTGTTTCCCTGTAAACTCATAACGGAAAGCTACGCCATCGTTGGAAACCTGGAAAGTGACGCCAATCTTCTTTCCTTGTACATTACTCCATATAAATGTGCGTTTGTTGGCTTTATAGGTAATCTCGCGTTTCTTTGCATTCAGCATGTTGTAATGTGCTTCGGTGGTTTGAACAGGGGACACACTGCTTGTTTTTAGCTGATCGTGAAAAGAAAGGTCATTGATGTCTACGCCAAGAGCAGATTTTTGAAGTACTGGAACCTTGTTAAAATAGATACTGTATACCGGTTGACCTGAAGATACCGCTACATCAACTCTAATTTTATGGTCAGGGCTGGACAAGCTTTGTGCCTGTGAAAATGCAGTGCATAAAAGTAAAATCAGAAAGAGGAAATTGTGTTTCATTTGATGGTGATATTTGGTTATTAGAGTAAGTTTTTAAGTTATTAATCGTTAAATTAACATTTATTTTTTAGATGTCTGTTTTTTTTGTCTTTTTATTGTACTTTTAAATGTTGATTTAACGTTTAATGTTTTTTACTACTTTCGATTTATAATCATGAAGCATGGATCATGGTAAAATAATTCCTGCAGCAACCAAATTATAAACACATATTCCCGATAACATCTGATGAACCTACTCCAAAAAAAACTAACCAAATTCACATATGTCTGCTTGCTGAGTCTGGGCAGCCAAGGCTTGTTTGCCCAGCAAACTGTAGTTAAATTACATGCCGATCAACCATCCGGTATAATCAGCAAACATATTTACGGACATTTTGCAGAGCATTTGGGTCGATGTATTTATGATGGTTTCTATGTAGGTGAAAACTCGAGCATCCCTAATACGGCAGGGGTCAGAAATGACATCATCGCGGCGCTTAAGAATTTAAATATTCCAAACCTGAGGTGGCCTGGTGGTTGTTTTGCAGATCGCTACCACTGGAAAGATGGGATCGGGCCAAAAGGGCAGCGACCGTCTGTCGTTAATACCATGTGGGGTGGGGTAACAGAAGACAATAGTTTTGGTACCCATGATTTTTTGAACATGTGTAAATTGCTGGGTACTGAAGCTTATCTGGCCGGTAATACCGGAAGTGGTACCGTTCAGGAGCTTGCAGACTGGGTACAGTATGTGAATTTTGAAGGAAAAAGCCCGATGTCAGACCTGAGGGTAAAGAACGGACAAGTCAAGCCATGGAATGTGAAATTCTGGGGTGTTGGTAATGAAGCCTGGGGCTGTGGAGGCAATATGACGCCGGAATATTATGTAGGAGAATACCGCAAATACTCCACCTTTATGGAAGGAGGCAATCTGTTTAAGATCGCATCCGGAGCTAACGGAGACGATTACCACTGGACAGAGACCTTAATGAAGGGCATTCCATTACAGATGATGGACGGCATTGCCCTTCATCATTATTCCGTTCCGGTCTGGGATAAGAAAGGTCCCGCAACTGGTTTTACCGAACAGCAATATTTTGAAACCATGAAATCAGCTTTGAAAATGGAGGAACTTGTTGCCAAACATTCGGCAATCATGGATAAGTACGATCCAAAGAAAAAGGTTGCCCTTGTTGTAGATGAATGGGGTGGATGGTATGATGTAGAGAAAGACACTAATCCCGGATTTTTGTATCAGCAGAACACCATGCGCGATGCTATGATCGCCGGAGTGACCCTGAATATTTTTAATAATCACAGTGACAGAGTTAAAATTGCCAATCTGGCACAGTGTGTTAATGTACTTCAGGCTGTTATTCTAACCAATAAGGAAAAAATGTTGCTTTCTCCAACCTATCATGTTATGGAAATGTACAAAGTGCACCAGGATGCCACACTGCTTCCGGTAGAAGTAAAAACAGATGATTATGTTTTTGGACAGGAAAAATTGCCCTCGGTATCTGTCTCTGCTTCAAAAAATGCAGCGGGCCTAACACATGTTTCTGTGGTAAATATCAACAGCAGCAAAACTGAAGAGATTGAAATTGATGTAAACGGAGCAAAATTTAAAACAGTAAGTGGCAGGATACTAAGCTCTTCTAAAATAGACGATCACAATACCTTTGAGAAGCCGGATTATATAAAAGCTGTCCCCTTTAAAGGCGCTGTATTGAAAGATGGAAAATTAAAAGTGAAATTACCTCCTTTTTCTTTAGTTGTACTTGAACTTAACTAAAAGGATGATGAGAAAGAGTTTTAAAACCTCCGTTTTACGCAATGCCTGTTTGACGTTGTGCTTCCTGCCTGCATTCAATAGCTTTGCACAGTCTGTTAAAGTTGTGGAAGGCAATCCGATTATTAAAGACAAATACTCCGCAGATCCGGCAGCCCTGGTCTATAAAGATAAGGTCTATCTGTATACTGGCCATGATGAAGCGCCTGCCGGACAGGAACGTTACCTGATGAATGAATGGCTGGTCTACTCTTCTTCCAACCTGGTTGACTGGGAAGAACATCCATCACCACTGAAAGCCAGAGATTTTTCCTGGGCGAAAGGTGACGCCTGGGCCTCTCAGGTGATCGAGAAAAACGGAAAGTTCTACTGGTATGCAGCTGTTGAACATGGTCGTATTCCTGGAAAAGCCATAGGCGTTGCAGTTGCCGATAGTCCAATTGGTCCTTTTAAAGATGCCAGGGGCACAGCGCTGATTACCAATGATATGACTACAGATGTGAAGATCAGCTGGGATGACATCGACCCGACGGTTTTTATTGATGACGATGGACAGGCTTATCTTTACTGGGGCAATAGTCAATGTTATTACATAAAGCTCAAAGCCAATATGACCGAACAAGACGGCCCGATCCATAAAGTTGACCTGCCAGGATTTACTGAAGCCCCCTGGCTACATAAACGTAAAGGCTGGTATTATTTGTCTTATGCCTACCAGTTTCCTGAAAAGATCGCTTACGCCATGAGTCGTTCAGTAATCGGCCCCTGGGAATTTAAAGGTATTTTGAACGAAGTGGCTGGAAATTCCAATACCAATCATCAGGCCATCATTGATTACAAGGGCAAATCTTATTTCATTTATCACAATGGTTCCATTCCAACAGCAGGTGGCAGTTACCGAAGGTCTGTTTGTATAGACGAACTGTTTTACCGTACAGATGGCACCATGAAGCGCATCAAAATGACAACCGAAGGATTAAGAGGGAAATAATATGTTAAAACGATATTTAATTACGACCATAGCCGCATGTAGTCTGTTACATGCACAGGCACAAAAAAGTAAAACTTTTGTGGTGAACCCGGATCAGATCACAGCCCAGGTACAGCCTGAAATGTGGGGCGTATTTTTTGAAGACATCAATATGGGGGCCGATGGAGGTATATATGCTGAACTGATCAAGAACCGTTCTTTCGAATTCTATAAACCCTTCATGGGCTGGACGGTTCAGGGGCAAAAAAAACAGGAAGGCGATATATTGGTGTTGAACAAAGGGGAAGCAGATGCCAATAACCCTCGGTTTCTAAGGGTCGTGTCCAGGGGTTCTGACAAAGCTGATCTCAGCCTGACCAACGAAGGGTTCAAGGGTATAGGGGTTAAAAAGGACCTGAACTACGATTTTTCTATTTACTACAGAAATGCCAGCCCAGGCCTGAAATTGCATGCTGAACTGATCGATAGTACCGGTCGGGTAATTGGTACAGGTGTTTTAATACCCGAACATCAGGACAATCAATGGAGAAAACAATCCCTGAGCTTTTCTGCTTCTGAAACGCTAAATAAAGCCAAATTTAACCTTTGGTTTGAAGGTGCGGGGCAAATAGACCTGGACCAGATTTCCTTGTTCCCAGGCGATACCTGGAAAAACAGAAAGGGTGGTCTGAGAAGAGATATGGTACAAATGCTGGCCGATATGAAGCCAGGTTTTATTCGTTTTCCCGGAGGATGTATCGTAGAGGGGCATGAGCTTTCGACCCGTTACCAATGGAAAAAAACTATAGGGCCGGTAGAAAATCGCAAACTGATGGTGAACCGCTGGAACACAGAATTTGCCCACCGGCCATCACCAGACTATTACCAGACCTTTGGCCTGGGATTTTATGAATATTTCCAGCTTTCGGAAGACATAGGAGCAGAGCCACTTCCGATCCTGAATTGCGGTATGGCCTGTCAGTTCAATACCGCAGAACTGGTTCCGGTGGACGAACTGGATCCCTATATCCAGGATGCGCTGGACCTGGTCGAATTTGCCAATGGCGATGTGAACACCACCTGGGGCAAGGTTAGAGCCGACATGGGGCACCCCGAGCCGTTCCATTTAAAAATGATGGGTATTGGTAATGAGAACTGGGGGCCCCAGTATTTGGAGCGCCTGGCCTTATTTACCAAAGCAGTGAAAAGTAAATACCCTGAAATTAAACTGGTCAACAGCTCGGGGACAGACCCCAATGGCGAGCGTTTCGACCTCCTGAACCAATCGCTCAGGAAAGCGAAAGCCGACATTATTGATGAACATTACTACCGTTCTCCGGAATGGTTCCTGGAGAATGCCAGGCGCTATGACAATTATGACCGGAATGGCTCTAAAGTTTTTGCAGGCGAATATGCAGCGCATCCGAATGGCATTGTCAACCCTCGCGATAAGAACAACTGGAAATCTGCCATAGCTGAAGCTGCATTTATGACCGGTCTGGAAAGAAATGCGGCAGTGGTCCATATGGCCTCTTACGCTCCTTTATTTGCAAATGTGGAAGGCTGGCAGTGGACTCCGGATATGATATGGGTAGATAACCTCAGCGTATATGGTACCCCTAATTATTATGTGCAGCAATTGTATTCTCTGAACAAAGGAACAGATGTGGTGAGGATGCTGGAAGATGGACAGATCATTGCCGGACAAGATAGTATCTATGCTTCCGCAGTAATTGACAGAAACACCAAAGAACTGATCATAAAGGTTATCAATGCCTCTTCTTCAGCCAGCAACAGAGAGATCAATATTGCCGGAGGTAAAAAACTGGAAGCCAAAGGCCGCCTGATCTTATTGCAAAATCAGGATCTGAATGCCGTTAATACTTTTAGTAATGCTGTAAACGTGAGTCCTAAAGAGCAAAGTCTGACGATAAAGAGCAATCGTCTTTCTCTTCAGTTGAAGCCTTATTCCTTTAGTGTGATCCGCATAAAAATGAAATCATGACCAAGATACGCAGTAAAACCGATAAGATCAGATCTGTTCCGTTATAACGCTGACATAATAGGCCTTTTCAATGTTTCCTTTTTCAAATAAGGAGGCCTCGCCAGCTTTTAAAGTTCGGGTCTGAAATTGTTCTGATGGAAAGAGCTTTACACGAAGCTCTTTCTGTTTTAAAACCAGGGGAAGGTTAAAACCTTTTACACAGTCACGCCAGCGATAAGCCACTTCATTTTTTGCCAGGTTGAAACGGAGTTCCAGTTCCGGGATTTGTGTGGTCCTTAAATATTGATCGTAAACCTTACTGTAATCGTAACCTGCCTGTTTAGACAAATAGTTCTCTATTTCTTTAGAGGTAACGGTTTGATGATAGAAGGTTTTATTTAGGCCTCGGATCATATTGCGGAACAGCAGGTCATTGTCTATACTATGGCGAATGGTATGGATCATATTTGCCCCCTTAGGGTACATATCCCCGCTGCCCTGTGCGTTGACGTTATACGCCGGAATAATGGGCTGATCGTTGCGGATGCCCTTTCTGATGCCATAGTTGTAGGCATTTCCAGCTTCTTTTCCAAAACGATATTCAGTGTACAGGGTTTCACTATAATTGGTAAAGCCTTCATGTACCCACATGTCTGCAAGGTCTTTTGTGGTGATGTTGTTACCGAACCACTCATGTCCGCTTTCATGCACAATAATGAAATCCCATTTCATACCCCAGCCTGTTCCTGAGGCATCCCTTCCGCCATATCCGGGTTGGTATTTATTGCCATAAGCCACCGCGCTTTGATGTTCCATGCCCGAATGTGGAGCATCAATAAGTTTGTAACCATCTTCGTAAAAAGGGTAGGGACCCATCCAGTATTCAAAACTCTTAAGCATATATTTTACCTCTGCAGGCATATAGGATCTGGCTTTTTGCAAGTTATAATCCAGCACCCAGTAACTCAAGTCCAGCTTTCCTTTTGCTCCGGGATAGACCTCCGTAAAGTTGACATATTTTCCGATATAGGGAATCAGGCAATAATTATTGATCGGATTAACCACTACCCATTTATAACTGGTTGTGCCATTGCCGTTGTTCTTTTTAGAAGCCAGCCGGCCATTGGCTACGGCAGTTAGACTGTCTGGAACGGTCATAGTTAAAGAAGCGCCTTTATCGGGCTCGTCACTTTGATGATCTTTGCATGGATACCAGATGGAAGCTCCTGCAGCACCCTGGCAGGCCACAGTCATCCAGGGACGGCCCTGTGCGTCTTTAGTAAAGATCCATCCACCATCCCAGGGCGCACGAATGGCTTCATGTACTTTACCATGATAGAAGATCTCAATTTTTTGAATACTGGCCTTTTTCTGATCAGGTAGGTCAAGCAGCCAGGCATTACCATCTTGGGTAAAGTTGATTTTTTTTGATCCGTTTAATAAAATGCTGTCTATGGAAAGCGGGGCTTTCAGGTCAATTTGCATGCGTTTATGGCCTGGATTTGCAGTGACAAGATAAGTGATGCTGTTCTTTCCTTCAATGGTTTTGGCTGTATAATCCGGCTTAACACTGATGTCGTAACGCTGGACATCCCACCAGGACCGTTCAGGTGTCAGGCTCCCCCGGAGGGTATCGGCATGACTATAGGTTTTTGTTGTTGTATGTTGTGCTTTTACCTCATGGCAGAGTATAAGCAGGGTGAAGCTTGTCACAGCGGTTTTGAACAGGAAAGGTATCTTCATTTTATCAAATCAAATTGGTCTAAACAAATAAGGCATCTGATCAAACATCGGCATTCCTGTTTAAATTCTCTGACTCTGAATTGATCCAAACTTTACCAAAATTAACTCTCTTTTTGTTTTTTAGATTGAAATAGGCTTAATTATTGGCCAGATGTAGGGAGCCTTTGTCGTTATGTGCTAAAAATAGGCTATAATCAGACAATTTATGGTGAAATATTGGTGGGGCAGGCACTTAATTTTAGGTTTTGATTTGCTTGTTTCACCCAAACCCCAAAATTATGCCCATTAATCCTAAAATAATTGTATTCGTATTGCTGCAAGGCGCTCTGTGTTTCTCCGGGAAAGCCCAGGACCGATGGAAGGAAATTGCGGCAAGGCCGACTACCCTGGATCTGAAACCGGGAATAATAGATCTTAAAGCAGGCCCTTTCCGGCTTAAACTTGTTAAATCTTCACAAACTGCTGCAGGACTGCAGCCTGAAGGTGAGGCCGACTTTGATTATACACCTGCAGACTGGCTGGAAAAAAGGGGGAAGGATGGGTTTTATCATCTTGGAGACCTCAATTTGCAATTGAGAACAGATCCTTCTCTTTCCTGGCAAAAGTTTTCCACGGCAAGCCAGCGTCATGAAATCAAGACTTTAACTGCCCTGGGAGACACCCTTGCTGCCGCAGATCTTTCAGCCACTTTAGCTCAAAATCTTCCCTTAAATGTGAGGCGCTACTGGATAAAGGATCAGAACAGCCTGATCTTGCTGTTCAGGATCAGCAATACCAGCGCAAGCCCTGTTGAGTTGGGTGCATTGGGTATCCCGATGGTATTTAATAATATTCTGGAAGGGAAATCACTGGAAGAAACCCATGCGGGCAATGTATTTTATGATCCCTATATTGGCCGGGACGCGGGATATGTGCAGGTTACTCGTTTAACCGGGAAAGGTCCGGCTATGTTGGTGCTTCCTTATGGAAAGACACCACTGGAAGCTTATAGTCCTTTGTTGGATGATCCCACCCCCAGAGGAATTGCTTTTGAGGGGTTCCATGAATGGATGGTTTACAGTAAAGCAAGGACAGAGCAGGATTGGAAAGGGGCAGAACAGTGGAACGAAGCTCGTTCTGTTGTGCTAAAAGCTGGAGAAACCAGGGTTTATGGACTTAAATTTGTACTCGCAGATTCTATTGGAGGAATTGAAGCAAAGCTCATACAAGAGCGCAGACCTGTTGCCATTGGTGTACCAGGTTATATCCTGCCAATGGATGTCAATGCAAAATTGTTTCTTAAATACCCTGCTCAGATCAAAGCGATTAAAGTGGCGCCGGAAGGGGCACTTCAGTGGCAGCGGAAAGGTATTTCTGTTGAAGGGTGGACTACTTATGAGGTGAAGGGAAAAAAATGGGGCAATGCCCGTTTAACTTTGACTTATCAGGATGGATTGGAACAGACCATTAGTTATAAAGTGATCAAACCAGAAACGGAGGTGATTGCAGATTATGGGCATTTTTTAACCCGGGAACAATGGTTTGATGAACCTCATGACCTGTTTAAGCGAAGCCCTTCTGTGATCAGTTATGATTATGAAAAGAAGGAGCAGGTAAAACAGGAAGGCCGGGTCTGGATTTCCGGGCTGAGCGATGAAGGCGGTGCCGGTGGCTGGTTGGGCGCCATGATGAAACAACTGGTGCAGCCTGATGCCCTTGAAATCCGTAAACTGCAGCGGTTTGCAGACAGTACCCTTTGGGGCGGGTTGCAGGTTAAAGATGGTCCGGAGAAATATGGCGTAAAGAAGAGTCTGTTTTATTACCAGCCGGATTCGGTTCCTGCAGGGACTTACAGCCCGGACATCAATTATAAAACCTGGGCGGCCTGGAACCATAAGGCGGCTAACGATGTAGGCCGGTCTTATAATTATCCGCATGTAGCGGCAGCAGACTGGGTTTTGTACCGTTTGGCGAGAAACCATCAGGGATTAGTGACCGGAAAGGATTGGAGATGGTATCTGGACCTGGCTTTTCATACGTCGATGGCCATGGTGTCACTTGCGCCAACTTATGCTGAGTTTGGTCAAATGGAGGGGACAGTGTTTTTGCTGATTTTGAAGGATCTGAAAGATGAAGGCCTTGTTCAACAGGCCAACCTTTTGGAAAAGGCGATGCGGGCACGTGCGGATCACTGGCGGTCTTTAAAGTATCCTTTTGGCAGTGAAATGCCCTGGGATTCTACCGGGCAGGAGGAAGTATATATGTGGTCCGATTATTTTGGGTATACCGATAAAGCGGATGTAACCTTGAACGCGATTCTTGGGTATATGCCTACATTGCCAAGTTGGGGGTATAACGGAAGTGCGAGAAGGTACTGGGATTTTCTGTATGGGGGTAAGTTGTCGAGAATTGAGCGTCAGCTGCATCATTATGGTTCGGGTTTGAATGCGATTCCTGTTCTCAAGGCTTTTAGGTCACATCCAGATGATCTTCATTTGCTGAGGGTTGGTTATGGAGGTTTAATGGGCTCTATTGGAAATATTACTGATGATGGATTTGGCCCGGCGGCTTTCCATTCTTTTCCTTCTACGATGAAGATTGATGGGCTTTCCGGTGATTATGGTTCTGGTTTTTTTGGTTATGCGGTAAATTCCGCGACTTATATCACCGAGGATAAGGAGTTGGGTTGGTTGGCTTTTGGTGGGAATCTGGAGGTGAGAAAGGCGTTGGTTCATGTTGAAGTGACTACGGCATCTAAATCCAGGGTGTATATTGCTCCGATAGGCTTGTGGTTGGTTTTGGATGCGGGCACTTTTAAGAGTGTTAGTTATGATGTGCAAAGTAAGGCTGTGGAGGTGGAGCTCTATCCAGCGGATGAATATACAGATCATGCATATTTAGGTATTGAGCAATCAGTTGCTTCTTCTGTTGTTTATGGTTTGCTGGGTAGTTTTGAAACGGAGAGAAATAAGTTTAAGATTCCGTTGAAAAATGGGGTTTTAAAGCTTAAGATTGGACCACGTTAAGTCATGGTTGCTTGCAGAGATAATTTATGGAGGTGAATTGTGTCGGAAAATTCTGTACAACTGCTTCAAGGCTGACGATATCAGGCGGCTGAAGAAGCCGCAGATCTCTGAGGCCTTTCCGCAGTGTACGAGAATTTTCCGTAGCAAATTGCAGAGAGGAGAGCGACGGGTTTTCGTAATTTTATTCTTTTAGCACTTTTCGACTAAAGAGTGATCAACTTTTTATAGGTAGCCTTTCAAGTCTGTTTTTGCGTATTCTTTCAAGATTTTTATGGATCTGGCTTGTATTTTTTGTACGGTTACCGGACTTATTTTCATCTGTGTTGCGATGTCCTTTATTGTCATTGGATAAGCGACATCTAGCCCGTAATGCAAACGGAGGATTTGTTGTTCGCGTTTTCTGAGTTTACTGAGGAGCCTGTTGAGGTCTGATTTGAGGGAGTGGGTATGGAATTCCTGATCTGGTGCTTCTGCCTGGATATTTGGGATCTGATCCAGGAGTATATTACTGTTCTGGTCTTGGGAGGAGGGTTTGTAGAGGGATATGGGATGCGATACGGTGCTTAGGCATTCCAGGATATGTTTTTCGTTCAGTTGTGTGAGGTCTGAGATTTCTTTGAGGTTTGGGGGACGTTCGAGTTGTTGTTCCAGTTTTTGTGATGCTTGTGCAATTTTGGCGTAGCCGGTTATGATGTTTCCTGGGAGGCGGACTAAACGCCTTATTTTTGTAAGGCTGTGGGTGATGCTTTGCCGGATTTCCCAAACGGCGAAGGAAATGAATTTAAAACCTTTGGTTTCATCGTATTTGGAGGCCGCTTTAATCAGTCCTATGTTCCCGTCATTGATCAGGTCACCTAGGGCTACGCCGTAGTCCTGGTATTTTTTTGCAACGGTGATCACAAAGCGGAGGTTGCAGCGAATGAGTTTTTCCCTGGCGTTTGCATCGCCTTCGCGTGCTTTTTTGCCTAGTATAGTTTCTTCCTCCAGACTAAGTGCTGGGTAACGAGAGATCTCAGCGAAGTATCGGTCCAGCGTATAGGTTTTGCTGGTGAGCAATTGGGTGATTTTTATCTCCTTCATACCTCAAACCTATGGGGTTCAAGGTTAATAAAGTGGAATTTTAACTTCGAATTGTGGTGTTTTGGTGATTTTTTCTGAAAACCTTAGGTGTGACGCCTTCCAGCTTCCGAAAACACTTCCCGAAATAGGATGGATCGCAAATGCCGAGTTCGAAGGCAATTTGTTTGGAAGACAGAGTGGTGGTGGAAAGTAATAATTTGGCTTCATTATGGATGCAATCCTGGAGCATTTCGTATACGGTTTTATCAAGATAAAATTTTGTAATCCGATTGAGTCGTGTTAGTGTGAGATGGAGTGATGCGGCATAGTATTCATGATCGTGGTTCTGTCTGAAATGGCTTTTAATAAGCTGCTCGAGTTTTTTTACGAGCTCCAGATCAGGAGGAATATAGCTGCTGGAGTTTGGGTTTAGGTAGTCTGACATTTTTCTGAATGGTTTAGTTTTATTTTATTCAAAAATAAAGTTCTAAAAGCGTTAAAAATTGGACTCTGTGAACGATTCGTTGGACTCTGTAAACACTTTCGGTCAGTTTCATGATTTCATCCGTATCTGAAGTACCAGTAATTGATGTTATAATTCCATTATTTTTTGTTTTTATGGAATAAGTTTGGGTTTCAATTTTTTGATTCATTTATTGTATCGTACGCTTTCTTATTAACGCTTATTCTCCTTTCGAAAATTGAAATTCTTGTTTTTTATACGGGTTGATATTTATTTAAGAAATATAATAGTTGAGTTATGGACAATCAACAAATACAAGACTTAATGGAAAGGTTTCAAACAGGGAAATGTACCCGCTCAGAACTTGTACAGGTGCGATATCTGGTGCATGAATTTCGGGAAAATGAACCTTCTGGCTTGTCAGAACTTGAACTGGAGAGTATAAGAGAGGAGATGCAGACGGCTATTGATCGTGAGCTTGCTTTTGTGGTGCTGAAGCCAAAGCGATTATTGCGCCTGAATGTGCGCTGGGCAGTTTTGGCTGCAGCTGGTGTTGCTTTTATGGTCTTGTTTGTTTATTTCTTTAAAGATCCATTGCATTATAAGCGGTTTGCAAATGATATAGGGCCGGGTTCGAACAAGGCATTTTTGGTTTTGAACGGTGGAGAACGCATCCGTTTGGAAGGTGCAAATATTGGTTTGTTAGCAATGGAGGCTGATACCAGAGTGGTTAAAACCGGGGACGGGAAGATTGTATATACGGATCATCCCGGTGGAGCGAGTATTGCTGAAATGAACAGAATTGAAACACCTCGTGGTGGAAATTATAAAATCTCATTGCCGGATGGCACGATGATATGGCTAAACGCTGCTTCAACTTTAACATATCCTATTTCTTTTAACGGGCGTGGAGAACGTAGGGTTAAGTTGAGCGGCGAAGCCTATTTCGAAGTTTCTAAGGATAGATCCAAACCTTTTTTAGTGGAGAGCAATGGGCAGGTGGTTGAGGTTTTGGGGACGCATTTTGATGTGCGTTGTTATGCTGATGATAACGAGACCAGGACCGCTTTACTGGAAGGAAGTGTAAGGCTGATTACTCCGCCAGTCGGACCGCCCTCCTTAAATACGGTTGGGAAGAGTGTTGCTCAGCGTAGTGTGGTGTTGAAACCGGGAGACATGGCCTTAAATTTGGGGGCTAAGATTGGGGTAAGGCAGGCGGATGTGGTGAGTGCGGTGGCCTGGAAGGATGGAGAGTTTTCTTTTAGAAATGAGTCTATGGAAAATATAATGAAGCAGATTTCCAGGTGGTATGATGTGGAGGTTGTTTTTGAGAATAATAATACTGCACATTTAAGTTTTGGTGGTTCTATTTCTAAATATGAGGATTTATCTAGCGTATTACATATGCTGGAATTGACGGGTGATGTAAAATTTAAGCTCGAGGGCAGGGAAGTGACAGTTTTGTAGGGATTGATTACTTGATATGTTGTTTTCTATATTGTGTGGGAGGAATTTTGGTTACCGCTTTAAATTGTTTAGTGAAATGTGCCGAGCTGTTATAACCGCTATCATAACAAATATCCAGAACTGGCCGGCTGGTTTCTCTCAGAAGTTTACAAGCATGGCCAATCCTGATTTCCCTGATAAAATCAAAATAGCTTTTTTTAATATTTCTTTTAAAAAACCGGCAGAAGGAGGGAATTGACATACTGGTAATTTCTGCAACTTCTTTAAGAGAAATAGGTTTCAGGAAATTTTTGAAAGAATAGTCTATTATTTTTTCAATGACAGAATTTTCTTCACCACTGGTGATGGTATGAAAGGCCGTGGTAATTACTTTTTGCACAGAGGAAACGCTGATTTTTTGCATGCAGTTTAATAGCAGATGAATACGTTCCATTCCTTCAGCATATTCCAGCTGTTTAATGCATAAAGCGATATCACTTGTGCAGTTGCCCAGTAATTGGATACCCATATTTTTATTGTCTAATTGCCTGGATACATTTTTCATTTCAGGCAAGGATAAAAATGCCTCTCCCCAAAAGTCTCTTAAAAAATGAATGACTATTGCACTTCCAATTGTTGTTTGCTGTGATTTTCTAAACCAGTGCGGAACATTAGGGCTCAGGAAAAAGACATCGCCGGGTTTGTACTCTCCAATGTAATCACCAATCAAAGCTGTCCCGTTTCCTTCGGTAATCAGAATTAATTCACATTCGGGATGCTTGTGCCAGGCGGTTTCAAAATCAGGCGTTTTGTAGGTCCGGCAGGCGAAAGAATGGTGCTCTTCTACGTGAATTTTCTGAATGAGTGTTTTCATGTGAATTGATGCCTGTTGTTTTTAACTGCTATATTAACCTAATATAGGATACTTTATTCTGAAAGTTGATCAGATAGCATATTTTTTTTAGTAAATAACAGTTGCGCGGCGCTTACATATTCCTGTAAATTTAAAATGAATGACCCTGGTTGTTTTGGAGCAGCTGGGATAAAACCAAATATATCTTATGCATGAAATTTCAACATACTGCTGATTATGGAAAATACATACGATGCAATTGTAGTTGGTTCCGGGATCAGCGGGGGCTGGGCCGCAAAGGAACTTTGTGAAAAAGGCTTAAAAGTCCTGATGTTAGAGAGGGGTGGCCCTTACGATCATATTAAAGATTATAAAACTGCTCAGAAAAATCCATGGGAGTTTGAACACCGCGGAAGTACGACCGCTGAACAAAGAAAGAAGTATCCTGTTATCCATCGTGGATGGGCAGCTTCAGAAGCCGTTATGGATGCCTGGGCAAATGAAGAAGATTGTCCCTATACAGAAATAAAACCCTTTACCTGGTGGCGCAGTTATCGAATGGGTGGACGCTCTATTTTATGGGGACGACAATCTTATCGCTGGAGTCAAATGGATTTTGAGGCGAATGAGAAGGAAGGTATAGCAACCCCATGGCCAATTGGCTATGCTGATCTGGCTCCATGGTATGACCATGTAGAGAAATTTGCAGGAATCAGCGGTTCACACGAAAACCTTGCCCATTTGCCAGATGGACATTTTTTGCCACCTATGGAGCTGAATTGTGTGGAGAAAGACATGGCAGCAAGAATCAAAAAGCATTATAAGGAAAAAAGGCATTTGATTATTGGCCGGACTGCAAATCTTACTGCCGAGATTCCCGGAAGAACAAAGTGTCAGTTCAGAAACAGATGTTGGGAAGGATGTCCTTTTGGTGGATATTTCAGTACACAGTCTTCTACTTTACCGGCTGCAATGAAAACAGGAAACCTGACGGTGAGGCCTTATTCCTTAGTGAAGCAGGTTTTGTATGACAAGGATACTAAAAAAGCGCGGGGTGTTGAGATTCTGGATACTGAAAACAATCAAACTTATGAGTTTAAAAGTAAAATTGTCTTTTTATGCGCTTCAACTCTAAACACGGCATGGATCTTATTTAATTCGGCAACTGATGTGTGGCCAGGTGGATTGGGAAGCAGCAGTGGTGAATTGGGACATAATGTAATGGATCATCATTATAATATAGGTGCGTCGGGTACTGTTGAAGGTTATGAAGATCAATATGTATTTGGACGGAGAGCGAACGGTTTTTACATTCCAAGATTTGCCAATTTAGGTGGTGATAAAAGAGATTATCTACGTGGTTTTGGTTACCAGGGGGGAGCAAGCAGAGAGGGATGGAGCAGAGAGATTGCGGAGTTAAATATTGGCGGAGATTTTAAAGATGCTTTGACAGAACCAGGCCAATGGACAATTGGAGCAACTGCATTTGGTGAAATTCTTCCTTATCATGAGAATAAAGTTTCGCTGGATCCTCATAAGAAAGACAAATGGGGCTTGCCTGTTTTGGCTATGGACGCAGAATTAAAAGAGAATGAATTCAAAATGCGTAAAGATATGCAGGAAGAAATGCGGGCGATGTTTGATGCTATAGGTGTAAAAAATATTCATACCTGGGATGGCGGCCATGCTTTAGGACACGGTATTCATGAGATGGGCACGGCAAGAATGGGCATGGATCCAAAAACATCTGTTTTGAATAAATGGAACCAGGTATGGGATTGTATGAATGTATTTGTTACTGATGGTGCCTGTATGACTTCATCTGCCTGCCAAAATCCCTCGCTAACTTATATGGCGCTAACAGCAAGAGCTGTAGATTATGCCGTGAGTGAGTTGAAGAAAAATAATATCTAGCCTTATGGAAAGAAGAGAACTTTTAAAAATGATTGCGCTGCTTACCGGGGGCGTGATGATCGGAGGTAATGCTTTGTTGGTTGGTTGCAGCCCTGGAAAAAAGAAAGCAAAAAATGCAATAGATTTTACTCCCGAAGAGGTAGATTTTTTGAACGAAGTTTCTGAAACCATCCTGCCTGCCACTAAAAGCCCTGGTGCTAAAGCAGCTAAGGTTGGCACTTTTATGACGGTTATGGTGAATGATTGCTATGAAGATAAAGATCAAAAAGCTTTTTATGCTGGCATTAGTCAACTTGATGCAGCCTGTAAAAAAATGCATGGTTCAGTTTTTTTAAAAGTGACCCCGGCACAAAGACTGTCTTTACTGGTAAATCTTGATAAAGAAGCGAAAGAATATCAATCAAAAAAAGGTGGTTTAGAAGAGATAGAGCGTAAAAAGAACAAAGACTTTGCTGGCTTGCCAAATCATTATTTCACTATGATGAAGCAATTGACCATGCTGGGGTATTTCACCTCAGAACCTGGTTGTACACAAGCATTAAGATATATTGCCGTGCCTGGACGCTTCGATGGATCTGTTCCTTATAAGAAGGGCGATAAAGCCTGGGCTTAATTTATGAACCAGTTCTTTGGTGCAGATGGCCACCTTGCTATGTATGCTCCTAAAAAAAAGAAGGAATAAGGGAGAAGGCCTTTTAAGGTTTGCGGGCTTTTTCGGCCCGCCTAAGCTTAAAAGGCCTTCGATCTTATCCTTCTTTTTTATAAGAATAATAGGTTTGACTTCAACGTAATGCCTTTAATAACCTGGATTCTGCTTTAAATTAGGGTTTTTCGCAATTTCATCCTGCGGAATTGGAAATAAACTGCGGGTTGGGGATTTCGGGGAGTGGTTGAACCATTGTTTGGTCTCATATATCCCAAAGCGGATCAGGTCTTGTCGACGATGTGCTTCTGCGGCAAATTCCCATCCCAGTTCATCCAGGAAGCGGCCATACTTAATATCAGTACCACCATTTGAAGCGGATATCGTTCCATCAGGTGCTTGCAATCCGTACTGATAAACACTTCCTTTAAGCAAGTCGGCACCTCTGACCGTCGCTTTGGATGCATTGCTTTTAAAGGCACGCTGTCTTACCTGGGTAACGAGGCTAGCCGCCCCATCAGGATCACCTGTTCTCAACAAGGCTTCTGCTTTCATCATCAGTACATCTCCGTAACGAAGGAAAGGAAAGTCATTGTCCAGGTTGTTGGTGGCTTTTTGTTTGATCACAAATTTTCCAATTCTAAAACCTGCATTGCTTGGCGCAACTATGCCGTCCAGACCACCCATTCCCGGTACTGAGTTGACGTAGGTGATGAGTATCTGTCCGGTCAAAGGATTGGATTGTGGCCCCTGGATCCAGGAGTCTTTCAACCTGCTGTCTTCTGGGTCATAGGTGTTGATAAACTGAGGTACAGCACAATTTCCACCCCAAGGCTGAGCAGTCATCTGGTATACACCCTGGCTTAGAGGGTCCAGTGTTTTCATGTGAATCTGGTTGCCTACGCCATAAATTTCATCATATGGAATGGCAAATATGATTTCTGCAGAGTTTTGGTTGGTATAAGTAAATACATCTGAGTAATTGTTGTCCAGACGGTATTTGCCACTGGCTATGATATCATTGGCTTCTTTGATACATTTGGCATATTCAGCGGTACCCACGTAGACCTCTGAGTTCAGATATATTTTAGCCAGCAAGGCTTTTACACCCCATTTGTTTAACCTGCCATAAGTGGTTTTTGCATCCTCGCTCAGCGAGGGCATAATTTCATTGAGTTCTTTTACTACGAAAGCATACACTTCGGCTCTGGTGTTTTGTTTAGGGAGAGTTTTATCATTGGGATCTACTTTGGTAATGATTGGAACATTTCCATGGTTGTCCAGCAACAGGTAATAGCCAAAGGCTCTGACCGCGCGGAGTTCTGCAACTACCCCTGCTTTGATATCGCCCAGCTGAAGGGTGCCCGCATCAATTTGAGAAAGGATGGTATTGGTTTTGGTGATGGTGGCAAAGGCATTTATCCAGGTGTTGTATGGCTGCCATTCCTGGGTAGTCCAGGTATGCTGGTGCATCCGGCGGTAGGTTCCGGCATCATCCCATCCGTTTGGCCGAACGGGTGTAATGATACAGTCTGCAGCCTCTTCCTGCAGGTCAAAATACCCCTGCCATCCACACATCACCGTTCTGAGAGAGGCATAGGTAGGTGCCAGAATGGTTGGGAGATCTTTTTCAGTTGGGGTGAACTTGGAAGGAAGTACTTCAGAGTAGACTTCTTCATCCAGTTTGGTACAAGAGCTTAGAGTGCCTGCGCATCCAAAAGCTGCAATAAGTATATATAATATTTTTGTTTTCATGATGTTATCAGTTAAAGCTTAAAAGGAGACGTTAAGGCCTGCAGTGAACGTTCTTGTGGTTGGATAAGTATCTCTGTTTTCAATACCAGGAGCAAAGCTGAAATCGCCGGTATAACTTACGGCTTCCGGATCCAGGCCTTTGTATTTGGTAATGGTAAACAGGTTCAATGCAGAAACATATATTCTGAGGTTCCTGATGCCTTTAATCAGTTTATCGGAAAAGGTATAACCTAGGGTGACGTTGTCAATTTTAACATAATCCGATTTTTCAATATAGTCACTTACATAAACAAGGTCGCTGTTCAGCGTTTTTCCGTATTTAGGATCGTAAGCGGTTTTTAAAGCATTGTAAGCTTTGTTTACCGGGTTTTCATAATACATCCGCTGCATGTTCAGTACATCATGGCCAAAAGCGCCTCTAACATTCACTTCGAAATCAAAGTTTTTGATCTTAAAGGTATTGTTCCAGCCCAGCAGGTATTTAGGTATGCCATTTCCATAGTACTGTCGGTCGTCATCGCTGGACTGGGAGATGGGGATGACCTTACCGTCTTTACTTTCTACCAGCCATTTTCCGTTGTCGTCTACACCTACGCTTTTAAGTACGAAAAACTGACCTATCGGGCCACCAACTTTTACACGGTGGGTATAGGTTTGTATCGGTTCACCGGTGTATCCTGCATTGATGAAATCTATAGTGACATCGAATTTATCATTGGATAAATTGACCAGTTTGTTTTTATTGGTGGAATAGGTAATGCTGGAATTCCATTTTAAGAGTTTGGTATCTACTGCCTTTACATTGATCAAGGCTTCAAAGCCTGAGTTTTTCATGGTTCCGGCATTGAGCAGCATGTTCCCGGTTAGGAACGGAGGGGTTGGTACAGCAAAATTGTACAGGAGGTCATCTACCGTCCTGGTGTAATAATCCAACGATCCGGTAATTCTGTTTTTGAATAAACCAAAGTCTATCCCTGCATTATACTCTGTCTTTTTTTCCCAGCGAAGATCGGGATTGAAATTTCTGGCAGGAACAAAACCAGGTACCCATTTGCCATCAATATAGGCGCCTTCTGCATAGTCATATTTATAACTGGTCTGTGAGTTATAAGGATCACTGGCGATCGTTCCGGTTACACCATATCCTGCCCTTAATTTTAAATCGGAAATTTCAGGGACGGCTTTCATAAAATCTTCCTTGCTTACACGCCAACCCACTGAAGCTGCCGGAAATGAACCCCAATGATAATTGGCTCCAAATTTGGAAGAGCCTTCTCTCCTGATGCTGGCCATAAACAGATATTTTTCATTCCAGTTATAGGTTAATCTGCTGAAAAAACCAGCCAGCTGCCATTTATTTTTATTGCTGGTCATATCCGCTTTTCCTTCTTTTAGAGCAGCACCGGTTTGGAGGTTATTGTAACTATAGGCGTCTGTAGGGAAGTCAAAATTATAAGCATAGAAGTTTTCATTAACGGCATCCTGCCAGCTGTATCCTCCAAGAATGCTAAAGTTGTGATGGCCTATGCTTTTGGTGTAATTGGTTGTAAATTCGACCAGATTTTCTGTGGCAGCAGTGGTGGAACGGGAGGCTGTACCATTGAGTTTTGATTTGGTGGTGTTCACGTGCTCAAAGGTGGTACTGCTTCCGTACAGGTTATTGGTTTGAATATTGGAAGCCAGCAATTTGATGCTCAGGTCTTTGATCGGACGGTAATCCAAGCTTCCGCTAATACGGGTTTCCCTGAGTCTGGCGTCGTTGGTGGCTTCATTTATCCTGGATAAAGGGTTGTCATAGAAATAGATATCCCGTTCCTGCCATTTACCTTTGTCATTATAAATATTATCGGTTGGATTGCGGATAATGGCCTGACGATAGGCGTAACCATCTGCTCCACCCTGTGAAGAGGTGATGCTGCGATTGATGACGGTGATATTAGTTTTGAGTTTATCGTCGAACATGGAATGGTTTAACGCTGCGCGTACAGTTAAACGTTTCTGTCCGGTCTTTAGAAATAGACCTTCCCAATCTCTGTAGTTTACCGAACCACTGAAATTGGTGGTAGAATTTCCGCCAAACAGGCTTAGGTTATGGTTCTGGCTTACCGGATTTTGTAAGATTTCGTCCAGCCAGTTGGTATTGCCCCCATAATCAGTGTATTTAACCCCCTGGCTGATCAGCCGGCGATAATCATCGGCGGTGAGCATATCAGGTTTTTTAACGATCTTTTGGATATTCACATAATTGGTGTATTCAATAGTTGATTTGGATCCGGTAGGGTTTTTCCTGGTCGTGATTAAGATGACACCACCAGTTGCCCTGGTTCCATAAATTGCAGCTGCAGAACCGTCTTTTAAAACGTCTATGGCTTCGATGTCTTCTGGTGCAACGGTATTTAGCGAACCAGGAATACCATCAATTAAAATCAGAGGTTCCGAGGTGCCGTTAAGAGAATTCAATCCCCGAAGATTAATCTGCGTACCACCTGTTGGGTCTCCCGAAGGAGTTGTAATCCTTAAACCCGCCACTTTTCCCTGGATCAGCTGGCCTGCATCTCTAACCGTACCTTTGGTAAAGTCTTCTGCCTTGACGGTGGCAATTGAACTGGTCACTTCTCCTCTTTTCTGCGTACCGTAGCCCACCACGACTACTTCGTTCAGACCTTTTGATTCGGGCTGAAGCAGGATATTGATTTCCTGCCGGACATTTACGGGCACTTCCAGTTGCGTATAACCTATATACGTAACAATCAGTGTGGCATCGGTACGACTCACTTTCAGGCTATAGTTTCCATTGTTGTCTGCCAGGGTACCATTGGCAGTGCCTTTTTCTTTAACAGAAACGCCAATCAGTGGCGTGTTATCCATAGCATCCCGTACCTTTCCTTTAATGTTCAGGTTGCTCTGGGCAGCGGAAACCTGGTAAATTAAACAGAGCATCAAAAGAGAAAGGTATCTTTTGATGGTGTCGTTCATGTGGTTTTTGGTTAGTGTCATAGTGTTGTTGTGTTAGGTTGGTTATTGTTTTTCGCAGTATGGCGAAAGGAGAAATTAAAGTTACTTGTGCCAGATAACATGTTTTCTTCGGATTTTAGCACATATCGGCAACTTTTTAGCTGGTTAAGACACCTGTTGTTTTCAAGGAAATTGTTTTAGGAAGGAAAAGAGGGTTTTTGTTTCTTGCTTGTTCAGTCTATTGAATGTTGAAGAGTATGATTTTCTCCCATTTTGGCGAATATATTGTTGGTATAGGTTAATATCCTGCTGATATGGTGCTTTTATTAGAATAATTTTGAATTATGTTTTCAAAAGATATATATGTTCAAAGAAGAAGAATACTGGCCAGTCATATCGGGAAAGGCATTATTCTTTTACTCGGCAACCGGGAACAAGGGATGAATTACAGAGACAATCATTATCCGTTTAGACAAGACAGTACCTTTTTATATTATACCGGAATTGATTTGCCAGACCTGGTATTCGTGATGGATCTGGACAGGGGTAAGGAATATGTTTACGGAGAGGAGCAAAGTCTGGAAGATACAGTTTGGACCGGGCCTGTACCTTCGTTGCTTTCTATGGCAGAGAAATCTGGAGTGGAGCAGGTTCGCCGCCTTTCTTCGCTTAAGGATACGCTGAAAGGTGGTTCCACCATTCATTATTTGCCGCCTTACCGTGCAGATGTACAGGTGTTGTTGCAGAGCTGGGAGATCACTGAAAAGCCTTCTGTAGAACTGATACAGGCTGTTGTATTGCAAAGGTCTTATAAGCAAGCGGAGGAGATTATTCAAATTGAGCAGGCTATTGGGGTGAGTGTGGCCATGCAAAAAAAAGCAATGGAACTTGCCCGGCCCGGGATTCGGGAATCTGAAATTGCAGCACAGCTGCAGGCCATAGCTGTTTCGGAAGGTGGGAATCTTGCTTTTCCAACTATACTGACGGTGAACGGGCAGTTTTTGCACAATCATGCTAGTCGTCAGGTGCTCCAGAATGGGCAAATGGTGCTTTGCGATTGTGGTGCTGAAAATCAGATGCATTATGCAGGCGACCTGACCCGGACTTTTCCTGTGAGCGGTGCCTTTACACCGCGCCAGAAAGAGATTTATAGCATTGTGTTGAATGCACATGAAAGGGCCATTGCTGCATTGAAGCCAGGTATACTCTTTAAAGAGGTACACCTGTTGGCTTGTGAACAATTGGCTTCAGGATTGAAAGCCATTGGTTTGATGAAAGGAGACCCAAAGGAAGCTGTGGCACAGGGCGCACATGCTTTGTTTTTTCAGTGCGGTTTAGGCCATATGATGGGACTGGATGTGCATGATATGGAAAATCTGGGAGAACAATATGTTGGCTATACGCCAGACTTACAAAAGAGTACTGAATTTGGATTAAAGTCCCTGAGGCTTGGAAGAGCTCTAGAACAGAATTTCGTGCTTACCGTAGAACCTGGTATCTATTTTATTCCTCAACTGATTGAAGAGTGGAAAGCTACTGGTAAGCATTCGGATTTTATTAATTATGCTGCGGTAGAGGCCTATAAAGATTTTGGTGGCATCCGCGTAGAGGAGGATTTCCTGATCACCTCAAACAGTAATCGTTTACTGGGAACACCATTAAGCAAAAGGATTGAAGAAATTGAAGGCTGACTGAGATTTACGTGTTAATATAAAGCCAGTATGCGGTAATTTTCTGGTAATAAGCCATTTTATTAGGTTTTAAATTTGAATTAAAAATTGAATATATATGAATAAAGATTTTTGGTACGGGGTGTTCCCTGCTGTCACAACTAAATTTACAGCAGAGGAAGAATTGGATATGGACGCCTGTATGGCAGGAATAGAAGCTCAACTGGAAGCTGGTGTAAATGGGATTGTACTGGGTGGTTCTCTTGGAGAAGCCAGTACATTAACTGAAGAGGAGAAATTTAAACTGACCGCTGCTACAGTGGCAAAAGTTGCTGGAAGAGTGCCTGTAATTTTTAACATTGCTGAACAATCTACAAAAGTTGCTGTTCACCAGGCACAGAAAGCAGCAGAACTTGGTGTGGATGGCCTGATGCTTCTCCCACCGCTTCGCTATTTAGCAGCAGAAGAGGAAACCGTTGCCTTTTTTTCAGCGGTTGCGGAGAGTACTTCACTTCCAATTATGATCTATAACAACCCGGTAGACTATAAAATCCATGTTACCCTGGATATGTTTGAACAGTTGAAAAAATATCCAAATATCCAGGCGGTTAAAGAGTCTACCAGAGATGTGGGAAATGTAACCCGTATGCTGAATCGTTTTGGGGATCGTTTTAAGATCCTGACTGGTGTTGACCCTTTGGCCCTGGAAAGTATCCTGATTGGAGCGCATGGGTGGGTAGCTGGATTAGTGGACGCCTTTCCTAAAGAAACCGTGGCTATTTTTCGCCTGGCAAAAGAAGGACGTCATGAAGAGGCCATACAGATTTATCGCTGGTTCATGCCTTTACTGGATCTGGACATCCATCCAAAACTGGTACAATATATTAAATTGGCAGAAGTAGCCACAGGTACCGGAACTGAATATGTGCGTTCGCCGCGTTTGGTTCTTAAAGGTGCGGAACGTGAACGTATTCAAAAGGTAATTGATGATGCTTTAGCGATTAGACCGGAACTTCCTGAAGGAAGCTGGGGCGTATTGAAAGCAGTATAATAAAACATCATGGACGGAAGAAATATTATTGGTTATGAATATGTACCAGCGGGAATTACAGCTTTTAAGGCTGTAAACCCGCTTTCTGAATCTTTACTGGAGGGTGATTTTTATCCTGCAGCGTTAGCTGATGTAGATAGAGCTGTATTGAAGGCTGATGAGGCGTTTAGGCTGTACAGGAAAATGGATAAGAGCAGAAAGGCAGCTTTTTTGCGGTCTATCGGAGAGGAAATTATGGCCCTGGGCCCAGAACTGATTGAAAGGGCCTGTGCAGAGAGTGGTTTACCTGAAGCCAGGATTCTGGGAGAAAGAGGAAGGACAACAGCACAGTTGAATCTTTTTGCCGATCTTGTAGAAGAGGGCTCTTGGGTAGAGGCTGTGATTGATTCCGCGCTTCCTGAGCGCCAGCCTGTACCAAGACCCGACATTAGACGGATGCTGGTGCCTTTGGGACCGGTTGTGGTTTTTGGTGCCAGTAATTTTCCATTGGCTTTTTCTGTTGCAGGCGGCGATACAGTCTCTGCACTGGCCGCGGGTTGCCCTGTTATCGTGAAGGCACATCCGGCACATCCGGGAACAAGTGCTCTGGTTGGTCAGGCCATTGTTAAAGCGGCAAAAGATCATGGCCTTCCTGAGGGTGTTTTTTCTTTGTTGTTTGACCAGGGCTATGAAATTGGTGCCGGGCTGGTGAAACATCCGAAAGTAACAGCAGTTGCCTTTACGGGGTCTTTTAAAGGTGGAATGGCTTTGATCCGTCTGGCAGGGGAACGGGAGATACCTATTCCTGTATTTGCAGAAATGGGTAGTATCAATCCGGTATTGTTGTTGCCGCAAGCACTGGAGAAAAGGGCAGAGGAAATGGCAGTTCAGTATGCCGGCTCAATTTCTATGGGTGCCGGACAGTTTTGCACCAATCCAGGCCTGCTTTTGGCTCTAAAAGGCACAGGTTTGGATCGGTTTAAAGAAAAATTGATTGAAACAGCGTCCGGACTAACTGCTTCAACGATGCTGACTTCCGGTATATTTAAGCACTTTTCGGCGGGAACTGAAAAAGTATTGAAGGAGCAGGGCGTGCAGCTTTTAGTGCAGGCGGGGGATGCGGATGCTGGAAAAGCGAATCAGGCCAGAACGGTGATTGCTCAGGTACAGGCACAGCATTTTCTGAACAATCCGGCTTTGAAAGAGGAAGTTTTTGGCCCCTGGTCTTTGCTGGTGGTTGCGGATACGGAAGCCGAATTACTGCAGGTGCTGAAAGCAGCAGGGGGGCAATTGACCCTATCTGTTATGGCCGAGGCTTCGGAACTGGAATCTTATCCGGATCTTCTGGATCAGGCATTGTTGCAGGCAGGCCGGGTATTGATGAACGGTGTTCCTACGGGTGTAGAAGTTTGCGCGGCTATGCAGCATGGCGGACCTTTTCCCGCCAGCAGTGACAGCAGGTTTACCTCTGTGGGTTCTATGGCGATCAAAAGGTTTGTAAGGCCGCTGAGTTGGCAAAACTGGCCGGTTTTATTGTTGCCTGATGAACTGAAAATTGGAAACCCTCTGGGCATCTGGAGGATCGTAAATAACCAAATGACTAAATAAAAAGATAATGGCAGTAAAGACCTTTTTTTGTGTTGATGCACATACTTGCGGAAATCCTGTACGGCTGGTGGCTGGTGGAGGGCCAAATCTCAGCGGTGCGAATATGAGTGAGAAAAGACAGCATTTTTTGAATGAATATGACTGGATCAGGCAGGGCTTGATGTATGAACCCCGGGGTCATGACATGATGTCGGGTAGTATTCTCTATCCTCCGCATGATCCTGAAAACGATGTGGCTGTTTTATTTATAGAAACCAGTGGTTGTTTACCGATGTGCGGGCATGGTACCATTGGAACCATTACCATTGCCATTGAAGAAGGGCTGATCATTCCTAAAACACCGGGAGTGGTGAAGATGGAGGCTCCTGCAGGGCTGGTTCATATAGAATATGCCGCCGAAAATAATAAAGTGAGCCATGTAAAGCTTCGTAACGTGGCCTCTTACCTGGCGGCTTCAGATCTGACGGTAGAATGTCCGGATCTGGGAACACTGACTTTCGATGTCGCTTATGGTGGTAATTTTTATGCGATTATAGATCCGCAGGAAAATTATAGGGGCATTGATCAGTATGCTGCAGATCAGCTGATTTCCTGGAGCCGGGTGATCAGAAAAAGGATCAATGAGCTATACAGTTTTGTACATCCGGAAAATCCAACCATTAAGGACTGTACCCATATTCTTTGGGCCGGAGATACCATGGATCCAAGTTCTACGGCAAGAAATGCGGTTTTTTATGGAGATAAAGCGATTGACCGTTCACCCTGTGGTACCGGAACTTCTGCAAGAATGGCCCAATGGCATGCTAAAGGAAAACTGAACAAAGGAGACTCTTTTATTCATGAAAGTATTATTGGAAGTAAATTTATTGGCCGGGTAGAGGATGTGGTAGACTTAAAAGGGATAACCGCTATTATTCCAAGTATTCAAGGCTGGGCTAAGGTTTATGGATACAATACCATCAAAATCGATGACGATGATCCCTATGCAAAAGGATTCCAGGTACTCTAAATTAAACGAAGTTTCAACCACATTATCATTTAAACCTTAATGGGAAAAGTTATCATCATCGGAGGTGGGATTATCGGGCTGAGCTCGGCCTATTACCTCCATAAATCTGGCTGGGAAGTCACTGTTTTGGATAAAGGAGAACTGACAGACAATTGTTCTTTTGGAAATGCCGGGATGATTGTTCCCAGTCATTTTGTTCCGCTTGCCGCTCCGGGCATGGTTGAAAAAGGCCTGCGCTGGATGTTCAACAGCAAAAGTCCTTTTTATGTGAAGCCCTCTTTGAACCCGGCATTGATCTCCTGGGGATTAAAATTTCTGAAAAGTGCCAATCAACGGCATCTGGACAATTCTGCCCAGCCTTTAATTGATATTTCATTACTTAGTAAACATTTATACCAGGAACTGGCTATAGCTCTTGGGGATTTTGGTTTGCAGGAAAATGGTATCCTGATGCTATTTAAAACTGGTCATGCCGGAGAGGAGGAGTTGGCGATGTCTAAAGAAGCTAGAAAGCTGGGATTGGATGTTGTTGATCTTTCTCCTGAGGAATGCAGGGCCTTACAACCGGACCTGGAGCTGGACGTGATGGGCGGTGTGCATTACCGCTGTGATGCTCATCTCAGTCCAAATGTTCTGCTGCCAATGCTGACACGCTATTTAGAAGGACAGGGGGTACAGATCAAAAGAAACCACGAAGTGACCCATATTGCAAAAACAGATGGAAAGATCAGTAGTTTAACTGCAGGTGGAAAGGAGCATGTTGCAGATCGCTATGTGTTGGCCGGCGGTTCATGGTCGCCTGGTATTGCAAAACAGGCCGGGTTAAATATTCCTTTGATGCCAGGCAAAGGCTATTCTTTTATGGTAGATGATGTACAGAAGAATATGCATATCGCAGCCTTGCTTTGTGAAGCTAAAGTTGCAGTTACACCTATGGGAGAACAGATCCGCTTCGGGGGAACTATGGAGATTGATCAGATCAACAACCGGATCAACAGGAACCGGGTGAAAGGGATTGTGGAATCTATTCCCAGATATTTTCCCGGTATCCGGCCAGCGCTTCCGGAAGATAAAGACATCTGGTTTGGTTTCAGACCTTGTTCGCCAGATGGCCTGCCTTATATTGGTTCAAGTGCTAAACTGGGCAATCTGGTGATTGCTACCGGGCATGGTATGATGGGCTTAAGCCTTGGGCCGGCTACAGGAAAACTGGTGCAGGAAGTGTTGGACGAAGGGATAAATTCTATCAATATTACCCCTTTTTCGGTGAACCGTTATTTATAGGGGTAATATCTTGTTAGAAATAATAAACGTCAAAATGATTATTATTTTGTGATTTATTATAGAATTCATGTATATTTAATTTCAATTAGATATACATGAAGGTTTTACCATTTACGATACCCGTTTCTCCGAACAAGACCATTATGGTCCAGTTGGAAGAGTTGCCTTACTTCTATACCTTTCTCCACCGTCATCAGGAAATACAGCTGACCTGGGTGCAGGAGGGCGAAGGCACTTTGGTAGCAGGTATGAACATGCATATCTTTCGGTCTGGGGAGATTTATCTTTTTGGCGCCAACATGCCGCATTTATTCAAAAGTGAACCGGAGTATTTTGCACCCGACAGCAAGAAGAAGATCAAAGCGGTAACCATCTTTTTTAATCCCAAAGATAAGCTCTCGAGTTTGTTTGATCTGCCGGAAATGAAAATAGTGAGCAATTTCCTGAAGGATTTTGAAAGTGGTTTTAAGGTGCCTCCTCATATGTATTCTGATATCTCCGGAAGGATTTTAAGTATCCTGCATTCGGAGGGGATTGATCAGCTGATGCAATTCTTGCAATTGCTTAAATCGCTCAGTAGTTTGAAAGATCTGAGCCCTTTAACAGTGAGCTCTTTTCCTCGTTCCATCAACGATAATGAGGGAATGCGGATTGCTTCGATTTATAATTATATCATTCAGAACTACAGCCGTGCGCTGACTCTGGAGGAAGTGGCTGAGCAGGCTTGTATGACACCTCATGCTTTTTGCCGCTATTTCAAAAAACACACACGTTATACGCTGGTGAGCTTTTTGAATAAGGTGAGGATCAATGAGGCTTGTAAAATGTTAACCAGCGGGATTCATAATGGCATTGCTTCTGTAGCTTACAGTTGCGGGTTCAATAGCATCACAAACTTTAACCGGGTATTTAAATCTATTACCGGTAAATCGCCGCGAGGCTATATGGGACAATACTGAATTTTCCTGGTAATTTTGGATCATTATTGATCAATAACGGGAAAGTGCCACCCTGTGAATCTGCTATTTTTGGTTTAAGCTTCAGCTTTTAACGAAGTTGAACAAACCTAAACCAAAAAAAGCAAACCTTCTATGAGTGATTCTACGACTGCCTTTAAGCCTTCTCTTTCCCTGACAGATGCGACCATGCTGGTTGCCGGAAGTATGATCGGTTCTGGTATTTTTATTGTAAGTGCAGATATTGTACGTAATGTGGGTAGTTCTGGCTGGCTTATCGCTGTTTGGCTTATTACAGGGTTTATGACCCTGGCTGCTGCGCTTTGTTATGCTGAACTGAGTGCAATGTTTCCTAAGGCCGGAGGGCAGTATGTATACCTACGTGAAGCCTATAATCCCTTAGTGAGCTTTCTCTATGGCTGGAGTTTTTTTGCAGTGATCCAGACGGCAACTATTGCGGCTGTTGGTGTGGCCTTTGCTAAATTTACAGCTTATATTTTTCCGCAGTTCAGTGAGGATCTGGTTTTTGCAGATCTGGTTCTTGTACGTATTTCCCCTGCGCAGATTCTGGCAGTTGGTGTAGTGATTTTTCTAACCTTTCTGAACACGGCGGGGGTGAAGAGCGGTAAGAATATCCAGACCAGTTTTACTGTAGTTAAACTCCTGAGTCTGGGTGGTTTGATCTTATTTGGTTTCATTGCTGCAAAATCTGATATCTTACAGGCCAATTGGAGCAAGGCCTGGGAGATGCATAAACTGCTGCCTTCGGGAGTAACAGAGGGTTATACTTTTATTCCTGCATTGGGTGCTGTTGCAGCCGCTATGGTGGGGTCTATTTTTAGCAGTGATTCCTGGCATAATGTGACGTTTATTGCGGGCGAGGTGAAGAACCCGAAACGCAATATTGGGTTGAGTCTTTTCCTGGGAACCATGATTGTGACGATCATTTACGTGGCTACGAATTTCATGTATACAGGGGTGCTTTCTTTACATGAAATTGCTTCTGCGGATAAGGACCGGGTGGCGATCACGGCTTCTCATGTGATTTTTGGAAATTCGGGTACAGTGATCATTGCATTGATGATCATGATTTCAACGTTTGGTTGTAATAATGGCTTGATCATGGCTGGTGCAAGGGTTTACCATACCATGGCTAAGGATGGTTTATTCTTTAAATCTGTGGGTACGCTGAATAAGAATGCGGTGCCGTCTTATGCGCTTTGGTTTCAGTGTGTATTTGCTTGTTTGTGGTGTTTTAGCGGGAAATATGGGGATTTGTTGGACATGATCTCTTTTGTGGTGGTTGGGTTTTATATGCTCACGATTTTTGGAATTGTGTTGCTTCGTAAGAAGCGGCCGGATTTGCCGAGGCCGTATAAGGTAATTGGTTATCCTGTTTTGCCGGTTTTGTACATTTTGATGGGATTGGCTTTTTGTGTTTTGCTGATTGTGTTTAAGCCGAAGTTTACCTGGCCGGGATTGATTATTACAGCGATAGGGATTCCAATTTATTACCTCATCAGGCCCAAAAAGGGCTAAGCTTTTTATAAAAGTCAATATACTCTTCGAGGACTGGACTCCTTGCCCCGCTTCGCTCTTGTGGCAAGGCGCCCTGAGGTCCTCTCTGAATATATTGACTTTTCTGGGCGCTTAGTTTGGGTGCTTATCCGGCAAAGCGGATAATATGGAATATTATTAAATCTATATGGAATAACGCTAATATGTAACGTATCAAAATGAAAAAAATGGTTATTTGCCTATGCATCATGCACGGATATCCCCCCTCCATGCTAAGCGCCATGAAAAAATAGATGTTACAAAGGAGAGGACCTCAGGGCGCCTTGCCACAAGAGCGCAGCGGGGCAAGGAGTCCAGTCCTCGAAGAGTACATCTATTTTTTACCCTAGCTTACATTCCTATTTAACTTACATTCCTCTTTCAACCAATTATTTTCGGACGGACTTAAAAAGGGACCAAGCGTTTCAATGACGTAATTGTTGTATGCTTCCAGCCATTGCAGGTGACGATGTTCCAGCAGTTCCGGAAGAACCCCTTTTGGATCAATCACGGCAAGTGTCAATGTTTCTGAGCCTAGAAAAGAACCAAATTCCGTTTCTCCGGCAGGAACCGTGAGGACCAGGTTTTCAATCCTGACGCCGTGATGGCCTGGGCGGTATATACCCGGCTCTATGGAAGTAATCATACCGGCTTTAAAATCTACATCCAGGTTGTTTGGACTGATTGATTGCGGCCCTTCATGTACATTCAGAAAACTACCTACGCCATGTCCGGTACCGTGTCCGTAATTGATACGCTCGTCCCAGAGGGGCTTTCTGATAATGGCGTCCAGCTGGTAGCCGCGGGTTCCTGTTGGATATTGGGCAATGGTTCCCTCTATAAGTGCTTTGAGAACTAAAGTATAGTCTTCTTTTTCCTGTGTTGTTAATGGACCTAAAATGAGCATTCTGGTCACATCTGTTGTGCCTTGGTAATACTGGCCGCCGGAGTCGATCAGATAAAGTCCTTTTTGTTGTAAGGTCAGGTCACTCTGCTCATTTGGAGTATAATGGGGGAGTGCTGCATTTGCCGCATAGCCAGATATCGTATCAAAGCTGGGGCCTGTAAACCCTTCTTGTTCGGCCCTGAATTGTTCGAGGCGTTTGGCGGCAGATAATTCGGTAATGGTCATTTTACCGAGGTTTTCTTTCAACCATTTCATAAAACGGGTCAAAGCAACACCGTCTTTAATCATTGCCTGTTTGAAATTGTTGATCTCCGTGTTGTTTTTTATAGATTTTAGGTGTGATACTAGGCTAATGCCTTGACGGATTTTAACTGAAACTGGGATATTGTTGAATAGCTTTGCATTCGTTCTTTTGGGGTCGATAAACAGACTGGAACCTGCCGGGAGAAGTTTTAAAGTTGCAATGATGTCTTGGTTGTTTGCAATTGTGATGTGGTGATGTCGGAGATGTTCCTGATCATTTCTGCTAAGTTTTTCTTGGTTAATAAACAGATAGGCATATTCTGGTGTAACAAGTGCATAAGCCAGGGTCAGCGGATTGCATTTAATGTCGTTGCCACGAAGGTTGAAAAGCCAGGCAATTTCATCCAGTGCAGAAAGGAGTATGGCATCAGTGTTTAGTTGTTCAAGTTGTTTGCGAAGCTGGTTTAGCTTTTCCGATGCAGATTGCCCGGAATATTGATCTTTTAATAGAAAGGCTGAGTTGGCAGGTAGTGGTGGTCTGTTGTTCCAGATGGAGGAGATCAGGTCTGCTGCAATAGGATTAAAACCGCTGGCCTGCAATTGCTCTAGTAAAACAACGGAAAGCAGTTCTTCTATACAGCCAACTTTGGAGCTTTTAGGGATCCATTTAATGTATTCAGGAGTATGTGGTATATGGAGTTTAACCAGTTGGTAGCTGCTGTTTTTCAGCTGCTGCTCTGCCTGGATGAAATACCTGGAATCTGTCCAGAGCCCGGCAAAGTCCTGGGTAATGACCAAAGCGCCTGCACTGCCGGTGAAGCCCGAGGCAAATGCGATGCACCGATAATGCTCGGGAAGGTATTCATTTTGATAGGGATCAGAAGAGGGGATCAGATAAACATCGATCCCCTCTATTTTCATTTGATTCCGAATGGCCTGTAGTTTTTCCGTATAGGTCATAGTTTATAAAATCTCCAGTTGGTTTTAAAATCTTTGGTGAGGTTTTGATGGGTAAGGATGGCCCGGATCATCTCTATAGGCATACTGTTTTCTTTGATAAAGGAGTCGTGGAATTCTTTGTAGGTCATCTTTCCACTGTCTACCAGTTCTTTTTTTAGGGCCATGACCTGCAGTCCTCCAGTAAGGTAACCAACTTGGTACAGTGGATCTGTCCAGGGAGCAATAGATCTTCTCACTTCTCCTTCGGCATTGGCCCGCTCATGTCCAACACGATCTACCAGGAAGTCGATACATGTCGCCGGTGTCCATTTGCCCAGTTGATAGTTTAAGGAGAAAATGATCCTCGCACAGCGGTGTTTTCTCCAGAAAAGCATACCGATTCTCTCTTCTGGTGTTTTGGCAAAATTCATATCGTAGAGGAGGAGTTCCCAGTACAGAGCCCATCCCTCCATCCAGAACGGGGTGTCGTAATTGCGATGGGTATTGTAGCGACTCATCATAAAATACTGTAGATTGTGACCTGGAATCAGTTCATGTTGTACGGTACCCCTGGAAAAATAAGGGTTGTTTCCGCGCATGCTCATCATCTTGTCTTCATAATTCATACCGTTTGTTGGATAGGAGATACTGATTTCACTTCCGCCGGTAAAAAAAGGATTCACCAGCTGTCTTTCTGGTGTCATCATGATCATACCCCAGGTTTCTTCGGCAAGAGGGGGAATCGTGATCAGGTCTTTAGATTTGATGAAGTCCAGGGCTTCGTTGTAAAGTTTAACGATCAATTCTGGTTGTTTTCCCGGTGCAACATAAGTATTTTTAACCTTCTCCATGGCAGACTGCCAGTCGTTTTTTAAGCCCATTTCTGCAGTGGCCTTTAGCATTTCCTTGTCACACCATTCTAGTTCTCTGGTCGCCATGGTGATCAATTCTTCCGGACTGTAGGGGATCATTTCCATGTCCAGTTTTCTTAGGATCTCGGCTCTGCCAGCAGGAATGCCCTGAAGGCTGGGGTCGGAGCCGGCTTTACTTTCCTGTAGAGTATTTTTGGAAAGTGCAGTTGTGTATACGCGGAGCAGGCTGTCGGTTTGTTTATAGGTTACTGGCACCCACCAGCTAAACATTGGGTCATACTGGTTATAGAAGTCAAATACTTTTTTCCCTGCTTGCAGAAGGTCTCTTCCTGTTTTGTAAGCTTCAAGTGCTTCTGAAGGACTGAATTTTGTGCTGGAGGGTAGTTCCTGGATCAGTTCTTTTAGTTGTTTACTGACCTCATTCAATTGTGCAGCTGTTTTTTCTGGTTCTGAAGTGGTTCCTCTTCTGCATTGTTTTTCCAATTGGTAGATCTGGTCTGCAAAAGGAAAGCGATTTTTGAGTTTTTCATAAGCTTCTTCCGCTTTGCCGATCTGGAAAATCTGCTCTTTTAAGTCTCTGCTGAACAGGAGATAATCTGCCTTTGCTCCGGTATTGAATTGGTTGAAGTCTTCTTTATTGATCTTTTGCAGGTAGTCCTCGGCCAGCGCTTTGAATCTTGCCCGTGATTCTGGTGAGGTCTCAACAGTGTAGAAATTATGGAGCAGGGTTTTATCGGTTTGATAATGCTGCATAATTTGGGCCATAGGATTGGTCTGGGCAATAGATCTGCTGCAATAAAAGACCGATAACGCAAAGAGGAGAAATTTGAATTTGGACATCTTTTTACAATGAAGGGTGAGTCAATTCGCCATTATTTCTGTTAACCGGATCTATTCCCAAAAGCGTTTTCACAAAAAAATCGCGTTTCTTATTTTTTCCAAATGGGCCTCCGTCGCTGTGGCCTAAGCCGGGAACTGTAATGAGTTCGAAATTTTTGCCTGCTTTGATGAGGGCATCGGCAAAGCGGTAGGTAGATTCAGGAGGAACATTGGTATCGGCTTCGCCAACAATAAGCAGGAGATTTCCGCGCAGTTTGGCGGCGTTGGTGATATTTGATTGTGCTTCATAGTGAGGTCCTACAGGATAGCCCATCCATTGTTCGTTCCACCATTGTTTGTCTACACGGTTGTCGTGGCAGCCACAAGCGGCTACCGCAGATTTATAAAATTCAGGATGGAATAAAACAGAACCTCCTGCATTTTGCCCTCCTGCTGAAGTACCATAGACACCAACTCTTGTGGTATCTGCGTAATGGTGTTTTTTTCCAAGAGCTTTCATCCAAAGGATACGGTCTTCGAAACCGGCATCAGCAAGGTTTTTCCAGCAAACATCATGGAAGGCCTTAGAGCGGTTTGCAGTGCCCATTCCATCACACTGAACAACAATAAAGCCGAGTTCAGCAAGACTTTGCATTTCGCTGTAAGGCATAAAACTTTTGGGTACAAAAGAGTCCTGGGGACCTGCGTATATGTTTTCGACTATCGGATAGGTTTTGGTGCTGTCCAGGTGGGATGGACGACATACAATTCCCCAGATGTCGGTTTTTCCATCCCGTCCTTTAGCTACAAAGACTTCAGGTAAAGGAACCCCGGTTTTGAGGAAGGCGGAAATATCTGCTTTTTCCAAATCCATCATTTTTTTGCCGTCTATGGTTCTGTTTAGTGTAGTTATAGGAGGAATGTTGACCTGGGACCAGGTATCCAGATAATGAGATTTATCGGGTGAGAAGGCCAGGTTATGATTTCCTTTTGCAGGCGTGAGCTGAACCAAGCCTTTACCATTGAAGCCGATGCGATAGTAGTGTATAAAATAAGGATCTTCTGAAGGATCCATGCCATTTGCACGGAACCAGATCTGTCTTTTTTGGGTATCCACACTGTCAATTTCTCTGACTACCCAGTTGCCGGTAGTGATGCGGTTCTTTTCTTTACCGGTCAGTTCGTCCATCAGGTATAAATGCCGGTAACCATCTTTTTCTGTGGCCCAGATCAATTCATGGGTATCTGGCAGGTAATGGGTAAAAATCCGTTGTTCATAAATGAAAGTATTGGTCCTTTCGTCGATCAGAGTCTTGGCTGCTGCAGTAGGGATATGTATTTCTATGATCCTGAAACGCTGATGGCCACGGTCTCTTTTTTCGAAGGTAAAATATTGGTTATTTCCTTTTCTCCAGTGGATTTCTGGTGTTCCATAAATATCAAATTTATCGACAGCTGCCTTTTGGCTTGTCCCTTTTTCGGGGTTGATCAGGTACATTTCGAACGTACTGAATTCATCGCCAGGCTGCATGTAATTCTGCGATTTGAGTTCGCCTCTGGTCGTGCCTGGGCTCGAGCTGAGGATATAATAGACTTTTTTATCTTCTTTGTAATTGATTTTATAGGCAATCAGTGTCTTGCTATCCGGAGACCAGATAAATTCTCCATAAGGTTGTTCGGTGCTGCCATCTTTGGTGAATTGGGTTTCTTGCCCAGTTGCTTTGGAACGAATATAGATATTGCCGTTTTTGACAATGGCTGTGTATTTCTGATCTGGTGAAATAGAGTCTCTTTGTTCCTGACGTCGTCTCCAACCTCTTTCTTTGGTTTTTGAAGGTTTTTGAATTTGATCCGATACCAGGAGTTCGTTGTTGCCGGTATCCCAGGTATACCATTTTTTATCTGCAAGGATGCTGATCCTTTTGTCTCCGGGGCTGATGGAGAGGTTTTCTAACGGAAGTTTGCCTGCCTCTGTTTTTTTACCAGTCAGTTTGCTTAAGGCCTCAGCAAGCCGCTGGTGATCAAAAGCAGGTTTTTTCGTTCCTGTAATAAGGTCTACCAGAAGATATTCCCAGGTGTTTTCGGAAGTGTTAATGCGGTACCAGAAGGACTTTCCATTTGTATTCCACTGAGGTTTTACGGAGGAACGGAATACTTTTTTAGAGGCCGTGCTGTCCAACAGGGCCGCATGCTGGTAAGAACGGATCAGTTCCTGGTGGTTTGGCTGGTAGGCTTGCTGTGCATGAAGACCGATCATGGCACTACAAAGGCCGATAAGGAGAAAATATTTCATGGTTCTAAGAGAAGTGTAGGTTTATAGTCTAAAGTACAGACTATAGCCATGAAGAGTTCTCAGGAAATTAGCTGATTGTAGCCGTTAATTAACCCAAATTTCTTAGGAAATGCTTTAAAGTTGCAAGGAATGGTAATTTGGGATACAGTATTTTTTCGATACTGTATCCCGGATAACTACCAGAATTTAACGTACAATGCGGTGATCAGTAATAAAGTGAGGATGATCAGCACCATGGTTGAAGGTTTGACTTTGAACATGCTTTTATCGAGTTCAAAAGCCTTAGGGTTTACTTTTGGTCCGCCTAGGCTAATACCAATCATCAGCAGCATAGTGAACGCAAAAGACAAGCCCATACAAATGTGAAATGGTATTTCAAAACCACCATGACCATTGCTGTATGCAGTGTAGAGCCAAGTGTTATTGCCCAATACTGCTGGAGCAAATTCATTAAAGAAGACCGACAAGACGAAGCCGGCAATGACGCCTACTATAGCTGCAGGGCCGGTAGTTCTTTTCCAGAACATACCCAGGAAGAACATGGCAAATACGCCCGGACTGATGAAACCTGTATATTTTTGGATATAGGTAAAACCACCAACACCACCAATCCCAAGAAGGTCGTTCCAGGTAAACAATACGGCCAGGATCAAGCCAATAAAAACAGTTGCTCTTCCAATAAAGACCAGGTTTTTCTGTTCAGACTCTTTTTTGACGTATTTAGAATAGACATCCAGTGTGAAAATGGTGGATATACTGTTTACTTTACCGGCAAGAGAGGCTACAATTGCTGCAGTTAATGCAGCTATAGAGAGTCCTTTTAAGCCTGTTGGAAGGAAAGTAAGAATGGCGGAATATGCACCATCTTTACCACCGATCAACTGAGGTAAGTGACCATTTTTGTACAAAACAAAGGCAGCAATACCTGGCAGCATCACAATCACGGGCATAAGTAATTTAAGCAATCCGGCAAACAGAATTCCTGTACGCGCGGTATGCAGATCTGCACCGAGGGCCCTTTGGGTAATGTATTGGTTGCAACCCCAGTAGTTCAGGTTAATGATCCAGATTCCCGCTGCATAAGAAGCAATTCCCGGAAAGGTCAGGTATTTACTGATTTCATTCTGGGAAGAGGTTGCTGTGGGTTTAGGGATGATCATTTTGAAATGGTCTGGTACCTGCTGCATTAAAACATTAAAGCCGGCAAAGGCATTGCTGCCCACGCCAAATTTTTCTCCAACTACGCATAAGGCAATATAGGTTGTGACCAAACCACCAAATATGAGTACTGCTACCTGGATTACATCGGTATAGGCTACAACTTTCATTCCTCCCAGAGAGATGAATAAGGCAAAGACTGCAAGCCCAATCATGATCAGGTGCAGATAGTTACCGCCTGTAAGTCCATTAATGGCTACTGCACCCAAATACAGGATAGAAGTTAAGTTTACAAAAACATACAGAAACAGCCAAAATACCGCCATAATCAATGCAACCGATTCATTGTACCTGGTTTTTAGAAATTGAGGCATCGTGTAGATTTTGTTCTTCAGATAGACGGGTATGAACCATACCGCTACGATGATCAGGGCGATGGCAGCGATCCATTCATAGGCCGCAACAGCAACGCCCAGGAAGAAGCCTTCACCACTCATTCCGATGAATTGTTCTGCAGAAATGTTGGAGGCGATCAAAGAGGCACCGATGGCCCACCAGGTTAGGGTGCCTTCTGCAAGGAAAAATGCTTTGGCATCGTGTTCATCCTTTTTCCTTTTCCTGTAGATGGAGTATCCGTAACCAGCTACAATTAAAAAGTAGATGATAAAAACTACGTAATCTGTAGTTGCTAAACTATTGCTCATAAGGTTAATATATATGGTTTGGTTAATTTCCGGATTTAGTGCGTATGGCTTTGGTAATAAACCTCGTTCCATTTCAGTTCATTCCGGAACTGGTTTAAATTGGTATGCTCGTCTATGCTTACATATTCAAGGCCTGCGATGTTCGCAAAATCATTTAAATGCTCAGCGGTTAAGTTTTGGCTATAGCAGGTATGATGCGCTCCTCCGGCATAGATCCAGGCTGCACAACCGGTTTTCATATCGGGCTGTGGCTTCCAGAGTACACGGGCAACTGGTAGTTTTGGAAGTTCGTATTTGGCTTCAACCGGGTCTACTACATTAACCAGCAAGCGGAAACGGTTACCCATATCTACTACTGAGGCATTGAGTGCGGGCCCTGCTGCTGCATCAAAAACCAGGCGTACTGGATCTGCTTTGCCGCCAATACCAAGAGGGTGAATTTCGCATCTGATTGGTCCACTGGCTATAGATTCATCTACTTCAAGCATATGTGAACCCAATACAAAGGAATTTCCTGGTTCAAAATGATAAGTATAGTCTTCCATGAAGGCATTTCCTCCCGCTAAACCACTTCCCATTACTTTCATGGTCCTCACCAGAGCAGCGGTTTTCCAGTCGCCTTCGCCAGCAAAGCCATAACCATCGCGCATTAAACGCTGAACTGCTATGCCTGGGAGCTGAAGCATTCCATGCAGGTCTTCGAAGGTATCTGTAAAGCCCTTGAATTGACCTGCCTGTAAAAAGTTACGCAATCCAATTTCAATTTTAGCAGCTTCGCGCAGAGATTGGTGTTGCGAACCTCCTTTAACAAGACTTTCAGCCAGAAGGTACTGGTCTGCATATTCTTTAACCAGTTTGTCAATGTCACTATCCAGGCTTTGGTTAATTACCTGTACAAGATCACCGATGCCATAGGTGTTTACGGAGTAGCCAAACTTAATTTCTGCTTCTACTTTATCTCCTTCAGTTACGGCTACATTACGCATGTTGTCGCCAAAGCGCGCAAACTTAGCACCTTGAAGATCATACCAGCCTGCGGCTGCTCTTAACCAGGTATTTAATCCTTCGCGTACCTGAGGGTCTTCCCAATGTCCGGCAATTACTTTTCTGTTGATACGCATTCTGGACATAATAAAACCGAATTCGCGGTCGCCGTGTGCACTTTGATTCAGGTTCATAAAGTCCATATCCATTGTGCTCCATGGAATATCGCGGTTAAATTGAGTATGTAAATGAACCAGTGGTTTCTGAAGGATCTTTAAACCACCGATCCACATTTTTGCAGGCGAAAAAGTGTGCATCCAGGCAATAATTCCAATGCAGTTTTCCGCAATATTCGCCTCCTGGCAGATTTTATAAATTTCTTCTGCAGTTTTTACAGTAGGTTTAAATACAATCTTTACTGGGATTTCGGAAGATTCGTTGAGTGCTTTGGAAATTTGAGCGGAGTGTTCTGCAACACTTCTTAAAGTTTCTTCGCCATACAGGTGCTGGCTGCCAGTAATAAACCAGGCTTCAAATTGTTTTAGGTCAGTTGTCATTATATTTGGTTATTGTCCGTAATAGGAGTTTGCTCCGTGTTTTCTTTCGTAATGTTTTTTTACTAATGCATCTTTCATTGGTTTTACTTCAGGCTGTACTTGCTCAGTAAGTAAGGCCATTTTGGCCAGTTCTTCCAATACTGCACTGTTGTATACCGCTTTTTCGGCTGTTTTGCCCCAGGTAAATGGAGCATGGTTGCCCACCAGGATCATCTCGGTCTCTTCGTAGCTGATCTGCTCTTGTTCCAGGTGTCTGATGATCTGATAGCCGGTTTCGTATTCATAATTGCCTGCGATTTTTTCATTATCCATTGGTGGTGCGCAGGGGATGGTTGCAGTGGTATGATCTGCATGGGTGGTTCCGTAAAGAGGAATTGCTCTTAACGACTGTGCCCATGCGGTACCATAGGTTGAGTGTGTATGCACAATACCACCTATGTTTTTCCAGTTTTTGTACAATACAGCATGGGTGAGGGTGTCGGAAGAGGGTCTGAGCTTGCCTTCAACAATATTTCCGTCAAAATCTACAATCACCATACTTTCCACACTTAGCTCCTCGTAGGGCACTCCACTTGGTTTGATGGCAAAAACACGAGCTTCCCGGTCTGCAGCACTTGCATTACCGAAGGTGAAAAGTACCAGTCCAAGTTTGGGGAGGTCCAGGTTGGCTTTGTAGGCCAGCTCCTTTATTTTTTGATAGTTACTCATGATAGGGGTTTTGTTCAATGTAATTTCCAAGGGAAAGGTATTGTGGGTAACGTTTTGCATAATACGCTACATTCTCTGCAATGGGCTGGTATTCGGCATCGAAACCTCTGCCCATGCCAACCATAGCTTCTTCTACCGTAGGATAGATCTCTGCAACTACAGCGGCAAACATGGCTGCACCTAATGCGCAGGTATGCTTGAACTGGTGGATTCTGATGGGCATATTTAGTACATCGGCCATCATCTGCATTACAAAAGGTGATTTTTTTGCTACGCCACCAATACCTATTAAACCTTTAACAGGGATACCCTGTTCCACAAAGCGGTTCACAATGTTTTTTGCACCAAAACAAGTGGCCTCTGCAAGTGCTCTGAACAGACGGGGGGCATCGCTTCCAAGATCAAGATTGAGGAGTGCTCCTTTGAGTTCCTGGTTGGCATCAGGGGTTCTTCTCCCGTTAAACCAGTCTACAGCCAGCTCATGATCCGCTTCTTTGGGTAAAAGGGATGCCAGTCTGCTCAGTTCGGGGATGATCTTTTCTGCTATTTCTTCTTCAAGTGCAGTTGCAGTGGCTGCATCGATAAGAGCAGAATCCTGCAGAAGGTTTTTCAATGGCCAGGATACGATGTTCTTAAACCAGGCATAGGTATCTCCAAAGGCAGATTGTCCCGCTTCCAGACCTACCATTCCAGGGATAACAGAGCCATCTACTTGTCCACAAATGCCTTTAACCAGTTTTCCGTGAAGATCCTCTGTTGGGGCTACTAATATATCGCAAGTAGAGGTTCCCATCACTTTGCTGAGGTAGTATGGTTCAATTTGACCGCCAACAGCCCCCATGTGAGCATCAAAAGCGCCTACGCCGATAACAACATTTGTACTCAAACCCAATTTGTCTGCCCATTCCTGACTAAGGTGTCCGGCAGCCTGATCTGATGTAAAAGTTTCTGTAAAGAGTCTTTGTGTAAAACCATCCAATAGCGGATCCAAAGCATTAAAGAACTCATTTGGTGGTAGGCCTCCAAACTCTTCTGCCCATAAGGCCTTGTGGCCAGCAGAACAACGTCCTCTCTTCATTTCAGAAATGTGTGTTGCTCCGGTGAGCAGAAAAGGGATCCAGTCGCAATGCTCTACCCAGGAATAACAGGCAGAACGGACTTTTTCATCCACCCTCAACACATGAAGCAGTTTGGCCCAAAACCATTCTGAGGAATAAATACCTCCACAATAGCTGAGATAATTGGTCTCGAATTTCGTGGCATGCGCATTGATTTGTGCGGCCTCTTTAACTGAAGTGTGGTCTTTCCACAATACAAACATGGCATTGGGATTTTCCTCGAATTCAGGAAGCAGGGCCAGGGGTACGCCTTGCTCATTTACTGCAACAGGTGTAGAGCCGGTGGTATCTACAGCAATAGCTTTGACATCTTGAGGATGTACAGTCGCTTTGGCTTGCTCGAGGCATTCCCTGATGGTTAATGTAAGCCCTTCGATATAGTCAAGCGGATGTTGCCTGAACTGGTTCGAGCCAGGATTACAATAGAGTCCTTTCTGCCATCGGGGATAATTAAAAACGGATGAAGAAATCTCTTCACCATTAGAGGTGTTGACCAGGACAGACCGGACTGAATCTGAACCATAATCTACTCCAATAACATATTGATCTTTTTCCATAAAACAAATAAACGTCTAATTAACGTTTATTTGTTTACTAAAAGAAATTTTTTGAGATTTTTCTTTAAAGCCTGTGGCTGAAGGCTTAACTGGAAGGTGCGGGGATAAAGCTCAGGAAGTTCGGAAAATTGGTTTTATACCTTTTTTTATCTAGTTTGAAATAGAAGGCCCCTTTTTTTGAATTGGACTTATCTTTTTCAGAAAGCTTGATCAGTAATCCAGCTGCGGTAAGTTTCCTGATGAAATTCCTGTTGTCGATCTGGATATCATAAATGTCTTCGTACAAACTTTGCAGTTGAGGAATGGTGAATTTTTTTGGCAACAATTCAAAAAGCAGTGGATTATGAGCCGCTTTATTCCGGATTGAATTTTTTGCGGTTTCTACCATTTCATCATGGTCAAAAATAAGTTTAGGTTTGTCTTTTAAAGGAAACCATTCCGCATGATAGCGGTCGCTGAGCTGTTGTTTATAATTGTTGATGTCGATCAGGGCAAAATAGACTACCGAAACGGTGCGTTCTACCGGGTCCCTGAAAGGGTCGCCAAAAGCGTGGAGTTGTTCAAGGTATACACCGTCAAGGCCTGTTAAAGTGGTGAGGATGTTTTTTGCAGCCTGGTCAAGGCTTTCTCCTGCTTTAACAAAACCGCCCATAAGGCTCCACTTATCTTTTTCGGGTTCAAAGCCCCTTTTGATTAAAAGAATTTTTAGTTTTTCGCCGTCAAAGCCAAAGATAATGCAGTCAACTGCAATTGCGATCTTGTCTTGTTCTGAATATGTTGTCATTCTGCTCGTTACTTACTGCTGGTAAAATTTTAAATATTAATGTAACTATTAATTCTCAAATTTATAATAAAATATTAATTGTTAATTCGACGTTTAATTATTTTTTTTTACATTGCCTGCCGTTTAACCAATATTAATAAATTATGAACAGGAATATCAAATTAATGTTTTTGATGGCTGGTACTGCCGCAATTTTGAGCAGCTGCCATCAACCGAATGCATCTTCTTCAAATGGTGCAGATTCTACTTCGTTGGTTGCCGGGACAGCCTTGCCCAAGGCAGCAGCATTTAAGAAAACAGTTGATGGGAAAGAGGTACAGTTGTATTTCCTGAAAAATAAAACAGGCAGTGAAGCTGCTATAACTAATTTTGGAGGTAGGCTGGTGTCTTTATTGGTTAAAAATGATAAGGGAGAATTGGTGGATGTGGTATTGGGCCATGATCAACTGGAGGGGTATCAGAAAAAGCAGGAATTCTTCTTTGGAGCTTTGGTTGGAAGGTATGCCAACAGGATTGCTGCCGGAAAATTTAGTCTGGATGGGAAAATATATCAGTTACAGCTTAATGATGGAAAAAATACTTTACATGGTGGTTTTGATGGCTATTACAAACAGGTTTGGGACGCAAAACAGATGGATGATCATACACTTGAACTGAGTTATTTGTCCAAAGACGGAGAGGCCGGTTATCCTGGGAATCTTCAGGTTAAAGTGGTGTATGAACTGACTGAAAATAATGAATTAAAGATCAGTTATCAGGCCATTACAGATAAGGCTACTGTACTGAACCTGACCAATCACGCTTATTTCAATTTGAATGGCGCAGGTGATTCTACCATTACAGATCATCTTTTAACCATTAATGCCGATGAAATTACGCCTGTAGATGAAACTTTGATCCCAACCGGGAAATTGGAAAAAGTGAGTGGAACTCCATTTGATTTTACCAAACCAACACTGATTGGTGCGCGTATCAACGACAACAATGAACAGCTAAAAAGAGGAAAAGGCTATGACCATAATTTTGTGCTGAAGCCATCGAAAGATATTCGTTTAGCAGCAACGTTGCACAGTACCAAAACAGGGATTTATATGGATGTACTGACCGGAGAGCCTGGCCTGCAATTTTATAGTGGTAACTTTTTGACTGGAAAGGAAACCGATGGAAAAGGAAATAAAAGTTACGGCTACCGTTCCGCATTATGTCTGGAAACCCAGCACTTTCCGGATTCACCCAATCAGCCATCTTTCCCATCTACAGTGTTGAAACCGGGACAGGAATATAAAACGACAACAATCTATAAGTTTTATACAGATAAAAAATAATTACAGAGTAGATCCGGCCGTGACCGGATCTACTCTATGTCTTTTAACAAAGCTTTGATGAAGGAGTTAATATTGGGTATCCAGAAGATTTTGGCCCGCGAAAGTTGCCCAGAAACCATCATAACTTCCGGTTAACACAACATTGTTTTTAATTACAGGTGTGGCGTGAACGATGCCGTCGGTACTGGAAAAGAAAACTTTATCCTGGTCAATAGAAGGTGTGGATAGAATTTGTCCCTTGGTTTTAAACTTCCACCTTAATTTACCTGAGCTTTGATTTCAAATTATAGTATGATTTTTCTCTATTTCAACCGGCTGTTCATTTCTTTCATAATCAATGAAGCCAAATCTTTCATGATGTTAACCTGGTCCTCACTAAAGGTTCTTGTTTTTTTATCAGTAATGGAGAGGGTACCTATAATTAATCCAGAAGGTTCGATTAAGGGAACACTCGCATAAAATTTTAAACCATATTCTCCAGCAATAATGGAAGTGCTGAGTAAACATTTTTCCTTTTCGCCATAATTTAATATCATAGGTTCTGAATTTAAGATGGCTATGGTACATAGGCTTTTTTCCCTGGGGATGGAAAGAATTCCATCTGCACCTACTGTGGCTTTAAAGAAAACTTCGTGCAGATCTACAAGAGAGATCAGGGCCATTGGAACTTCAAATATTTCAGCTGTGTGTTGAACAATTCGATCAAAGAAAGCATCTGCAGAAGTGGTGATGAGTTTATAACGTTGCAGTGCGGCTATTCTTTGTATCTCATTGGCGCTGTGGAGGTCAGTGTTGGTTTGATTGGTCATTGTTTTATTTTTGGCGATATGTTTCTTAAACAGGGGGCTAAAAGTAGAGAATTTGGAGTTGTCTGAAGATAATTCAGTTGGGTTTCTTTTTTTTTATGAATATTTAGGGTAAATAAGCGTCTGTGCATTGACGCTTAATAGAAAATATTGAACTCATTATATGATAAAGAACTTTAAATTGGTCATTCAAACTTGCCTGCTCTCAGGAACATTCTTCGCGGCAAATGCACAAAACTCCTGGAAAATGGTAAAGCAGGAACTGGTGTTTGCCCAGCCGCCATTTAAACAATGCCATGCTTCTACCATTGCCGAAAATGAAAAAGGAGAACTTTTACTCTCTTTTTTCGGTGGTTCTGGGGAAGGGAAGAAAGATGTATGCATCTGGCTAATGCAACTTGATAAAAAGAAGGTAAAACCCCATGTGGTTGCAGATGGGATAGTGAATGATACGCTTCGTTTTCCATCATGGAACCCGGTACTTTTCCAGTCTGCTCAGGGCAGGTTATTTTTATTTTATAAGGTAGGGCCTAACCCACGCGAATGGTGGGGAATGGTTAAAACCTCCGATGACGGTGGTAAGACCTGGTCTTCATCCCGGCGTCTTCCTGATGGGATTTTAGGCCCAATAAAGAATAAACCTGTGCAACTGGCTGATGGAACAATTCTTTCTCCATCAAGTATAGAGGAGAAAAATGAACGTTGGAAAGTGCATCTGGAGAAATCAACAGATATGGGGAAAACCTGGAAATTTATTCCAGTAGATACGCTTGGTTTCGATGTGATCCAGCCTAGTATTTTGTTCTACAAAGATCAGCGTTTACAGATTTTGTGCCGAAGTAAGCAGGGAAATGTTGTTCAGGCCTGGTCTTCAGATAACGGAAACAGCTGGGGTAAACTGTCTAAAACGGAGCTTTTAAATCCAAATTCAGGTACTGATGCGGTAACGCTTAAAAATGGTACGCAATTGATTGTCTATAATCCTGATGTGCCTGGAAAAGACTGGTTTAACGGAAGAGGAAAATTACGTGTAGCGGCTTCAAAAGATGGTTTATCCTGGAGCGATATTGCTGTTTTAGAAAATGGCGATAAAGAGGAGTACAGTTATCCCGCCATTATACAAGCCAAAGATGGCTTTGTTCATATTACCTATACCTATGACAGGAAAAATATTAAGCATGTAGTTTTAAAAGAGAATGAATAACTTCTTTATTTTACTATCGGATTAAACCATTTTGATTTTAAAACATCAAAAAGTAAAATCGGACATTATGAAAGCTAACATTTTAGGACGCTCCTTAATGATGTTACTCCTGGCAACAAAAACGATTGCTTTTGCACAGGAAGGTAAGGTTACAAAAACTCACCAACATCTTCACAAAGTTAATTCGCGTTCTGAAATTCATGACAGTCAAATTCAAAGAAATAGGAAAAGAAAAGGAATGGGGAGCATACAAGCCTATAACCTGCATCGGCAATATCGAAGCAACACCCTTAATGAAGAAAAATACCAGATGGTGAAACATCAAGTGCGCGTTATTAAAGGAGCACAAAAACATTCTCCTTTGCCTTGAAAAATAAGTTTTCGAAGAGTTGATGATTAACAGTTCAGCAATCTTATTTATTTGAAATATTCGTCGTCCTCATCATCTTCTTCATCGTCTATCAACTCATTATCACCAATTTCGAAGTAATCGTCTTCATGATCTTCATCAGGATCGCCACCTCCTAAATCGTCTTCATCTAAATCATCTTCATCATCTAAATCTTCGTCTGGACCAGTAATGTTAAATTGTTGGTTCCATTTGTAGGCGTCCTTGTCGTAATTCGCTCCCTGAGTTTTCATAATTGCTGAGATTAAGGGTTTGTATCTTAAACAATTGAGTCTGTTAAAAAGTTTGATAAAGTAATTTTTATAAAAAACGCTGTAATCAATGAAGAGTTAAGTTTGTTTCCATTTTTTCCTGCGCCAAAAAGGTGAAATATAAGCCAATTGAATAGTCTTTTTTTTGCCATAAATTCAATTAAACTTAATTTTTCTGCTGGCTAAGGCCATCTTTGCGGTGGTTAGAAATCAACAGAAAAATTAAATGATAAACAGATTAGCTAAAATACTCTTCTCTACCCGCACAATGGGTGTAATGTTATTGCTTTATGCTTTTTCCATGGCCATGGCCACATTTGTAGAAAATGACTACGGAACAGCTGTCGCTAAAGCACTTATTTATAACTGTTGGTGGTTTGAATTGATTATGCTGATCCTGGTGCTGAACTTTATTGGGAACATCAAGAGGTACCAGCTTACCCAGCGGAAAAAATGGCCTTTGCTGGTTTTCCACCTGGCATTTATTATCATTTTTATAGGGGGGTACATTACCCGATACATTAGTTTTGAAGGATCGATGCATATCCGACAGGGTGAATCGAGTAACTCTGTGGTTTCTGATGCGACATTTTTTAAGGTGCAAATTGGTAAGGATGATCAGGCATTGGCCTATGACGATGTTCCTGCTATTTTAATTTCCAATCACGTACCTACCTATTTAAAACCATTTAAAAAAACATTTACCTCAGAATATGACTACCAGGGCCAGCGGGTAAAGATGAAAATCGTGGATTTTTATGCCAGGGCTCAGGATTCACTGGTTCGGGAGGTCTCTGGTAAACCAACGCTTCATCTGGTGGTACTGGAAAATGGTAAAAGGGCCAATAAATATATCCCTTCTGGCACGGTTCAGCTGCTGCAGAATATGTTGGTGAGCTATAACAAAGAAACGCCTGGTGCCATTAATCTGAACGATTCTAAAGGAGAACTTCAAATCTCCTCACCGTATGAAGGTAATTATATGATCATGGCTACCCAGGAGCGAAAAACGGTAACTGCAGACAACGTTGCCCAACCTTTTCATCTCAGAAGTTTATATACCTATGGAGGTCTGGCCTTCGTCATTCCAGAAGGACCGGTAAACGGACATATCATGTATTATGAAGGTGATAAAAGAACCCATGAACATGATCTGGACCTGGTTAAGGTAGAGGTGCGGACACCAAGCGCGGTAGACACGGTTTCATTTTATGGTGGAAGAGGAATGACCAATTTCCAGCATCAGAGTGAAATCGGAGGACTGAGGATTTCTCTGGCTTACGGTTCTAAGATATATCAGACTCCGTTTTCTCTTAAACTGGTGCATTTTAAAATGGAAAAATATCCGGGAAGTAACAGCCCTGCTGCTTACTCATCAGATGTGATGGTACAAGACGCTGCAGGTGAAAGACCTTATAAAATATTTATGAACCATGTATTGGATCATTCCGGTTACCGGTTCTTCCAGTCCAGCTTTGACGAAGATGAGCAAGGGACTGTACTTTCAGTAAACCATGATGAGTGGGGAACTAATGTAACCTATCTTGGTTATACCTTGCTTTTCCTGGGTATGTTTGTAACCTTATTCTGGAAAGGGACACATTTCTCCAAACTGAATGAGCAGTTGAGAAGTCTTTCCAAGTCAAAAGCCCTCTTGATGTTGCTTTTCTTTCTACCGTTGGGTGGTGCTTTCAGTCAGGAAATTGATATGCATGGCACGGATGGAACCAAACACGATCACAGTCACGAGATGCATGACCATAGCCACGACATCAATGCCGTACAAGGCGGGTTACCGGCTAAAAATGCAGATTCAAAACAGTTTGCCTCTTCTGTTAAAATAGACCAGGAACATGCGGACAGATTTGGTTACCTTCTGGTGCAAAATATAGACGGCCGGATTGAGCCGGTGAATACTATGGCCTTGGAAATACTGAGAAAACTGTTTCATAAAGACCGTTTCTATTCCTTAAACGCGAATCAGTTCTTTCTTTCAGCTTCGACTACGCCGGGCAACTGGATCAATGTTCCCTTAATAAAAGTGCGCAGTAAAGGAGGACCGGATTTGCTAAAAGCTGTACATGCAGACGCCGAAGGCTATGCTTCTATGGTTAACCTGATCCGGCTTAAACCAGACGGTACGCCTGAATTTATTTTAATGGATGATTACTTAAAGGCCTTTTCTAAAAAGGCGGCTGATCAGAACAGTTATGATAAAGATCTTATCGAACTTAACGATCAGTTACAGGCTATGGGGCAATTGGTTTCCGGTCAATATTTACGTATTGCTCCGGTAATTGGTGATGCCAACCATACCTGGAAGGCTTTGACAGTTGGAGAGTCAGACAGCACTGCGACACTTGCTGCCGTTACCCGCTATTTTAAGGCCGTAAATCAAGGCGAAGTATCAGGTAATTGGGCTGCTGCAGATTTTGAACTGAATGGTTTAAAAGCAACGCAACAGAAATATGGTAAAGAGGTTGTACCTTCTGAAGCTAAAATAAAATGGGAAGTAAGCTACAACTCCTGGAATATATTCCTGAATTTAATGATCACTTATGCACTCCTTGGTACGTTGATTCTTGCATTGGCCTTTTTGAAATTATTCAAGAGTTCTAAAATGCTGGATCGTGTGGTAACTGGCGTATTGCTTTTGATGGCCATTGCGGCTACATTACAGGGGATAGGGCTAGGGGTACGCTGGTATATCTCTGGACACGAACCATGGAGTAATGGTTATGAGGCGGTATTGTTTATCAGCTGGATTGGTGTTTTAGCAGGTTTGTTCATGTATAGGAACAGCAATGCTTTTATTCCTGCTGCTGGTTGTTTGATTGCGGTTATTTTAATGGGTTTTGCACATGGCGGATCTCAGATGAATCCTCAAATCACCCCGTTAGTTCCCGTTTTAAAATCATACTGGCTAATGATACACGTGGCCATTATTACTTCCAGCTATGGCTTTTTTGGTCTTAGTGCATTGATCGGTACGGTAGTTTTGGTGCTTTATGTTATTGATAATAAAAAGATTAGTGCAAAAGTGAAAAGCTCTGTAATGGAATTGACCATTGTAAATGAGCTGTCTTTAACCGTAGGAATATTCTTATTGACCGTAGGGACGTTTTTGGGTGGTATATGGGCAAATGAAAGCTGGGGACGTTACTGGAGCTGGGATCCTAAAGAAACCTGGGCTTTTATTTCTGTAATCGTTTATGCATTTATATTGCATGTCCGGCTGATTCCTGGATTAAGAAGTAAATACTTATTTAATTTGTTGTCATTAGTTGGTTTCTCGACTATTATTATGACATATTTTGGCGTGAATTATTACCTCACCGGATTGCATTCTTATGCAAAAGGTGATCCTGTACCTGTGCCTTCATGGGTGTATGTAACCGTTGCAATGGTTTTTGTACTTGCTGTGGTTTCTTATAAGCGTTATCAGAGAAAATTTTAAGTTTGAAAAAGCCCATAAGGATGCACAAATGGTCGGAAGAAATTCCGGCCTTTTTTTTATGCAGAAATAACAGGTAAACGAATAGAGAATTTACTACCCACTTCTGGTGTGCTTTCTACTTCGATATCTCCGTTGGCAGCATGTACAATTTTTCTGGCAAGAAAGAGTCCGATCCCTGAACCTTCCACATCCTGATGTACGCGGCCATAGATGTTAAAGATCTTTTCGTGGTGGTCTTTGGGGATTCCCCTTCCATTATCCTGTACAGAAATGATGATCTCGTTCTCCGATGCTCTGCTGGAAACAAAAATGACAGGAGTTAAATTTTTTGCGAACTTAATGGAGTTAGACATCAGGTTATATAGAATACTCCTCAGGTTTTTTTTAGAGAAATAAATAAACTTAGCCTGCAGGTCAACAACAATTAAAGCTCCTGATTTTTTTATGCGGTCTGCGAGGCTCCATTCAATATTCATAATCAAACCGGCTATGTCAATTTTTTCCATTGGAAGTGTATCATTTTCCAATTTGGCAATGATAGCAATATCGCCTACCAAGGCACGAAAAGTAGAGATAGAGGTGTTTACAATGGCGAGCAATTCTTTTTGCCCCGAATCAGTAAGTTCCTGGTTCATGAGCATAATACTGGTCTCTATGTTGGCTAATGGTGCAAGCAGATCATGAGAAGCTGTATGTACAAAATTATCCAGGTCTGCGTTTATACGAAGCAGGCATTTATTTTTTTTGTCCAGTTCCAGTTGGATTTTCTTTAACTCTGTAACTTCATTGAATGTAATTATCGCTCCGTTTCTCTGAAGGGTGGCTTGCTGGATATAAGGCATGGTCTGAATATGGTACCATTTCCCATCATTGGATTGTATTTCTTTATAGATAACATCTCCATTTACAATCACATTTTTTACATCATTAAGGATATCTTCCAGCTTGAAGTGAGTGCCAAGGCTGCTGAGTGGTTTTCCGAGATCCGATTCCTGGAGATTTAGATGGGTTATGGTACCCGGAGAAAAACGCATGAGCCGGAGATCGTTATCGATGAAAATCTGGCCGTTGATATTGCTTCGGAAGTAATTGTTCAAGTCATCATTAATCTCTAGTAATTCCTTGTTTTTGAGTTTGTAATCGGAGTTAATTGCGTCGAGTTCCTCATTCACAGACTGCATCTCTTCGTTCGTGCTTTGCATTTCTTCGTTGGCTGAAAGCAGCTCTTCGTTAAACGACTGCAAATTTTCATTGTTTGCATCCAATTGAAAATAAGCTGCCTGCAATTTTTCCTTTAGTTCTTTGACTTCTTCTTCCATATTGAGGATATATTCCTGCTGATGAATTTGATGGTCAAAGACAAGATCTGAAGAATCAGAAGATAAGGATTCCGGATAATGCTCCGTAAAAGTGACAATAAGAAGCCTTTCCGTACCTCTTTTTACAGAAAGCGGACTTATAGAAAGATTTATAGAGCGATGAGCAGATATACTTTTGACTTTTATGCCCTTAAGCACTGCTTTCTTATTGGTCGTTAATGCAGTTTTACGAAGAATGTTAAAAGCAATTGCTATAGGTTTAGGCATTAACTCGAGTAAATCCGAATTGAAACTCTTTTGCAATAAGTATTTTGATGTATCCCCGTAGGATTTCAGAACCAGGCCTTCTTCATCGGTGCAAATGACAAGATAGTCGATTTCCCCTGTCAGAGCAGTATGCATGGCTTTGTCCATTGTATTGCTGCTGATTTTTAAATCTTCCACAGGATAGGATACGGGCCTTCGTTTTAGATCCGGACGCTCTGGTAAGAGAAAATTGTCAAAGCGCGATTCCTTTTTGGTTTCCAGGTTCTTGTAAATTTTCCATATTTTATTTTCAACGCTAAGGCTATGGAGGATCGGTGCTGGATTTTCACTCGAACCAAGAAACAGAAAACCGTCTTTCTTCAACCCGAACTGAAGCATGGTAAATATTTTTTTTTGCAGAGCAGGATTCAAATAGATCAGCAGATTACGGCAACTGATCAGATGCATATTACAGTATGGTGGATTTTTAACTAAATCATGTAATGCAAAGACCACCATCTTGCGTATGGCTGGCTTGATCTTGTATTGGTCTTCATCTTTAATGAAGTAATGTTCCAGGCGTTCGGCAGAAACGGTTGAGTCGATGACCGATGCTTTATAAATTCCCTTTGAAGCATGTGAAAGTGCGTGGCTATCTATATCTGTGGCAAAAAGTTTAACGGTGATCTGTTTACCTTCACGTTCCAAAATCTCTGCAATTAAAATGGCCAGCGAATAAACTTCCTCACCAGTTGCACATCCAGCCACCCACATTTTAAGTTCTTCTTCGGGTTGCAGGTTACTAATAATCTCTGGAAGAACAGTAGTCTGGAGATATTCAAAAGCTTCTGGGTCGCGGAAGAACGTCGTAACGCTGATCATAAACTCCTTACACAATTCTTTTATTTCATTGGGATTTGCTTTCAAAAATTCCAAATAGGCAAAAAGTGTTTTGAAATGATGTTTAGCCGCCTTTCTTTGCGTTCTTCTTATAATGGTTGAGGGTTTGTATCCCGAAAAATCCAGTGGAGACTGTTGTTGGATAAGTTCTATAATGGCTTGGATGTTTTCCTCATCTGCATTAGTTTGCTCAGGTTCCTGTGCTTTCATGACAAAAAAATTGGAGCCCTTAAAACCATCATTAAGAACAGTCGTTATCAAAGATAAAATAAATCAGCTCATTTGTACTTTTCTTTGTTAAATATCATGGTTGGATATTTATTTAGGATTGGTTTAGATAGGAATAGAAAGCAGGGGGATATTCAATCCTGAAGCCATGATCCTAGTTTTGCTGCGGTGCACAATGGAAGACCAGAAACCATATTTTTTAGGTACCATGATCAGCAAGTCTGCATTAAACTCTCTAATCTCTTTTTCAATTTCTTTGATCACTTCATTCGATCTTACATTTTTATAATAATAAGTGATACCTTCCAAGCCTTCATTGATAGCATGAACAGCAGTAGAAACATGTGTCTCTGTTTTGAGTTCTTCTACTTTATCATTTACATTGAAAATTTCCACTTCCGACTGACTCAGACTGGTCGCTACCTCTTTTATACGAGCCAGAACTTGCTCGGAAACACCGTGGAATACATCACAGGCGAAGAGAATTTTTCTTGTGCCTTCAAATTTGGCGTGTAATGGTACAGCAAGCACGGGGAAATTCAGTTTTTTAATAGCTGAAGTGGTGGTATTGCCCCATAGGTCTTGTTCCATGGTCTTTGCGGTCATACCCAGCACAACCAGTTCTGCATTGTATTTTGTGATCAGACTGCTTAGTCCTTCTTCTAAAAAAGGAAAGGATGATTCGTGGGTAACCTCTATCTCATAGGTGTAAAAAATAGAAAGTGCTCGTTCAATCAGTCGGATTTCGTTCTCTATCATGAGCCGCTGAATACTTGCGCCAGGTAACAAGGTGTTGGCGGCATGGAATGGAATCGTAAAAGAGTTAAATAATACCAGTCTGGCATTATTTTGCTTGGCTACGGCTGCGGCATATTCTACGGCGTTTTCGGCTACTTCAGAAAAGTCTGTTGCTACAATGATGGTTTTCATGGACTGCGCCTGTTGGTGATTCGTAAATTTAAAGAAATACGATTTAAGAATACCCTGTTATTATAAGCTGGTGTTGTTTTTTTTACAATAAAACAACACCGGCCTTTGGCTGAAATTTAGTTCAAAGCGGCTTTAAAATGCTCGGCCATGATGGCAAATACTTCATTCCAAATTTCCGCCTTTGGATAAGCAAAGCCAATTCTAATGTCCTCAACAGTATCCGTAGGTTTTAGGAAAGGGTTGTTTTCCTGTTTATATATGCCGAGCTTCCTTAAAGCAGGTATACTGCTCATTATAGATTGTGGTTTATTTAAAGCTATCCAAATGACTAATCCATTGGCTGGTAGATGAATAGTGCCAAACTGTGAAAGGTGCTGATTAAAAAGTACTTGTATGTTTTCTGCTTGTTCCTTGTAGTGAGCAAGGGAATCTTGTAAACGTTGCACATATTCCCCGTAACGTGGAACTTTAGCTGCATAAATGATCCAGTCCAGGTCGTCACGATCAGACCTGTCGTCGTTGTTAGAAGAGGAATAATTGTTGAAATCGAGTTCCTGAGTTTCTGGAGTTTCTTCTCCGAGCATTAAGTAAGTCATAGCATTAGGTTTTAACACTATAGGTCAATCAAAACCTATACCTAATATAAAGCCGGTGCCATAAGCACCGGCTTTGATGACGGTTTGAATTATTTAACTCTCCAGTAAACTTGCTGCCTGGCTGTCTAAGAACCAGGTCAGGCTTCCGTCAGTGGGTTGAATCAATTGAGAAGGGTATAAGAACGGATTTCTATCCTTCGGCTGAATCACGTGTTTTGCAGCGTTGGCTTTGTTCTCACCGAAAACAAGGAAAGCTACGTTTTTAGCCTTATTGATCAACGGCGCAGTAAAGCTGATTCTGAAAGTAGAAAGCTTTTCTACATATACAGAATCGACTGATATGCTGGTGTTTTTCAGAATTTCGGTCTCCGGGAAAAGGGAAGCTGTGTGTGCATCATCGCCCATGCCCAGCAGGATCAGATCAAATGAAATTGCCGCACCATCAAAATGTTTAGTGATGGCTTCTTTATAGGCAAGTGCGGCTTTATCAGGTGCGAGTTCCGTATTCACGTAGAAAATATGATCTTCCGGAATATTTAATGGCTCCAGAATACTTTTCTTAGCCATTAAGCCATTGTAATTTTCATGATCTGGTAAAACATTACGTTCGTCGCCAAAAAAGAAATATACCTTAGTCCAGTCAATTTCCGATCTGTATATCGTAGCAAGTTGTTGATAGAGCTCCTTTGGAGAGTTACCACCGGTTAATACAAAATCAAAACGGCCTTTTTCTGCAATAGAAGTATTGGCAATGTTGATGATATATTTGGCCAGATCTGCAAATAACTCTTCCTGTGTTTTATAAATCTGTACGCTCATTAGTCTTTATTTAAAGGTAGGGTAAACCAATGGAAACCATCTCTAGCAATTAAGGCTTCAGCATCTTCAGGTCCCCATGAATCTGCAGTATAATTCGGGAAGCTTAGAGATTTTTTACTTTCCCATGCATTAACCACCGGCATTAATAATTCCCACGCACTTTCTACCTGATCTGCACGCATAAACTGGGTTTGATCACCAGTCATTACATCCAGTAACAGCGTTTCGTAAGCCTCAGGGGTCTCACTGCTGTAGGTGCCTTTGTAGTCAAATACCATGTCCACAGGGTTTAATACCATGTCTAAGCCTGGTCTTTTGGCTTGAACCTGCAACCGAATACTCATTTCAGGCTGAATGCTGATGATCAGCCTGTTTTGTTGCCAGTGTTCCGTTACCGCAGAAGGGAAAATGTGATGCGGAACATCTTTGAACTGTATGGTAATTAATGATGAAGTTTGAAATAAACGTTTTCCTGTTCTTACATAGAAAGGAATACCCTGCCAGCGCCAGTTGTCTACAAAGAATTTAATGGCAGCAAAGGTCTCTGTGTTAGAATCTGGTGCTACACCATTTTCATGTCTGTATCCAGGAACTTCTTTTCCTTCCACCCAGCCCTTGGCATATTGGCCGCGAACAGTACTGAAACGGATATCATCAGGTCCAAACGGACGCATGGCTTTTAATACATCTACTTTTTTATTACGGATCTCATCTGCATCAAAGTTGACAGGTGTTTCCATTCCAATTAAACACAACAGTTGAAGTAAGTGGTTTTGGATCATGTCTCTTAATGCACCTGCTCCTTCATAATATCCACCACGGTCTCCAACACCAAGTTGCTCGGTTACGGAGATCTGAACGTGATCAATATAGGTTCGGTTCCATAGTGGTTCCAGAAAGGAGTTGGCAAAGCGGAAAGCCATGATGTTCTGAACCGTTTCTTTTCCTAAGTAGTGATCTATACGATAGATCTGTTTCTCTGTAAAGATGCCGGTTAAAATCGCATTCAGCTCTTTAGCCGTATCCAGATCTCTTCCGAAAGGTTTCTCAATAACGATTCTGCAAGTATCTTCATTGCCAGCCAGCTCATATTTAGAAAGACACTGCGCGATGAGCGGGAACAAATTAGGGGCAACAGCCAGGTAATAAAGAACCTGTGTTTCCGGACCGAATTCCTTCTGGTGCTTTTCGATGGCAGTTTTAAGGTGGCCAAAAGTATCAGGGGCTTCCACATCTACTGCCGTATAGGAAACATGATCTGCAAATTTACTCCATTTGTCTGCCTTTACTTTTCCTGAACGGGAAAAACTATTGATGCCTTCCATCAGGGTGTCCCTGAACTTATCATCAGTAAGCGGTCTGCGTGCAGTTCCTATAATAGCATATTTTTCGGGCATATAGCCGTCTAAATACAGGTTGTAAAGTGCAGGCGCCAGTTTGCGCATATTTAAGTCACCAGTTCCACCAAAAATTACAACTATGGTCGGTTTTAGGCTAATGCTTGTTTTCATCTTTGTTGTTTTTGCTAGTTAGTTGAATTCCAGTCTGCATGAAAGATACCCTCTTCATCTACACGTTCAAAGGTATGTGCACCAAAAAAGTCTCTTTGAGCCTGAGTGAGGTTCAGCGGAGAATTGGCAGTTCTTAAAGAATCATAATAAGTTAAGGCAGATGCATAACAAGGAATAGCAATACCATGAGCAATTGCTGTAATTACTACATGTCTTGTTCCTGGTATGATATCCTTTAATTTGTGTTGAATACTTTCATCAGAGAACAGATGTGGAAGTTCAGGGTTCTTTTTGTAAGCCTGATAGATATCTTCCAGTAACTCTGCCCGGATGATACAGCCACCACGCCAGATTTGTGAAATTTCTTTCAGGTTTAATTCGTATTTATACTCTGCAGAGGCTGCTTCCAAAAGGTGCAGTCCTTGTGCGTAAGAAGTGATCATTGCAAAGTACAACGCCTGCTCCAATTGCACTTCAAAAGCTTCCTTATGATCGATAGCTTCTCCCTGATGCGGAAGTGCTTTGGAAAGGGCTACGCGAAGGCTCTTGAATTTAGAGAGATCCCTGGTACTTACAGCCTCGTTAATGGTGGGTATAGGCAGTTGCAGGTCCATAGATACCTGCGAAGTCCATTTACCAGTACCCTTAGATTTTGCTTCATCCTTGATCATATCCAGTAAAAGGTTACCTGTTTTAGGGTCTTTTACTTTGAAAATGTCTTTTGTAACTTCCAGCAGGAAAGACTTTAAACGACCATTGTTCCATTTATCAAATGTAGCGTAGATTTGCTCATTGCTGTAGCCCAGGCTATGTTTTAACAAGGCATAGGTTTCGGCAAGTACCTGCATCATTGCATACTCAATACCATTATGAACCATTTTTACAAAGTGGCCTGAAGCACCAGGACCAATATAAGTTACACATGGATCGCCGTTTACTTTTGCTGAAACTGCTTCTAATATAGGTTTTACTGCATTGTACGCTTGTTTATCTCCACCTGGCATCATGCTCGGACCGAAACGTGCGCCTTCTTCTCCGCCGGAGATTCCCATTCCAAAGAAGTGAATCCCTTGCTTAGACAATTCATCTGCTCTTCTGCTGGTATCTGTAAAGTGAGAATTTCCACTGTCAATGATCATATCACCTTTGCTCAGTAAAGGAACCAGTTCCTGGATTACACTGTCAACAATCGGACCTGCAGGAACCAATAACATCACCCTTCTTGGCAACTCCAGGCTTTGTATAAAATCTTCTAATGACGCAAAGCCTTTGAGATCATGTGCTTTACCATCCTCTTCAAGTTTCTTCAGCATCTTGGGATCCTTATCATATCCGGTTACCTGAAAACCATTGTCGGCCATGTTAAGTAATAGGTTGCGACCCATTGTGCCCAGGCCTATCATTCCTAAAGTGAATTGTTTCATTGTTCTGTTGTTTATATTTTAGTAGGGTGCTTATTTATTTGGATTAACGGTAACGATCTGATATTTTTCTGCAGCTTTCCAAAGCTTTGCGCCGCCTTTTATGCCCTCCCTGTTGGAAGCAATAACGACATTGTCATCCAGCTTCAAATCTATAAATTTTGCATTTCCACCGCCAAGATAGAGTTTGTCGTAATTGAAAACAGTCTTGTAAATGTCAATTACACGTTGAACACGCTCTTTCCATTCTTTATCTCCGTGCTTTTTAAGTGCTTTATCTCCAACATAGTCATCATAATCTTTGTCTTTATGAATAGGAAGGTGGGAAAGTTCCAGGTGTGGAAGTAGTTCACCATCAAATAACAAGGCTGTTCCTAACCCGGTTCCAAAAGTGAGTACAATTTCAAAACCTTTACCATCTACAAGACCAAGGCCCTGTTGATCTGCATCATTGATCAGCCGAACAGGCTTGTCTAAAAGATTGCTGACCATCTGCGCAAATTCTATCTTATCCCATTTGCCTTTCTCCAGGTTAGGCGCTGTATATACAACACCGGATTTGGTATAACCAGGAAAACCTACCGAGACTTTAGCAAAGGCACCCATAGTGGCAGCCAATTGTTTGATCACTGTTAAAACGGCTTCGGGAGTAGATTCTGCAGGGGTAGGTAACTTTGTGTATTCTGAAAGTGCCTCACCCTGAGGGCTTAAAAGACATGATTTGATGTTTGAACCGCCAATATCTATAGATAGAATGTTCTGGATCTCTTTGTCCTCGTTTTTTGACATATGAGTTTAATTTTCGATGTAGATTGTTCTGTTATTCAAAATAACAAATTTAGAACCATTTAATCTTATGAATAGTTAATATATTGCAATATTTATTCATTTTAAAAGCTCTTTTATGGATCTGAATTTAGACCAGGGTTATCATCCAGACGTTTTAGGACAGGGTTTTGAAGCGTTAACTTTTCTCCAGCCAGATGATTATGAAGGAAAGGTAGTGGGAACAATAATCCGGAAATGCTGTCCGCAAAAGAGTTCATTAGCTGTTCTCTATGTACATGGCTTCAATGATTATTTCTTTCAGACAGAAATGGCCGAGCAATATATTCTGAATGGTTATAACTTTTATGCTTTGGATCTCAGAAAATATGGACGATCATTTCTTCCTCATCAAAAGATGAATAATGTGCGGGATCTTGCCGAGTATGATGCAGATATTAACTTTGCATTGGCTCTTCTTAAGAATGAGGGAAATACCTTTGTGCTTTTAAGCGGACATTCAACGGGTGGATTGATTGTTTCTCTTTATGCGGCCAAAAACATAGGCCATGAATTGTTTCATGCTGTATTTCTGAATAGCCCGTTTTGGGATATGAATTTGGGGTTTTTGGAGAAGAGCTTAGGGATTCCATTGGTAGCCTGGTGGGGAAAAGGGCATCCGGATGTTCAAATAGATGGTGGTTTTTCTCCGTTGTACGGCCTGAGTTTGCATAAAGATTTTCATGGTGAATGGGAGTACAATTTGGCTTGGAAACCTAATGTAGCACCGCGTGTCAATTGTGGATGGGTAAGAGCTATTCATCTTGGACATAAGCGCGTGAAGACGGGTTTGCGCATTGCAGTTCCGGTTTTGGTGATTCACTCTTCAAGATCTATCAGCGAGAAAAAGTGGAGCGAAAGGATGTTTAGCGGAGATGCCGTGTTGAATATTAAAGACATGGACAGGGAGGCTGCCCGTATACAAGGGGACTGCCAAGTTACTGTGATTGAAGGCGCACTGCATGACGTCGTGCTATCCCGGAAACCTGTAAGAGAAGAGGTTTATGCAGCATTATTTTCTTGGTTGAATTCTTTACCAACCCTTGTTTACCACTAAGTAAAAATGACATTATTTATCCTGTAGTGATATTAATCACTTTTTTTATGATATAAAATTGGTTATTTTGTGACAAAGTGCTTAACGATTACCTGGTGTAACCTAACTCTCAGCTGCATGAAGAACATCTATCCCTTTAACAAAAAATCCAAAAAAACCTTTTTTGCTTTACTTTTCTGTCTGGCTTTCCCAACGCTGCTTTGGGGCCAGAATGACCCGGCAGATAGTACAAAAAAGACCATTAGTATTAACCTTCCAGTTACAAAAATTACCTTTTCAGGTATGCTGCAAACGCAGTACATTTATTCTTTTACAAAGGACAATGATATTAACGGCGTAAACCATGCACCAGGGGAGCAATTTTCTGGAAATTCCTTTTTGGTAAAACGTGCCAGGATGCAGTTGAATGCAGCAGTGAATGACAGAATCAATGCTGTCATTCTGGTTAATTTTGGAGATTTCAGCGGAAACCCCCAAAACAAAGTCCTGGAAAATGCATTTATCAAATACAGTGTAAATGATTACGTTAATTTTCAGGTTGGTCAATTTCGCCCTCAGTTTGGACAGGAAGACAACTATCCAGTAGATTTTGTAAGGTCTATTGACTACTCCAACCAGTACTATCTTTTTGGAGCCAACAGCTGGCAGAGTTTCCAGCTAGGAGGGTCTTTTTCAGGAGCAGTTAAAAATGGTCCTGTGCCTTTCACTTATTCTATAGGTGTTTTTAATGGCAATAACAGGAACCAGGTTGATAATGATAACGGTAAGATTGTTCCTGCCAGAGTGGTGATGGAATTTGATAAGAACTTGCTGCTTGGTTTGAACGGTGGTTATGGGAGCAATACCCGTAAAGAAATCTGGGCGTATGGATTTGATGTAGACTATAAAAAGCCCTTGAATGAAGATTGGAGTTTTGAATTGGTTTCAGAATATAAACAAGGAATTAACAGCCAGATGTTCTTTGCAGCAGCCAATCCAACTTCTATTGGCAATTATCAGATGAGGGGTGTTTATGTATTGCCCAATTTGGTGCGTAAGATTCGGAATACGCGTTTAAAGTCTATTGAATTTGCTTTTAGATATGAGTATCTGGACTCAGATTTTAAACGAGAAGGGAACGCCAGGAACAGTTATGTCCCTATGGTAAGTGCATCTTTTGCGCAATCCTATGCCATTAGGGTGCAGGCAGGTTATCTTATAGATCGTTACCAGAATAATATACCAGGAACTGCTCAATATAATGGAAACAGATTGATTTGCCAGGTTCAGGCTCGTTTTTAATCGCTTATTTAAACTACCTTTTATGAAAGAAATTAATTACAAAATGATGTTGGTGACCCTGGCTTTTGGGGTAATTATTTGGTTTATTCCAGTTCCGGAAGGTGTTAAACCCGAGGCCTGGCACTTACTGGCCATTTTCCTTGCTACCATCCTGGGAATTATCCTAAAAGCAGCTTCAATGGGAACAATGTCCATGATTGCGATCGCTTTAGTTGCAGTTACTGGTGTGTTAGCACCAGGCAATCCGGGAAAGTCCATTTCTATGGCGCTGAGTAGTTTTGGTGATAAAGTGATCTGGCTGATTGGGATTTCTTTCTTTATTGCAAGAGGTTTTATTAAAACCGGCCTGGGCAGTCGCATCGCTTATCTTTTTATACGGGTTTTTGGGCGGAGTTCTTTAGGTCTGGGCTATGGTTTAGGTCTGGCAGATTTGGTACTTGCTCCGGCCATTCCTAGTAACACAGCGAGGGGGGGAGGGATTATTTACCCAATTATGAAGTCTATGGCCATTAACTTCGGTTCTATGCCAGATAAACCCGAAACTCACCGGAAACTAGGCTCTTATCTAACGCTGAACTGTTACAATATCAATCTGATCACCTCATCTATGTTCCTTACAGGAACAGCAAGTAACCCGATGTGTCAGAAGTTTGCAAAAGATCTTGGAATTGACATCACCTGGATGTCCTGGATGTGGGCAGCAATCATTCCAGGAATTATATCTTTAATTGCCATACCTTATATCTTGTACAAGATCTATCCACCGGAATTAAAAAAAACCAGTGGTGCAACCCAGATGGCTTCTGAAAAACTAAAAGAAATGGGACCTGTAAGCCGCAATGAATGGTTAATGCTAACGGCTTTTATCCTGTTGCTGATCTTATGGATTACCGGTGATATTTTTAAAATTGACGCCACAACAACCGCTTTTCTTGGTCTGGTATTCTTGCTCCTGTCACAAGTGTTGACCTGGGATGATGTAAAAAGTGAAAAAGGTGCCTGGGACACCATTGTTTGGTTTTCAGCTTTGGTGATGATGGGAAGTGCACTGAACACTTTGGGTTTAATTCCTTGGTTTAGCGGTTTGGTTAAAGCACAGATTGGCGGGATGAGCTGGACAATGGCCTTTCCAATTATCATTCTGGTCTATTTCTATAGCCATTATATGTTTGCCAGTGCCACTGCGCATGTGGCGTCTATGTATGCAGCATTGCTGGGTGTGGGGATTTCTGTGGGGATTCCGCCTATGCTTTTAGCACTTTCCCTTGGCTTTTGTGGTGGTATTTATGGTACACTAACCCATTATGGACATGGCCCTGCACCAGTTTATTTTGGTAGTGGTTTTGTTGATGTAAAGAGCTGGTGGTCAAAAGGATTTGTTTTAAGTATTGTATTCCTGGTGATCTGGATGGGGATAGGTGGTTTATGGTGGAAAGCAATTGGTATTTATTAAACAGAAACGTATGAAAAAAGAAACGCTATCTACGCTGTCCAGGAAATACCTGATGGCACTAACCGGATTGTTTTTATGCTTTTTCCTGGTCATTCATTTAGCCGGTAATTTCCAGCTTTTCTTGCCCGAAGCTCAAGCAAGGGAAAGTTTTAATGGGTATTCAGAGCTGCTATCGGGAAATATTTTTATTAAAGCAATATCTTATATTTTATATGCTTCAATTATTATTCACTCTATTGATGCCTTGGTAATTACCTTGTTTAACCGTAAAAAGGCGGGGAAATATGAGTATGATAAGAGAGGGGTGGTGAGTAAATGGTATTCGAGGAATATGGGGATATTGGGTACTGTGATCCTGATTTTCCTGGTCTTCCATTTCAAAGATTTTTGGTACCAGTATAAGTTTGGCACTTTACCGGTTGACTCCGCGGGAAATAAAGATCTTTACGAGATTGTGATCCGGGCATATGGCGACCTTTGGTATGTTCTTTTTTATGTCTTGGCCATGTTTGCCCTGGGTTATCATTTGTTGCATGGGTTTTACAGCGCAGCGCGCACTTTAGGTGTTTATCATCCCCGTTACGTTGCCTTTATCAGAGTTTTTGGTACTTGGTATAGCTATATCATAACGTTCGGTTTTGCAGCTATACCTCTATACATTTATTTTACTCATTACTAGCTATGGAATTAAATGCGAAAATCCCGCCAGGTCCTTTAAAGGATAAATGGAATTATTATAAAGACCATGCAAAGCTGGTTAATCCAGCTAACCGTAAAAAACTGGATATCATAGTGGTAGGAACCGGTCTTGCCGGTAGTTCTGCAGCAGCTTCATTGGCAGAAATGGGCTATAAAGTGAAATCATTTTGCTTCCAGGATTCCGCCCGCCGTGCGCATTCAGTTGCTGCACAAGGGGGTGTAAATGCGGCGAAAAATTATAAGAACGATGGAGATAGCGTTTACCGGATGTTTTATGATACCATCAAGGGTGGAGATTTCCGTTCAAGAGAAGCAAATGTGTATCGTCTTGCGGAATGTTCTCTTCATTTAATTGATCAGGCTGTTGCTCAAGGCGTACCATTTGGACGGGAATATGGGGGATATCTGAACAATCGTTCTTTTGGTGGAGTACAGGTGAGCAGAACATTTTACTCCCGCGGGCAAACCGGACAACAATTGTTATTGGGCGCCTACCAGGCACTCATCAGACAGGTAAGTGCAAAAGCAATTACTTTGTATACCCGACATGAGATGCTGGACCTGGTGGTGGTTGATGGAAAAGCCAGGGGTATCATTGTCCGTAACCTGGATACAGGGGAGATTGAAAGACATAGTGCTCATGCAGTTATTCTGGCTACGGGTGGTTTTGGTAAGATCTATTACCTGTCTACCTTAGCTATGGGTTGTAACGCATCCGCCATTTGGAGGGCACACAAAAAAGGGGCCTTAATGGCAAGCCCAAGCTGGACACAGATTCATCCAACCTCCCTTCCGCAATCTGGAGCGTATCAAAGTAAACTGACCTTAATGTCTGAGTCTTTGAGGAACGACGGCCGGATTTGGGTGCCGTTAAAAAAGGATGATGCGCGCAAACCAAATGATATTCCAGAAACAGAAAGAGACTATTATCTGGAACGCAGGTATCCTGCCTTTGGTAATCTGGCACCACGTGATATTTCATCAAGGGCTGCAAAGGAAAGGATTGATGCAGGATATGGAATTGGCGCACAGAAGAATGCCGTTTACCTGGATTTTTCCAAGGCACTCAAAGAACAGGGAGAGGCCAAGATCAAAGAGAAGTATGGCAACCTGTTTAGTATGTACCGGAAAATTACAGATATTGATGCCTATAAAGAACCTATGATGATTTCTCCGGCAGCGCATTTTTCTATGGGCGGGCTTTGGGTAGATTACGAGTTGATGACAACCATTCCGGGCTTGTTTGCCTTGGGGGAAGCCAATTTCGCAGATCACGGAGCGAACAGGCTTGGAGCCAATTCCTTGCTCCAGGCTTGTGTAGATGGATATTTTGTAGCACCATATACGGTTTCGAATTACCTGGCAGATGAAATTAAAACCGGACCAGTGCCTGCAGACAGTATGGAATTTATAGAAGCAGAGCAGAAAGCGAAAGAATTACTGGCCAGGCTTGTCGCCATCAAGGGAGATAAAACAGCAGATTATTATCATAAGAAATTAGGTAAACTTCTCTATGATTATTGTGGATTGTCCCGGAACCAGGAAGGGCTAAGTTTTGCCATAACAGAAATCAAAAAACTTAGAGCAGATTTTTATTTACATCTGGCCGTACCAGGTACACCTCAAGAAATGAATGGTGAACTGGAGAAAGCTGGCCGGGTGGCTGACTATCTGGAAGTTGCTGAACTGATGTGTTACGATGCTCTAACCCGGGAAGAGTCTTGTGGGGCGCATTTCAGGGAAGAATACCAGACACCAGAAGGGGAGGCGCTTCGTAATGATGAGAAGTTCTGCTTTGTATCTGCCTGGGATTGGAGAGGGTTTGATCAGGAGCCAGCGCTCGTGCCAGAGCCCTTGACCTTTGAAAATGTAGCCTTAACGGTTCGGAGTTATAAATAAAACCATAGCCTAATGAAGATTTTTTTAAAAATATGGCGTCAAAAGGATGCTAAAAGTAACGGTAAGCTGGTGGATTACGAGATGGATAACGTGATCCCGCATATGTCCTTTCTGGAAATGATGGATACGCTGAACGAGAAACTGGTTCTCAGCGGCGAGCACCCGGTTGAATTTGATCACGATTGCAGGGAAGGCATTTGCGGACAATGTGGAGTAATGATTAATGGCAGAGCACACGGACCGTTAAAAAACACCACGACTTGTCAGCTTCATATGAGATCGTTTAAAGATGGAGATACCATTTATATAGAGCCTTTCCGGGCCGAAGGATTTCCTATAAAAAGAGATCTTAAGGTAGACCGCTCTGCCTTTGACCGGATTATCGGGGCTGGAGGTTTTGTTTCCGTCAATACAGGGCAGGCACCTGAAGCCAACAGCATCCCGATCACCCATGAAATTGCCGAATCTGCATTTGATTCTGCAGCTTGTATCGGCTGTGGTGCATGCGTGGCTACCTGTAAGAACTCGAGTGCGGCTTTATTTACCTCTGCTAAGATTTCGCATTTAGCAAAACTGCCTCAGGGGCAACAAGAAGCGCGTAAGCGGGCATTGACAATGGTGGCGCAGATGGATGCTGAAGATTTTGGGCATTGTTCCAATACAGAAGCTTGCGAAGTAGAATGCCCTCAAGGAATTTCTGTCCTGAATATAGCCCGTATGAATTGGGAGTTTTTAAAAGGAAATGTGCTTAAGTAACATTTAATTCCAATTCCTTTTTTAATAAGGTCTTCACTTCTTCCCAACTGTGTACCCTTTGATGACGGTCTGTTGTTGCATTATGTGCAGCGTGGAATAAGATGGCTTTTCCTTTACAGAAATCCAGGTTTTTGAAATGGTCATCAATCATATAATCCGTATCGATGATGCTCTTGTCTCCGCAAAGCACGATGTTTTTCCATGAAATAAATGGAAAATGTTCTTGTAGCCACTGGTGTTTTTCAAAAAGAGATTGCGGAAATTCCATTGCTGCAGATACAATATAGACCTCAAAGTCATTCATTAATTCTTTTACAGTTTCTATTGCGCCTGGCATGACCGGTAGCGTGCGGAAAAAACCTGGAGAATTTACAAATTTCCATACGGCTTGTTTGTCTGGAAAAGCTTCTGATTCCGGTTTTCCAATCAGATCTTCCCGGTTGATCTGTACCCCATAATCTTTACGATACCAGGTAATGAAATGAGATTCTGTGTCGGCTATTACGCCATCCATATCGATAGCTATGCTTGGTTTTTTTGTTTTCATATTGCAAATATATGCAATATATTTATTTAATATTGCAACATATTGCAAATAATAAATCTTTATATTTGCAGAATGATTAAGGCAGAAAGACAAAATTTAATCCTTGAATATGTAGCGAAGGATAAAAAAGTATTGTTAGATCAGCTCAGTGAAATTCTGAATGTATCTGAGGATACCGTAAGGCGGGATATTAAAGAATTGTCAGATCAGGGGCTTTTACGGGCGGTCAGAGGGGGTGCGATACATCACTCTCCCATTCCTATGCATTACCGAGACAGACAAAATGTTGATGTCGAACATAAAAAAATCATCGCTGCCAAGGCCTTGGAATTTATTAAGCCTAACATGGTTTTGCTTGTCGATTCTGGCACATCTACACTTGCAGCTGTTGCAAATTTGCCAAAAGACATGCAACTCACTGTAGTCACCAACAGTTTCCCTGTAGCCTCAGTTCTGGAGGATCATCCAAAAATTGAAGTATTGTTTATCGGAGGAAGGTTAAATAAGACCAGTTTTTCTACTACCGGATATGAAACCATCCAGACTTTGAGAAGTATCAGAGCTGATATTTGTTTTTTGGGCGTATGCAGTATCGATTTGAATTATGGAGTTACAGGAGTAGACTATGAAGACAGCCAAATTAAGAAAGCAATGGTAGAAACTTCGAAATATATTGTCGCGTTGTCTACTTCCGATAAGCTCAATACTTCAGAATCCTTTTACATCTGCGCTGCCAATCTGCTTAACGTCATTGTTACGGAAGTTGATCCTAAACTGGTGAATTTAAGCGATTATTCCAATGCAGGCATAGAAATAAGATAGTCTGCCCGAAAACTTTTTTGCAGTTTCTTTGTTCTTCTTTTAGCTGAACCTGAAGGCTCTTTGGTTTGCAGGCGGTTAATCATCTATATCTGAAAAAAAATGGAGAAGCGGATATTAATTGTAGAGAACGATCTGGAAATGGAGGACATCTTTAAAGAGATTTTCTCAGATAATGGTGAAGAGGTGTTCTTCTATGAGGAAACTGATGACATTTTGGAATTGGTAGAGAAGCATCGCCCAACCATTGTTATCCTAGATTACAATTTGAATGGAGTTAATGGTGGAGAGCTTTGTAAACTCATTAAAAGTAGTGAAAAACATAAACAGATTCCAGTGTTATTACTGTCGGCATTTCCTAAGTTTATTTACAGCAACGAAAATGTAGGCAATAATGCTTTTTTAGAAAAACCATTCGATGTTGATGAATTGAAAACCGTTGTAGAACATATAATTAATGGATCACCAAAATGATGATTTATTTAAAGCTTTTCTTCAGAAAACGCATGTTGGTTTAGTCCTTAAAAAGGAAAAATTGTCATTTAGCATCTATGTAGCTGGTGATAATTACCTCAAAATAACTGGATTAAATAGAGAAGCTCTTATTGGAAAGGATATATTTGATGTCGAAAAAGACCTGTTTCCTTCCAATATACTGGAGGTACTGGAAAGGGTACTGATGTATAAATCTGAAGCAGAGATCAGTCCTTTTCTCCTTACGCCCTCCAATCATTCCAAAAGTATATATATATCCATTCACATTTCTCCCGTAGTTGATCATCAAGGGGGCGTAGAATACCTGTTGTATACTGTTAAGGATATTGATCAGGAAATCAGGTATGCAAATGAACGGGCTAACCGAAATTATTTTATGGAGCTGATTGAACAGGCGCCTGTGGGCATGGGGATTCTCAAGGGAAAGGAACTGATTATTGAGTCTGCAAATACCCGAATGCTCGAACTGTGGGGAAAGAACAAATCCGTATTAAATATGCCTATGGCTGTTGCCTTGCCAGAATTAGAAGGACAGCCCTTTTTAAGACTGCTGGAGGATGTCTATACCTGGGGAGAAGCTATGGTAGGGAATGAAGCCAAAGCTTTTATTTTACGCAAGGGGAAGCTGGAAACAGCTTATTTTAATTATGCCTACCAGCCCATTAAAGATAAAAAAGGACAGACTACAGGCATTATGATGATTGCTACCGAGGTTACCCCTTTGGTATTGGTAAAACAGAAACTCGAAGAGAGCGTATCGAGCTTCAGAAGTGTTGTGATGAATGCACATTATTCATTACTGGTATTAAAGGGGAAAGACTGGATTGCCGAAATAGCCAATCAGCGGTTATTGGATTTATGGAACAAAAAGAAGGAGGAGGTCATTGGCTTACCGCTGTTGCAGATCCTCCCGGAATTGGTCGGGCAGCCTTTCCTTGAATATCTGAAAACTGTTTATGAAACAGGAGAGCCCTATGGGCAGGAAGAAGAGGTATTCTATTTTAATACCGCCAACGGAATTGGAAAGAAATATGTGAGTTTCTTTTATGATCCGATGATTGATGCTGAAGGGCGTGTGTATGGTGTTATTGTTGGTGCTGAAGATATTACAGCAAGAGTAGAAAGCAGGCACAAAGTTGAACGTGCAGAGGAGATGCTTAGAATTGCAATTGAGTCTGCTAACCTGGGAACATGGCATTACGACCCGCTCAGTAAACGCTTAACGGTTTCTCCAAGATTAAAGGAACTCTTTGGCTATAAGTCTAATGAAGAAATGACCTATGATACGGTTATTGCACAGGTGACTGAGGAGTACAGGGAAGTGGTGCAGAAAGCCATCCAATCTTCCGTCATTAAAGGCGAGCATTTCGATCTGGAGTTTTCGATTAAGGGCCACTATGATCAGCAATTGCGCTGGATGAGGGCAACAGGAAGAATTTACAGAGATAAAGAAGGAGTTCCCGTTCGGTTTTCAGGAATTCTGCTGGACATCACAGAACACAAACAGGATGAAATCAGAAAGAATGATTTTATTGCCATGGTGAGCCATGAATTGAAAACTCCGCTTACTTCATTAAAAGCCTATGTTCAGTTATTGAGTTCCAAGGCAAAGGCAAGTGGAGATATTCAGGCTACGAATTCGCTAAGCAAAGCTGACGGGCAGGTCAATAAGATGAACAACATGATCAAGAGCTTTTTAGACTTGTCACGTCTGGAGGCTGGTAAAATCAACCTGGAAAAGCAGCAATTTTCCTTGAATGAACTGATTGCCGAAGTCATAGAAGAAATTACACTTACAGACCGGACGCATAACATTTCGACTGGAGACAGCCAGGAAGTTATGGTTTTTGCAGACCGGGAAAAGATTGGGCAGGTCATTAATAATCTAATAGGTAACGCCATCAAATATTCTCCTCAGGGCAAAATTGTAGAAGTGCTCTGCAAGGAAGTGAATGGAGAAACTTTAGTGAGCGTTAGGGATGAGGGGATCGGTATCCCAAAGGATGATATCGGTTTGTTGTTTGATCGCTTTTACCGGGTAGAAAGCAGAAAATTTAAAACCATCTCCGGATTTGGTATCGGGTTATACCTGAGTGCGGAAATTATTAAGCGCCATGATGGCCAGATATGGGTAGAAAGTGAAGAGGGAAAGGGCTCTACGTTTTATTTTACCCTGCCACATAAAGATCTAATTCTATAAGTTCTGCTATTAACATAAAAGAGGGTACCCAAGGGCACCCTCTTTTATGTTAATAAAGATAATTGGTTTAATAACCATAATAATGTCTGTGATGGTGAGGTCTGCCTCCACGTTCGGCAACGATACATGAACTAAAGCTAACAGCTACTGCCAGCAAAAGAAATAGATACTTAATTGTTTTCATATTATAGGTTTTTATGTGTTAATGATAAGACCCTATTGAAATGAAAAGGTTTAGTCTCCCCCCCACAGAATAATGTTAGAATGAATAACGCAGGGTAGCTCCGTAAGTCCTTGGATCACCAAGTACACCAGCATATAGGCCAGAATTACCCGCGGCAGCCTGCAATTGTTCATAATAATTTTTATTTGTAACATTTCTGCTCCAAATAAATGCAGAGAATTTATCTGATTTAAAACCTAGCCTGGCATTAAATAATGAATAGCCATCAACATTTAATACGCTCGAAGGTGTCGGGTTTGAAGAATATTCTGAGCGGTAACTTGCATCGCCGGCAATAAAATATCTACCCGCTTTAGTTGCCAAATTACCCGGAACACTAAATTCTGCACCACCAGAAATATTCCATTTAGATATACCAGGTAAACGGCCTCCTGAAGCATCTTTAAATGCTACCTGCGTAGCCACGCCATTAACCTGTTCTGTATGGCCAGTTTCTTCAAGTGGCAACGGAGCATTTGTGAACTTTACATATTTACCATCCAGATAGGCCAGGGCAGCATTTAGCGTGAAGAACCTTTCCAATTGATAAGTTCCATCAACCTCTAAACCTTTTACATTTACCTTTTCTGCATTGGCAAGATAACCTCTGTTTACACCCAATTGCGGCGATTGAACATTGGTCTGATAATCTTTAATATCCGTATTAAAAGCACTAACATTAACCAATGCACCTTTAAAAGGTCTGGTTTTAACGCCCAATTCATAATGTTGAACATATTCTGGTTTTACTACAGCCAAAGACAAATCTGCTGCTCCGGTAGAAGTAGTTGGAAGGCCCCCTACATTAACACCAACTGGTTTATAAGCTGTAGAGAAAGTTCCATAAGCATTTAAGCTGGGGTTAGGGCGATAAGATAAGGTGATGTTTCCAGACAAATTATTGTTGTCTACATTGGTTGAGAATTGCTGGTTGTTATAAACAGCGGCTTTCAGTGCAAGCAATGCCGCATCTGTAGTTTGCAGACCTCCATAGGTTACCCTGTTATAATCTACATCCTTCTTATCATAAGTATATCGCAAACCAGGTAAAATATGCAGATGGTTCAGAAACTCCCAGTCTACCTGAGCAAACACAGCAGCACTTAAAGATTTAATGGTTGAATTGGTCTTGATGCCGTAGCCATCTAGTAAACCAGGCGTTGAGTACAAGGCTTGAGAACCCGTATTGCTGGTTTGTACAAATCTCCACTGATCTTTGCCAACCTCTTCCGTTTGGTCTAATCCTTTTAAATTCTGTCCAAGAAAAAACACACCAATTACACCGCTTACTTTTTCGGTCAGATTACCGGCGTAGCGAACCTCCTGAGAATATTGATCATGACGTGAGTTTCCCTGAGATTTGGTCAATGCAGATAATTCAGAGAAATCCCTGTCGTTTGTAGGATCCCAGTTCCAGAATCTCCAGGCCGTAGTAGAGGTTAACGTTCCGTTGCCGATTTTATAATCCACATTTACGGATACACCCCCAATGGACTGATTGTGTCTCCATGGTGTATTGGTATTGATCTCTCTGGAAAAAGGATCTATTTTAGGCTGCTGATAACCTAAATCAGAAACGATTTTGGCATACTGGCGATAGGCACTCCTTTCAGTTGTAGCCACACCTGCAATCACCAGCGGATAACCGGCAGGATGCTGAATACTGACATCACCACTTAACAATACCTGCAGCTTATCTGAAGGCGTGTAATACAACTGACCTTTAAAACCCAGGTTGTTTTGACCGCTATATTTGCGTTCTTCTTTGGTGTTCCAGATGGTACCGTCGCGCTGAGTACCGGAGATGGATAACCTGGCTGCAAGATTTTTTGCGACGCTTCCGGAAACCGAGGTTTTAGCCTGAATAAAATTATAATTTCCAAAACTCAATTCTACTTTTCCGGTTGGAATTTGAGTAGGTTTAGCTGTAGTGATGTTAAATGCACCTGCAGTAGTATTCTTACCAAATAAAGTTCCCTGAGGTCCTCTAAGGATTTCAATTTGCTCAATATCAAGAAAATCTGTAGAAGTAGCTGCCGGACGCGCCTGGTAAACCCCATCTACATAAAAGCCAACACCCGGATCAATACCATCATTGGTTAACCCGAACGTAGAGCCTAAACCCCGGATGTTAAGTGTGGTATTTCTGGCGTTTGAAGCATACAACTGTACCGAAGGGACCAGTTCTTTTAAGCGGTTAACATTAAAAGCTCCTGCATTTTCTGCAGCCTGCCCACCGATAACGGTAATGGCGATAGGCACATCTTGCAGTACCTCTGAACGTCTCCTTGAAGTGACCACAATCTCATCTAGTTGTGAACTTTCAATCAAAACCAATTCAAAAGGGGTATCCTGGAGTTTTAAAATCTGGAAATCCTGAGGCTTGTAACCAATTGAACTGACCTGAAGGTAAAATGGAAGGTCTTGCTTGGAGTGGATAATGAACTTTCCGTCGTTATCTGCAATTGCAGAAATCTTGGTGCCTCTGATCACTACTGTAGCGTGTGGTATTGGCGCGCCGTTGCTACCCTTTATGACACCTGTTATCGCATCCTGGGCAAAAACATAGTTTGCCGTAAGTATAAGTGAAAGGATAAGAAGTAATTTTTTTTTCATTTGGAATATAATTATTAATGTTTGGTTTATTGTTCTGATTTGTATTAATGAGCTCGTAAAAAAATTGCAAAGCAAAGCCACATGGATGTTTTAACGTCCAGTTCTATCTCAAACTATTGGATTTGCAGGTGCCTTAATTTTGCAAGGCGATTTTCGAACTAAATCAACAACAACAGCAACAGTCTAAAAGGAAGAGCATTCCTTTTTCAGATGTTTTTCTTTTCATTTTCATAAAATGTAAGTCTGTTTTCATTTGTATCTAAGTTGTAGATTGTTATTTAGTTATGCGAAGATAGCACTCTTTTTCATTAAAAAAATAAAATCTATGGATTTTGTAGTTTTTATTTTAATAATAAAAAAGAAAAGACTGAAATTAGGATGACTTTATCAGTTCTATTGCGAAGAATCGGGAGGTTATATACCGGCTTAAAATCCTGCTTTGATAGTGTATTTTGATCATTTTCGTTACAGACGTCCTATCTGACTCAATAGAATAGTCTTCCTTAAAGACGCTTTATCAGATTTATACCGACAGCAAAAAAAGCATCGATATTGAGCAATATAGCATAACTTTTCCGAGTCTAAAATATCTAAGTTTATGCTTGTATTTATCTAAGCTAATTGACCAGGTTATCTTAAAGCCATCCATTTTTCATGAAATGATCAACAAAAACCATGAGTAAAAAGAAACGGCTGGATGAGCATAATGCTGATGAAGACAGCCTATTATTAGAGCGGATTTTTGCCGGAGATGAACGGGCATTCAACCAAATGTATTATCAGACCAATAGAAACATTTTTAATGCAGTGATGTCCTATGTGAAAAATGAGCATATTGCTATTGAGCTTGTGCAACAAGTGTATGTCAAGTTTTGGAACAATCGCCACAAATTAAAAGATGTAAGGAGTTTGAAAGACTATCTTTTTATTATTGCCAGAAATTTAACCCTTGATCATTTTAAAAAGGTAACCCTGGAGACTAATTTTTTTGCAGAATTTATATTGAGGGAAAATAATCCCGTAAATACCACCGACGAAAAAATTGAACAAATAGAATATGACAGACTATTGAAAGATGCAATTGCACAGTTACCTCCACAACAAAAGGAAGCCTGGCTTTTGATCAATGAAGAAGAGCTCAGTTATGCAGAAACCGCTGTAAAAATGAACATTTCCAGATTAACAGTAAAACGTCATTTGGAACTGAGCCGCAAAAGTGTACGAGAGTACCTCAAGTCTCAAATTTATATCGTGTTAACGCTTCCTCTTTTCATTATTATATATCTTGCTTTTTAACTGTTATGAAGTCATCATACCGTCTGATTCTATTTAGTCGGTTTTGTATGCTGTTGCAGATGGTAGTTTGATTATTTAAATTATTTTCTGATGAGTTGGGCCATTTGTTTTTGTCAATCGTCTTTAGTTAAAATACGATTACAATAATGAACAATAGCCGTTTTTATACACTCTTACAATATTTTAAAGAAGATGTTATTTCTGAGAAAGAATGGCGTGAATTGCAGAAAATGGCAAAAACGGGATGTTTTGATGATCTGCTGGAAGATGACATTTTAATTTCTTTAGAAAGGAAAGGAAAAAAAGAGAAGTGGACTACAGATATCGAACAGGAAATACTAGTTGGTATTCATACTCAAATAGGTAAACATCAAAAAAGTTCCGGGTACAAATTATGGATCGCTGCGGCTGCAGTATTTTTACTGATGCTAACCGCAGGAATAATTTTCATTAAGCCAAAAGGCTTGCCGGCCGTTACAAATATAGCTTACCATAAACATGATATTCCGCCTGGTGGAAATAAAGCAGTTCTTACATTAGCGGGTGCTGAACCTATAGTCTTAAACGATTCGACCCTTGATCAACTAGCCCACCAAAAGGGCGGCCCGATCATTAAAGGTGCTAGTGGTATCCTTATTTATAAAGCGAATTCTTTAGCTGAAAATTCCGGAACACAAACAGGAAAAGACATCTCCAACACCATTAGCACACCACGTGGAGGGCAGTACCAGGTCATATTACCTGATGGAACTCATGTATGGCTCAACGCAGCCTCTTCGCTTAAGTTTCCTTCTGCTTTTAAAGGGGAAAAGCGTCTGGTAGAACTTCATGGCGAGGCTTATTTTCAGGTTACTAAGAATAAACGGATGCCATTTGTAGTGCATACTGAAAATCAGGAAGTAGAAGTATTGGGAACTCACTTTAACATTTGCAGTTATGCCGATGAAACAACAACAAAGACCACCTTGCTGGAAGGTTCGGTTAAGCTAATTGCTCAAGCTCATGAGAAAATCCTGGTTCCTGGCGAACAGGGTCAAACCAATAGAAGGACAAAGGAGATTAAAGTTATGCCAGTTAACATAGAAGATGCCGTTGCATGGAAAAACGGCTATTTCGTATTTAACGACGAAAAACTGGAAAGCATCATGCTAAGAGTATCCAGGTGGTATGACGTTGATTATGAATTTGAAGGTAAACAGCGTGATGTATCTTTCTTAGGTGTAGTAGAACGATCGAAGAATATATCATCTCTATTGAAAGTATTGGAATCAACCGGAAATGTTCATTTTAAAATAGAAGGGAGGAAGATTATCGTTATGCCATAATATTTACAAACCTAACGGTAGTTTAAACAAGTCAGGGATGCGGGAACACCCCTGACCAATGTTTGGATATACCATGATAAATTAAGCAATACAACTCATCAATTATCAACCAAACAACCAAATGTATGAAATTTTACGATCAATCCAGATTTAGGAAGCCGCTTGCTTGGAACTCTGGACAAATAATACGTATAATGAGGCTAACCATTCTCATATTAATCACGTGCTTACTTCAGGTAAGTGCTTCCACAAAAGCGCAAAAGATCTCCCTAAGCGAAAAAAATGCATCGCTGGAAACCATTATCAGGAAAATCAGAAGCCAAACCAGCTATTATTTCATTGGCAATACGGCTTTAATCAGAAAGGCAAATCCTATAAATATTAACGTCAGGGATGTATCTGTTGAAGATGCATTGAACAGGTGCTTCCTAAATCAACCATTGGCTTATTCTATTGTAGATAAGACCGTTGTTATTAAAACAAGAACATTGCTTTCCCTGTCGGAGATGATGAGACAAAAGGTATCCATAAAAGGTAAAGTTACAGATGAAAGCGGAACCTCACTACCCGGAGCTTCTGTAAAGGTGGAGGGTACCGGAGAGACGGCGACCACCAACACCAATGGCGAATTTCAAATCGAAGTTCCCAGCAAGGATGCCGTTTTATTGGTTTCTTATGTGGGATATGAAGTGATGCGGATAAAGGTTGAGGAAGGCACTTTTATGACCATTCGTCTTAAGCCTCAGCTGCGCGACTTAAATGAAGTCGTTGTAGTAGGGTATGGAACAAAAAATAAGAGGGAAATTACGAGTTCCATGGCATCTGTAAATGTAAATGAAATCAGCGCCAATGCTTCTAACAACGTAACAGATGCACTTCAGGGACGTGTTGCGGGAGTGTCGGTTGAATCCAGTAATGGTGCACCTGGCGCGGGATCATCTATTACAATCCGAGGTTCGGGAACTCTTGGCTCCAATGGTCCGTTGGTGGTTATAGATGGAATGCCTTTTGGTAGTTTAGACGGAATAAACCCTTCTGACATACAAAATATTGAAATCTTAAAAGACGCTGCTGCCGCAAGTATTTACGGATCGAGAGCTGCAGGAGGAGTTATTTTAGTCACAACAAAATTGGGCAGGAAAAATTCTGAACCAAAAATTCAACTCAATGCAGTCTATAGCAACCAGTCGATTGCTAAGCGCATGAACGTACTTAATGGAGAGCAGTGGACCAATCTGTTCAACGCACAAGGCGGACACTTTCCAGCATATAATGGCACGAATACGAATTGGCAAGATGAAATTTTCAGATCTGCCCCGGTTTACAAGGTTAATGCAGATGTTACAGGAGGCTCCGAACACTTGTTGTATAGCTTATCTGGTAGTTATTTGAACCAAAAAGGTACTATTGAGAAAACCGATTTCAACAGCGCTAATTTCAGAGCAAAATCGGTATACGAAAAGGGCCGGATAAAAATTGGAGAGACATTTATCTACAACAGGAGCGGTGGCCGAACCCTTCCTCCGGGAGGAGATCAATCTCATAGCAATATATTAAGTGCATTGATTGTACCTCCAACTGTTCCGGTATATAATCCTGCAAACCAACCAGGTGGTTGGGGGGGGATTACCACCGGCATGAAGAACCTTTCAAATCCTGTAGCCATTTTGAATGCCAATGATTTTAGAAACAATAACAGCTCAGTAACTGCAGATATCTTTGCCGAGGTTAGACTGATTGATCAGTTAAAATATAAAGTCAATGCGGCACTATCAGAAAACAGAGGCTTTGGCAATAACTATAGTTATGCCTATAACGATGGGAATGTAATACTTGCCTTACCAACACTGTCTCAAAATAGTGGCGTTTCAGACTCGTGGTTATTAGAACATACCCTGAGTTATGACAAAAAGCTCGGCCTGCATAATATTTCGTTACTTGCGGGTTTTACTGCTCAAAAGGATACAACCAATTCTTTTAATGCAAGAGGAAATAACATTCCAAACGGGATTTATTCTCTGTCGGCAGCCACATCCGGGCAGTCGGTAGGAGGCGGATCGTCGTCTACCAGAAGAGAATCCCTTATTGGAAGGATTTCTTATTCCTATGATACAAGGTACCTGATCAGTGCATCGATTCGTAGAGACGGATCGTCTATATTTCCATCAGGTTATCAGTATGGTGTGTTTCCATCGGTATCTGCAGGCTGGAACATCAGCAATGAAAAATTTTATGGCAACTCAGGAATTTCCGCATTTATGAATTCCTTGAAAATCAGAGGCAGTTATGGTCTGTTAGGAAACGATCAGATTCCAAACTATTCTACCATTAACGGAATTACCAATAACCTGAACTTTCTGACCAACGGCGGAATGATACTGGGATCTATTCCCAGCGGAACTGCTTCACCTCAGAATTTAAAATGGGAACAAACAAAGACAGCAGACGCTGGTCTTGATGCTACATTCTTAAACGGCCGACTTTCGTTGGTGTTTGACTGGTTTAGTAAAACATCAAGCGGCGTATTGCTTGCCGTTCCAATACCACCAAGTGCAGGTATCAATGGTACACCAACAGTTAATGCCGGTACAGTAAATAATAAAGGGATAGAGCTGGCTTTAGATTACTCAGGTACTGCTGGCGAACTTAGTTATAAAGTAGGGTGGAATATGACTTCGATCCGGAACAGAATGACCGCGATTACGATAGGAAGTGGTAACCAGCAATTTGGCGATATCGAAAGAGCTATGGTTGGGTATCCGCTGGGAAGTTTCTTCTTGATCAAAACGGCGGGTGTTTTTAAAACACAAGCAGAGATTGACAGTTATAAGGGCGCAAATGGCCAGAAAATACAGCCTAATGCACAACCAGGAGACCTGAAATTTATTGACTTCAATAATGATGGTAAAATTGATAATAATGATCAGCAATATACCGGAAGTCCTATTCCAACCTTTGAAACCGGACTAACAGGTAGTCTGGTATGGAGAAATTTTGATGTGAATGTATTGGTACAGGCGGTTTTTGGAAATAAGATCTATAATGGAGGCCGAATCTGGACAGAGCAAATGACGGCATATACCAATTTGTCTACTTCAGTTTTAGACGCCTGGACACCTCAAAATAGCACTTCGAATTTCCCAAGATTTACGCTTGCCGACCCAAATTTAAACTCTCGCGGAAATAGCGATCGTTGGTTGGAGAATGGTGCCTACGTAAGGATAAAGCGGTTTGAATTAGGGTATACCTTAGCCGAAAGTATTGCGAAACGATTAAACGTTTCAAAAATAAGAGCCTATGTATCGGGTCAAAATTTATTTACATTTTCGAAATATAAAGGGTATAACCCGGATCTAGGAAATGGCGGTAGTCCACTTTCCAGAGGTTACGACAGTGGAGCATATCCACTTCAACGAATTGTTTCCTTAGGCTTAAACGTATCTTTTTAACTGAATAATTAAAGGAATTATGAATAAAAATATAATTAAAACAATAGCAATAGCCGTTCCGCTTGCATTGTTTACGATATATGGTTGTAAAAAAGATTTTCTTCAGACAACAAATCCAAATCAAATTACCGAAACCCAGTTCTGGAAAACCGAAGCAGATGTCATTTCTGCGGTAGCCTCAGTTTATAGTCCTATGCGACAACCTTTATATGGCTATTGGGGTGCATTTACGGGTATCCAGAACATCAATTCCTTAGGCGATGATGTACTTACATTTCCTGGAGGAGAAGCGGCTACGACGAATATAGCTTTATTCACAAATGATGCTACAAATTCAGACGCATCATCTACTTTTGCAGCGCTGTATAAATCTATTTATCGTGCTAATTTGGTATTGGCCAATATCGATAAGGTTCCAATATCCGACGATAAGAAAAAGGCCTATATCGCGGAGACCAAATTTCTGCGTGGGCTTTGCTACTTTACCCTGGCCTCAAATTTTGGAGATGTTCCGCTGATCATTACTTCGGCAAAAACAGCAGAAGATCAATTTGTTCCAAGTACCCCGGTAAAACAGGTTTACGATCAGGTGGTTCTTGATTTCACCGATGCCAGGAATGGATTGCCAGACTCCAGGCCTAGTGCAGATTTAGGAAGAGCAACCAGTGGAGCGGCCATTGCTTACCTGGGAAAGACTTATTTGTATATCAAAGATTATCAAAAAGCTCAAACTACATTAGCATTGTTAAATGCAAGTCCATATAATTACGATTTAGTTCCTGAATTTTCAGACAATTTCACTGCTAAGAATGAATTTAACAAAGAAGCTGTCTTTCAGTGGGTTTATGGCCCATATGGAGACCCATATAACCCCTGGGGTGCAGAAAATGCAAATGCAGGGATGTACAATTATCTGCCCCAGTTAATAGGCCCTCCAGCCGGAGGCGGTTGGTTTAAATATATCCCAACTAATTATTTTGTTAATCAGTTTATGTTAGAGAAAAGACCGGCCGGTTCGGATACTAAATTTGATAAAAGAATGTATTATACCTTATCATGGAAACGCTCAAATTTTGGCGAAGCTGATGTAACCTGGTATGGAGGCACTCAAACTTTTGATAAGCTTTGGGCCTCAGCCCGTGCTAATGTGACCAAAATCTCTCCTTCGTCATTATTAGATACCTCTGGAACCAACAAGTTTTTGATTAATAAATTTACTAATGGCTGGAGTGGCGTAGCCAGTGCAGATAACTATTGGTCTGCTACACCTTCTACCGCCAACAACGTAATTATGCGTTATGCAGAGGTATTATTGATGCACGCCGAAGCTGCAGCACAAAATGGAGATTTGGCCAGTGCAATTACTGATGTTAACCGAATTAGAGTAAGAGCAGGTTTAACGGCTAAAACAGCAATTGATCTTCCTGATATGATGAGTGTGATGAATGAAATTAGCCATCAAAAAATGTTGGAAATGTTTTTTGAGCAAAATAGATGGCAGGATTTAAAGCGTTGGTATACACCAGCTGATTTAAAGACCCATTTTATCGCGGTAAATAAGCAAGGGGCTCAATACCTGCAGCCTAGAAATTACATTTTTCCAATTCCTGCATCTGAGCTGCAAACCAATAATAAAATTAAACAAAATCCTTTGTGGTAGAATTTTTGACTTTATCCTGCTTATTTTATACTAAATGTATTTAAAAATAAACCCTTCAAGGCTATTTTTTATTGGATTGATGGTTATTGGAATCTGTGCGGTCGCCTGTTTAAACAGTGCGACCGGCACTTTTAATCATATCTCCTTAAATGAAACCGCAGATAAAAACTCCTTGAGAGTTTCTGTTGATTTTTCCAGTTCCAAACCTGTGGACGCCTATGTGGAGTACTGGATAAAGGGGAAACAAAATGAAATGTTTACAAGCCCCGTTTCTATTCAAAAAACGGACTTCAAAATAGTCCTTACCAATCTGAAATTTAATTCCGGTTATCAGTATCGCATTGTATCGGGCAAAGGAGCAGACAAGATTCAATCTGATGTGTATTCTTTTACAACCAAAGATATTCCTGATGGAGTATTAGGTCTGTATCATGTCAGCGATAAGAATCAGGGAGATCTGCCTGTGGAATTCAAACAAGGCAGCATGATGGTTTATAACCGGGAAACTCCAGGTTTTATTGGCATGATAGACTATAGAGGAGATCTACGATGGTACCAGAGACTTAAAAATACCGGAGTTAAGGTAGCTCACTTTACCCGGAATAAAACCATTCTTTCCATTTTGGCCCCAATGAATTACCCGACAAGTTATGGGAATGAAATTTTGGAATTATCGCTCACAGGTGATACCATTTTTCATTTAATGAAGGGAGAAAAAGATTTTAAGAAAACCATTCATCACGAAATATTACTGAACGCAAAGAATCAATACGTTACCCTGTGCGCAGACGAAAAAGTTGTCGATTTAAGGGCAGTAGGTGGTAAGGAGGCAGACTCTGTTAAAGGAGATGGCATTTTAGTGTTAGATAAGTCTGGAAAAAAGATATGGAGCTGGAGTGTTTTTGATGTGCTTGATCCTTTAAAAGAAAAGAATATTCTAAAGGAAGCAAAAGATTGGATGCATGCCAATAGTCTGTTTATAGATGCCGACGGGAATTACATCATTTCGTTTTATAATAATGGACAAATCTGGAAGGTTAATGCCTTAAGTAAAAAGGTGATGTGGAAGTTTGGAAAAGGAGGTGATTTTGCATTACCCCCGGGCGCTATGTTTGATCAGGGACATGCTGTGCACATCAACAACCAAGGTAACCTCATGTTATTTGATAACGGAACAAGTAAAAAACGTTCGCAGATACTGGTTTTTAACTTAAATGAAGCGTCCAAACAGGCATCTCTGAAATTACGCACACAATTACAGGAAGGAAATTTTACGGATAGAATGGGCAGTGCCTATTTGATTAACGACCATACTATTTTAACCTGCGTTTCTAAACAAAACCAAGTGATGCTGACCAGTAAAAACGGTGATGTATTGTGGAGTATGATGTGTGCCAATACTCCTTACCGTGTTGAATTTGTTCCGTTTAGTAAGTCAATGCCTTACATCGGAGAATTGTAAATAAACCAAACTGAACCATTGAGATGTTAAAAAGAACCAAAAGCCGGATAATTCCTTTCTTGCTCATCTTTATAATTTCTGCTGTTGCTTTTTTCTCTTGTAATGAGACAGAAAGCAAGGAAATGAATGAACAGGAGCAAAAGATTGCTGTCGATACGACAATGATCCCAAATACCAAATTTGGTGCTGCCGTTAAATATGGCAGACAATTGATGTTGAACACAGCCTATTATATTGGTCCTAATGGAACCAAAGGCCGGTACCTCGGAAATAAGATCAGCTGTACCAATTGCCATCAGGAGGCGGGCACTAAACTATTCTCTTTTAACCTGATGAAATCGCATGACGATTATCCACAGTACAGAGCCAGAGAGGGGAAAATACTGACATTGGCAGAAAGAATAAACAACTGTGTGATGCGACCACAAAATGGTGTAAAACCGCTTCCTTTGGATGGAGAAGAAATGGTTGCTTTTTTGTCTTATCTGAAATGGATCAATTCGTTTGCCCCTAAGGGCGAAGAAGTGTTTAATGGTCAGAAAAACAAAGCAGTAGATTTACCTGCAGTGGCGGCCAATCCAGAAAAAGGCGCATTGTTATATCAAGCCAATTGTGCGCGGTGTCATGGAAAGGATGGGGCAGGGGTTCTTGCAGCAGATCGGCACGCTTATCGTTATCCACCTTTATGGGGGGCTCAAAGTTACCAGCCAGGATCCAGTATGCACCGGGTAATTAAACAGGCACAATGGTTGAAATCTAACATGCCTTACGATAAGGCAACAGCCGATGCTCCTGTATTGACCGATGCAGAAGCCTTGGATATCGCAGCATTTGTCAATTCAGATAAGATACACCAAAGACCTAATCCTAAAACTTTCGACTATCCACATCCGGAGGAAAAAGCCATTGATTATGCACACGCACCATTTGTTGATCCATTTACCGAAGAACAGCACAGGATAGGGCCATGGCAGCCCATTATAGATTATCTGAAGAGTAAAGGGTATACAGCAACTTATTAAAAACATATTTTCTTGGGTGCATACCGGGGATGGTGCGGATTTGTTTTAATACAAGAAGCCAAACATCCACAAGGGAATTTTATGATTATGGCCAATTTCGATGTCATCTGCTGCTACAAATGAATTTTCAATGTGCTTTACCTGTTTATTTGTTTTGTTCTTTCCACCAATTTCAAAAGTATAGTTTTTGAATGCGAAATCACCTTCTGGTGTGTAGGTAACCGGGCCAAGTTTGCCAATTTGATTAATAAAGAAACTTTCCCTTATGTTGCCAATATTACTTTGTTCATCGGCCAGTGCGTATTGCAGATTTGGATGATGAAGGTAAATCTTTTCAGGTTTTTGTAGTAGTCCGATTCCTTTAGTATCTGGATACAGTCCCTTTATGATCCTCATGTCTTCCAGGTATTTAATGAATAGTACAAGGTTATTGCGACTAATATCTATGCGCTCACTTAGTTTTGAGATATTGGGCTTAAAAGGAACTGATTCTGCAATGATGTGCAGTAATAACCGGATCTTTTCAATACTCTTAAAGCTGATGTCGTGAAAAGCGGGTAGATCTATGCTGATTGCGAGTGAAATGGTTTCGGCAAGTTTTTGGGGGTATAGGTTGGGATTCTCTAAAAAATATGGATAATGGCCGTATTTAAGGTAGTTTCCGAAATGTTCGTAAGGATGCATGTTTGCCACTATATCCATTGCAATGGCGGTGTGGTTATTTATAATATCATTAAAACCAATTGCTTTAAGCGACATATCTTGGGCAAAGTTAAGGTATTCCCGAAAGGAGAGTCCGGCGAGTTCGTACATTACAGCACGCCTGCTTAGGTCTCCTTTTGCTCTATTTAGGTGCATAATCGAAGAGCCGGTAAATATGATCTTCAGGTCTGGTTGGTCGTCATAAATATTTTTAATTTCCTGGGACCAATTTGCATAACGGTGTACCTCATCCAACAAAAGGAATTTACCGCCTTGTTGTACAAATCTATCGGCGAGGTCGACTAAGGTGTTCTCTGTAAAGTATAAACTGTCTAAACTGGTATATAGTGTTTCTTTACCTTGGGGTAGATGTAATTTGGCATATTGTAGCATTAGTGTCGTTTTTCCTGCCCCACGCGCGCCTTTTATGCCAATCAGACGGCTGGTCCAATCAATTTCTTCTGCCAGATATCTTTTAAATTGGGTTGGTACTCTTATCAGTTTTTGATATGATTTTTCGAACAGCCTTTCCATTTTGCTATTATTTTTCAACAAAAATAGTTAATAATGCTTTATATAAAAAGCATTATTAATAAATAGTGCTTTTTATATAAAGCATAAATGGGTCTGACAAGATAGTTAATTTTTAATGGGCCTGATTGGCTGCCGCCCAAGTCTTGAATTGAGCTATTGCTTTGCTTAATACACCAGCAGATCCCTTAAATTTACCTGATCCGCTAGGTACATCTCCCTGGCCATACCATTCATAAAACCCTTTGTTTTTTACCACGCGGTCGATCATAGGACGAACTTCTTCATAGGCTTCTTTTACAAAACCATTTGCAATGAGTTGCTGGATCATTCTTGCACCGAACCAAGTCCAGTCGCCACCATTTTGATAGACATAGGCTTTAGACATTCCACCAGCAAAAAAACCTTCAGGATAAGTAGGGTATAAGGTCAGGCCGATACTAGGCATCCCGGAAAGTTTTACGTTTTCTACCATTTTCTTATTCACTGCGGCAATTTCTGCTTTAGAAAGCAACCCAGCTTCTATCGCAACTGCGGTGCCCCCGTGGTAAAAGATGGTGTTTTCATCAAAGCCAGCTGGGATAGGAGACTTATTAGGGTAGATATGCGGAATAAACTTCTGGTTTTTAGCGTCCCAAAGGTGTTTTCTTACCTTCTGATAAATACCCTTTTTTAATTTGGTCCACTGTTCTACTTTATGCTTGTCTGGTACAACATCAATTAAATATTGCAGGGCGATAATGAACATCGCATTATCATAGACATCAATAGCTTCATCCGAGAGTTCGTTCCAGTCACAGCCAAAGGTATCATGTGGCTGAACATCTCCCCAGTCTGCTGTCATTGCTCCCCACAGTAAGCCGTATTGTTTATTATAACGTTCGCGCAACAGATAATCAATCATTTTCTCTATTCTGGTCAGCACAGTTACACCAGCTACTTTTTCATTTAGGAGGCCAACATCTCCAGTCTTTTTGATGTATTTTCCCACCAGCTGAATAAGCGAGGTTTCCTGATCCGTTTCAACCGTGTTTTTAAATCCTACGTGACCCGGAGCAGCATCGGAGTAATATGGCGTATTGTCATTCCAGGTAAAGTCCTTTTTTAATACATATCCATCCACCATTTCATCGTTTTTTTGCTGGAGCGCAAAGAAGAGCAGGATAGCTCCCCGAACATCTTCTTTGGAACGTACCTCTAAAGAAGTTTCAATCAATGTATTAAAGTCGCGTGCCCAGATCTGAGAGTAACCACTTCCAGCATTGAAGCCCTCTTTAATTACGCCCTTTGCCAGATTGTCTACGACTGTCAATGAAGAGTCTGCAAGGATCCGGGCGGCCAGTTCCTGATTTTGGGCCTTTCCTTTAACGGGGCAGAGGGTTACCAAAAATGCACAGGATAAGATATAAATTGAATAGGATTTCATTTGTTTAATTAAATTTCTAGTTGTTTTTGTAATTGGATGTTATCAGAGGAAGAACCGATCATAATGGTGAAGGTGCTGGTGGATTCAAAAACCTTTTTCATATCCATATTGATGATGGATAAATCATCAGTTGTCAGTTCAAATTCTATAAGTTTTGATGCGCCTGCTTTGAGTTTAATACGCTCAAAATGTTTCAATTGCTTTACAGGTTGAGATGTTGAGGCAAACTGATTTTTCAAATAAAGCTGGGCTACCTCGTCTCCATCATATGATCCGGTATTTTGTAAGGTAAAGGACACCCGATAAGTTCCTTTGGTGGCATCTTTACTGATGTTTAGGTCATGATAAGCGAAAGTCGTATAACTCTTGCCATAACCAAAGGCGTAGCGTGGAGTCGCTTCCTCTTCCACATAACGATGGTCGAGCGGACTTTTCCTGTTGTAATGAACCGGAATTTGTCCAACACTTCTGGGTACAGAAATAGGGAGTCTCCCCGCAGGATTATAGTCTCCAAATAATACATCTGCAACAGCTGAACCACCTTCCTGTCCAGGATACCAGGCACAAAGCAATGCATCCGCATTTTCCGCTGCCCAGTTCATATTCAGTGGCCGGCCTTGTATATAGACAACTACAAGAGGTTTACCTGTCTTTTTTAAGGCCTTTAATAAATCCATTTGCTTGCCCAGAAGATCAAGTGTGGAGCGATCAAACCCTTCGCCACTCTCCATATCTCCGATGGTCTTATCTGTTGCAATTGCAGCTCCTGTTGTGGCATATTCTGTCTTAAAGTCCCGTGCACTGGAGCCACCAACTACAGCAATAACTACATCGGCTTCTTGTGCTGCCGCAATGGCCTGAGGAATGGTGTTTTCTGTGGTATCCCGAATGGCACATCCTTTAACATAGCTTACTTGGGCGGCTGATAATTTGGAACGAAGCCCTTGTAATACCGTGATCACACTTCCTTCAGCTTGTGGAGCGGTATAATCTCCAAGCATATTATATACATTATTTGCATTAGGGCCTACAACGGCAAGTTTGATTCCCTTTTTCAAGGGGAGAATGTTGTTTTTGTTTTCCAGCAGGATGATAGATTCTTTGGCAACCTGGCGGGAAAGCAAGATTTGTTCTTGTGTTTTGATTTCCTTTTTGGCTTTTTGAGGATTTACAAAAGGATGTTCAAATAAGCCCATTTCGAACTTTAAGCGGAGTACCCTGGATACTGCGGTATCAATTAAACGTTCTTCAATCTTTCCTTTTTCAACAGCGGCAATCAGGTTGGGATAGGCATTTCCTCCAAGATCCGCGTCTAAACCAGCTTTAAGTGCCAGGATAGAGGCTTCGGTATAGTCTCGTGCAATGCGATGACTTCCTTTTATGCCCTCAATACTTCCTAAATCGGATACTGAAAAACCTTTAAATCCCCATTCTTTATTTAGTATATCCGTCAATAAGAAACTACTGGAACTACAAGGAACGCCATCTATGGAGTTGTAAGCGGCCATAATTGATTTGGCTCCGGCATTTACAGCAGACTGAAAAGGAGGGAGGTAATACTCCCTAAGTTCCCGTTCGCCAACACTTGCAGCTGCGCCATTGTGCCCTCCTTCAGGTATTGCATAAGCTACAAAATGCTTGAGTGTTGCTATGGTGCTGTAAGGATTGGCCAGCTTTCCTGCGCCCAGTCCCTTAATGATAGAAGCTGCAAGCTTACCTGTTAACACAGGATCTTCACCATAACCTTCTTCCACACGTGACCAGCGTGGATCACGTGATAAGTCCAATACAGGGCCATAGCTGATATGACCTCCTTGTAAACGTACTTCTTTGGATACACATTCCGACATCTTTTCTAATAAGGAGGTGTCCCAGGTAGACGCTTGACCGACACCCGTTGGGAATACCGTGGTGCCAATCGCCATATGCCCATGAGGTGCCTCTTCCGCCAAAAATATAGGAATACCCAGACGCGTATTTTGTAGCATATATCGCTGTAACTCATTTGCAGCTTCTGCTGCCATCTCCGGGTTAAGACCATTGGTCAGGGTTTTTTGTGTCCATGGATCGGCTCTGAATGTTGCCCAGAGCATCCCAATCTGCTTTTTGGATACGATGTCTTTGAATTTCTGGGATACCTTAACTTTATTTCCTTGTCGTTCATACATTTCCCATCCCAGAGGACATAAAAGTTGACCTACTTTCTCTTTGAGCGTCATTCTTTTGATTAAATCCTGAGTTCTTAATGCTATTGGCTGACTGGCATCTTTGTAGAGTGGTTGCTGGCTATAAGAATGAAGAGGTAACGAAAAAAAAGTACAGAGGATTAATATAGTCAGTCTATTCATGATATTGGTTTTCGGAATGTATGTATATACAAGTATAGTAAATTTAAATTTTTTTTGCTAAATATGTATGTACATTTGAATAACCAAAACTTTAAACCAAGATGAAAAGGATTGTTCTCCTCTTATTAATCACTACCCAAACGGCCTTCCTTTATGCCCAGAAAGAGGATGGACCAGTTCAATATGTGAGGCCCAATATCGGGTCTGCCCATAGCCGATACTTTTTCTATACCCCAGCTGCGGTTCCTTTTGGTATGGCCAAATTAGCCCCCAGCACAAATGGAAGTGAAGGCAATCCATCAGGATGGGAAGCCGTGGGTTATGACGATCGCCATACTTCCATAGAAGGTTTCGCAAACTTTCATGAATTTCAGATTGGAGGGGTAGTCTTTGCGCCAACAGTAGGAAAACTAAAAACATTTCCGGGTAAAAAGGAAGAGAAAAATTCAGGATACAGGTCATCTTTCGATAAGTCTGAGGAATATGCCACGGCGGGATATTATCGGGTACTTTTAAAAGATTATCATATAAAAGCAGAACTTACCGCCACAGAAAGGGTGGGTTTTCATCAATATACTTTTCCAGAAACAGATACAGCCAATATTATATTTGATATCGGGCATAAGATGGGCGAGAGTGGCCCGGTGCTGGACGCAAAAGTGACTTATGATCATGGTCATGTATGGGGCTATGTGGTTACCAAACCTGTATATGTTCAGAAATACCAGGAAGCAGCAAATGTGACCATGTACTTTTATGCGGTACTCGATAAAATGCCTGATTCTTATGGCGCATTTAGAGATAGTACACAGTATAAAGGGCTTAAGACCATGCAGGGAAAGGGCGCTGGAATATATTTACAATTTAAAACAAAAAAGGGTGAGCAAATTGGAATTAAAACAGGTCTTTCTTATACTTCAGTAGATAATGCAAAACTCAATTTGACGAAGGAGGCTTCAGGGTTAACCTTTGCCAAGGCAAAAGCTAATGCCATTCAAAACTGGAATAAGTCATTGGGTAGGATTGAAGTAAAAGGTGGACTAGAGCAAGATCGAATTAAGTTCTATACCGGCCTTTTTCATGCACTTTTAGGCAGAGGTCTGGCAAGTGATGTGAATGGTGCATATCCTAAAAATGATGGTACAGTAGGACAGATTCCACTACTGAAAAATGGTAACCCGAAATACCATCATTACAATACAGATGCTATTTGGGGCGCCTTCTGGAACTTAACCCAGCTATGGTCTATTGCCTATCCTGAATACTATAACGATTGGGTACAAAGTCAATTGTTGGTGTATAAAGATGCAGGATGGCTAGGTGATGGTATTGCCACGAGCAAATACGTATCGGGTGTTGGAACGAATTTTACAGGATTGGCCATTGCGGCAGCTTATAATGTAGGCATTCGGAATTATGATGTTCCTTTGGCCTATGAGGCCGTTCGAAAAAATGAACTGGAAAGTAAAGGCCGGCTTCCCGGAGCCGGAAAGTTAGACGTTGGCGTTTTTGTGGAGAAAGGTTACTCGCCCTATATCAATGACCAGAGTGGTAACCCCGAGCTCAATACCCAAGGTTCTCCTTTTGGGGCTTCTCATACCCTGGAATATTCTTTTTCCGCCTTTGCAGCAGCGCAGTTTGCTCAAGCACTCCACAAAACAGACGACTATAAACAGTTCACTAAACTCTCAGAAGGTTGGAAGTTACTATATGATCCTGCAACAAAATTCATGAGACCTAAGGATAGCGATGGTAAATTTTTAGATAAGTTTAATCCTTTCGAGCCCTGGAGAGGCTTTCAGGAGGGCAATGCCTGGCAATATACATTTTACGTGCCTCAAGCACCAGAGCAATTGGTCAGTCTGATAGGAAAGGAGACATTCAGCAGCAGACTGGACAGTATCTTTACTGTTTCGCGGAAAAATTTATTTGGTGGGGGCACGCAGATTGATGCCTTTGCAGGAATTGAAGGTTTGTATAATCAGGGAAATCAGCCAAACTTACATGTTTCCTGGTTATTTCATTATGCCGGCAGACCGGATCTGAGCCAAAAATGGGTTAGGGCAATTTGTAATGAATTTTACGGTGCTGATGGTATTCATGGTTATGGATATGGACAGGATGAGGATCAAGGGCAGCTGGGCGCATGGTATGTATTGTCTGCAATGGGGCTTTTTGATGTAAAAGGACTCACTGGACCTGATCCTTCTTTTCTAATTGGAGCACCTTTGTTTGAAACCGTAAGGATTAAACTTCCTAAGGAGATAAGAAAAAATGAGTTCCTGATTAAAGTTAGTCAACAGGATCCAAATCATCCATATATCCAGCGTGGAACGTTCAATGGCAAACCATTGAATAGGTTGTCGCTCAAATTTGAGGATTTGGCAAAGGGAGGAGAACTGGAATTGGTACTTGGTGGTCAACCTAAAAGGTTGTATTAAAGATGTGTACACGTAGCTTTTGATAAAGCTACGTGTACACATCTTCAGTTGCAAAATTTAACGCCAACCTAATCCAGGTGCCACATGTTCTAAAATAGAAGAAAGTGCATGCACATTGTAGTCCACTCCTAATGTATTGGGAATTGTCAAAAGGATCGTGTCTGCCTCTTGGATGGCTTCGTCTTCAGCTAATTCCTTTATGAGTTGATCTGGCTCGGCGGCATAGCTTCTTCCGAAAATGGCGCGTTTCTCTGATTCAATCATTCCGATTTTATCGACCCGGTCGGTTTCCTGTCCAAAGAAATAGCGATCCTGCTCGTTTACCAACGCGAAAATAGACCGGCTCACCGAAACCCTCGGTTCGCGATCGTGTCCTGCTTTTTTCCAGGCATCTTTGTATAGCCTGATCTGCTCAGCCTGCTGTATGTGGAAAGGTTTGCCACTTTCGTCGTACTTTAAGGTAGAACTTTGAAGGTGCATACCGTTTTCAGCCGCCCAAACAGCAGTAGCATTAGAAGCAGCTCCCCACCAGATGCGTTCCCTTAATCCTTCAGAATGTGGTTCCAAGCGCAGCAAGCCAGGTGGATTCGGAAACATTGGGTAAGGATTAGGTTGGGCAAATCCAACACCTTTTAATTTATCCAGGAATTCCAATGCCTTATGACGTCCCATATCGGCGTCCGTTTCTCCTTCCTCTAATTTATACCCGAAATAGCGCCAGCCGTCAATTACCTGTTCCGGTGAACCTCTGCTGATTCCCAGTTGTAATCGCCCTTCAGAAATTAAATCTGCAGCGCCGGCATCTTCCACCATATACAGTGGATTTTCATAACGCATATCAATTACACCCGTTCCAATTTCTATTTTATTTGTTTTGGCGCCAATAGCCGAAAGCAAAGGAAATGGCGATGCCAACTGCGCTGCAAAATGATGCACACGAAAATAGGCGCCATCTAAACCAATTTCTTCGGCAGCGACAGCCAAATCAATAGATTGAAGCAATGTATCACCCGCTGTACGCGTTTTATAGGCCTGATGGTTAGCCCAATGTCCAAACGATAAAAATCCTATTTTCTTCATAGCTTATTTTCGTACTGAAAAATAACTCTTTATTATCTATTTTTTGTTGCTAAAATGTTTTTTTTCAGTGCCCAACTATATTTTGTAGTTTAGTACTAGACTGGCTGACAATCATCTCAGCAAATGAGTATATATGCAAAGAAACCGAAAAAACAAAGCAACTGAGCCTGAGCAGCCGCAGTCTGAAGGACAGGAAAAACATTTACCCCATGAAGAGTGGCATGTGCTGCAGCAGGAGCATTAAGTTAACCTAAATATAAAACATATTAAACAAGTAAGGTGTTTAATTTAAATAACTTAGGTCATAACTTAAATATAATCATATGAATACTCAGGAAGTAGCTGACAAATTAGTGCAGCTTTGCCGTGAAGGTAAAAACGAACAGGCCATTGATGAGCTTTACGCAGATAATATAGTAAGTAAAGAACCAAAAGGTTCTCCAATGGAGCTGACAGAAGGTAAGGACGCTGTCAAAAAGAAAACCCTGCAATGGGAAGAAAGTGTTGAAGAAATACATAGTGCTTCATGCTCTGATCCGATCGTTGCGGATAATCATTTTTCTATTGTCATGAACATTGATGCGACATATAAAGCACATGGAAGAATGGCGATGAGTGAAATTTGTGTCTATGAAGTTAAAGACGGAAAAATCGTAGCCGACGAATTTTTCTATAGCATGGGCTAAATTGAATTTAAGAATATTTTAAAATGGAAAAGCCTGCAAATCGTAAGATTGCAGGCTTAACTTTTATTATTTCAGTTGCAAAGAAAACATCAGCAAATGTCAAGATGCAAGTTGTTTCTTATTGGATTATAATAGACCTTGGGTTGCTTTACAAAGGGAAATAAAACAAGTGATGAACAAAATTTGCTTCAGCATAATAATAATTGTATTGGTGCCTTTTTTAATGGTACAACAAGGTTACGGTCAAACTGAAAATTTGTGGACAAAGTTGAGTGAGATTGCGAAAACTCCTTATCCTGACTCGTCCATACGTGTGCCATCGCCTGGGCATATAACCTATTTTGTTAACCCTAAAACGGGTAACGATCAAAGCAAGGGAACTAAAGCTTCAGCAGCATGGAAAACCTTTGCTAATGTTAATGCTTTAAAATTTGCGCCAGGAGATAAAATTATCATTGCACCGGGCATCCATGAGCAAACATTGATGCCGTTTGGTAAAGGGACTGTAGAACAACCTATTGTTGTTGAGTTTTTACCTGGAAAGCATGAATTTACCTCATTAAAATCCTTACATCGTGTATGGTTTGTGTCTAACACTGCTGACTTTGCGTTTACTCCAAAGCCATGTGGTATATTAATGGAAGGAGCAACACATGTTAAAATTCGTGGTGGTGGAGTTGCTGGAAAGCATAAAACAACGATTATGATGAGCGGGCCGGAACGTATGGTTGAAGTCATTAATCATTTATCAGATGATATTTCTTATAAAGATTTGGTATTTGATCTTAAGCGCCCATCCGTTTCAGAGATTATGGTTTTGGATGCAAATAGAGATGCGGCTACAATCCAGGTAGCAGATGGATCCACCTATAAAATTAAAAATGGAAAGTTTGCATGGACAGGCGATTTGGGATATGGTTGGATGATGGCGCAAGAGGCAGACTTGAAAACAAGAAAATCGAAGCGGCTAGACAGATGGTCTCCGTTTGATGCCGCCATTGCGACGGATTTAGGAAAAGGAAAAGTAGGTCTTAGCTATCCAAAAAAAGATGGTGTTTTAGAGAAAGGAAAGTCCTATGGTTTTCGGTATATCCTTCACGATTTGCTTAGTTTTCATAATGCTCACAGTAAGAATATTTCTTTTTATAATTGTGAAATTAATGCAATGACCAATATGTCTTTTGTGAGTCAATTCACAGAGAATCTTACTTTTAGGAGAGTTAATGTTATCCCTCCCAAAAATACAAGTCGTGTTTCTCCATCAAGTATGGATGTGTTCCATTTTGCAAATTGCCGTGGTCAAATTTTAATAGATTCCTGTAAAATCTCGGGGGCAGGGGATGATGGCGTAAACTATCATGGGATTAATATTGGCGTAGCAGGAAAACCGGCAGAAAATAAATTGCAATTACGTTTTATGCAACAGCAAACTTATGGATTTGCTCCATGTGCTCCTGGCGATGAAATTGCGGTTATCAATCATTTTACTTTACGTGAAATACATGACAACCCACGCCGTAAAGTAACTGCAGTAGAAGTTATGCCAGGTGATACAACGCGAAAAAATTGGATTGTAACTTTAGATGGGCCTGCTCCAATGTTTAATAAAGGAGATGTGGTAGATAATATTTCATGGCATGCCGATATTACGATGAGCAACAACCTGATAGAATTGGCCTCCTGTCGTGGGATACTTGCCACCACGCGTGGTAAAATTGTTATTGAAGGTAATACTATAAATAGTCTTATGCCGGGCATTTTAATTGAAGACGATGCCAATAAATGGTGGGAATCAGGTCCGGTTCGTGATCTGTTAATTAAAAATAATACTTTCCTCAACTGTGGTATTGATATTGCCCCTCAAATCATCAAAAGCGAAGGTGCAGTGCATGAAAACATACGTATTGTGGGCAACAGGTTTGTTGGTGAAGCAAAAACGAATCCGACCGAGTCAAGAGGTGTAATAAAATGCCCATTTATTACAGCAAATGGGGTTAAAGGATTGAAAATATCAGGCAACAAATTTCCGGGTGAGCTATCCCTGTTTACAGAAAATTGTGAGGATGTGATTATTGAAGGCAATTTGATAAATCAAAAATGATTTTCTTTATAATTGGACTTGAACTTAAGGGATATATTTTAAAATGAAAAAACCTGAAATTTTGTGATTTCAGGCTTTTTTTTCAAAAAAAAGAGCCGCCAGCCGTTGAGCTTTAGTCCTGTCCGCGTAATATGCAAAGCTGTCAATTAACTCGCGTATAGCAATATCATTTCTAAATTCATTTGAATTTCGTTGTTATTGTCTGTCCACTGTGTAATTCAGTTCAGTTACCCCACAAGTAAATTGTCTGGTAGTCAATAGGTTTAGATTTAGTTTGTCTTTGATGTCTACAAACAAAGGAATACCTCGTCCAAGAATAATTGGATTAACAAATAGCCAGTAGCCATCAATTAAGTTCTGTTGAATAAGTGAATGTGTGGCTGTCGGGCTACCAAAAAGCAGGATTTCTCCACCTGCCTGTTGTCTTATTTCGTTTATTTTATCCGAAAGGTTGTCGCTAATAATTGTTGTATCAATCGCACCTGCGTCTTTCATTGTTTTCGATAAAACAACTTTGTGAGCTTTGTTATACCACTTTGAATGTTCGATGTCGTGCTTGGTCGCATTCGGCTTGTCTCCTGCGGTAGGCCAGTAATTTTCCATCATCTGGTAAGTTACTCGTCCGTATAATGCCGTATCCGTTTCGTCGATCCGCTTACCGACATGATCAAAAATTTCCTCACTAAGTTTGATCCAGTTCATCTCTCCGTTCGGTCCTGCTACAAAACCGTCGAGCGATATGTGCATAAATGAAATTATTTTTCTCATATTTTCTATTTTTTTATGGTTTTTTACTTTCTAATATCTTAATATAGTTTTCAAGTCGATTTAAAGTCTGCTTGCCGCCTTCAATGGCATTTATTTTTCTATTTAATTCTTCAATAATTGCTTTTGACTTAAATACTGACTTCAATGTCAGTAATGTTTTTTCTTCAACTTCTTCAAATAAAATTGAAACTGTGAAGTTATAATCTTCGCTTTCCCCAAAATGTTTATAAGATAAAAGGGAAGGTTTTATTACTTCCACGTACTCAATTTTGTTATCAAAATCCTGTCCCCAACCATGCATAGTAGAGTCCAAAATTTTGCCTGGTTCTACATTCATTGATTTTATAGTTAGCGAAAAACCATCTGGCCCCCACCATTCTTTTAAATGTGCTGGATTCGTCCACACTTCCCAAACTAAATCCCTTGGGGCATCAAGAATCTTTGTATGTATAAGAATATTCTCTTCTTGTTTGAATGTATTATATTTTTCCATTTTTCTATTTCTTCTTTTTTTGAATTTTAGCAAGATAACCTTCCAATGAGTCAAGTTTATTGTCCCAATATCTTCGATATTGATCTACCCAATCTGTGACTTCATTTAATTTTTCGAGTTTAGCTTCGCAATATCTTTCCCTGCCTTGTTTTTTGATTACAATAAGACCACAATCATTAAGGAATTGGACATGCAATGAAACTGCTTGTCGGGTAATATCAAACTCCTTGGCAATAGCATTAACATTGAGTGATTTCTGAGCCAGCATACCTATAATTTGTCTACGAGTTGGATCGGCTATTGCCTGAAAGATGTCTCTTGTTTGTGTCATAATGCGCAAGTAATTTCTTGCAAATATATACGCAAGGTTTGACTTGCGCAAATTTATTTTAATATTCCTATAAAAAATAGACCTATTATCATTTTCGGGCTTTGAGACAATACACTATACAGGAACCATCAACGCGAACCACTGATTTTTTAAAATGAACAGTAATTCTCTTTGTGTGTTGCATTCGGCTAATATAGACCCAGACTTTGCTAATTTACTTTTACAAAGGTTAATTGCACAACAGTAATTTAGAGAGTGAGGTTTAATGTCAGTAATCATTTATGGTACGGCCTTCTTTTAACATATAGAACTATTATAAATAACTAATCCTGACATACTAAATAAACAACACATGACAAAAATAATTTATCTAACCCTAACCTTCATTTGTTTGTATTGTACAAAATTGCAGGCGCAGTGGTCCGTATTGAATACGGATGAGATCCCTAAGCAAACGGCTTTTAAGTACCAATCTTTCAGCAAAGAGCAATGGGATGGAAGTAATTTCGCTAGTCCAAAGCAAATGGAATGGTTTTCCAACGCACGTTACGGCATGTTTATTCATTTTGGACTTTCTGCTTATGTTGATAAGGATATCAGCTGGGATATTTGTGAAACTCGTAAAGCTCCAGATATGGGGCATGGTGCTTATCTGGATACCGTATGGAAGAAATGGCCTTCGAAATTTAAAATTGAAAATTTTAATGCCCATGATTGGGTACAAATAGCAAAAGATGCAGGGATGAAATATGTTGTGGTAATTGCAAAACATCATGATGGTTTTCATATGTGGGACACTAAATTTTCTGATTTCAAGGTTACCAATACGCCGTTTGGTCGCGACTACTTAAAAGAAATTGCTGATGCCTGCCATAAAATAAATATGCCTTTTGGAATTTATTATTCTCAACGGGATTGGTATCATCCTGATTATGCACCGGTTGATACTTCAAAAGCAGTGAATAAGCAGAATGGACATATTTGGAAATCTCTTGCTGGAGGAAATGCAATTCCTGGAGCTACACACAAAAAATATATAGAATATCAACGTAATGTAGTCAGGGAGCTATGTACCAAATATGGAAAAATAGACATTTTTTGGTTTGATGCCGCCTGGTGGGGTGGGATGTTTACTGCTGATATGTGGGATGCGGAGAATTTGACCCGTATGATGCGCAAATTACAACCAGATATTATTATAAATAACCGCGCTAGTATTCCTGGTGATTTTGATACACCAGAACAAGAAGTAGGACGTTATCAAAGTCGGCCATGGGAAAGTGCGCTTACTTTAAATGGAAGTTGGGCTTATTCCCCAATTCCTAATAAATCAAAGAAAGAATTATTGCGTGATTTGTTTTCTTCTGCCCAGGGAAATGGCAATGTGTTGTTAAGCTGGGGTGCGCATTGGGATGGCAGATTTGACCCGGCCCAAAAAGATTTGCTGCTTGATATGGGAGGATGGCTGAAAAAATATGGTTATGCCTTTTATGAAACTAAAGGCGGACCATGGATGCCAGGGAAATGGGGTGGTGCTACCTATAAAGGAAATAAGGTGTACTTGTATGTTTATGATTGGAACAATGGTGAAATAAAGCTGCCTGCCTTACCAGATAATTCGGTTGTGAGCTCAAAATATTTAAATGTGGAAGGGGAAAAAGTTAATCTTAAAAGCGGGACTGAAGAATGGCAATTTTCCGCGCCAGTTCAACCAGATAGCATTGCTACTATTATTGAACTGGTGATGGAGAAACCCCTGAAGGGAGTGTTAAAGGCTAAAAATCATTCTGTTTTTGAAGGCATTGCTTTTGGGGGCGCTATAGAAAATAGAGAGATCGCCGGTACTGACTGGAAAAAAAGTCAATACATTCTTGATCTGAAAAAAAGTTGTAATGTTACGGGTATTGGGATCTATGACAGTAAAAATTCCATTGTGGTACGCGTCTCTTCTAACGGGATAAATTGGACTGAGGTTGGAAAGATAAGCGCTTCAGATAGAGAGCTCAGTCTTACTACCTATTTAGCAGGTGCCGAAGTATTAGGTCGCAACATACGGTATATACAACTGAACACGGCAGGAGAACCCTCAAAAACTAAGATTATGGTATATTCTAAGAAGCCGTGAACATGGTAAGTCAATTCACCGAATCACTCACCTATAGGATCTGAATTTGTGCGAAAATTGTAACCCTTTAAAATGTTAAAAGCCTGCTATCATACGATTTGCAGGCTTTTAAAAGGTTTTGATCTCTTGGCGGAGAGTGGGGGATTCGAACCCGCGGACCTGTAACAGTCAACAGTTTTCAAGACTGCCGCAATCGACCACTCTGCCAACTCTCCGGCGCAAAAGTACAAATACAAACCGATTCTGCAAACCCGAATCGGCTGCTAAGCTTTGTCTACGCTGATTATTAGGCTAATAAAACGTGTTAATACAAATTTTTATATTACTTTCAAATATTCTTAACCCTTAGTGAACTTGAAAAAGAGCCTTTTGATTACCTTACTGATGTTGCTTGGCTTTTTTACAAATGGGCAAAGCAGGTCTGAGCAACTACAACAATTGTTTGATACCCTATATGCGAAGCATCAATTTAACGGTTGTGTGCTTATTGCAGATTCTGGGCATCCAATTTTCAAAAGCGCATATGGTTATGCTGATCTTGATAAGAAAACTGCACTAAACCTGGAAACCCGTTTTGAACTGGCCTCCCTGACCAAGCAATTTACAGCGATGGCTATCATGCAACTTCAGGAGCAAGGCAAATTGAAATACAGTGATAGTATCCGGCAATATTTGCCAGGGCTTCCATATCATGGGGTTACAATAATTGATTTACTGCATCATACTTCCGGGATCGGGGATTTTTTAGGATGGACTTCTAACCAGATTGATACTGGAGAGATTCATACTACTGCAGATATCATCAAGCTGTTGCCAATGAACACGCCTGCTACCAACTTTGCACCAGGTACAGCTTTTGCCTATTCCAATTCTAACTATGTGCTGCTTGCAGCCATTATAGTTAAGGTATCTGGTCAGTCTTTCCGCAACTATATGGAAGAAAATATTTTTCATAAAATTGGCATGACAAATACATCGGTGTATTCCAGACGCACAGCAAAACATCCGCTGAATAATTATGCGTTGGGGTATGAGTGGGATGCAGGAGATAACAAGTTTGTAGCACCGGAAACCATGACCGCCAACAGGTATATTAACTATATGGATGGTGTGAATGGAGCCTATGGCATAAGCAGTACAGTAGAAGATCTGTTGAAATGGGACCAGGCGCTGTATACGCAACAACTGGTGTCATCTGCCACCATGAAAGAAGCATTTACTCCCCAAAAACTTAAAGATGGATCATATGCCGGTTTTGAAGAATCGATGCCTTACGGTTTCGGATGGATACTTACAACCGATACCAGTGAAAATACTTTTGTGTGGCATACAGGATCCTGGGCAGGTTATTCAAGCCTCTTAACCCGTTATACAAAACGCCGTCTTACGGTGATTGTACTTCAAAATATAGGAAATGACGTATCTCCTAATGCACTGATGGAGCCGGTTAGTCAGATATTAGATCAGGAACAAAATTATGATTTGCCGGAAGTACCTGCCCTGAAAAAGAGCATTGTAGTTACTTCTGCCCAACTAAAACCATGTGTGGGAACCTATCAGGTAAACGGAGATTCTTCAAAAAAAATGGTCATCAGCTCCCGTCAAAATCGTTTGTATGCCAAATATATGGAGCAAGTAACTGCCAACATCTATCCCTCGTCTGCCGAAACTTTTTTTTATACGGTGATAGATGCGACTATAAAATTTACAAAAAAGAATGGAAGTAATTATGATGAATTAACGCTGTTTCAGAATGGTCATGAAGTTTTGATGCATCGGATTCAATCTATAGTACTTGAAAAGCAATAATCACACTGTTCCCATTTTGTATATTTGATGATTATAGCTAATAAAGCGACTATGATTTTGGAAAACATAATCAACCATTTCAATACAGAAACTTCCGTGTAATTATTGAAGACAAATATATCGAACTTCAAGACAGGTTATTGCAAACGGTTAGTGCCACTGCATTGAACAGGTATGAAAGTTTTATTAACCAATATCCTCAATTAGCCAATAGGCTACCCAGTACTCAGATCGCTTCCTATTTGGGTGTTACCCCCGAATTTCTAAGTAAAATAAAGAATGAGCGATTTAAAAAGTAGCTTAGCTCTTAAACTACATTAAGGGTATTTCTTATCATACCTTATAAGTTCAGATTGATTGTTCATTGCAACTTTGTATTGTCAATATCGACATACAAATTTTTAATATAAGGCGATGAACACAACAACTAAAAAAACTAAAGTAGCCGTTATCGGTTTAGGAAACATCGGTAAAGCCATTGTTGCCAATCTTGTAAAAGGTAACCATCCGGTTATTCTTTCTTCCAGAGAAATTGAAAAGGCAAAAAGCCTTTCTGCGGAGATAGGTACTCTTGCTACGGCCGAAGAGATAGGTCAGGCGATCAACAATGCGGACATCATTATTCCAGCCATCTATTTTGATGAAATCAAGGAATTTTTAGAGAAATATGCCACCGAGCTGAAGGGTAAAATAATTGTAGATGTGTCCAATCCTATTGCACCGGATGGCAATGGAGGTTTCAAAAAAATTATTGATAAAGATGTCTCTGCCGGTCAAATCCTTTCATCATTGATACCAAAAGATGCAAGCCTAGTAAAGGCATTTGGAACATTAGGTGCGGGCTCTTTGTCAGGAGATGCATTTGCGGAGCCTGAAAGAAAGGTGCTTTTCTACGCATCGGACAGTACGAACAGCAATAAACAAATTGAGGAATTGATCACCGATAGCGGCTTTAAGCCTTTTCATATAGGTGGGATCAATCAGTCTATCCGCATTGAAGTATTTGGTGACCTGCATGAGTTTGGGGCATTGGGTAAGACCGTAACGCTTGAAGAAGCAAAAAACGTATTAAACTAACAAAAAAACAAGGCATTATGAGAATGGTTATTGTATCGGTAGTAGCCAAAGTAATTATCAGAGTGCTTTAATCATAAACTTAAACAAAAAAGCCTGCTATCTTACGATTTGCAGGCTTTTTCTTGGTTTTGATACCATAGTGGCGGAGAGTGGGGGATTCGAACCCGCGGACCTGTAACAGTCAACAGTTTTCAAGACTGCCGCAATCGACCACTCTGCCAACTCTCCGGCGCAAAAGTACAAATACAGACTGATTTTGCAAACTTTGATTAAGTAATACTTGGTTGAGAACTGATTATCAGATAGAATAATTGTTGTTGAACTGTTTTTTACGCCGTTTTTCGTTATTTACAGCCATTACTATAGCCTGAATTTGTAGCAGAGAAAATATATTTTGAGATTTTTTGTAACGAATGATGACCTGCGAATACTTATTGATTAAACAACTTTGATGGGTATAACTTTATAAATACATTAGATATAACCTAATACCAGTAAACGACTATTAAAACCGATACATTGAATACAAGAGAAAAGGAATTTCTTGAGCTTATTGATACCCATAAAGGTATTATTCATAAAATCACCAGGATGTATATGAATAATATGGAGGATCAGGAAGACCTGTTTCAGGAGATCGTAGGTCAGTTATGGAAGGCTTTTGACTCTTTTAAAGGGAACAGCAAGTTCTCTACCTGGATGTACCGTGTTGCTTTGAATACCGCTATTGTATTCCTTAAGAAGGAGAAAAGAAAGGTGGGCACTACAGACGATATCCCGGAGAATATAGCCCAGGAACCTGACGATACAGGAGAAAAGGAATTACAATTGAAACTTTTCTATGCAGCGGTGCAAAAACTCGATAAGATAGAACGGGCGATTATCTTCTATCACCTCGAGAATTATTCTCATCGGGAAACCGGAGAAAACTTAGGGATTACAGAAGTAAATGTCCGGGTAAAGTTAAACCGGGCAAAAAATAAAATTAAGGAACTTATACAAAAACAAGGATATGAATTTTGATGACTTTAAATCTGCCTGGGAAAATGACAAGGCAGAAGATCCTATAAAAACAACAATTGACTTAGATAAGTTTAAGACAGCTCGGTTGCCACTGGATCAGTTGCGTGCTAAAATGAAAGACGAGTTCTGGGTGCAATGCATAGCCCTTTTAATTACGGCCTTTTTTCCGCAGATATTCGGTTTAAACCAGGAATTTTACTTGCCTTTTTATGGTTTTTTTGTCTTCTATCTGGCTATTTGTGTGTATTATCTGTCCAGGTTTTACTTTTTCTATAAGCGGCTTTTGCCTGCAGATTTACCCACCATGGAAAATTTGTACGAAACTTATTATGATATAAAATTGCATATAGAGATCTATAAATCCTTTACCTATGCCTTATTGCCCTTCGCTTTTGTGTTTGGGGGGATGATTATTCTGAACGTCAAAAACGGAAAAATAGTGAGGATGTTTATGGAACATGGTATCTCCAACAACCTCACTATTGTCCTTGTCGCTTCTTTTGCCATCGGTATGATCGTTCTGATGCTGATAACCGAGTTTTGGGTTCGGAAGCAGTACGGTAAGTACGCCGCTCAGATCCGTCAGTTACTGGACGAACTTAAAGGGGCCTGAGCGGGTATACCCGCTTTTTCTTTCAGTTTCTCTTCCTGGTAAGGTTGTGCAAAACGAAGTTTAAAGTCTCGTTTTGAATCGTGATAAGAGGTGATGATACCCATTTTTCTTCCAGACCAGATATAGTACCAGGCCAGGTCTATCTGATGCGTCAGAAATCCTGTTCTGGCGCTTTTTGGATATAAATGGTGGTTGTTGTGCCATTCACCGGCCACAATTCCGGGCCACATCTGATTGATGGACATATCGTTTGTATTAAAGTCTGTACCTTCTCGTCTTTTGTCTTCTCCTTTTCCATGACCTTCGTAGTTAAATGTACGTACACCAACAGCCCAGAAAGCGGCTGCAGCAAATACTGTACAAGCCATTGGATGTCCGCCAATTAAAAAGAAAACGGCGTACCAAAAGGACCAGTTCAATAAGCAAAATAAGATCGCTGTGCCAGGATGGGTTACCGAGCCCCAGCTTTGATACTGGGAATAAGTGTTTGGAGTTACCCCGGTATGCTGCATCAGTTTTACTGTTCTGGAGTAATCTTTTTCCGATAAGGTTTTTGATATTGGCTGATGGTTTACGTCGGCCAGGAAACAATATAGGAAACCTCCGGAAGCATTATATGGATCTCCGGGTTGATCTGATTTTGCATGATGTACGTGATGGGAAACCACGTATATTTCTTCTGGGATCATACTTATGGTTAAATTCTGGGTAATGAAACGCCAAAATTTGTTCTTAAAAGTGTAAGCTTGATGTGTACAGTACCTGTGGTGCCATATGGTTCCATGGGTACCCATAGCAATCATGCTGTATACGAAAAAGACAATAAGCAGTGGTATACTGAAAAATTTAAATATAAACAGGAAAACCAGTGGAACGAGTATCAGTACTCTGAACCAGCTAAAGAAAGGAAGCCAGTTTTTCCTGCATTTTATAACGTTCAGTCTCTTAAAGAACTCTTTAAATAATTGTTTTGCTGTGGGTTTACTCAGCGTCCCCTCGTCGTCGGCCCAGCCGTACACCGGCGGATCAAGCACTCTGTCCAAATAGGCCATCAAATATAAATTTGCTCAATATACAATTCAATTTTGACAATAGTGTGATATTTTATGAATAAGTTCTGTATGTCACTTCCACATAAATTTCATATGAAGAATACATTAACTGCATAGCATCTGCACAGCAGGTACATACATTGTTCGCAAAACAGGGGCTTATGTGCGAACAATGTGTGCAGTTTGTATGGGTTTGCCGTACAGTTGGCCATATGAAAATTTTGCCCTATTGATTCGGGGCTAACGATATCAGGTGCGCTGAAGAAGCGCACAGATCTCTGAGGCCGCCTCATCTAATAGGGTAAAATTTTCTGTAGCAAATTGCAGAGGGGGCTGAGTGGACAGGACTGGTCGTCAATAACTGTGTGTTCGTCGATGGTTACCCTGCTGTTGGTCTAATAGGGGCAAAAGGGGTGAAACGTTTCCGGTTTGCGCAGGTCTTATGTACAAAAAGAATTTAAAAAACTTAAAACATAAAGATATGAAAACTGCTATCAAAACCTTATTCGCAACAGCATTAACTGCTATCGTTTTAACCTCATCTGCGTTTGCTACTTTTGCAAAAGAAGGGGACAAAAATCCATCTGCAATTTCTACCGTTTCTGGTGCAACAATGATCAAAGTGACTGGAAATTTGAAGGTGTATTTAACTCAGGGAACTAAAGAAGGTTTCCGTGTAGAGACAGATCAACAGGAAGCTAAAGTTTCTTTCAAAAGAGAGGGTAATAAATTGTTCATCAATTCTACGGGTGATGAAACAACAACCGTTTATTTGACAGTGAATGATTTGAAAAGAATCGATGCTTCTGAAAATGCAATTGTAAAATCAACCGGTCGTTTCAACTTACCAGTGCTTCAGGTATTTGTACAGGATAATGCTAAAGTGGATGTGAATGTTGTTGCTCAGGATGTATACACCGTGACCAAAGATGCTTCTACTTTAAAACTAAGCGGATCTGCAGAACGCCATGTATCGGTAATCTCTGATGCTTCACAAATCAATGTAAATCAATTTGCAGCCTTAAAAACTGTTTCATCGAGCCCTGTATTTCACGCTGATCTGGACGCTCAGCTTGCAGAGTCAGTTAATATAGTTGTAACTTCTAGCAAGCTTTCCAAATAAGAATAAAGAATCTGAATATAAATGGCGGGTATCTAACTGATACCCGCCATTTCTGTTTAGCGATTTCATCAATTGTGTAGGTGACTTGCCCTATAATATAGGTTTTAATATCGTATTTTGTGGTTATGCGCAGAAAATTGGAGTGTTTGTCGCGCGTTCTTCCAAGAATTGGAAGAACTAGGAGGCAGGTACTAAAGAGCTTAGTGCCCTGTTTTTAATTGATGTTTTTCCTATATAAAAAATTGCTAATGCATTCTCTCCGGTCTGCCCCCAGGAAAATATGTTTTACGGATCGAACATCAGAACCTGTAAGGTTAAGAGAGATCAGAAAACATATTTTCAATCTAAATCGCACCAATGTAGGCTTTAAGATTTTCAAAGCCCCGGAATAATTTCCAGGGCTTCTCTTACCAGCATTTGAGTCAAACTTTAATAGGTCCCTACCTCTGCAATGGCAGAATCATTGGTGCCATCATAGTTTGAGGTAACAACCAACCTGAAATACCTTGCGTTAACAGGAGTACTCAGATTATAAATACCTTTAATGGCATTGTTTGGTGCAACAAAAGTACCCGCAGGTGTATAAGTTGTATTATCGGTACTGAACTCCACACGAAAATCTTTCACCATTTTCAGCGTATCCGAGCGTTGTTTAAGTGTAAAACCATGGATCAGCCTTAAAGACGACATATCTACCCTGAAACTATGCGGAAGAACACCAACAGGCGCACTGGTATACTTTGAGCGCCAATAGGTAGAATTGCTTCCATCAATCAGGTTTGAGGCCGGATAATTGGTTTCCTGCGTACTTTGAGCAATGACCACCCATCCCGTTTTTGGATATTCATTAATGATATTGAATACCGGAACATTATTGATAAAATCGAAATTATACGTTGTTTGTGAAATAGTTCCGTTTTCATGGATCAATTTAACCTTCAGTTCATAGGGTGTTGTTCCCTTAACCTGCATCTCCGCAATTGGAATTTGTACATAAAAACTATCCGTACCAATAACATTGCTTTTCCATGAATTTGCATTATAGTCTTTGTTTGTTCCTACACCCTCATTGTTTACATTCGGATCCAGGTAATAGGCTACATTTGTTACGGTTGTGTTGGTTTGAAAACGCCCGGACACCGTGATGTCGCCGCTGGCCGAGTTGTATGAAGCAAAAATCCTCTGGATAGAAGCCGCAACAGGGGTATAATAGGTAATGGAACTGCTGGTCTGAAAAATTTGGTTTGCGTTCAGAATGGCGCAATCGGCTGCGGTCAGAAAAGTTGGCGACTTTCCATAGGTATAGTTGCCTGCACCCATCAGTGCTGTTCCAAAGTTCGGGTCATTTTTTTGTGAGACCAGCTCCTTATTGTGCGGAAGGTTCAGGCCATGCCCCATTTCATGGAACATTCCACCGATCCATTTTGTTGCCCTGTTTCCTAGTGTGGTACTCTGACCAAGGTATTTTATATCCAGGTCAGCATAGTCCAGGGCGTAATCCCAACGCCCGGTGCCATAAAACGGAACACCACCGGGTTCACCATTGGCATCATATGTTGCAGCAGGCATGATCACAAGCACATGATCACTGGTAAAATCAGATGGATGTGTTGTCCTATAGGCATTTATCTCTGCTGCTGCAGCGGCAGAACCGCCAGTATATGGATAGCTTGCCTTGGGCAGCGATCCGTTGATAACGATAATTTTAACCTGTTTTGCCACGGTATCCCTTAAGAGCCCAAAGGTCTTAAAACCATACCCCCGTGCCTGCATCTGGTCTCCATAGAATTTTTGTCCCTGCAACAATATGGCCCCTAAACGTGTTCTGTACCCTGGGATCGTGTCATTATCGGAGGGTACAAAATACACAACAGTCAGGTTTTTATCATGATCGCTTGTAAAAACAGGATCGGTCGAAAGTAATGTTGCAGAGCCCTTGGCAGGGAGCGTTTCTGCGTTCATGATTTTCTTACAGGAGGCGCCCGCGAAGGCTATCCATAGCAAAAGCAATAAGGTTCTTTTTTTCATAATTCAGTTCTTTTGAAATCGTTATTTGTTGTTGTGAAATGCTTATTTGACCCAGCCCGCATTTTGTATCAGTTTAGGATTAGCCAGAATTTCCCGTTGCTGTATAGGGTATAGGTTCATATACTCTTTAAATATCCTGTCTTCGATTTTATAAGGGGCATAAGTAAATGTCGTGCCCGATTTTGTGACCTTCATACCAAAAAAAGGCCCGTTAAAAACATCCTTGGCTATATTCCACCTTCTCGCGTCCCAGTACCGATGACCTTCAAAAGCCAGTTCTACACGTCTCTCATTCCGGATGCGGTTGCGCATTTGCTCTTTGGTGAGTCCGGCAGGTAGATTGGGCATTGTAACCCTGGCTCTGATCTTGTTAATTGCGGCATAGACTTCTGCAACCGGGCCTTCTGCTTCATTTTTGGCTTCTGCATAATTTAAAAGCATTTCTGCCAGCCTGAAATAGATGAAATTATGTTGGCTGGCCTGGGCTAATGGAAGGCTTAGGTTCAGGTCAAGGTGCTTTTTCATATAATATCCAGTTAAAGAGCCAAATACTTTCTGCGGACCATCCAGTCCTCCATTAAAGGTTTCTATATTTCTGCCTGCTTTAAACACCGCACCATTATAAAAGATTGTAGCGGCAAGTCTTGGATCTCTGTCGTTATAAGGGTTGGCTGGATTGTAGTTGCTTGTCGGATCAGAAATAGGTTTACCTGAACTTTTCATGTCATAACTGTCTACCAGCGATTGGGACGGATTGATTCCTCCCGTACTTCCATCAATTCCGATCGGGTAATTGGCCGTTTCCAGGACATTTGAATTTGTGGCCGGTCTGGACCAGATGATCTCCGATAAATTTGTCGTATTGCCTTTGAACAAAGCCTCATACCCTGCGATCCCGGAATTTAATGACATAGTTGGCGTTACAGGAGTACCATCGAAAAAAGGTTTGGCCGCTGTATAGGCCGCTATCCATTTATCGGCATCGTTACCTGGATTGTTAATTGGGCTGGCTGCATATAATAATACCCTGGATTTTAAAGCTTGCGCAGCCCATTTTGTCGCTCTGCCATAATAGTTGACGACAGAAATGCTCCTGGGGCCAGCAATCAGATAGGACGTTGGTAATTTAAGCGCTGCTGCATCACAGTCGTCCACAATCTGTTTAACCACCTGGTCATAGGTGTTCCTGGGCAGATCAAGGTCGTCATCAACACCCAGCACCTGTGTAACCAGAGGTATGCCTCCATAACGCTTCAACAGTTCGGCATAAAAATAGGCCCTCAGAAACAGTACCTCGCCAATCAGACGGTCTTTTTGTTCGGTCGCCGTGTAGCCGTTGATCTTCACATCGGTACCATGATCTTTTAGTTTTACCAGGTCTATTTTGCTTAAGAACATATTGCATTTGCGTATGCCTGCATAAAAGGCGGCATATTTATCATCCGGATTTAACGTAATGCCCCAACTGTCGTTTGTAAAACGGTAGGAGGCATTACCCGGATTGCCGTGGCGGGCATCATCTGTAGCGGCCTCATTCAACGTTGAGGAAAAGTCTGTATAGCCATTGGGTATAACGGCATACACATCAGTTACAAAATCTGTTGCATAATTGATGTAACCAAAAACAAGTGAGTCTTTAACTTCAATGTCCAGAGGCCTGTCTAATACACTTTTTTTACAGGATGTTATTGTAGCCAGCAGGCAGAAAGATAGGCCTGTACCAGCAATAAGTTTTAATATCGGGTTCATAAAATCTATTTATTTATGAGGTTAAAATTCTACGTTTAGGCCAAAGTTGAAAGATTTTGTTCTGGGATAGCTGCCAAGGCCTGCACCCAAAAATTCGGGATCCAGGTTTGAAGGCAGGTCACTCCAGGTACAGAGGTTAAAGGCGCTCGCAAAAAGACGGGCATTGGCCAGTTTAACCTTGCTCACCAGGCTTCTCGGAAGAGAATAGCCAATCTCGATGTTCTTAAGTCTGAGGTAGCGGCCGTTCCTGGTCCAGAATGAGGATGCCTGATAGTTATTGGCATTCGTTCCTAAAGACAGGCGGGGAGAGGTTGCTGTTTCGGCTGTTTCTGGTGTCCATCTGCCCAATATAAAATCAGTGGGCTTATTGTCGTCGTTAAAACCCTGTGTGGCCGAATTTAGTACACTCACTGTCCGGCTGCCAGCGCCCTGGAACAATACTTTCAGATCAAAGCCTTTATAGGCCAGGTCCAGACTTGCACCATAATAAAACTGCGGAAGGTTTGGATTACCCAGTTTGATCTGATCGTAAACATCCACCACTCCATCGTTATTCTGGTCTTTGTACTTGATATCGCCTGGTTTTACTGCGCTGAAATTCTGTTTTGGACTGTTGTTGATGTCGTTCTGGTCTTTAAAGAAGCCAATTGCGGTTAAGCCAAATGGAGTTCCCAGGGCATTGCCTGTTCGGTACAGGTAATCGTAGGGCTGGATCTGTTCTTCCTGGTTGATGATCTTATTTTTGATAAAAGAGCCTAGGGCATGCACTGCAAAAGAAAATCCATTAATTCTTCTCTGGTAGTAAATATCCCATTCTAAACCCTTGTTCTCCATAATACCCACATTAAAGGGTTTGGTCGTAAATCCGCCGATACTCGAAATTGATGAAGGATAGGCCAAAATATCTTGCCTCCGTTCCTTAAAAACATCAATACTGCCACCAAGGGTATGGTTAAAGAACTCCATATCTACACCGATGTTGGCATTCTTGCTGGTTTCCCAGGTAATGTTCTCATTTCCCAATTGGCCTTCCCTTCGTCCGGTAGCGGTAGCTGGGTTATTGCCAAAAACATAACTACTTCCAGTTTCGTAATTGCTTAAATAAAGGTACCTGGCCCTTGCATCACCACCTATGCCGAAATCGGTGTTTCCTAACAAGCCATAGGATCCACGCAATTTTAACAGGTCAATAAGATCTGATTTTGCAAAGGCCTCATTGCTGATGATCCAACCAAGCGCCAAAGAAGGGAAAAAACCGTAACGACGTCCTTTCGGCAAATTTTCACTGCCGTTATAACCGGCACTAAATTCAGCAACATATCTTTTATCATAATTGTAAAAGGCCCTGCCAAAAAATCCCTGGGTAGCATAAGGATAATCGTCACCCGATAGTGTGTTTACACTCTGATTGAAGCCTACACTAGCATTCAGTTCTTGCTTGTCACCAAAAGTCCGCTGATAATCGGCCTTGGTCCAAAAAATATTCAGCCTGTTCTGACTTGCTGTTCTTGCCCTTACGGCCAGAGCAACATCGTTCCCAAACTTCTGATAGGAACCATCAGACTGCAGTTCATAACTGGCAAAATTCATGCTTCTGCCCTCGGTATTGTTATAGCTGTTATAATAGGAGAAAGCACCTGTTAAGCTGAGCCCTTTAACAAGTTTATCCAGATTCTGGCTTAAGCGAGTTGTACCCAGCAGGCTACGGGTGGCAATATTGGTATAACCGGTACGGGTAATGATGCCATAAGGGTTGCGGGCAAACTGACTGTTCCCGCCAATGTTCCCATTACTGTAGATCATAGGAAATAAGCCCGAAGGATAGCGGGAGAGGTTTAACCAGATGCCATTGGTTCCATCTGTACCGGCTCCCGGCGATCTTTGATTTTCAATGCGCCCTCCAAGATCGACAGATGCCGTTAGGCTGGGGGTAATGGAAAAATCGATATTTGTCCTGAAGTTGTATCTGTCAAATGAATTATTGCTGTTGAACTGATATAATCCCTCATTAAAATCGCCGTATTTGAAAAGACCTTCCTGTTTGGCGTATCCCAGCAATACGAAGTACCTTACTGCATTGGTCCCTCCGGAAAAGGTAAGGTTATACTTTTGCTGGATAGCTTCTGTTTTGATCAATTCTTTATACCAGTCTACATCCGGGTACTGATCCTTATTCCTGTTCGGGTCATCATAGGCGGCTATCTGTTCTGGTGTAAACCTTACCGGGAGGCCGTCATTGGTTGCAGCCTCGTTGTACAACATCATATAATTCTTTGCTCCAAGATAATTTTGGGGAGCATTAGGCTTTATAAAACCGAACTGGGAATAGAAATTGATCTTGTTTTGATACGCAGTTCCTCTTTTTGTGGTTACGATCAATGCCTTGTTTGCTCCGCCTATACCGTAGGTAGCATTGGCAGCCGCATCTTTCAAAATTGATATCTGATCAATTTCCAGAGGATCCAGCTGGCTGAATGTAAGGGGTACATTGTCTACATAGGTAGAGATGCCACCAAAGTTATACGTGCTTGTGCCTCGTATGTACAAAGATGATCCATCATAGCCCGGCTCGTCGCTTCCCTGCACTGTAATTAGCCCCGCCATACTGCCCGCCAATGAGTTTGAATTGTTGAGGTTGTGGTATTTGGACATTTCTGCACCAGTGGTGGTACTTATCGCTCCCGGATAGTATTTTTTTGCAACCGTAGTGTTCCAGGGCAAAATGATGTTGCCATCAAAATTTTGCGTTGGATAGAGAACGATTGAATTATAATCCTGTATGGCATTAGCCGCTTGTTTAAAGGGCAGGTAGCCATTTTTGCTGATGTAAATGGTATCTGCTCCTTTGTCGCTTATGGAAAAAGCGCCTTTTGAATCGGTAATGATGGGATATTTTGAGGTCCCAGCATCTACTCTTGCGCCGGCGACCGGTTTTCCAGACTGATCTTTAACCACACCTTTTCTCCCCTCCTGGGCAAATACAGAAGATAGAACTGAAAGGATGATTATCAGGGATAAAAAAGCTTGTTTTTTTATCTTTTTATAAAAATTGTTCATCATAAAAATTGTTAGGTGTTAAAAATCAGTAACCTGGATTCTGGACAATATCTGCCCCTTTGAATATCTCTACATCCGGTATAGGGTATAGATACATCCGAGGTACAAACTTTCTAACTTCTAGGGTGTAACGTTTATGGGTAATGGTGGTGCCGTTTTTTTCGACAACAAAGCCCTGAAAAGGACCGTTATCTGTCTGTTCTGCAATTTTCCACCGCCTTACATCAAAGTAACGCTGGTTTTCAAAGGCCATTTCCACTGCACGCTCGTTCTGTATACGCAGGCGCATTTGCTCTTTGCTTAAGCCGGCAGGTAGGGGAGGCATCACTACAGTTGGTCTGTTTCTAACGGTATTAATGGCCGTATAGGCTTCTGTTGTAGGTCCATTCACTTCGTTTGCAGCTTCAGCCAGCATCAGGTATACATCTGCCAGCCTGATGTAATGATATTTGGTTACAATAGCTGAATTGTCCGGACGCTGGAATTTTTTAATGGTCATCGCTGTTTGGTTCTGGGTTCCCCAGTCCAGACCGGGAAGGTTGTTGTTGGAGAGGTCCCTGGCCCAGAATTCCATGGTATTTCCTCTCCACAGATCGCCATTTTTTAATACACTAAAAGCCAGACGAGGGTCGCGGTTTACCCACCATTTTTGTTCGTCGTATCCGGAACCGGCGTCATTTATCGCCAGGCCAGATTTCATCTCAAATTTATCAACCAAGTTAAGCGATACATCAAATCCTGTAAAACCACCCATGCGGTTTGGTGGATTAAAATAAGTATTAGACTGGCTGGAGCCTTGTCTGTACCAAATGATTTCCTTGTTGTTCGGGTCTCTGGATTCGGTAAAAAGTTTATCAAATCCCCCGTTATATAAACTGTACCAGTTTGAGCCGGCCGCATTCTTGCTGAAAAAATCGCGGGCGGCCTCCAATGCACGCTGCCAGCGTGCAGGATCTGCGGCAGGGTATCCCGTTACTGCGTTTCCTGAACCATTAAACAAGGGGCTTGCTGCAACTAATAAAACCCTGGCTTTAAGTGCCGCACAGGCAGCAGCGGTTGCCCTGCCTCTTTCCAGATCAGAAGGGGGCGACCAGGGTAAAACTGCAGCTGCAGAGTCTAATTGCTTTACTATAAAATCTACACATTCTGCATAAGTATTGCGTTTAATGTCCTTTTTCAGTTCAGCCTGCGCATTTAAGTCCTTAATCTGCTCATAATCTATGGGGCTGGTAATAATGGGCATGCCACCAAAACGTTTTAAAAGTTCGGTATAGAAAAACGCTCTTAAAAACTGTGCTTCAGCCAGGTATTGATCTTTTAATGCCGGGGTAAAGGTCATCAGGTCCTTATTGGACAGCATAACATTGCACTTGCGTATTTTACGGTAGTTGTCGTTTAAAGATGCATTATCGGGGTTGTTACTGCCATCAAAGGAGGCTACATTGCTGGCATTCGATGAGTAATAGGCATAGCCTGCTTCTGCTTCGTCGCACATATTTGTAAAACCAGTGCCAGATCCAAACTGGTCCGGGCCGCCATTCAGCTCAGAATAGATATTGGCCAAAAAGCCCGAAGTTTGTAGCTGGTTGCTAAATATGGCGTTCGCGTCAACTACATTTACCGGAGGAGAGGATAAAAAATCTTTTTTACAGCCGATGATCGCACAGCTGCTTAGTATAAAAACTAAACTATATATAAATGCTTTTTTCATTTTTTCTTAATGTTGGAGTTAGAAAGAGACACTTGCGCCAAAATTGAAGATGCGCTGCTGCGGGTAATACCAGGCTCTGATATCCCTGTTCTCCGGATCCATATAATCTACCTTGTCCCAGGTGTAAAGATTAAAGCCATTGGCATAAACCCGGGCATTGGTTAACCCGATCTTTTTTATCCATGACATGGGCAGGGTAAAGCCCAGTTCAGCTGATTTAATACGCACATAACCTGCATCGATCAGGAAAAAATCATTAGGAACATAGTTGTGCTGACTATCATCCGGAGAGGACGATAACCTTGGGTAAGTCGCAGTGGCAGCTGTAGCTGGAGTCCAACGGTTAAGGTGCAGGTCCATTACCTTTCCTTTGTTGAAAAACTCCCATCCAGCCTCCATTGTCCTCACCATGGAAGTTTTCGATACGCCTTGTATCAGCAGGCTAAAATCGAAGTTCTTATAGCTCAGTGATAAAGTACCTCCAAAGGTAAACACAGGAACTAATGGGTTACCAATAGGGACCTGATCATAGATGTCGATGATCCCGTCATGATTCTGATCTACATATTTAAAATCTCCTGGCTGCAATTTGCCTAAGGGACCCGGATCAAATGATGATTTGGCCCAGCTGTCTATTTCTGCCTGATTGTTGAAAAAACCGGCCGTTTGATAGCCCCATTGCTGACCGATTGACTGCCCGGTCTGGCGCATCCAGGGGTATTTTTTTCCGGCTTCGTCTCTGAATATAATTTTGTTCCTGGCATAATTTAAGTTTGCCTTAATGGTATAACCAAAATCGTTTATTTTATTATTATGGCCAAGTTCAATCTCGTAGCCCTTATTTTGCACAATACCCAGATTGACTACGGGAGACGTCTGGCCAAAAGTGGTGGGGATATTGCCGTACCTGCTCAGAATATTGCTCCGCTTATCATAAAAGACATCTATATTTAAGGTCAGCTTGCTTTTCAGGAAGGCACTCTCCAAACCTAAATTGGCCTTATTTGCTTTTTCCCAGGTAACCACGGGGTTTCCAAATGCGCCTTCTACATAGCCAGATACTGTATTGTTATTGGTTAAACCAAAAGAATAACCTGTACCTGTAGTAAATGAGTTCTGGATAAACAAAAAGCGGTCGGTGGTATTGGTTTCCTCGCCATATTTATCATTCCCCACCTGGCCATAAGAGCCTCTGATCTTTAACAGGTTGATCCATTTAGCCTCTTTCAAAAATTCTTCATGAGAAGCTACCCAGCCTGCGGAGATGGAGGGAAATAAGCCGTATTTTTTGTTTGACGGAAAGTTTTCGGAACCATTGTAGCCCAGGTTTGCTTCGGCAAGATATCTATCGTCATAATTATAGGTCACCCTGCTCACTACACCCTGATAAGAGAATGGCCAGTCGTAGGCAGCGTTGTTTCTTATTTTCCGGCTTCTGTTTCCAAGTATTAATCCGGTAATGGTGTTTTTTCCGAAAGAATTGGTGTAATTCAAAGCAGCCTCCAGATAGGTGGTGCGGGCAACAGCAGGGTCAAACACCTGGGAGAAAGCTAAAGTTGGGTTATAAGATCCGGCGGCTTCACTATAAATATAAGTGCCGTCATCATTTTTCCCCAGTATTTTGTACTTTAGATAGTCGGCATAGGAACGGGTAACGGTATGGGTATACTCATTGGTAAAAGACAGATTGGTTTTAAAGCTCAAGCCTTTAAGCAGGGAGCTGAGTTTATAATCCAGCACCACTGTTCCCTCCAGTTTATTGTTGTATTCTTTAGAAAAGCCCGATTGAAACTGGGCCAGTACATTTGCCTGCCGGAAATTGTAGCCATAGGTGCCATCTGGATTGGTTAGTGGCGCGCTGTTGGGAGGAAAAGCCACTAATGAACTAAATAGCGTTGATGTTGATGTAGCGGGACCATTTCGTGTTTGTGCCCTTACCGCCAGATTTGCTGATATTCTCAAGTTTGGCGTTACATCCAGATCTACGTTTGACCGGAAATTGTAGCGGTTATAATTCAGATCGCCATTAAATGCATTCTCATTTGTTCCGGTATGTTTATATAATCCATCTTGCGAAAAGTAACTGCCCGAGACAAAATATTTGGCAATTTTAGTGCCTCCAGATACATTCGCATTAAAATTATACTGGTTTGCTACGGGTTTTAAAAATTCTTTCATATAATCCACATCCGGATACAAATAGGGATCGGTGTGGTTTTTAAAGCCGTCCAGGTCTGCTTGAGAATAGGCATAGAAGGGGCCTTTGCCTTCGTTTGCATAAGCCTCGTTTAGCAACAACGAGTAGTTGTAGGCATCCAGGTAATGCGGCAGGCGCGTAGGCTGTTGTATGGCGTTGTTGGCCGTGATGCTGACTATGGTTTTACCCTCTGTTCCGCGTCTGGTGGTGACCAGTATGACCCCGTTTGCACCACGTACACCATAAACTGCAGTGGCCGAAGCATCTTTTAAAATGCTGATGTTTTCTACTTCATTGGGGTCAATGGTGCTAAAGGTTCGTTCTACACCATCAACAAGAACCAATGGGGAAGCATTGTTGTAGGTTCCCTGGCCACGTATCAGTAAATTTGCGGCATCCCGGCCCGGGTCGCCGGATGTCTGCTGTCCGATCAGGCCCGGCAGCCGGCCAACAAGAGCATTGTTCAGGTTGGCAACAGGAGATTGCTTCAATTCTTTTGAAGAAACCGTGGATATTGCAGCGGTTACACTAATTTTTTTCTGCTGACCGAAACCCACAACGACCACCTCATTAAGGTCACTGTTGTTTTCTTTCAGTACCACAGTGAGGCTTTCCTGGGAAGAGATGGTAATTTCCTGGGAGATGTAACCTGTAAATGTGACCAGAAGGACGTCTCCGGGTTTTGCGTCGACCGTAAACAGGCCGTTGTTGTCGGTTCCGACCGCCTTTTTGCTTCCTTTGATGGTAATTGTTGCTCCCGGAAGTCCCAGGCCTTTCTCATCGATGATTTTTCCCTTTATGGGCTTAAAGAAATTCCTTTTTAGGTGAATTTCTTCTGTGGCAATTGGATTTGTTGCAAGATGCGGATGTCCATTGGCCTGAAAGCCGGATACCACGATTTGAACAGTTACCAAGCCGGGTAAGAATCTGGTAAAGAATTTAATCATTTGTTTGGGATTTGATTGGTTTGTATTGTTTTTACTTTATGGTTTCTAGGTCACGTTCGGTAATTGTTTTTTTTTCTTCGCGCAGTTTCATATAATCTTTTTTGTTCAGAGTGGGGAAGCCTTTTAGTTTTAGCTGCTTTCCTACTTCTATCAGGGCATTTTTATCGGCAGGAACAATAGAGCCATCGGGATAGGGACCAATATTGAGCAAAAGATTAGCATTGTTGTCTGCAGCTTTTTGAAGCAGTTGCATAACCTCGTCAGCACTTTTATGCGTCGCCTTATCGTAATAGCCCCATAGAGAATTCTGCATAGTGGTGGTTAATTCTGCCTTTTTAGCTTTGTTTTTCTCCCATGCCAATGAAGCCATTTCAGCTGTTTTGTTTCCCTGAACACTTTTCATGAGCGAATTGAGCGACTTTACTTCATGCTCACAACTGATAAAATCTTCGTTTCCGTTAAAACCTGTTTTGTAAGAAATTAAAGATTGCGGCTGCAACCTTCTAATCATCTTATAAATATCTTCTACTTCGAAAAGGTCTGGATTGGTATAGGCACCACCAATAGGGTCGAACCAAAAGCCGGCCACTGAACCATAATTAGTGCAGAGCTCGTAAATCTGTGCTTTTACCGAATTCCAGTAATAAACAAAGTCAGATTTATCCTGAAAACGGATTTCTGATTGTGGTGTACTGTATGCTGGCCTGGCTTCATTATAATATTTTTTAGTTAAATAGAATGGGTGTGTCCAGTTGATACCTAAGGAATAGTAAATAAATAGTCCCAGCCCTTCCCGGTTGCACGCAATAGAAAGTTCCTTTAAATAGTCCCGGTGGGCGGCGGCCTTCATACTGGTAAAATCAGTAGCCTTACTGTTGTACATGGCAAAACCATCATGATGCTGTACTACATAGGTAATATATTTCATATGCGCCGCCTTGGCCAGGTTAACCATACTGTCGGCACTGAACTTCTCTCCGGTAAATTTCATGGCCTGTTCTTTATAGAGAGCAATCGGAATTTTATTATAAAACATATTCCATTCTCCTTTTTTATAAAAAGTTGAGGCACCCCAATGAATAAATAAACCAAAACGGGCATCATCAAACCACTTTAAAGCGGCCTGGTGTGGGTCTTTGCGATAAAGTTCTTTGTACGACCGGAGGTAAGGGGGCAGTGGCTCCTGAGCGGTTACTATAGCATAGGAGATAATAATTAACAGTGCTGTTAATAATTTACGTTTCATATTTAAGTTTGGTTAAGGTTAATTTTTTGTTAACTAATTAGTTTCCAGATGATTTGTGTTGTGGTGGATGTGCGGTTGCTATTTGGTTATCGTAAATTTATTACAATAGGGGGAAGGTGCGAGGCATTTATGCCTTGCAAAATTATTGCAAAAGAATGTGTAAGGTAATTATTTGTTAATCAGCGTATTGTTGTGTTTTTGCTGTGCTAAATGAACAAGGTAATTGTTTATTTACAGGGTACTTCCGGTCTTAAGGTCTTTAAGTTGAAAGTTTTTGAATTGCCCGATACCGGTAAACATAATCTTTATGCCCATTACCTTACCGATCGGTTTGTTGTAGTGGGTTTGAAAAACCAGCTGGTTATTGATGAGTAGCTTTACTTTTTTATTGGCAATGTTCAGGATAATATTGGCTCCCGATGTCAGGTCATGACCTAATGATCTAAGATCGGTGGTTTCCCCATCTTTCAGGTTTTCTGAAAACTTGAAACCAGCCCATACTGCACATTCGGGTTTTATGATATCTATATAATGTATATCTCTTTCTCCGTAAATGACAATGTCTGCCTGGGAGCACCTAACACCCTTTCGGGGGAGGGATGTTTTCATATAGGCGGTCATTTGCAGATTATCGGCACTAATGTCTGTTGGTTTGATATTGAGGAAGGAAACCAAAAATGTTTTATTGGTATCTATACCTGCAGCGGCCACTTCAGCTGCACTTGCCGTAAATACGTTATTCGGGTCGGTATTTTTGAGTTTTATCTGTTGAAACCAGGCCGTATCGGCGATTGCATGGGTTTGAATTGTCCATCCATTGCTTTTCAGGTAAACAATGGTGGTGTCCAGAATGGTGTTTTCATGGTACAGTTTTGGAAAGAACCGACCCGGATGTTCATAATAATGGTTAACAATTTGATCTGTACCGATGGATTTTCTCTTTTTTCCATCACCAAAATCAACCACAAGGTCTGAAGGCGTGTCTGTTTTGTTTCCTTTTAATTTGAAGATGGCAGAGTGCGGCATTATGCCTTCTGGATTGACACAGACCAATTTAACCTGACCAGCATTTTGATGATTGAATACGAAAAAGTATAATACGGAAGCCGATAACAGGATCAGGACTATCAGTAAGCTATATTTATAAGATGTATAAGTCCTTTTTGGGGGAGTTACAGAAACAGGTGGCACCACATCTGCAACAGGTATATCTATCTTTTCGCTCAGGGGAGCCTTTTCATTTTGAACGGAATTCATCAGTTCAAATTCGTACCAGTCGCGATAACCTAAAAACTGTACGAGCGCATCTCTTGTGGCTGCCTGGGGATAATAACGTGTTGAAGTTTTTAGTTTACCAAATACTCTTTTTAGCGTTTCGGGACTTAATCTGACCTTGGTTTGGTTGAACAACTGCCGGCTCAGCATCTCATAATCGCTGTTTTTCCATTCAGAAATGTCTTCTTTTCCAACCTTCACTGCTATTTTTTCACAGCAAATGCCCAGTAACTGGAAAAAAATCAGCTTATCAGCTTGTTCAGAATCATTTTTCATTTGTTGTAACCGGTTGTTTTTTAGTTGTATAGCTTGTTCAGGATATTGATTTGGTATTGCATAGTCTACAGGTTGGCTTTGGAACCAAGACCTGCTAAATTTACATAAATGTCCAATAATTCAAAATGATTGACATACCAACCAAATAAAAAATCAATAAACCTACAACACAATAATGACGATGAGAAAAATATCTCTTCTGCTTGCGGCTACATCGCTTGTTTCGATGAATACGTGGGCACAAACTGCCAGACCTCTGCAGGTCAGCGGAGTTTATCCGCACCTGGCTACATTTAATGAAAGCTGGACCCTGCCAAACAGCACGAAAAAGACCAATGGCGATGGTGCCGAGAATGGTATAGGCGCTCTTACGCCCTGGGCAGGACAATTATGGATGGTTACCTATTCGCCACATATGCCGAAGGGAAGTTCTGATAAGCTCTATAGCATAGATCCTGATTTAAAGGTAACTGTACATCCGGAAAGCATTGGTGGAACGCCCGCAAACCGGATGATCCACAAAGAATCCAGGCAGCTGATTACCAGTAATTATTTTATAGATGAAAAAGGCCATGTGCGGGTAATTCCGTTTTCGGTGATGCCGGGCAGGATGACCGCCACTGCACGTCACTTAACAGATCCGGTAAACATGGTTTATTTTTATGATATGGAGGGCATGTTATATGAGGCCAATGTACATACGCTTGAGGTTAAAAAGTTGTTTAACAAACCCGTGCCCGGCTGGCATGGTAAGGGTGCCTATACTGCACAGAAGCAACTTGTTGTGGCCAATAATGGAGAAGATGCTGTTTTTAAAATACGGAAAGAAGATCTTGAGGCTGGTGATCTGCCCCAAAATGAGGAGGAAAAGGGCGTATTGGCGAGCTGGGATGGCAAAGCCTGGAAAATTATTGAACGCAGGCAGTTTACCGATGTAACCGGGCCTGGAGGAATCTACGGTTCGCCTGATGACAAAAGCCCGTTGTGGTCTATTGGCTGGGACAAGCGTTCTGTGATGCTGAAATTATTGGATCATGGGCAGTGGTATACTTACCGCTTACCCAAAGCAGCACATACCTATGACCATCGTGGTGGCTGGTATACAGAATGGCCACGGATCAGAGCGGTAGGTAAGGATAAAATGATCATGGATATGCATGGTATGATGTATGATTTTCCTATAACTTTTTCCAGAAAGAACAGCGGTGGTATTTTACCTTTAAATAGTCATTTACGTTATATTCCTGATTTTTGCAGCTGGAACAACCAGATCGTGATCTCTACCGACGAAACTACCGTGCTGGAAAACCCGATGGCCGGACGTGCGCAGTCTAACCTTTGGTTTGGCCAGTGGAATGACCTGAAAAGCTGGGGCAGTACAACAGGCTGGGGTGGGCCATGGGAAAATGACAAGGTTAGGGCTGGTGTGGTTTCTGATCCTTTTCTGGTAAAGGGTTTTCCTGAAAAAGTACTTCACCTAACGCAGAACTCAGATCAGACTGTGCGTTTTACCATCCAGATTGATCAATTGGGCAACAATACCTGGGTGGATTATAAAACGATATCGGTACCAGCAAAGGGTTACAGTTATTTTCTGTTCCCTGCAAACTTTAATGCTAACTGGGTACGTTTTAAAACGGATAAAGATTGTACTGCATCTGCATTTTTCCATTTTACGGGTAAAATGCAGGAAAAGCAGGACCAGATGTTCAGTGCTCTTGCAGGTATTCATGAAAATGCTGCTGTTCATGAAAACCTCATCCGGCCATCGGGCTATAATAAAAACCTCCAGGTTCTCGATATAAGCGGCGGTAAGAAAAAATATGGCGAAGTGGATGAAAAACTGCAGTTTTTGAGCAGTACGCCCGACAGTACAAAACAAATGGAAAGGTTGCTGGCCATCAAGAAAAACTATTCTATAGATGAGGCTTCGGTGATTATCAAAGATAAAACGGGTACGTTCCGTTTGCCGGCAGGTTCTCTGGTTTATGAAACGTTTGCTTCGAGAGATAAACGTGAAGTTGAATCAGAAAGATTTATGCTCAATATTCAGGGTACGTTTTATGAGGTAGGACGTGAATCCGGATATATTGCTATGCGGCCGGTAACTACTCACGATAAAAAGATCACGGACTTCTGTACCTGGAGAGGTTTATTGGTGTTGAGTGGAACCAAAGAGAACGCGGTTGCTGATGGACATTTTTTTGGGAACAGCGCAAATGGGCTATGGTATGGGGGCATTGATGATTTGTGGAAAATGGGAAAACCAAGGGGCCAGGGGGGTGTTTGGAAGAAATCGGATGTGAAGGCGGGTGTGCCGTCTCTGCCTTATTTAATGACGGGATATGACCGGAAAAAGGTATCGATTACGGCAGACAGGGATGTGAATATTACGCTGGAAATTGATTTTGATCTGACTGGTTTTCATAGTTATAAAAGCTTTTCGGTAAAAGCAGGGCAAAGTATTGACTATGAATTTCCAAAAGGTTTTAGTGCGCATTGGGTAAGGGCAATTGCAGACAGAGATTGCCGATCGACTGTGATGTTTACTTATCAGTAAGTTTTTTTGTGAAAATAGGATTTATGGTCTCTCTGGGCCTTACAGGCCCTGAGGTTCGACCATTAAATCCTATTTTCCTGGGTGCAGACCGGGGAGGGTGGTTAGAGAGAAAATTGGTTATTGTTGATGCAGCTATCCTATTATGTGGGTTTTAATATTATATTTTGTGGTTTTGCGCAGAAAATTGGAGTGTTTGGCGCGCGTTCTTCCATGAATTGGAAGAACTGGGGGGAGGTATTAGAGCGCTTCGATTTCCTGAATCGAAAGTTTGGTGGTTTTGGCTATAAATTCGTTAGATAAGCCTTCTTTTTTTAATTCCTGGGCTATTTCCATCTTACCTTCCATCTTACCTTTAATCTCACCTCTGATCTCACCTTTAATCTCTCCATTAATTTCACCTCTGATGTACAAGATGTCCTTTTCTTCTACAAATATTTTTCCTGTTAGTGCCATATTTTTAATTGATGTTTTCTCTAAATTACGCAATTGCATCAAAACGCGCAATTGTTTTAAATATCTTCCTTGTTCTAATTCTCCAATGCCTTTGTTTTCTATTTCGTGAACGATCTGTTGTAAGATCATTTCTGTATCCTCAATCTGGAGATCTCCGAGAATGGCCAGCATCTTTTGTTCTATTTTATCTGAGTTTAGAAATACCTGGTAATCGATCTCCGAAAATGTGAGCAGGTTATACCAGAAATGGAGGTATTTGTTCCTGATCCGCATGGGCATAGTGGGTTTTCCTGCACCAATATAAATCACAAACTGGGTCACTGGCAGTCCATATTTTCTTTGCAGCATGATGCTGTATTCTGCCATGCGGAAAGCCATATTTTTCTCGTTGTCGCGCTGGTATTCAATGTGGAGTATAAAGACCTTCCCCTGGTCGTCTTCAACTCTTTTTAAAAGATCAGGTTTGCGTTCCTTGGTATGCTGAACGTCATCTGCGATCTCTTCACTTTTTACGATATGGAGATGGAGTACATCTTTAATAACGTCGGGTAGGGTGTCTTCCATGTTTTCACGGAAAAGCTTGTCATACATGCTGCCCTGTTCGGGTCCATTAAATTTTTCTGTCATATTTTATCTGAATTGCACCAATGTAGAGATGGGAAATTCTAATAAAAAATTATTGCTGATTTTTGAAATGGAACGGCTAACAAAGAGAAATTTTATCCAAAAAAGCATGAGAAAATGGGGGTAAAACTGGGTGACGTTAGTTTTTGTCTTGAATTGGCTTAATGGGTGAAAATAGGATTTATGGTCTCTCTGGGCCTTACAGGCCCTGAGGTTCGACCATTAAATCCTATTTTCTTGGGTGCAGACCGGGGAGGGTGGTGAAAGGGAAGAAAAAAATGGTTCCTGGAAAATTGACTAAATAGTAGGGCTTAAAATTAAATATGCTCTAGTATAAATTTAGGGTCTATTTTGAGTTTATAATAGATGGCTTTTATGAAAGATACATCTGGTTTGCGCTTCCCTGTCATTATCTGAGACAGTTTCGGTTTACCAATTCCCAATTCGTCAGCAAGCTTGGCCTGTGAAATCTTATTCTCAAACATAAATAATTCAATGGCTTCTGGTAGAGACTCAGGTTGTTTAACAGGCTTCAGTCCTAAAACTTCATCTTCAAATTTTTCAGCAGCAGTTGTCATGGAAATTAATTGTTGCGTTTCAGATTCGTTCAAGTTCGATTCACCTTTATTCATTAGATCATAGATACTAACCATGGTTTCATAGTAGTGTCTTTCTGAGTTTATTTTATATTCCATGTAAATACAGTGTTTTGATTTAGAATCTGAATCACCCACCATTTTAGCATCAATTTAGTTTAGGGGAGTGAAAATAGGATTTATGGTCTCTCAGGGCCTGTAAGGCCCTGAGGTTCGACCATTAAATCCTATTTTCTTGGGTGCAGACCGTGGAGGGTGGTGAAAGGGAAAAACTTTTTTATTGCTAATCAAATTCCATCACAGTTACCTGCTAACATTTACAACTAATCCGCCTCCTAGTGGGCTCTGCTGATAGACTTTTCTGATGGATTTTTGAAAAAATCCCAGATGTCCATAGATGCATTCAAATACTATTTTACCCTCGTGGCTTAAAATAAACGTATTGGTGTCAAATTCTATCTCTTCTGAACCTACAGTGACAAAAATTTTATCGGATCTCGTCTCTTGATGGAAGACACTACTTATGCTTTCATTTGCGAAGGTAGTTATCATTGACGATGTGGGGTTAGACTTTAAGAATGTTAAAATCTCCTCGCGTTCACTTCTAAAGGTGTTTTCTTTTTCATAAATATCTTTATAGTATTGTTCTAAAAAGGGTAGCAGGTCTTTTTCTAAAATTTCCGGTTTTAGTGTCCAGATATATTTTTCTTCGGTTTTTTCGAGGTTGAATGAAGTAGGATTGTCTACTGAAGCATTTGCAAATGCTTCTATTGAGAGTTCACTTTTAGCTTGTAAAGCTTCCACTGATTTAACTGATGTGCTAAATCTTGTAATAATTCCTGTTCTTAAAAATCTTCCCATTGTTTAATTATTTTGTTGTTAGTTAATGTTACAAAGGTATGTTTAATAATTAAAGGTGTCAATATTTATTTAAAAATTAATATTTAATATTAATATGATAATATTGGAGGGTTTGCCAAAATTTTGATTTTATCATGTTTAAGCCTGGGCTATTTCCAAAGCTGTTTCCATTTTGCCTTTAATCTCATCATTCGAGAAAATTGGGGTAAAACTGAGCAACATTTTTTTTTGTCTTGAATTGGCTTAATAGGTGAAAATAGGATTTATGGTCTCTCTGGGCCTTACAGGCCTTGAGGTTCGACCATTAAATCCTATTTTCTTGGGTGCAGACCGGGGAGGGTGGTGAAAGAGAAAATTGGTTGTTGTTTATTAAATTTTTGAGTTCTGATTACCATATTTTGTAACGACTTATTTTTATTTAAATTTGTTTTCAAAATATTGATTTACAGATTTTTATGAAAATTTTTATTTAGAAAAACTATCGTTACACTTGAAGTCATTTTTAAAAAATCAAGTGTAAATTATGAGTAGTACGAAGTACATTAATCCGATGTTGGATTGGAGTTTTAAGAAAATTTTTGGGACGGATCCAAATAAAGACTTACTAATCGCGTTCCTAAATGAGGTTTTCAAAGGGAGAAAAAAAATTGTAGATCTGGTCTATAACAAGACCGAACATCATGGCAATAATAAAAAGGAAGGGTCGGCGATATTTGATCTGCTCTGCACCGGAGACAAGGGTGAAAAGTTTCTGATAGAAGTGCAAAATGGTAAGCCTGTTAATTTTAAAAAGCGAGCAATATTTTACACCTCCAGACTGATCAGCGAGCAGGCACCCAAAGGAGAAATGGATACGTGGAAGTATGATATTACTGAAGTGTATTTTGTGGCTATTTTAGAAAAAACCCTGGAAGTCCAGGAGCGATATTTTCGTGATATCTGTTTGTGTGACAGAGATACGGGAGAAATATTTTATGATGAACTTGGGTATACATTCATTGAATTGAGTAACTTTGTTAAGACCAGTAATGAATTGGAATCTGAGCTGGACAGGTGGCTATACTACTTAAAGCACTTAAGCGAAATGGATGATATGCCGCCACATTTACGAAAGACGATTTTTGAGAAACTATATAATATAGCGGATTATACGAAGATGACAAAGGAAGAACAGGACATATACGATCAGGAGTTGAAGAGGAAATGGGATAACGAAGCCGTTAGGGAACAGTCATTTCTTGATGGTGAGGAGCGTGGCCGGGTTGAGGAAAAGAAAGAAATTGCTCTATCCTTAAAAAAGATGGGCTTGTCTCCGGAACAAATCTCAGAAGCTACAGGTCTTACAGCTGAAGAAATAGCAAATCTATAAAACCGTATAACCAAAACCAACACTAAAAGCCCTGGAAATTTTCCAGGGCTTTTTTGAATAGCGGTTACCTCATTACTATTTCTGTCAAAATTTTGCTTTAAACTATAGCTTAAATAGAATATTTTAGGTGAAGTGAAAAAAATATAACCATATATTGAAGCGGAATATTTAAATTGCAGAAAGATTTAGTAACCGGCTTTGCCATAGCAATATGTAAATGAATAGGATGTACAATAAGCTTTCTGACGCTGAATTAACTGCTTTACTTAAGGAGGGGGATGAGGGGGCTTTTACTGAGGTTTATCAGCAATATTCGCCGGAGTTAACGGCATGGGTGAGTAGGAAGGTGTTGTCGCTGGATGATGCGCATGATCTGGTGCATGATGTTTTTATTCATGTATGGCTGGATAAGGGGAATGTAACGGCTGTTAAGCCTTATCTGTATTATATTACCCGGAATAAGATTGTGGATTATTTCAGGAAGAATGCGAGCCGCAGGGAATATGCGGTTTTAACGCAGCTTGTGAATCAAAAGCAGGAGCCTCATATGGATCCGGTTGCTTCTATTGAGGCTAAAGATCTGCGGGAAAATCTGGAGGCTGCGATTGAGCAGCTGCCGCCGCGGACAAAAGAGATCTTTAAACTCAGCCGGCAGGAAAATTACAGCACGGCTGAGATTGCGGCTAAACTGGGCCTGAGTGAGCAGACGGTAAAGAACCAGTTGAGTACAGCCTTGCATTATTTAAAAAATACAGCAGACAGGTTATCTATTCTGGCTCTGCTGTATGTATTGTATAATTAGGTCCAGTCTTTCTCTTCGAGGGTGAAAATTTCTTCTACAGTAGTGTTAAATACTGCGGCGATTTTACAGCAGACCATTTTTTTAATTCGAGCATAAACATATTTTTATTCTCGGAGCAAGTACGTATCTTTGTTTTAAATACACGTGCCATGACAACAAAACTTACATTAACTGTAGAAGAGGACGTTATTAAAAAAGCGAAATCTTATGCTAAGCAAACCGGTAGAAGTCTGTCAGAATTAATAGAAAAGTATCTGGAGACACTAACAGAGGAACATAGAGAGACAAAACAGATTTCTCCAAAACTTAGGAAATTAGTAGGGGCGGTTAAGTTACCTGCAGATTTTGATGAGAAAAAGGAGCTGAATAATTATTTTGAAAGCAAACATTTATGAAGAATGTCTTTGTAGATACGAATATCCTAATCGATCTTCTTGCTGACAGACCACCCTTTAGTAAATTTGCAATTGAAATCTTTGACTTAGCTGAAAAAGAGAAGGTTCGACTTTTCACGTCTTCTCACTCTTTCGCTACTACGCATTATCTGTTGAAAAAACATGTTAGCGAAAAAGAACTTCGGGAGTTGTTATATGCATTATTAGACTTTATTAATCTCATCTCTATCGATACCTCCATTATAAAAAAAAGCCTGATGTCCAATCATAAGGACTTTGAAGATGCTATTCAAATATTTGCAGCAAATTCAATAACGGATATGGATTTTATTGTGACCAGGAATTTGAAGGATTTTAAAGATGCCGGAATAACTGTTTTACCACCTGATGAGGTAATTCAATTTTTATAAGGCGAGGTATCTCACTCTAATTGCTTAGGTCCAGTCTTTCTCTTCGAGGGTAAAGATTTCTTCTACCGTGGTGTTAAATACTGCGGCAATTTTTAACACCAGTATGCTGGATGGAACAAATTTTCCAATTTCTATGGAGTTAATGGTCTGTCTGGAAACATTTACTTTGTCTGCCAATGCGGCCTGGGTAAGGTCGTGCTTGGCACGTTCCACTTTTATAGTATTCTTCATGGTTTGGGCTTATGCCATAAAGATGTATAGTCTGGAATAGCGGATCAGGTTTGCAAGGGCAAAAACAATGATCAGAAAGTAATTGATCGATATCAGATCGAAGGAGATGATGTGGTTTTGATAAAGATTGCTGATCACGAGTTTTATGGTATAGCCTGCAATTAATGCGATAAAAGCCGAAGAAGACCTGATGGCACCTGATCTTTCATCTTCTCTAGCTTGAAAGGAGTTAAATAAGGTGAATAGTCCTACCAGCAGCGGAATTTCAGCAGTTGATGACTTTGAGGTAAACAGGATTGGAATTCCCACTACAATAAGGAATAAGCCAACGAAGGGAGCGATTTTGATAAGAGTTTTCATAACATAAAGATTAGTTTAATTATCCAAATGTACAGTTTGTTTATTTAAAAGACAAGTTTGTTTGTCTTTTTTTAAAATATTTTTAATACCTGGTACCTGATGAGGTAATTCAATTTTTAAAGTATGTAGTTTATTTTTTTAGTGGTCCGAGGTGTTTATAGGTATTGATGTGTAAACCGGTTGGTGTGGACTTGGAGCTGACAAACTCAAGTTCCCGGGCATCTATACTGTCTGACAATAAGCGTTTACCTTGGCCAAGCAATACTGGGTAAGTGATGAGCACAACCTCATCGGCTAGTCCCTGGTCTAGCAATACAGAAGTTAACGTAGAACTTCCTACAACGATTACATCGGGACCATCTGTGGACTTGAGATGGCGAATTGCCTCTACAATATCCTCGCCCAGGTCTTGCACAGGGCCCCATTCCAGGCTGTCTGGTCTGTGGGTGGCGATGTATTTGGTTGCGGCGTTTATGGCATTTGCCATTGGGAAATCTCCGGCGTTAGGCCAAAAGCCACTAAATATATCGTAGGTGTTGCGGCCAAGCATGAGGTCAAAGTTTGGACCATAGGCTTCAAAAAGCATTGCTGCCCCGGCAGGGCTTCGGTAAGGAGTTGTCCATGCGCCATAGATGTAATCTCCGTCATGTTCTATTATACCGTCGAGGGAGATGTGTTCGAAAATTCTGATCTTTCTCATTTTGTTTCCATTGGTTTGTTGTTATCCAAATTTACAGAGGGCAAGTCATAGAAATGAGGTGTAATCGCGACAATATGAGGGCATTTTTAATCATTTGTATTTGCCAAAAGAGAGGCGAATGATATAAATATGTAGTTTACATCTCATGATGGCGTGTTTTACATGGTTTAGTGGCGGGTTTTTATTGATTACTAACAATCAAATTCAAGACGGGACAATCAGATTATACCTTAAAAAAAAGAAAAAGCAATACATGTAATGGGTTGCTTAATGATAATGAAACAAACTTTACATAGTTTTGTAGGAAGTAGCAAGAGTAGAGTTAGAAAACATCATCTCTATAAAAAACGAAACCCGCTAGTTTGAATTGCTTCAGGGACTAACGGGAATAAGATAATACAAATATAAACCTTTTTCAGTGGATGCAGATAGACGAGGGATCTTTTCTTTACGGATTGGATCATATTTCAACTGCCTGTAATGAAATTGACGCCTTATAGCAGTTTATGAATATATCTATCCCGCCCTTAAACCATGTAAAAACACGCCATCATAAGATGTTATTTACAGTTTTAAAAAATATTTCATTTTCTTATAGTACCATTTGCTTGTTGGTACGTGTTATTGTTTAATAGCACCAGAAAAAATGAATGCAGAAGAGTTAGATCAATTATTAGAAAAGTACCTAGAAGGGAAATGTACACCAGAAGAAACGCTGCTGGTGGAGCAATTGGTGGATAACTACGACAATAAAAGTACAGCCTGGGAAGACCTGGACGATAACAAACAACAAGTATGGTTGCAGCAACTATGGGCGGAGATCAAAGCGAGTATGCTTACCTATGAAACTCAGTATTTAAAATTCAGGAGATTTAAATTATGGTCACGCATTGCTGCGGCAGCAGCCGTTCTTTTAATCGTTGGTTCGGGTGTTTTCTTTTACATCAACTCTAGCCGCCACGTCATCCTGAATTCAGTTCAGGACCTCGGACTCGCTAGTAACGACATCAAACCCGGAGGCAACAAAGCCTACTTAGTCCTGTCTAACGGCAAACGCGTATCACTAACCGATGCGGCTAATGGTGAGCTTGCGAAGGAAGCGGGGGTGGAGATTACAAAAACTGCTGATGGGCAGGTAGTCTATAAAACGGCGAGTGATATTAGCGGTCGTCATCCTGAATTTAGTTCAGGATCTCCACATCAATATTCGAATGCTCTTAACACAATCGAAACCCCCAAAGGGGGACAATACCAGATCCGACTCCCTGACGGATCCAAAGTATGGCTTAACGCCGCTTCTAAATTGATTTATCCTGTTTCCTTTAATGGGCGTGGGCAGCGGGTAGTTGAACTTAGTGGCGAAGCCTACTTTGAAATATTTAAGAATAAACTCCAACCTTTTGTGGTGAAATCCAAAAATCAGGAGGTTACCGTGCTCGGAACCCACTTTAATATTAACACGTACGATGATGAACCGGGTACTAAGACTACGTTGTTGGAGGGAAGCGTAAGAGTGAACGACGCAACCCTGAAACCTGGCCAGCAAGCTACGCTAACCAATAACCAACTTAAGATAGCCGAAGTGAACACCGATGAAGCCATTGCCTGGAAAAACGGTCTGTTTGCCTATAAAAACACACCGCTACAAAACGTTATGCGGCAAATTGCCCGGTGGTACGACGTAGACATCATTTACCAAAATAACGATTTACCCCAAAAGCTGCTTAGTGGTTCTGTATCCAGATACGACCAGGTATCTGGTATCTTAAAAGCCATAGAATCTACAGGAACAGCCAGATTTAAAATAGAAGGAAGGAAAATAACTGTATTACCCTAACAATGAATCATTAAAACGGGTCTAACCAGCCCATAAGTAACCATATCAACAAATACTAACCGACAAAAAAAATGAAAAAGATTAAAAGCAAAGGAAGTTAATACGACCGCGGTTTAGAAGAAAAAAGCCATGAAAGTGTGACTAGCACCCTCATGGCAAATATTCTGAGTTAACCCTTAAAAACAAATTGTTAGATCCATTTACGTATTAACCCAAAACACTAAAGTATGAATAAATATGCTTTTAACCAAGGCATGCCGTATTGTTGGCTGCCGCCAAAAATACTATTGATTATGAAATTGATCATAGTGATAATGACCACCTGCCTGATGCAGGTAACCGCCGCTACCTTTGCCCAGAAACTTACCTACAGTAAGAAAGGCGCCAGCCTGGAGGAGATTTTTAAAGAGATCAAAAAACAAACCGGATATAACGTATTGTATTCACCAGAAAAAGTAGACGATACCAAGAAAATAGATGTGTATTTTAAAGAAGCCGCATTACCAGAAGTACTGGAAAAAGTAGTGAGCGGACAGGCATTAGAATACACGATCAATGATAAGAATATTAGTTTAAAACCTAAAGAACCCACCTTTCTGGAACGCCTGGCTAATCGCTGGGCTAGCATTGACGCTTCTGGTAGGGTGGTGGATTCGGAGAATCATCCGCTTCCTGGCGCGAGTGTGAAGGTAAAGAAAACAGGGAAAGGCGTGAGTACGGATAAGGATGGGAAGTTCTTTCTGAGAGGCGTGGAAGAGGGCGCTGTGCTGGAGGTGAGTTTTGTTGGGTATTTGCCAAAGGAAGTGAGTGCTTCGGCAAACATGGGGAACGTGGTGCTGGAGCAGAGTTTGTCGAAGCTGGATGAGATTCAGGTGATTGCTTATGGAACAACGACAAGAAGATTGAGTACTGGTAATGTGACTACGATAAAAGCAGATGTGATTGAGAAACAGCCGGTGAATAATCCGCTTCTTGCGTTGCAAGGAAGAGTGCCAGGATTGTTTATAGAGCAAGCTAGTGGATTTGCAGGAACTGGAGTTAAAGTGAGGATACAAGGGCAAAATAGCATTAGCAATGGAAATGATCCTTTGTATGTTATAGATGGGGTTCCTTATTTTTCTCAGCTGTTACCAGGAGGCAATTCAATTGTTGGAGGTTCCGGCGTGCCATACGGAACTGCAAGCTCATTTGGAAATCCATTGAGCTTTATCAATCCTTCTGATATCGAAAGTATAGATGTGTTAAAAGATGCTGATGCAACTGCAATTTACGGTTCGCGTGCCGCTAACGGAGCCATACTTATTACGACAAAAAAAGGAAAGGCAGGAGATACAAGAGTAAACCTGAATCTCCAATCAGGTTGGGCAAAAGTTCCCAGAAAGCTGGATCTAATGAATTCACAACAATATCTTGAAATGAGAAGGGAGGCTTTAAGAAACGACGGTATCACTGCGCCCGAGGTTGGTCCTTATACCGACAGTGATTTAAATGGCAACTGGGATACTTCCCGTTATACGGACTGGCAAAAGGAACTGATTGGTGGAACTGCTACCTTTCAGGATTTGAATGCTTCAGTGTCTGGAGGGAATGATCGGACCAACTTTTTAGTAGGGGCAGGGCATCATCGGGAAACTACAGTTTTTCCTGGTCATTACGCGGACAATAAAACTTCTATACACTTTAATCTCAACAATACCTCCACTAACCAGAAATTCAAAATTCAGTTTTCAGGAAACTATCTGCTAGATGATAATAAATTGCCGAATAATGATTTAACAGAGTTTTCAATGGAGCTGGCTCCTGTATCTCCTGCTTTATTTAAAACTGATGGCAGCATCAATTGGGCGCCCGATGTTTCTGGATATACAACCTTTGCCTTAAATCCAATGGGGTATATGTTCGATAGTTTTTTAAATAAAACAAGTAACTTGATGAGCAACATGAATTTGAGCTATGAATTAGTACCTGGACTTGAGATGAAGAGTGTTTTTGGTTACAATAACTTGAAAACTAACATCGTTAACAAGGTTCTTCTTCAATCTCAACCACCAGAAGTTGCTCCATATGTCCCTCGAAGTACTCTATTCGCAAATCAGGATATCAATTCATGGTCTGTAGAACCTCAACTAATCTATAATCATTATATTGGTCAAGGTAAACTAGAAATACTTTTGGGTACAACTATTTCTAAAATTACAAGTCTTGGATCTGGTATTCTAGCGCAAGGTTTTAGTAACGATCTGGTCATGGATGATATCCTCTCGGCGACTAGTGTGTATGCACTTTCTTCAATAAGTTCCACTTATAAATACAATGCAGTATTCGGTCGGATCAATTACAATTGGCAAGATAAATATATTTTAAACTTCACAGGCAGAAGAGATGGAAGTTCAAGGTTTGGACCTAAAAGTCAGTTTAACAATTTTGCTGCTGTTGGTGGTGCCTGGGTCTTTTCCAGCGAAAAGTTGATTAAAGATCATTTACCCTTTTTAAGTTTTGGAAAGCTACGGGCTAGTTATGGCACAACTGGTAGCGATCAGATCGGGGATTATCGCTTTTTAAGCCTGTATGATCCTCTTCAGCAAGGCATCTCCTATCAGGGAATTGTTGCCTATCAACCAAACCGTTTAACGAATCCTTATCTCGAATGGGAGGAGACTCGAAAATTGCAGTTTGGATTGGATTTGGGGTTTTTGAAAGATAGAATACTTTTGAATGCAAATTATTATAGGAATCGTTCATCCAATCAGCTAGGTAGCTATGTTCTTCCATTGACTACTGGTTTTGGAGCTATAGACCAGAATAAAACAGATAAAATAGAAAATTCAGGATGGGAGTTAGCTATCACAAGTGCGAATTTTCAGAATAAGGATTTTAAATGGACAAGCAGTGTCAATGTAACGATACCTAAGACCTTATTAACTGCTACTAATGATATACGCTTTCCTTCTAAACCTATTGTTGGGGATCCATTAAGTGCTGTGCGTGTGTATCATTTTTTGGGGGTAAATCCAGCAACTGGATTGTATCAGTTTGCAGACCACAATGGCAATCCTACATCGAAACCTGATCCCAGTCTAGATGCAACTGTGTTTATTGATCAGGCACCGAAGTTTTATGGAGGTTTTCAAAACTCATTTTCCTATAAAGGTTTTCAGTTAGATTTTCTGTTCTCTTTTGTGAAACAGATTGCCAAAAATCAGAGATTTGGATTTGGATTTCCAGGTCAAGGTCATGGGTCTGGTTATGGAAATCAACTGGCAAGTCTGATGGACCGTTGGCAGAAGCCTGGTGATATTTCAAGTACACAAAGATTTTCAACAAACAAATCTGAGGTATCTCAAGCCTTAACTAACGTATATAATAGTGATGCTGCTTGGACTGATGCTTCGTATGTCCGTTTAAAGAATGTTTCACTTTCCTGGCAATTAGCTGGGAACTGGAGTAAGCATGTACATCTACAAAATTGCAGTTTATTTGTTCAGGGACAGAATTTATGGACTTTAACCAGCTATAAAGGACTGGATCCTGAGACAAAAAGTTCAACTACACTTCCTCCATTACGAGTAATTACCATTGGTTTAAAAGTGGGTTTATAAATGTTTTTAATCTAAAAATATAACAAAATGAATTTTAAAACGATTTCCATTTTGACTTTAGTCCTTTCCGTCTTTGGACTCTGCAGTTGTAAAAAACTCGTTGAGGTAGACGGCCCAGTAACTAGTGTCAGTTCTAAGAATGTCTACGGCAATGACGCGACTGCAATTGGTACGATCACTTCCCTATATGTAAACTTAAGTAATGGCAACCCAATATTTCCACGAGAAATCAGCGGCTTATCTGGTATAGCTGGTTTATCTGCAGATGAGCTGGATTATTATATAAGCGCAGGAAACGAGGGACTGACCGTATATTATCAAAATTCGCTTACCTCATTAAATGTCAGTAATGATTTTTGGGGCAATACTTATCAGAGGTTGTATGTGGTCAATGCCGCTTTGGAAGGGCTTGGATCTTCTTCTGGCTTAACTCCAGCAGTTAAGCAACATTTATTGGGTGAAGCTTATTTTATGCGGGCTTTCTATTATTTCTACCTGGTTAACTTATATGGTGATGTGCCATTGGTATTAAGTACAGATTATACGGTCAATGCGGTGGTCAAGAGAACTGCGAAAACTCAGGTTTATGATCAAATTGTAGTAGACTTGAAAGCTGCGCAAGGCTTGCTGGGGAGTGGTTATTTGAAAGGAGATGGGATCGCAGAGTATTCCCCAGGATCAGAAGAACGGGTGAGACCGAACCAATGGGCTGCAACTGCGTTGCTGGCAAGGACTTATCTTTTTATCGGGAGATGGGCGGATGCTGAGACAGCTGCTTCGCAGCTCTTGTCAAATCAGACATCTTTTCAGCTGGAAACTTTAGGGAATGTGTTTTTAAAGAATAATCGTGAAGCAATCTGGCAATTGCAACCTACGGGAATCGGATTTAATACTCAAGAGGCCCAGGTATTCGTCATACCTGATGAGGGGCCATCAGGTTCTAACCCTGTTTATTTGAGCAGTGAATTGATTGAAGATTTTGAAACTGGTGATGGGCGGAAAAACAGTTGGGTGGGTAGTGTAAATGCTAATGGTACAATTTACTACTATCCATATAAATACAAGGTAAAACAATCCGCTATAACGAATGCTCCTGTTACAGAATACAGTACGGTAATCCGTCTCGCTGAAATGTATTTGGTCAGAGCAGAGTCCAGGGCCCGGTTGGGCAATCTAACTGGTGCCATTTCGGATATTGATCAGATCAGGAACAGAGCGGGATTACCTTTGGTTAAGGATACCAATCCGAATATTAGCCAAGAAGATTTGATTGCGCTTATTTTAAAGGAAAAAAGAATAGAACTTTTTACAGAATGGGGGCACCGGTGGTTGGATCTGAAGCGAACAGGAAAAGTAGACGAAGTAATGGGCCGAGTAACTCCGAAGAAAAGTAAAGGGGGGACATGGAAAAGCTACCAGCAGTATTATCCTATTTACTCGTATGAATTACAGAGTAATCCAAATTTAGCGCAGACAGTTGGGTATTAATTTAAATATGATGAGATTTTTTTTAACAATGATGATGATTTTCTGTGTAAGCAGTTTATTTGCACAGAAACCACTTATAGATTCTACAGCCTATAAAGCTTGGCCTTCTTTAGGGTGGTCAAAAATAAGTAAAAATGGACAGTATGTATTCTATACTATTGAAGGTGTCCCTGTTGGAAGTAAGACTTTGATTGTGCAATCTACAGATGGCAAATGGAAGAAGGAATTTAACGAGGGTCTGAAAGATGGCTCACTTAGAACCTTAAGTGATAAATATTTCTTTTTTATCAATAAGAATGATAGTCTGGGTATGCTTATACTTGGAACAAGTCGAATTAAATATATTCCAAAGATTAGCTCTTGTCGTCTTTTTGAAACAGGAGATCGTGACTATATAGGATATCCATCTAAAAGTAATTCAAAAACTTTGTTAATTAGAGATTTGAGCTCAAATAAAGAGCGTTCTTTTACTGATGTGAATAGCTGGAATTTTAACGAGGATGTATTGATTTTATATAAATCTGCACAAGGGAATGATCAGAAACAAACCATAAATATTGCAGATATTATTACAGGAAAAGTTTCTAAAATATGGGAAGGCTACAAACCGGAAAACTTAATTCTTGATGTTAAGCATCGTCAGCTGGCGTTTAAGGCTGGAGATTCGATTTGGCATTATAAATTTGACTCGGCTAATGCTGTTTGTATCTCTGATAGAAACTCTTCAGGTATTACGGCTGGGCTTACCTTGGGTTATCTGGAGTCCTTTAGCAGAGACGGAAAGTTTATACTCACCTCATTAAATGGAAAAAAGGAAGCCATAAAACCCAAAAATGGAGTTGTAGAAATTTGGAGTTATACGGATGTACAATTGCAAACCGAACAGGAAAAAGCTACTATTGATCAAAGATATGTTGCGGTAATAGATGTAGATAATCATCGTTTGATCCGTTTACAACAGCAAGCTGGCGAGGATTTTCAATTTTCGAAATCTGAAGATGATATAACTAAAGTAGCCTTGGTAATGAATCCTCTGGTGGTTGATAGGCAGAATATCTGGAATACTGCTATTGAATACAGTTGGGATTTGGTTACCTTAAAAAATGGCAACAGAAAGCGTTTAAATTTTCTAGACGGGATGGAGTCCGCTATACTCTCCCCCTCCGCAAAATATATCCTATACTTTGATAAACAAAAGCAAGTTTATTTTAGTTATGAGATAGCAACAGAAAGACTTCAAAACCTGACTAAAGGACTCAATGTTTCATGGACTGACATTAATAGAGATGATATGCCAGACGCCTCATCTTTTGGTCGAGGAGGATTACCACCAGCCTGGCTAAAAGATGATGAGTCTGTATTGGTTTATGATCGATATGATATTTGGAAACTAGATCCATCAAACAAAGAAACTCCGATTAACCTGACCAATGGCTATGGAAAAAGAAATCAAATCATTTTCGATTATGCATTTGCATCTGATGAAGTAAAAATAATAGCTAAGAATGAAAAATTATATCTAACTGCTTTTAACAAGGAGAATAAGAAAAATGGATTTTTTCTTAAACAATTGGATAAAGCTGGAGACCCTGAACTTTTGCACATGGCTCCCTATTTGTATAAAACAAATAGTGGTTATGTTCCAGGTGGATCCGACTTCTCTCCAATTAAAGCAACAAAATCTGAAATGTATGTGGTTAGACGTATGAGTTCTACTGATGCTCCAAATTATTTCAGCACTAAGGATTTTAAAAATTTTACCAGGTTAAGTGATTTACAACCGCAGAAGAAGTATAATTGGTATACTACAGAATTGCATACTTGGAAATCTTTGGATGGGAGAAAGTTACAGGGGATTCTATATAAACCGGAGAATTTTGACCCCAATAAAAAATACCCAGTAATATTTCATTATTATGAACGTAAATCAGACGGATTGAACGTCTTTATTACCCCTGAGTTATTATGTAATGGTTGTCAGATTAATATTCCAACTTATGTCAGTCATGGTTACTTAGTTTTCACTCCCGATATCTACTATAAAATTGGAGATCCTATGCAAGGTACTTATGATGCAATCATTTCCGCAGCTAGCTATCTTTCTACACTGCCTTTTGTTAACGACAAAAAAATGGGACTTCAAGGCTGTAGTTATGGAGGATTACAAACAAACTATCTTATAACTCACAGTGATAAGTTCGCGGCAGCGGTTTCTTCTTCCGGATTATCAAACATGATTAGTGCATATGGTGATATTTATCCAGATGAGGGGAGCAGTATGGAAGTTTATTTCGAACCTGTCGGCCAAGCCCGTATGGGAAAATCTCTTTGGGCTATTCCCGAAAGTTATATTAAAAGCTCGCCAATTTTTAATATCCATATGGTAAAAACACCGGTTCTAATCATGCATACAAGGAAAGATGGATCCGCAGCGAGTTATAAGGACGCTCAGCAATTTTTCACAGGATTAAGACGAATGGGTAAGAAAACCTGGATGCTTGCGTACTCAGAAGGGGATCATGGTATTTTGGGTAAGGAGGCAGATGATTTCAGTATTCGCATGTTACAATTCTTTGACCATTATTTGAAAGATAAGCCCGCTCCGCTCTGGATGGTAGATGGGGTTTCCGCTGAAAATAGAAGTTGGAAAGCTGGCCTTGAATTAGATACAAAAGGTAGAACGCCTGGTCCAGGCTTGTTAATACCGTCAGAGCAAGCCAAAGTAGATAGCTTGATGACAAGAAAACCTATAACTATCACATTGAAATAAAAATAAGTAAGAAAAACTAACACCGAAAACAAATGAAAAAACTACTATTTTGTTTGGCTTTTTTGAGCCTTGCAAGCTTGGGCTTTGCCCAAAAAAAAGCCGATTATGCAGCAATACCTCCCTTGGTAAAAGAAGCTAAAGAAAAGGGAAATTTCAAGTTAGCTGATTCCCTGGCACAGGATTATGTCAATAACTACTTGTTCAAATTGAAAGAAGATCAATTGATGAACAAAGACCATTTATTGTTCATCAGCGAGAACATGAATACTACAGATAGTAAAGGATTTAAACTTTTTTTCAAACAGCGGAGCAAAATAAATTCAGTTTTAGGCCCTGATAAAGCTGAATATGCAATTAGGTATACAATAGCTAAGCAGTTTATACCTGAAATGGCTGGACAAAATTCTTCAGCAGTAGATTGGGAGAAAATAGAACGTACAGTTATCACAAAATTTGGTGCTTTGGGGCAAGAAATGGTATATGGAAAAAGAATAGGGTATTACTTTAATGTTAAGGATTGGAATAATTATGGTAAATATTATATGCTTTATTTTGAAAAGGCACTAAAGAGACCAGAATATTATGTCAATAACCTAACCTGGGCACTATTTGAAAACGTAAACGATCCTAAAGTATTAAAATTTGCCTGTGATGTGATGAAGTACGCAATGGAAGAATGGTATCAAAATGATCCAGAGGCACATGATACCTATGCCAATCTATTGTATAAAACTGGAAAGACGACCGAAGCAATTAAATGGGAGGAGAAAGCCGTTCAAATGAAAAAAGGACAACCTGATGAGAAGGTATATACAGAGACTTTAGATAAAATGAAGAAGGGGTTGCCCACCTGGCCTACACCTTCAAATAATTAATAACCCTACTTTTTATGAACTCAAATAAGAGAATACTCCTGGTAGAGATCATCAGTGCGCTATTTATACTGTTATTTGTCTATGCTGCTTTAACTAAATTGGTGGATTATCAGAAATTCAGAATTGAACTGGGTAAATCTCCTTTGTTAAACAGTTATTCTAGGATTATTGCTGTTGCAATACCTGGAATTGAGCTGCTGATTTCCGTACTTATAGCCATTAAACGATTTCAATATTATGTCCTATACCTTGCATTTAGTTTAATGGCTGTTTTCTCGGCCTATATTGTGGCCATTTTAAAATTCAGCCCCTATATCCCATGTTCCTGTGGGGGCATTTTGCAAAGCATGACCTGGACACAGCACTTGATTTTCAATGTAGGATTTCTATCGCTGGGTGCCATAGCTATCTTATTATACCCTAAAAAGACCAATGACCTTACTCTAGAATAAGAAGGCAAGTCTGCATCCTTAAAATTGCAGGCAATTAACTTAACAACTAAAAGAATGAAAATTAGGAATTTATTAATGACAGCTGCTTTTCTGTTGGCTGTTACCTCAACGTTTGCTATAAAAGCTAGGGGGACATTCACGGATTATCTCTCATATAAGCTTGGAGGTACTTGTTATGTTGGGCGTGGTTCAAATCCAGTAGATTGCGATCCATCGTATACAGGTGCACAATGTACGTACATTGGCCAACTTGCTTATGTTTATAACGTTGTTGGATTTCCTCCTCCAACGTGTACAATTCCTCTTAGACAACATTAAACTTTTCAATTTGCCTGGGTTGTTTGTAACCCAGGCTATATACCTTTTTTTATGATGTTTAAAAGAATACTTTTGTTAGTCACTTGCCTTTTAGGGAGTGTTTTGGTAGTCATTTTATTGTGCTTCTTTTCTAATGGTTGTAGGCATAATAAAAACAATTTTATCCGTTTACTACCTCCCTCTAAAGTGACGCCAGGTAATATTTTAGATTTTAAGACCGAAGGTTGTAATTTTGCAGGTTATAGCCATGATTCCATTTACATAGGGAATTTGTATACGCCTGACAGGCTAGTCAGGGTTGACTCTAACTTAAAAGATACATTGGCCGTGAGACTGGGTATTCCAAACCATACCAAATTAACTAAGGGCTATACCAATTTGGTTGCTGACAATTCGGTGTATACCCTGGATGGAAACCAGCCACTACTGCTTGAAGGAAATAACTCAAACAGGATTCTTAAACCAGTTTCTAAACCGCCTTATTTTACCCAGGCCATTCATACAGAAGGCAATTCCTTTGTTTTAAGGGTTGTGCAGGCTGGTCAAAACAAGCTGGTTACTTACAGGACAGATTCTGCGGGATTTAAAATGCCTGCAAACCTTCTAGAAAGACAGGTGGATGGAATTTTTTGTACAGATGGAAACCTGGTTAAGGTCCCGAATTCTAATAAAATTATTTATGTGTATTACTACCGGAACCAATTCATCTGTGCAGGTGATCACCTGAACTTGTTGTATAAAGGAAAAACTATTGATACGGTTTCCCATGCCCATATTAAAGTAGATTACATCAAGTCGCTCAATGAAACGACCATTTCATCACCGCCACTATATGTAAACAAGCAAAGTGCAGCGAATGAGAAATACTTGTTTGTCCATTCTGCATTAATTGCTGACAATGAAATCGCCAAATCATTGGAAAAGGTCTCGGTAATTGATGTCTATGCCGTGAAAGATGGGAAGTACCAATTTAGCTTTTACCTGCCAGATTTTAGAGGAAATAAGATCGGGGATTTTAGGGTCTATGGTCAATCATTATATGCCCTCTATGATCACTATCTATACAAATACCGATTGAACTTTTAGAACTAATTACATATGAAACTCAAAAAATTAACTCTGATGCTCTTTTTAATGGTAGGGTATACTGCGGTAGCACAACAAGTGCTGCCGCTTTACCCGGACAGTATTCCCGGAAGTACAGTAAAACTCTCCAAAGAAGATGAACCAACCCTGACCCTATATCTACCCATTAAAGAAAAAGCAACCGGAACAGCCATCCTGGTTATCCCTGGAGGAGCTTATGGCTTTCTAGCTTTTGAAGAAGAAGGGATCGCCATAGGCAAAGCCTTTGCGGAAAAAGGAATTGCGGCCTTTGTGCTCAAATACCGGTTGCCAAAAAAAGAAACTATGAGGGATAAAAGCTATGGACCATTAATGGATGCGCAGCAAGCTATGAAGGTGATCCGGTCTAATGCGATAAACTGGAATGTTAATCCTGCTAAGGTCGGTGTAATTGGATATAGTGCTGGAGGACATTTGGCTTCGACCTTAGGAACGCATTTTTCCAAAAGCTATATCCCCAATAAAGAAAACCTTAGCCTTCGGCCGGATTTTATGATCCTGGTTTATCCTGTGATCAGCATGAATGATCAGTTGACGCATATGGGTTCGAAGATCAACTTATTGGGCATGGAGCCTTCGAAGGAAAAAGTGGATCTGTTTTCAAATGAGCTTCAGGTAAATAAAGAAACCCCACCAACGTATTTGACGCATTGCGGTGATGATCAGGTTGTGGATGTAAATAACAGCATCGTGTTTTACCAGGCTTTGCAGAAGAATGGGGTAGATGCGGAATTGCATTTGTTTCCGAAAGGGAATCATGGGTTTACGCAGCGATTGCCGGTGAGTGAGTGGATGGACCCGATGCTGGGGTTTTTGAAAAGGGAGGGGTTTTGAAAAAGCCTCTATCCGGCACTCCGTGACACCTTTCGTCCATGATATGGAGAAAGGGCAAGTGGGTTAGCGAGTGGGAAAGATAGGGCGTTATACAGGTTAGGCGTCATACTATCCCCCTTTGGAGGGGGCAGGGGGAGGCCTAACATTGAGATTTATAATATTCCTCCCCCAACCCCCTCCAAAGGGGGACAGCGAGGTGGTTATAGCATAACATATAAATTATGAAAAACAAACAAGGATTAAAATACAACATACAACTCTTCGTCGAACTTCTGGATGATCTGGAAAACCACTCCCTTGATGTTCCTGCTGCGGTTAATGCCAGAGTTGATTTAGCTTACCGAGGTTTATCCGGTTATCTCTTTGATCTGGTCTTATCTCAGGAAGAAGACCTGGAGTATAAACAATCGGTCATTAAAAAGTTTATTTCGTCCTTGCTGTTCAGAACCTTCGCCTTGCTTAAAGAATATGGTCCAGTGCCTGAAAAATCCGGTATGGAGTTGAATATACACCAGTCTGTTCTGCTGCAAATCAAAGCGGTTTTACTCCGGATATTGCAATTCATTAATTACCAGCCTTTGGAAGAAATCTCCCTGGAGCTGAACCTGGTATGCCGTAAAATTTTAAAACGCAGTTTATGAAAGAGAATTTTATCCCCGAAGAATTGGTTAAAGCTTTCCTGGATCATGTGGAGAAAGCGCAAGTGGGTTAGCGAGTGGGAAAGGTAAGGAGTTATACAGGCTAGGCTCCATACAACTCTCGCCCCTCCGGGGAGAGATGCTCACAGGGCAGAGAGGGGAATACTAACCGCTTATTCCAGCGGAATATAAAGGATGTTGTTCTTTGAAAATGTTTGTGAAAGGAAGGCGGTGTTAATTTTAAATATTGTTTGTTTTCTTTTAAGATTAAATATTTATCTTAATTATAAATACTAAATATATTAGTAATTTTGTTTTTAAACTATAATTAAAAATGAAGAAAAGAGAAACTACTCCGGAAGTTGTGTCTATAGAACAGCTTTATGGCAATGTTAAACAGGTTATTGAATCATCTAGGGCTACGGCTTACCGTGCGGTAAATTTTGCTATGGTGCAGAGTTATTGGCAAATTGGAAAATTGATTGTTGAAGAAGAGCAGAACGGAAAAGAGCGAGCTGGTTATGGCGATGCGCTACTTAAGCATTTGGCTAAAAAACTCGGGATGGATTATGGAAAGGGGTATACGGTAAGTAATCTCCAGTATATGCGTCAGTTTTATATTACATTTCAAATATACCACGCACTGCGTGGTGAATTGAGTTGGACACATTACAGGTCATTGCTAAAGGTTGAACGTGAGGATGCGAGGATGTTTTACATGAATGAAGCGGTGAATTGTAACTGGAATACGAGGACCCTGGAACGGCAAATTAACAGTTCTTATTTTGAAAGGTTAGTGATGACTCCTGAGCAAAGCAGACCTTTAATAAAAGAAGAAGCTGAAACTCAGAAAGTGGAATTAGAGGCTAAAGATTTTATCAAGGATCCGTATGTATTGGAGTTTTTGGATTTAAAGGCGAACCCCGGTTTTTATGAAAGAGAATTAGAACAGTCCATTATTGACAAATTGCAGGAGTTCTTGCTTGAATTGGGTAAGGGGTTTTGTTTTGTTGCGCGCCAGTATAGAATTAGTCTGGAGGATGAGCATTTCTATGCAGATTTGGTCTTTTACAATTATATCCTTAAATGTTTTTTGATAGTAGATTTGAAACGAGGTAAGCTAACTCATCAGGATATTGGACAGATGGATACTTATGTTCGGTATTTTGAAGATCAGGTTAGGCAGGAAAATGATAATCCGACTATTGGCCTGATCCTTTGCGCTGAAAAAAACAAGGCTTTGGCTAAGTATAGTTTGCTGAATGATAATAAGCATGTTTTTGCATCCAGGTATAAGACTTATTTGCCTTCAGAGGAAGAGTTGCAGCGGGAAATAACCAGAGAGATTAGTCAAGCGGAGCTTGAAGCTGGGTTAAAGAAGTGATAGCGCAATTGCTAGGTAAGGTTCGATACGTCATGTCGACGATAGGAGAGATCTATTTGCAAAGTGATTACAGGTCTCTCTTAGCTGCGCTTCCATCGAGATGACGGGATGGTGATAGAGAGTGGGAAGTATTTGGTAGTTTCTTTTTATACGCTTTCTTTCACAAACAATATTTACTGTTTTAATTGTTATCTCTCTGCGTTGTGTTTCGTAGAGGGATGCTTTGTGTATCAAAAAATCATAATTATTGTCAATTGCCTTAATTTAACATCTCTACCTATGACTAAGTATCTTCAAAAAACCGGGCCTGAACTTTTCTTTGCTTTGCTGGAGGAAATAGGGAATACCCGTAAACCTATTGAGCCTTTGTTCTCTGAACGGGTTACGCATGCGCATTATACCTTAACCTCGGACATCTTTGATATTATTGCTAATAACAATCAAAAGCAAACTGCTAAACATTTGATTTTGGTTAGGAAGCTGCTGGTTAAACTCCGGCAGGTCAAGGGGGTGGATTTGCTGGTTCGTTTTGATCCTGAACTGACGGATATTGGTGGTGCTGAGGGGAAGGAGGAGCCTGATGCTTTTCGGCTGAAACTGGTTCATCTGGTGTTGAGTGAGTTGGATAGGGTGATTGATTTTATTATTGATTATAAGCCGATACCGCGGGTGCCGAAGAGGATTTGATTTAATGTTGTCATCATGTTGCAGGAAACGAATACTTATACAAGAGGATTTAGTTTGGTAGACTCAGACTACTGGCCTCCGGCCTTTAAGCGATTAAAGGTATTACAGTCCTTAATTGAGATGGATTTCAGATACAACCGGGATATTTCTGTGTATGCGGTTAAAATGGATACCAGTATCCATGCTTTGAACAGATTTGCTAAGGCTTATTTGGGGAGATCGGTTTATGAGTTGCTGCAGGACAGGATTTACCGGGAAGCTTTGTATTTGCTGCAGTATACGAAGCATACGATAAAGGAGATTTCGGAGCTGCTGGGGTTTAGCGATTTGCCTTATTTCAGCAGGTGGTTTAAGTTGAGAAATGGGGAGACGGCTAAGGTTTATCGTTGTTCGTTTGGGGATTTAGGGTGTAAAAATGTAAGGAGGGGGAATGGTGGTCCGGATAGATTTTAACAGAACTTTGGAGCATTTTAAGGATGGTTATCTTCCTCCGGATGTGAAGGTGGTGCTGTTGTTACAGGAGTTGTTGGAAAGGCATTTTAGGGAGGAGCATGATCCGAAATTTTATGTTCAGCGGGTGGGTATGTCTGAGCGTAGATTGAATGGCTTGTTGAAGAAGTTTCTTGGGAGGACGATTTATCAGTTGATTCAGGATCGTATTCATGAAGAGGCTGTTAAGTTGTTGCTTTATACGACGTTGACGGTTAAGGAGATTTCTTATGGATTGGGTGTTTGTCATCCTTCGTGGTTTTCGCGGCATTTTAGGAAGTTGACGGGGTTGAATCCGAGGCAATATCGGGTAAAGTTTAGGGTGGAAAATATGTTTTCATGATCTCGCTGGACCTTACAGGTCCTGAGGCTTGATCATGAAAACATATTTTCTTGGGTGCAGACCGGGGAGGGTGGGCTGAAAATTTAAAGTTTGTTGGATTCGAACCCTTTTGGGTCTATGACTGGTAGGATTGCGTTATGTAATGCTGTTCCTTTTAGCGTGGAGAACATCAATCCTCTGGCTGTTGAGATTGAAATCGAATTTAAGGAGGTTTGCAATTCAGTTGGGACGATGTATTTCTGATCCTTGTCTTTTAAGATCACTTCATCAAAGTTATCTATTGTGTATAGATAGTTAGAGGAGAGGCGTCCATATTTTGTTTTCCCGTTTTTAATATGAATGTCCAGGTTAACCAGTATTAGTTTATTATTATGGTCTATATGACTTTCTATGTCTATATCATACTGATAACGCTCTAATGGCCTAAAATCTGGCGGCAGGGACATTTCAAAGCCAACAAATTCGATATTGGTTATCCGGAAATGCACTTCTAATTTCTGTTGTTTTGTCATGCTTTTAGAGATAGTGTGGATTCTTTATCGTTACCCAATGAGATAGATTGATTATCTGGACTAGTAAGATGCTTATTAAAAAGGTTAGCGTTTGAAGACTTAATACTATTTTTAAAGAAATCAGGTGTCACACTTGTTTTGAAATAAGGTTCAAAAGCATTTACTTCTAAGTAGCCCTTATATGCTAATGGAATGTCTTCATGTTCAATTAATCCTAGGAGTGGACCTTCGTTATATTGACTGGAAAATTTTTGACGTATTTTTTCTAATAAAGCTGGGTGTTCGTCTTGTTCATTATCCTCATGAGCCAGCCAATTTTTAATTACCGTATAGACGTCAAGCTGATCATAAGAAATTTCAATAGCTCTTTCTATTTGCTGATGTGCCGACTTTTTAATTGATGCAGAACTCATTAGATCCGTTTGAAGTATTTCTTCAAGTTTAGCTATAGTAGATAATTGAAGGTTTGCATTTCCTTTCACAATCTTTGAAATCATTTGACGTGATACACCCGCTTTTTGGGCAAGTTCACTTTGCGTCATATCCTTTGACCTTAGGGTTCTTAGGATTTTAATCGCTATTTTCCTGGATTTATCGAGCCAAGCTTTGTTGGCTTTTTCCCATTCCGCCTTCGCCATCCATTTGTCGTCATTAGTGGCAATGTCAGCTAATTTGGTTTTTATATGTTTTTCAATACTCATAATTCAAGTTCAAAATCTAGAAGCCCATCCTGATCAAAAACGCCTTTGCTCTTTAAGAAGGCTTTGCATTGATCCATTTTCTTTAGCTCTTTGGTTGTATGTTCTCTCACCTCCATCTTTTTTGTAAGTTTGATTGCTCCTCCTGTAATTAAATAACCATTTTCGGGCACTTTAACTGCATATAAACGAAGCCAGCTCTTTCTTCTTGTTCCATAAGCCTTTCTGTTGCCATATGGTATTTCTTTTTGTATCTCTGATAAGGGTTTGAAAAGTGATTCTAGTCCTTTTATATCTTTACCTTTTGCTAATTGTAAAACTTTTTGTTCAAAGGCGGAAGCTTCCTCTATCGTTTCGAAAATTGCATCTTCGATTGAAATGTCGTTATAGAAGCCTGAGTTAAAATCTTCAATGTTGTCTTCGAAAAATTGCTCAAGATATTCAGGGTCTTTCCAACATTTTATTAGCCTTCCAAATTCGTTTTGTTTCTGTCCTGGATATTTTGCTGCATAAATATCAGAATTTATTTTTTCTATACGCATTTTGTCAACCTATAAGTGTACAAAATGTTCTTGAAATGATGGTTAATTGACAATTTCATGACATAATATTGTGTGTTATTGTAGCTAAGTTAATGAATCCTTTTTCAAATAAAAAGCTGAAAACAAGTGTGATATGCCTTTTTTATCTCCGAAAAGTAAACTGAGGATCATGTTTGAATAAAATTATATTTAAAGAAAATTTATTCGTTTAAAATGTATGGGATGTTAGTGAAAAATTGCGGCACGCGATGTTGTGGAAGTTATCGTGACTGTATTAATTTAGTGTGGTTTGCTCTATATGGCAGTTAATTTTCTTTTTAGTTATATTGATTTATTTTAATTTAAGCACTTTAAATAAGCCAGCGATGTTTATCACCGTAAAGTTTATGGGGAAAATATGTTTTCTGATCGCGCTGAACCTTGCAGGTTCTGAGGCTTGATCATGAAAACATATTTTCTTGGGTGCAGACCGGGGAGGGTGCAGGGTGGGTTTTACATTTGATTGATGAGGGCTCCGTATGCGTCCAGGCCGATGGATTGGCAAACTGCGGATTTCTGTTTTTCATTCATGGTTGCAATATCCCATTTGTATACGTCATCGGCAAGGCCTGCTTGTTTTCTGAATTGGGTTATGTACAACTTATCATTTGTGATACTTGTAAATTCTGGTTGGAATTGGTCGTTGCTGGTGTCTCGTGTTTGCCAGATTGCTTTTGTTGTTGCTTTGATATTTTTGGTGAAATTAACGTTGCTGGTTTGCGTGTTGAGCTTTCCGAGATAGCGCATCAGGATGCCGCGGCCTGCTAAATAATCGTTACCGAATTCGGGGCCAAAGTTTGCTTTAAAGGGTGCTTCTCTGATGATGTTGTCAGTGTTTCCTGTCAATCCGGCTTTGATTCCTTTGCTGACTAGTTGTATGTACTGGGTTATTGTTTTTTCAAAGTGGTCTACTTTAAAGTCTGCTTCAATTTGGTTTTTTGTAATCCATGTGGCAAGGTCATTTTTTATCGCCAGCATATCGGTCAGTGCGGCCAATAGCATTCCCTGGTCGCCGGTCCAGGTCCAGCCTTTTTCCCAGGTTGGATGTGCGGTGTCTTTATAATCTGAATCTTCAAAAAAGGCGGTTGGGCGTTCTTGTACCAGGGCGCTGTCGTTGGAGATTTTCTGTAGGTATTGGTATTGTTCGAGCTTAAACCAGTTATTGAACCAGGTCCACTGATGGTAGGCCATTTCAAGATATTTCTCGTTGTCGGCCATGTTTTCTTGTTGGGTTAAGCGATAAATGCGTGTGGACAGCAGGAAGTATAATACATTTGTAACTGTGTTTTTTACGCCTTTACTTTGTCCTTTGGCATCTCCATTGCGGTATCCATGGGGTATTGGTTTGGCTGTTTTGGTAACATCATAGGCATGTGTTTTTCCTTGTTGCCAGCATAAATCGGTACTTAGTTGAAGGTATTTATCTGCAAGATCTTTGTTGCCTGATTTTAACAGGTGTTTTCTGGCGTTTATTGCCATTAATCCCCACCAGCCAAAATCATCGGCCCATAATCCTCCTGGATCAAAGGATTTGAAATAGGTGTAGTTTTCTTCCAGCATTTTGTCGATTTTTCTTTGCAGCGAGCTTACTTCGACGTCATCTGGCCATTTGTTTTGAAGGGCATTGGCAAATGTTAGGCATGCATCGAAAGTGTTTCCGCGTTTCCAGAAATCATTGAAGTTCCATACGGATTCAAATTGTTTAAATGCGGCTAAGGATTGGGTTTTTATATCCTCTGCGTATTGGCCGTGATCGGCAACGAATCCTTTACCTATTTTACTGTAGGGCAGCAATAAGCCGCATGCTGATATCTTTACAAAACTTCGTCTGTCCATTTGGTTTTTTTGATGGTTTTGTTTTGAAAAAACTTGCTGTTAATGCTTGTTCTTCTTTACAATTATAGGGAAGCAAAATTGGTTATGCAATTTTTCTTGAGCGCAGATCGGGGATGGTGTAGAATTGGGTCCTGGTAGTTGCTTTTTTGGTATTGTTGTTCTGTTTTTGCTTTGTTTGTTCTTTTAGTTTTGGTGGATATTTTTAGCGCTCCATTCTGTTGTTCTCTTTTGCTGTGTTCTCAGCGGGAAAATCAAAATTTTGTGTTAGAAAGCAATTTATTGTTTAACCAAATCTAAATCTTATGATTAAAAATGAACAGTTAATCCAGTATTTCTGGGAAAATGCTAATGTGGTTACGTCTAATGCGGGGGTGGATATAGACCTGCATGGGGATTCTTTTGTTGAGGTGAGTGTGTTGATACGTAATCATGAAGAATATGGTGAACGGATTCAACTGACTGCTTCTTTTCATTCTTTGCAAAATTTTGTGGAGTTTTTTAAACTGGAGTGTTTGGAGGATATGAAATTGATCGGGCTGGAGGATATGTTTGTTTTGTATAAAGCGGGTAGGGCTGAACTCCGTGTAACAGAATTTTAGAACTAACCTGTTAAATTAATGAAACTCAAAAAGAAAAAACCAGCAATGGAATATGTTCCTATGCCGGAAAAGGCCTTCAAAAAACTAATTGCCTATCTGGCTTCTATTAAGAAACCTTTACCTGAAAAACTGGAACCCTATTTGGATGAGGTAATGAAAGCTGCCATATGTAGGGTGAAACATGATATCCATAAGCAAGGTGATGTAATTGGCAAGGCCTATTATATTGTTCGTGGTTTTATGATGGCCTACTATCTTGACGAGGCTGGTCATGAACATGTATTAAGGATCTATTCTGAGGGAGAGATTGTTGCTGGGAATGGTTTTATGAATGGTAGTGCTTCGAGGTATTATCTGAAAATCTACGATGATAGTTTTGTACTGGAGATTACTCATGCGCAAATGGAGACGGGGTACCGGACGATTGAAAAGATGGATGAGCTGGCTCGTTTAACCATTGCTAGTTTTGAAAACAAGGAGATTGAGAAGGATGAAAAGATCCGTAAGGGTGGTGAGGACAGTGTGCTCCATTTTTACCTGAGTCACAGGGGGCTTTTGCCTGCTGGAAAGGTGATCAAGGATGCGCACATCGCGAGCTATTTGCATATGAAAATCAGTTCTTTGACTCGTATTAGGGCTTCGCTTATAAAAAAAGGATTGCTTTTGGGGGTAAAATAGGGGGTAATCTATATTAAATGAGGTAGTTAAGTGTGTTCTGGCTTGCTACCTTTGGGTATATCAATTAATTAACTCTGTTATGAACGTTACGCATCTCGGTTACCTATTTATATTTCGAATCAAAGTAAACACTTTAGCCTTTCTTGGCCTGGTTAGCCCTGGCTTTGGTGTTGTCGGTTAATACCTGCGGGTGCCAGTTGTTCTGGTACCCGCTTGTTTCTTCTTGAATATTCTGCGCGGTGCACAGCGTGAATAGAGTATATAATTAATCCATTAATTCATTTAAAAAACAAATTATGAAAAAAACGTTAAAAGCGGCTTTAATGGTCGTGCTGTGTGCTGGCGGATTGACCGCGGCTTTTGCTTTTACTAAAGCGGTGTCTGGTAAGAAGGCGGGTTTAATTGCTTACACGTACAATTTGGGTACGTCTACTGGTGCGAGGAATGCGGCCAACTGGACGCTGGCTACGGGTTCTACGCCGAGTTGTGGTGCTGCAGGGTCCGTGCCGTGTAAGGTTGTGTTCGATAGTTCTGTGTATGCTACGTTGCAGGATTATATTGATGGGCAGGGGTTTACGAGTGATGCTGAGGTGGCTTCCGGGCCTGGAGTAGTGAGTAAGCAATAGTCTTTTTTGGAAAAATATGTTTTCTGATCGCGCTGAATCTTTTAGATTCTGAGGCTTGATCATGAAAACATATTTTTCTTGGGTGCAGACCTGGTTGGTGTAATAGCTTGATTTTGCGTTTTGCTATCACCTCTCAACCCGTCATTCTGAATTTTTCAGTAGTCTCTATTGATTTTTTGCCTTCAAGAGTACTACGTAGTTTATTTCAGGATCCCGGATTAGAAAGGCCATAATTTGGGTACAGAAAACCCGCAGCGGGCAGCAATGCTCTGTTCTGCGGGTTTTTATTTTTTAATCAATTTTAAACTTAAATATTAATGAATAACCAATTACGATTGAACATGTATTTGATGAGGAAGAACCGGGCTTGCCTGGTTTTTAAAAAGGGTGGGATACTTTTTAGGGTGAACCGCTTGGTTAAGGCGCTGGAGTTTGTGGCGGAGATGGAGCAGCTGGCTAAGGCGATTGCTGCTGGTGCGGTACAGGAGTGTTATTATGAGTTGCTTGATGATCGGGGTGTGCAACTGGTTTTTGAGTGTGGCTTTGACCTGGAGGTGTTGTCTTTGTGTGTGTGGAGGCCTGATGGTACGCCTTCTGGATTGATGGTTAAGGTGTTTAGCTGGGAAGGCAGTAGTGTAGAATTTAGAAAAGCAGTGCGGGATTTAACCCTGATGGCCAGTTGTGCCAGGACATTTAATGTATACAGAAAGGGGTGAATGTTATGGCAAGGTTGTTTGTGTATACAAAGGACGTGCAGGTTTTGACGGGTAAGGGCAGAACTGCTGCGCATCGGTTAATTATGGCTATCAAGAAGTCACTTGATAAGCAGAAATATCTGCCGCTTACGGTGCAGGAGTTTTGCGAGTATACGGGTTTGCCTTTGGATATGGTGGTAGAGCAGTTGAAATAAAGTACCGGATTGTATCCAATAATACCGGATGATATCCTATTGTACCGCTTTTCTAGGATGCTGTAAGTGGCTGATATACTTTTGTTTCTTAGGCTTTTGAAATCGCCGTGGCGCCGCGGTTGATTTTAGGGATTTATGAATTAACAAGTGTATTTAACAATTTAAAATTTCAAGAAAATGGGAAGATATAAAGACGGAATAAATGGTCCTTTCTCTGGGAAAGTTGGCCGGGTTATCGGATCAAGCTGCAGGGGGATTACTTATTTGCGCAGCATGCCAAATAAATCTAAAAAACGAGCAACGCAGGCGCAAAAGAACCAGCGCTTAAAGCTGGCTATAGTAAGTGGCTGGTTACGGCCAATTCTGCATTTGATTAATATTGGTTATAAAGCTTTAATTAGTGAAAAGACGGCAATGAACAGTGCGGTATCTTATCACATGAAGCAGGTATTAACTGGTATCGGGCCTAACTATAGCTTAGACTTTTCTAAAGCCATTTTTAGCAGGGGGGAGCTATTGGTGTCTTTTGTTAAAGAGGTGGTTGTATTGGCTGATCAGGTTCTGCATGTAAAATGGGATAATGGGCCTGAATCTGCTTTTTGTGCAGGTACTGATCTGGTCACTTTTATCCTTTACAATCCGGAAAAAGAAGAGTTTGTAACTTATGAGAATGCTGTGCTCCGTTCTGCAAAAGAGGTGGATTTAAAAATGCCAAAGAACTTTGCGGGAGATGCTTTACATGCTTGGATGCATTTGACGGATGCACAAGGCGATAAGGTGAGTACTTCGGTTTATTTAGGGCTTGTCCCCCTTTTATAGTTTCAATCGTCATTAGGCAAATAACATTTATTGGCTAATTAATTTGAAACACGAAAACAAATGAAAAACAAACGATTCTATTACTGGCTGTTGACTGGACTGCTGTCTTTTTACATGCTGTTTGCTGCCTGGTTTGCTGAAACACATCAGGCAGAGTTTACCGGGCGTATGGGCTTTCCGGCCTATTTTCGGGTGGAGTTGACTATTGCGAAGGTACTTGGTGCATTGGTATTGTTGTTCCCTCAAACTCCTCAGAGAATCAGGGAATGGGTATATGTTGGCTTTTGCATTTGTATGATCTCTGCATTTATCGCGAAGTGCAATAGTGGCTATGGTTTTATGGAGGCTGCACAGCCAGCATTCTCGCTGCTCTTTTTCCTGGGGGCTATATTTCTGTTGAACAAAGTAAACAAAGTTTAAAGAAAATAGTCTTATTATTACATATATCTATTTATAATTTAAACTTTATACAAGAATTATATGAAAGTAATTAACCTTATACTGGCAGGTGTCGTTTTGTTATCGCTGGCAAGCTGCAATTCTTCTGAAAGAAACAAACAACAAGCGAAGCTTGCAAAAGATAGTTTGGTTTCGGTTAAACCTGGTGTAATTGATTCTACAGGTGGTAACCATGATGCAAATACGGGTGATCAAAAAACAGTAGTTGCCGTAAGGGCTTATTTACAACAGAGTTTTAAAAGTGAACTTGAGAAGGGAATAATTGACTCAACAAGTAGAAAGTTTGGTGTTTTTGAATATGATCTTAATAACGATGGAAAAAATGAAGTCTTTGTAGGGCTAACAGGATCATATTTTTGCGGCTCGGGTGGTTGTACCTGGTTACTTTTAGATGATCATGAAAAATTATTAACCAGATTTACAGTATCGAAATATCCGGTTATCATATCTCAGACAGCAACAAATGGTTGGAAGGATTTAATCATTTATAGTAATGGTAAAAATCACCTTGTGAAGTTCAATGGCAAGAAATATCCTTCCAACCCAAGTATTGAATCGGCAATTGATTCGCTGCCAAAAGATGGTTTGGTAAAGGCTTTAGATGTTTTTGACAAAACGTATTAAGTATTGATGATAGACAGTATTTTGGGACATTGCTTTATCAATTTTTATTTGGTGTGTGTCTCGGTAGTTTGAACTTCAAAATAAAAAAAGCCTGAAATCTTGTGATTTCAGGCTTTAATTTTTCTGGGCGGGGAATCGGATTACCCACTGCAACATCTACAGGAACTTTTCAGAATAATCAGGGAAATTTATAAGAATAAGGAGCGAATGGATAATGAGTAGTAGATTTTTAGAATCTAATTGTTTGATAGTTAACGAATAAGTTGAGATCAATCCCTAGTAGAGATTTTTGGAAATTACCTACTAGGGATATTTTGATTGATGAAATAGGGTTGCCACAGGAATTGTTGTTAAGAGGCCTAAATAAAAATTTAAAAGAATTCTGTTAAAAGTATAATAATGACATGTTATGATTTCTATTGGATAAACCACGCCAAACTGATCCCCCTTCGCCAATTTTGCATTGACCCCCCATTGGCACTAATGATCAGGATATTAAATGCTGTTTGAAAATGGTGGAGAGGGGTCAATTAAAATGGTTTGTCCACAAGACAACGGAACGGCAAATATTTTCATAACCTGCGTGGATTCGGTATCAGCCCGCAAGGAAATTGCCGAAGTATTAATGGGATTTTATAAACAGAATTCACAAGGCAGGTACAGGCCGTTTTACTGGATGGATTACGGAAACAGCAGATATACGGGTCAGGTCATGCTATCTACCATAGGAGAAATTGAACAGCCAAAATCAAAACTATACAGGCCAATAGGGAAATTGCCATTCCTTACCGATGAATTTGCTGACTTGCTTGAATCGTCGGAAGCGCAAGACGATACGCCAAGCTGTTCCCACAGGGAAGCACTGGAAAAACAGGATTTGTTCATCAATGGTGCTTTGGTGCAATTCGGCTCTACCATGCTTTTACACCTGTTCCGCAACATGATGATTTCAAGCAGGGGAGTGTTTATGAATCTTGCCGACTATAAAACACAACCTTTGGCGGTGGGCTGAAGCCCGCAGCCTCCCAATTCCTTCCGCAGGGAGGTAATTGGGAGGCGCCTGAAATCGGTGCGGCCTATTATGAAAACTCCTCAGTTACCATAATAGGCCGCGCTTTTTCATTGTAATTACCCAGGCTAGTTAAAATTTATAGAGGTAGCCTATAGAGGCAAAACCACCTGCTGATAATTTTGATACTGTTACGTTCTCTGGTTTTGCTGAAAGTTCTTCGTCTTCACCAGTATAGGCAGAGCTTAAGCGGTCAACGTAACCGAAAATACCGCCAACATCAAAGGTGAACATATGTTTTACCCCAACTGAGAATCCAATACCTGTAAGCAATCGTGGTTTCACCTTATCAGCTATTGAAATACCAGGGCCTATGCATTAGGGCAATCAGTAACTGTTTCATAAGGGTTAATTTAGAATGAGAGATAAGGTGAATTTTTAAGAATATCACCAATTTAATAAGAATATCCTTAAGTTAATGGGTTGATGATAAGATATTTATATTAAATCTTTTAAAGTGTCAAAAAAATCGATTATTTCGGGTGCAATCCAATTTATGTGTTTGCGGAAATTTTATATAGTATCGTTATATTAGCATTTATGAGAAAGATTTTGATTGGCTTGGCCTTGTCAACCCTAATTTTCATCAGCTGCAATCAAAAGCAGCAGAGCAAAACTGCAGACAAAGCTCACGATGTTCCAACAGCCCGATCTATTTCGGAGAAACAAATTCCTACTGCTGATGAGGTTTCAATGCCTCAAAGCAATGATTCACTATTGTATGAGGGCAAATCTTTTTCCTCGTACATTGACGCTGAGCATAGAGGTGCGGGTGTCGTTTCCTTCACCCTGGAAGTAAATGACAGACTGGATATCTGGAATACTGATGATAGCAAGTTTGGCGAAATCGTCTTAAATGAGGATTTTACCTTTTTTACCTTGAATATGCCGCAAAAAGTGATTGCCCGGAAAGTAGTTCCGGAATACGATTTTGCAGCTTTTGATTTTGATGCTGAAGAAGTCGCAACAAACAAGGATTACCTGATCATTTACGTGAACAAAGAAAAGCGAAAAGTAAAGAAGTCAGAAGCCAAATTTACCTTCAGTCCCTGGAATGTATATTTCACCAAAAGTGGTCACTTTTGGTGAAAACACCTAGTTTGAAATTTATCTTACCTAGCAGACTAGCTTTTAAGTCACCTTTTAGTGAACCAGAATAGTCTCATAATAATGAGAGTTTAATTCTTCACCAAAAGTGAAGAACCACTATCTGCGAAATATACAATTTAACACCTTGCTTGATTTATTATTTTACTTTTTGTTTCGCCTGATGTTTTCTTTAGTTTAGATTTGAAAGTTCGGCGCTGCCTTTGAGGGGTAAGCCATTCTTAATATGCACTAATTATACAAAAATGTTTTTTAAAAATAGCGCTCTTTCTATTCTGGTAATTTTACTTATGAATTGTGCTTTGTTCGCACAAACCGATAAAAGGAAGACGAAAGAAGTTCAGGAAACTATCGATGTTGCGGCTGCAGGTTTGTATTTTCAAATTGCGGATACGATGCAGGCGCAAAAACAACCTTCCAGTGCACTATGGAACAGTTTTTTTAATATGCCAATTAATCAAATGTTAATTTCCGGACAAAGATTGGATAGTGGGAGCTTCAAGAAAGAGATGTATGGGGTCTACAGTTCATTAGACAAAGGTGCTGGTACAATGACGGAGTCTGAGCTTTACCACTTGGAGTACAAAAAGATGTTGCCGGAATTAAAAGCTTATTTGGCCAAATTACAATCGATGGGTATCGCTCAAAAAGTGAAAAAGTATTTATATCCTTACATTCCTGCTGCCTATCGGAACGACCGTTTTTTACCAAAGCAGTATTATATTTTTTATGGAACTGAGGATGCAACTGGTATGAATGGGATGGTGATTAATGACCTGTTGCTTTCTTATAAGCTGGATAGCTATGTGCCTGGTACACTTAGTGCTCATGAAGCTTATCATGCAATTAACAATAAGGAGTTTAATGATAAGATCCGCAAATCTATTGATTGGGGAGATACCAGAAGTCAGGTTTTTATGTTCATTAACCTGCTGGCTGAAGAGGGGGTAGCCGACCAGATAGATAAGAAGTTGATTTTTAGTTCCAGATCCCCGGCAAAAGCAAGCTGGAATGACATTAATGAAAACTATGAAAACAATTCAAAAGCATTCATCGAAAGAACAGATTCGCTGTTTAGGAGACTAAACAGGGATTCAGCTCATCGGGTTTCTCAAAATGATTTTTTTTCGTTGTACAGTAAATTTGGCGGCCACTGGCCTGGAAGACTTATGGGGGAAGTAATCCTCAACAATGGAATGATAAAGGATTTGTTTGTGAATTTTAAGGATCCTTTTCACTTTATACTGGTCTATAATCAGGCAGCAAAAAAAGATCGTTCTAAACCACCATATTTTTCAGACGAAGCTTTGGAATATTTAAAAAAGGTGAAAAAATACTGCCTTAAATAATATTTTAATACTAGTTGACAAGCTCGTGATTAGAAATTTCCCCTAGTTATGCTTGTTTGTTGATTTCACTAAGAAGACAAATGACAGCTTCAATAATTGCTGAGCTATAGGAATCCGGCCATTGTTGGGAATAGCCCTGAAATGCAGGATGTTTATAAACGGCTGGACCGGTTTTCTTCCTCTGATACTACAGGACTGATTCTAGGCGAAACGGGAACAGAAAAGGAGTTAATTGCCAATGCAATCCATAATGAATCTTGAATCGGTGCATTTTGAGAAAAATTTGATTTACCTTAAGTGAATTCTTCAAATTTTCCGCAGGTAGTCAATTAAGATAAATGATTCTTGTAATTCGCCTTTTAAGAAAATGTAAACATTTATTTAATATGTGAAACGGGGACAATTTGGGGATAAAATGGTATATTTAGGAATAGAATTTTAAAAAAAATAAAAGGAAGAATCGGCTCAAATAACCCTGAGGCCATATTTTTATTTGGCTGTCAAAAGTTTTAGAAGATTATTTTTTCGTCGGACATCGTTACTTCGTGTATTAGAGTTGTTTTTATTAAACGGGGACAAAACTGGGATATTTTTTTTATTAACTAAAAAGAAAATCATGTCAAACTTCACACATTCTGAACCCTATATTTACAGCAAAGATAAGAAAGCCACTAAAAAAGTGGTGTATCAGATATTCACTATAGCAAAAGCAGTCATTTAGGCACAGTACTATGCTTTCTCAATCTGATTTTACCATCAAAGATTAATAAAACTATGCAGGATGACTGCTATCAGCAAGTTGTTGAAAACCCGGCCTTATTTGAAGAAAAAAATGACTTTTTGAAATTATGCACTTTAAATGCTTATGATAGCATCATAATATCACGTGAGATTGTTGACATCAGCGAATACAATTTCTTAAAAGTCTTTGAAGAAAAATTTCTAGGAAGAACCAGCAAACTGGCTCGGGTGATTTACAACTTACTTCTAATTTTATTGTTTTGGGGCCTATACAAGGTCTTAATTAAGTACCCTAACATTCAAGAAGCAGTTGGTGATTTTGGTTTAATTGTCGGACTTGCTGGGGTAAGTGCGGCAAATTTTCTAAGTTCAGTCTGTAAAAAGATCGAAATAGTTATTCGAAAGCTATTAGGCTATCGATAGAATCATGACCTGAGCAGGTGCATCAGTAAGTTCGCAGTCTGACCATTAATTAATTAATTAACTTTGGTTACAACCAATTATACCGGAATCACTATATTATAGGGTGCAAGCTAAGCTAAACGGAAATAAAAGAGGAAAGGAATCTAAGCCAAAAGATGAATTTCCACTGAAGGGAATTCTTAAAAGCCCTTGCTGTGGCAGAAACTTAACCGCCGGATGGAGTACGGAAAGGTTAAAAAAATATATGTATTACCGTTGTTGAGATCACTCCAACGTAAATATATCTGGTATGGAGTTGCACGAAAAATTCGAGGAGTTGTTGCGGCATATAAGCTTTACCCAAGCCTTTGTAGATGAAATTGTGGAGTTGGTTTCAGGGAAAGTAAAAGAGATCCTTAAATCAAACGAAAATAGGCTAAAAGTGCTTAGGCAACAATTACAGGGGGTAGAAGTAATGATAGCCAATGTAGAAGAAAAACTTTTTTCTGATGTGATTAATGATGATACCTACAAAAGGAACATGCAAAAATTTAGAGGGGAGCAGGGTAAATTGAATGATGAAATTGAAAGTCTGAATAGCATGGCCGATAACATTCAGCAGGATTTATTGGTATTACCATATATGTTGAACTTGCATCAAGTCTATGTGGATGCGCCACTAGGACAGAAGCATGCGATGATTAGAGAGGTGTTCAAAGATAATCTCACATATAAAAATGGGATGTTTAGAACACCTTCGATTAATCCAGATTTAAAATGTAACTTGTTGTTGTTAAAGCAAATAGGGTTGCTCGATATCGAGCAACCCTATGAGTTTGAGAATAGATTCTCCTACTGCGGAGAGTGGGGGATTCGAACCCGCGGACCTGTAACAGTCAACAGTTTTCAAGACTGCCGCAATCGACCACTCTGCCAACTCTCCGGCGCAAAAGTACAAATACCGTCTGATTTTACAAATTATGATATTAATTTTTTAACGTAAAATTGATAACTAGTTAAAACAGAGTTAGAAAAATTTTATTCTATAGCCGTTTTTAGTCTGTAGAAGAGGTTTTTTTGAACAAATTAAAGTTTGGCCGGATGATCTTGACGCTTCTTTTGGACAGATCAATGCTTGCATTGAGTTCAAAACCCATCAGTAGAATGAAGGAATTTAGATAGAGCCAGATCATAATCACAATTAAAGTACCTATGGAACCATAGACTTTATTGTAAGAACCGAAATGGTTAATGTAAAAAGAGAAACCCCAAATGGTAAGAAAGGCGAGTATGGTGGCCAGCCAGGAGCCGGCACTGAAAAGGCGCCATTTCTTGGCGTGGGCAGGTCCGTAACGATACAGGATGGAAATGGTGACAAAATATAAAATACCCAAAAGCGCCCACCTGGTAAGTTGGATCAGGTAATACATAAAGTTGCCTTTGATATGCAGGCCGCTTTTGATATAGTTCAGGGCAATCTCGCCAATGGTCATTGCACCAATGCAGATAATGATAGAAATAAAAATTACCAGGGTAAGCACAAAGGCAATCAGTCTTCTTTTTAACCAGCTCCTGGTTTCCATAATAAGGGATGATTTGTTAAAAGCGATCATCAGGTTGTGCACGCCGTTGGTGGCGAAGTATACAGAGACTATAAAACCGAAGGAAAGTAATTTTCCATTCTGCTTCTTAATGATCTCGGTTAAAGTTGTTTCAAAGGCATCAAAAGCTTTATGGGGTAGGATCAGTTCAATTAATGACATGAGTTGGTCCTGGAAGCCGTTGGGCAGGAAAGGAATCAGCGTAAACAAGAAGATGATGCCGGGAAATATAGCCAGCATAAAATTATAAGCCAGGGAAGAGGCTTTATTGACTAAAGCCTCTTTTTGTATTTCCTTTAAAAAAAAAGAAGCAACAGTATAAAGTGGGATAGGGCTAAACCCAGGAAGTATATAAACTTTGGTCCATTCAATAAACAAGGCATAAAGCCTTATTTTTAATAAATGCCGGTGTACCCATTCCATTAATTAAAGTTAATATTTCATCATGATCTTACCAATGTACAAAATACATCAGAGATCTGCTCTTGTTGGCTTGCGTTATTACGAAACTATCTGAATATGTTACGTTTGTTTAATGCGTCTCTATACTTCTTCGCATTAATTTCGTGCTGCTCTTTGGTTACCGCGAAATTGTGATAACCGGAGAAATCATCTTTGGCGCACATATATAGGTAATCATTATTTTCTTTGTTTAGCACGGCATCGATGGCATTAATGCTTGGCATCATCACTGGTCCCGGAGGTAATCCGGCATATTTATAGGTGTTGTATTTTGAATCTACTCTTAACAGGGCGCCTGTTACTCTTTTTACTGTAAAATCACCATTGGCAAAGATTACCGTAGGGTCGGCCTGCAGAAGGATTCCTTTGTTTAACCTGTTGATGTATAATCCGGCTATGATGGGCATTTCTTTGTCAAAAATGGCTTCTCCGTCTACAATAGAGGCAAGGATAGTGACCTGGATTGGGGTCATTTTTAGAGCTTCTGCTTTCTTCTTACGTTCAGGATTCCAAAACTTAACGTATTCCTTTTGCATTTTGTCGAAAAACTCAACTGGAGCGGTGTTCCAATACATATCGTAGGTGTTTGGGATAAACATCGTATAGATATTGTCTGTATTGAATCCATATTTTTCAACCAGGGCAGCAGAATCCAGTACATGGATAAAGGCCAGGGAATCTGACTCGAGGTTTTTGGCAAGGTAGCCTGCAAATTCTTCTTTGCGGCGTATGTTTTGGAATTTTAGTTTAACAGGGTCCTGGTTTCCCGATTTAATTTTATTGATCAGGCTCCTGTTGTTCATTCCTTTTGATAATTTATAGCGGCCGGGTTTAATGCGGTCTGTCAAATCCATCTTTGCCGCGGCCTCGCTGAAAGAGTTCAGGTCTGTCAAAATATCTTTTTTCTTGATCTCTGCTACAAGGTTTTCCAGGTTGTCGCCCGTTCTGATGTATAGAAACTTTTCTTTTTCTGTAACGTTAGGGGCGAAGTATACTTTGTAGAATTTTAAGCCAAAAAATCCACCTACTATTATTAAAATTAAAACTACGGCTAAAATAATTTTGGTTTTCGCGGTAGCATTCGTTTTCTCGCTGGTCATATATATTATAAAATGGAGTTCTAGTTTTGTTTATTGGATAGGGTAATGTTTATTGGTGTGCCGATTTTTACTTTGGTTAAGGTATCTGAAAGTATTGGTGTCTGCATCACAATTACGGCATTTGCACTGTCTGTAATGGTGCCTTCGTAGGTGATATTGCCCAGCATAAGCATAGCGCCTTTGAGGGAGAACCTGGCTTCGTCTTTGGTTAAACCCAGGAGGTTGGGAATGTCTACTTCTTCGTTACCTCTGCCATCGCCTAATACCAGGTCTATTCTTGATCCTTTTGGTAAAATATCTCCTGCTTTTAAAGGTCTTCCTCCAAAATTGGCTTGCAATACCACATCTCTGGCCACATCAGCTTTATACGTTGTATCACCAATTTTCAAGCCAAAGCTTTCTAGTGTAGGCTGAACTTCCCGCAGGGATTTGGATTCGATATCCGGGAATTTAACATTAGGGGCCTGGGCGGTATTGATGGTAAGGTAAATGGTCCGGTTGTCTTTAACAAAAGTGTTAGCGTCGGGATCCTGATCGATTACGATTCCCGGAGGTTTATCCATAATGTATACGGAATCTACTTCATAACGCAGTCCAAGGCCTTCCAGTTTACTCACTGCCTGGTTAAAGGAAAGCCCTTTTAAAGCAGGAACATTTAAGCCTTGTCCGTGTTTGGTGTAATATCTTAAGCTGAAGAATGCAATAAATAGAATAGCAACTACTGTGAAAATAGCAGCAATAAGGTTGTTTCTAAAGGATTTTGTTTTTAGATAGGTAATGAACTTGCTCATTGAGTTTTCTTATGTTCGAATGTATTTGTTCCAAAAATAGACTAAAAAAATATTTTATCGGAATTTAAATAACATCTGCATGAACTAATTTATATTTTTGGGTGTCATCTTTAAGCTTTCTGGATTAACTCCAGGACTTTAGGTAAAACGACATAAATGCCGATAAATTGGACGTTGTGGAAGAAATACCTGTGGGTGACTAAGATTTAAAAGAACGATATGAAGAAAATAATAGCATTGCTTACAGGAGGCACTACCGGAGAATGGGTGGTGTCTGTTAAAAGTGCAGCAACAATAGCTCAAAACCTCGATCCAGATAAATTTGAGGTGTATAAGATTATGCTTACCCAGCAGGGCTGGTTTTATGAGCCTGCCGATTCGGTGAAGATAGAAGTGGACCGTAATGATTTTTCTGTGAACATTAAGGGACGGAAAGTGAAATTTGATGGCGTTTTTATTGCGATACATGGATCTCCAGGTGAAGATGGAAAATTACAGGGCTATTTTGATATGCTGGGCTTGCCTTATACGACTTGTGATGCACTGACATCGGCCATTACGATGAATAAAGGCTATACGAAGGCTATTGTTCAAGGTATTGATTCGCTTCATGTGGCCAAGTCTGCGCAGATATTTAAGAATGGTCCGTATCAGCTTGACCAGATTAAGAAAGATCTGGTGCTTCCCTATTTTGTAAAACCGAATAATGGGGGAAGCAGCATTGGTATGAGTAAGGTAACCAATCAGTATGATTTGAAGGATGCATTGGACAAGGCATTTCAGGAAGATTCCCAGATTTTGATTGAAGAGTTTATTGCGGGCAGGGAGTTTACGGTTGGTGTTGTAAAGTTAGATGGAAAAATTACCGTTCTTCCGGTTACGGAAGTGGAAACAGCTAAAGAGTTTTTTGATTTTGAAGCAAAATATACGCCTGGTGTAGCCAAGGAAACTACTCCTGCACCGATCAGAGCGGAGACACGACTGCGTGTGGAAAAAATTGCGGCAGATGTGTATCAGAAGTTGAATTGCAGGGGGGTTGTCCGTATTGATTTTATCCTTAAGGGAGATGAAAGTGATTTCTATTTTATTGAGATCAATACGATTCCAGGTCAAACGGCGACCAGTTTTATACCGCAACAGGTTGCTGCTGCAGGAATGAAGCTGAATGATTTTTATACCAAACTGATTAGGGAAACAATTGGTTGAGGTTTGGTTCTTTATAAAAAAGGCCTTCTATAGTTTTACATAGAAGGCCTTTTTATTGGGCTGGGATTTATACTTTGACCGTTTTCCACTTGCCTCGTTTAAACAAAACGAAACTGGCCAGGGCTATTCCGGTTTCTGCTACTGGAATTGCGATAAAAACGCCTGTTGGCCCAAGTTCAAAATGCTTCGCTAAAACGAAGGCCAGGGGGATCTGAAATAACCAGAACCCGAAAAAGTTGATCCAGGTTGGTGTCCAGGTATCGCCAGCTCCGTTGAAGGTGCTCATGAGTACCATTCCTATACCATAAAATAGATACCCGATGCTCAGGATGTGCAGGGCGTGTATGGCAACGTCCTGAATGAGTGGGTCGTTGGTGAAAAAGTCGACAAAGAATTGCGCGCCTGCAAAAGTGAGGATCATCACTGAACCCATATATATCATACTGTATTTTATGGTTTTTAAAACGGATTGTTGTGCCCTTTGTACTTCTTTTGCACCCAGATTCTGGCCTACAAGTGTTGCAGCAGCATTACTCATTCCCCAGGCCGGGAGCATAAAGAACATCATGAGCCTTAATGCAGTTTGGTATCCGGCCGAGCCGTGGTCTCCTCCGGTAGTAGCCACCAGCTGCGCCAGAAAGATCCAGCTACAGGATGCGATTACAAACTGGAAGATACCAGGGGTTGCTATTTTTAACAGTGCCTTTATTTGTTCCCAATGTGGTTTGAAATAAGAAAGCTTGATTTTAAGGGCACTTTTTCCTCCGGTTAAATGGTAGATCTGGTACAATACGCCAATCCCACGGCCAATAGTAGTGGCCATAGCTGCCCCGGTAAGCCCGAAGGCAGGAACAGGGCCCAGGCCATTGATCAGGATAGGGCAAAGGACAATGTTGGAAAGGTTGGCCAGCCATAAACTTTTCATGGCTATTGCTGCATTTCCGGCTCCTCTGAAAATTCCGTTGATCAGGAACAAGAGCATAATGACTATACTACCGCTCATCATGATTTGCATAAAGGGGGTTCCTTGTCTGGCGGTTTCTGCTGATGCCCCCATGAAAAGTAGCAGGTCTGTAGCAAAGATAAATCCAGCTATGCTAATGGCAATGTTCAGGGCTATGGCGATAATCAGGGCCTGCATACCTGCCTTTGCTGCAGCTGCAGGATCTTTTTCTCCAATTCTCCTGGCTACAACTGCTGTGGCGGCCATACTCATTCCGATGGCCAGCGAATAAATAATAGTGAGTACAGATTCTGTAAGACCAACGGTTTGTATGGCGTGGCTGCTGTTGTGCAGGTGGCCTACAAAATAAAGGTCTACCAGTGCAAAAATGGATTCCATGGCCATTTCCAGCATCATGGGGATGGCCAGTAGAAGGAGGGCTCTTCTGATGCTTCCCTGGGTATAATCTAATTCTTCGCCCTTAAGAGCTTGTTTTAAAAGTGTAAATATTCTGAATAGCTTGCCTTGGGCAGCTGTTTGATGTTCTGGCATAAAAATAAGTAAGATGGATTAAACGCTATAGGTTTTGATCATTTCTTCGCTGACTTTACAGCCTCTGCCAGTACTGATGTCAATCATAACATAGTCGAACCAGCCATCGGAAGCGATCTTTTTGGTGCGTTTGTTCTCTATTTCGAATTGTACCCGGCAGCCTTTTTCGTTGATGGTTAAAATTCCGGTACGGATGGCGATCACATCTCCCAGGATTAAAGGACGTTTGAAATCTACATAAGCTGTTTTTACTACCCAGCCATAACCACTCTTGAGAAAGTCTTCCATGGGCATTTTGTAGAATTTTTCCATTTGTTCGTACCTTGCGGCCAGTACATAATCAAAATACTTGCTGTTGTGCACGTGGTTAAACATATCGATGTCATCGGGTCTCACTTTCAGTTCGCTTTCAAATATGCTGTAGCCGGTCTTTTCCATGAAAAATCTTTTTTGCAAAAGTAACAGAAATGAATGAGTTATTATTGCTTATCATCAAAACTTACACTATCTTTGCATCCAATTAATTAATTTATAAACACTTTAGTATCATTCAAGAAATGTATTTAAGTAAAGAAAAGAAAGCCGAAATCTTTAAACAACACGGCGAAGTAGAAACCAATACTGGTTCTGCAGAAGGTCAGGTAGCGTTATTTACGTATCGTATTGCGCATTTAACAGAGCACTTAAAGAAAAACCGTAAGGATTTTTCTACTCAGCTGGCTCTTCAAAAACTGGTAGGTAAACGCCGTGGTATTTTGGCATATCTATTCAAAAAAGATATTGGTCGCTATCGTGCTATCATCAAGGCTTTACAGCTTAGAGATATCATCAAATAAAAGTACTTATATCATTAAAAGCCATTCTGTAGGGATGGCTTTTTTACTTTAAAAATAAAATAACCACATAAATCCGGTGTGTAGAAAGAGGAAAACACACCACAACAAGTTTTAAATGAATGTAATAAAAAAATCGTTCGATCTGGGTGACGGAAGAACAATTGAAATCGAAACAGGAAAGTTAGCTAAACAGGCAGATGGTTCTGTCGTTGTCAGAATGGGCGACACCATGTTATTGGCCACTGTAGTTTCTACAGTAGGTGCTAAGGCAGGTGTTGATTTTCTACCTTTATCAGTAGATTATCAGGAGAAGTATGCTGCTGCAGGACGTATTCCTGGCGGTTTCTTACGTCGCGAAGCAAGATTATCAGATTACGAGGTATTGATCTCTCGTTTGGTAGACCGTGCTTTGCGTCCAATGTTCCCTGAAGATTACCACTCTGATACCCAGGTGATGATCACGTTGATCTCGTCTGATAAAAATATAATGCCAGATTGTTTGGCTGGTTTGGCAGCTTCTGCTGCTATCGCAGTTTCAGATATTCCTTTTAACGGACCAATCTCGGAAGTGCGTGTAGCTAAAGTTGATGGCAAATTGGTGATTAACCCTTATGTGAGTGATTTAGAGCGTGCAACTTTAGAATTCCTGGTTGCAGGAACTGAAAAAGACATCGTGATGGTTGAAGGTGAATGTGATGAGATCTCTGAAACTGAAATGGTTGAAGCGATTGAATTTGCACACAAAGCAATCATTATCCAGGTTCAGGCGCAAAAAGAATTGGCCGAACTGGTAGGCAAAACTGTAAAACGTACGTATTCTCATGAAGACAGCAACCCTGAATTAAAAGAGAAAGTATATGCTGCAACTTACGATCAGGTTTATGCTGTAGCCAAAAGCCAAACTTCTAAAGGTGAACGCAGTGAGAAATTTGCTTCTATCCTAGCAGATTTTGTAGCTACTTTAGGAGAAGAGGTAGATGATGTAACCAACTTCCTTGCTAAAAAATATTTCCATGATGTACAATATGATGCGATCAGGAATTTAGTATTGGATGAAGGTATGCGTTTAGACGGACGTGATGTACGTACAGTACGTCCTATCTGGAGTGAAGTTGGTTATTTGCCTTCTGCTCACGGTTCTGCAGTATTTACACGTGGTGAAACTCAATCTTTAACTACAGTAACTCTGGGGTCTAAAGATGATGAGCAAATGATTGATGGCGCTTTCATCAATGGTTACAACAAATTTCTGTTGCACTATAACTTCCCTGGTTTCTCTACTGGTGAGGTTCGTCCGAACAGAGGTGCTGGCCGTCGTGAGATTGGACACGGTAACCTTGCAATGCGTTCATTAAAGAAAGTATTACCTGGACTGGAAGAAAATCCATATACAATCCGTATTGTTTCTGATATTCTGGAATCTAATGGTTCATCATCTATGGCAACAGTTTGTGCGGGTACACTTGCACTGATGGATGCCGGTATTAAAATCAAAGCTCCTGTATCAGGTATTGCTATGGGATTGATCACTGATGAGAAAACTGGTAAATATGCCATCCTTTCAGATATCTTAGGAGATGAGGATCACTTAGGAGATATGGACTTTAAAGTAACTGGTACTGAAAAAGGTATTGTTGCTTGTCAAATGGACTTAAAGATCAATGGTTTGAAATGGGAAGTGTTAACTGCTGCCTTACAACAAGCTAATGAAGCCCGTTTGCATATCCTGAATGAAATGAAGAAAACTATTGAGCAGCCTCGTGAAGATTACAAAGATCACGCGCCTCGTATTGTTTCTTTAACTATTGATAAAGAATTTATTGGAGCTGTAATTGGCCCAGGTGGTAAAATCATCCAGGAAATGCAGAGAGAAACCGGTGCTACGATCTCTATTGAAGAGGTTGGAAACAAAGGTATCGTAGAGATCTTTGCTGATAATAAAGCTGCTATTGATGCTGCTGTTGGCCGTATCAATGCCATTGCTGCTAAACCAGAAATTGGTGCTACTTACGAAGGTAAGGTGAAATCAATTATGCCATTTGGTGCTTTCGTGGAAATTATGCCAGGAAAAGATGGTTTACTGCACATTTCTGAGATTGACTGGACACGTTTAGAAACGATGGACGGTGTATTTAAAGAAGGTGATAAAGTAACGGTTAAGTTATTGGATGTAGACAAACAAGGTAAAATGAAGCTTTCCAGAAAAGCTTTAATGCCTCGTCCACCAAAACCAGAGACTACAGAAAACAAACCTGCTTAGTCTTTTGTTGAAATAATCTTTTAAAACCCTGCTTTTTGCAGGGTTTTTTGGTTTAAAACAGGTTTTGATTATCTTTACCTTCATGAACCATTTAATAGCACCTTCTTTACTTGCTGCAGATTTTGGTAATCTTCAGCGGGATATAGAAATGATCAACGCCAGCGAAGCCGACTGGTTTCATGTAGATGTAATGGATGGCGTTTTCGTGCCAAATATCTCTTTTGGTTTTCCGGTTATGGAGGCAATTAAAAAGCATGCGAAGAAACCTTTGGATGTGCATTTGATGATTGTTAACCCGGATCAGTATATTGAGCGTTTTGCAGAAGCGGGTGCTTCAAATATTACCGTACATTACGAGGCTTGTGTACATTTACATCGTACCATTCAGTCAATTCATCTGGCTGGTTGTAAAGCAGGCGTGGCGATCAATCCGCATACGCCTGTTGGTTTGCTGAAAGAGGTTCTTCCGGATCTTGACCTGGTTTTGGTCATGTCGGTTAACCCAGGCTTTGGCGGGCAGAAATTTATTCCAAATACATTGAATAAATTGAGGGAATTACGGGCTATGGCTTTAACTTTAAATCCCGAATTGATTATTGAGGTAGATGGAGGAGTGGGTGCGCATAATCTGGCCAGCCTGGCAGAGGCGGGCGCAAATGCTTTTGTGGCCGGAAATGCAGTGTTTGCTGCAGACTCGCCTGAACAAATGATTTCTGAATTAAAAAACATCAGAACAGACAGCGTTCAGGCTTAAAAGACGATTATTTCTATAGAATAAAGGCTATTTGCCTTTAAATGGGCGTTCCTGCGCCATAATGTGGTTATTTTTAGAGGTTTCGGTTAAAAAAAATGAACTTAAAGTTTGAGTTTTTCAACCAATTACTGATATAAAACTATTACATTTACCGTCAATAAAATTAGTATAAAACATGAGACATAATTTTGGCGCAGGCCCCTGTATTTTACCTCAGGAAGTATTTAAGCAAGCATCCAGGGCGGTTTTAGATTTTAAAGACGGCCTATCAATTTTGGAAATCTCACACCGTACACCTGAATTTGAAGGTGTGGTGGAAGAGGCCGAAAGATTAGTTAAGGAATTGTTAAATGTACCAGAAGGTTATTCGGTTTTGTTTTTGCAGGGAGGTGCCAGTTTGCAGTTTGCAATGGTTCCAATGAACTTGCTTCCAGACGGTAAAACCGCCAGTTACCTGGATTCGGGCGTTTGGGCAAACAAAGCAATTAAAGAAGTATCTACTTTTGGTAAGGCGAATGTTGTGGCTTCTTCGAAAGATGCCAATTATACTTTCATTCCTAAAGACTTCGCTATTCCTGAGGACAGTGCTTATTTCCACTGTACTTCGAACAATACGATCTATGGTACTGAAATGTTTTTCCTGCCGGAAACTAAGGTTCCTGTAGTTTGTGATATGTCTTCAGACATCATGAGCCGAGTAATTGATGTATCTAAATATGATCTGATCTATGCAGGTGCACAAAAAAATATTGGTCCTGCGGGTTTGACTGTTGTGATTGTAAAAGATGAAATTCTGGGCAAATCAGGCAGAAAGATCCCATCTATGTTAGATTTTAAAGTTCATATTGAAGGTGGATCTATGTACAATACACCGCCGGTATTTTCTATATATGTAGCGATGCTTAATCTGAGATGGTTAAAGTCTAAAGGTGGTGTTGCTGAAATTGAAAAAGAAAACATTGCTAAAGCGAATGCTTTATATACTGAAATTGACAGGAATCCATTATTTAAAGGAACTTGTGCTGTTGAGGATCGTTCCAGAATGAATGTTTGTTTTGTAATGAACAATCCTGAGCTGGAAAAACCTTTCCTGAAATTTGCAGAAGAGAATGGTATTGAAGGTATCAAAGGGCACAGAAGTGTTGGTGGTTTCAGGGCGTCTATGTATAACGCTTTGCCAATTACCAGCGTACATACTTTAATTGAATTAATGCAAGTATTTGCAGAAAAACACCAATAAATAGATTAATGACAAAGATATTAGCGAACGACGGGATTGATCCTGTTGGTAAATCATTATTAGAACAGGCAGGTTTTGTAGTAGATACAGAAACAGTGCCTCAGGATAAACTTATAGAAGCCCTTCAGTATTATGATGGTTTAACTGTAAGGAGTGCGACTAAAGTCCGTAAGGATGTTATTGATCAGTGTCCAAATCTAAAGTTAATTGGACGTGGTGGAGTTGGTATGGATAATATTGATGTTGAATATGCCAGAAGTAAAGGCATTGCGGTTGTGAATACACCGGCAGCTTCTTCATTATCTGTTGCTGAACTTGTTTTTGCACACCTGTTTACAGGAATCAGATTTTTGCAGGATTCTAACAGAAAAATGCCTGTTGAAGGTGGCACGAATTTCAACAACCTGAAAAAGGCTTATGCTAAAGGAATAGAACTTAAAGGGAAAACTTTAGGGGTGATTGGTTTTGGCCGCATTGGAAGGGAAACTGCTGCAATTGGTTTGAGACTGGGAATGAACGTGGTGGCTTATGATCTGTATCCGTTTAGCGGAAATATTTCATTGAGTTTTCAGGGAGGTATTTCGGTTGATATTCCTGTTCAGACGGTTTCACTGGAAGAAGTGATCAGTCAAAGTGATTTCATCAGTTTGCATACTCCATTTGCTGACCGACCAATTTTAGGAGAAGAGGAATTTAGCAAAATGAAAAAAGGTGTAGGAATTGTGAACTGCTCAAGAGGCGGAACTATTGATGAAACTGCTTTAATTGCAGCTTTAGACAGTGGTAAAGTAGCCTTTGCAGGACTGGACGTTTTTGATAACGAACCAACTCCTCAGCAGGCAATTTTGCAGCACCCTAAAATCTCTCTTACCCCGCATATTGGTGCTTCGACAAATGAAGCGCAGGAGCGGATAGGTACAGAGCTTGCTACTTTAATCATAGAGCACTTTAATAAATAAGTTTAAACGCATAAAGGAGTCATTTACAGACTCCTTTATGCGTTATTGATCGTCACATGCCAAATATAAAGCCGTTTAATGCATTGATTCCTGCAGTTGATCTACAGGAACAAGTGGTCACACGTCCGCTTGAAAATTACAGCACCGGGGAAGCTAAGCTGATTGCGTCTGAAAATGACTGCAGCTTTTTACATCTGATTAATCCTGAACTGGAAAATCCTTATCTGCGGGGGACCCGGCAGGAATTAATTTTTAAAAAGATTGGTGAAAACCTGGATGTGTTCTTGGAAAGAAAAGTGCTGGTTAGACAGGGAGAGCCAGCGATATTCGTCTATCGCACAACTCATGATGGGCTTGTACAGACAGGAATCTGGACATTAACTCATATTAATGATTATCTGGAAGGTAAGATCAAAAAACATGAGCATACTGTAGAACGCCGGGAAAGATTGCTTGCAGATTATCTTCAGCAAACGGGGCTGGATGCCAATCCTGTCCTGATTACTTATTATCCGGATGCTGTTGTAGATACCGTGATTTCGAAAACAATACAGCAAAAACCGATTCTCGATTTCACTTTCGCGGATAGAACGGTGCATCAGGTTTGGGCTATAACGGATCAGACGGATCTTGAAGCGCTGGTGTCTGCCTTTGCTCAAATCCCTGCGGTGTATATTGCAGACGGCCATCACCGGATTGCCTCTATGGCAAAGATGGGGCTTCATAAAAAAGCATTAAATCAGCATAAGCATACAGGTACCGAAATGTACAATTACTTTACTTCAGTATACATGAATACTAATGAGGTTAAGGTTTTGGAATTTAACCGTATGGTTAGGGATTTGGGTAACTTAACGGAAGCTGAGCTTCTGGAAAAAATCGCGCTTTCTTTCGTCGTGGAGAAATCTGAAGTATTGGTTAAGCCACAAAGCTTACATGAAATTGGCATGTATGTACATCAGCAGTGGTATCGTCTTAAACCTAAAAAAGGGATTTACAGAGAAGATGATGCGGTGGAGCTTCTGGATGTTAGTATTTTGCAGGATCATATCCTGGAGCCTGTTTTGGGGATACACGATCCAAGGACAGATGCAAGGATCACCTTCGAAGGGGGGAGAATTCCTATTTCAGATTTGCAAAAGCAAGTAGATAATGGCTTGTTTGCACTTGCTTTTACGTTGTTTCCAACCTCTGTAGAGCAATTAATTAATGTGGCTGATGCAAATGGTGTCATGCCGCCTAAATCTACGTGGGTAGAGCCTAAATTCCTTGTCGGTTTAATTACGAATTGCTTTAATCTTCCTTAGTAGGATATAGGCCATTCCTGCACATATGATGACAAGCAGTCCGCCAATGTAATAGAATATGTTCTGCCTTAATACTTGTTTCTGGAGTTGCACTTTTAATTCATAATTTCTGTCCTGGAGTTTTTTTATGGCCAGCATATATTTCTGAATGCGCTCATTGTTGATGGCGGCTGTATTTTGTACCTGTTGTACCTGCACGTCTTTATAGTCCATAAGTACTTTGAGCTCTCTGAATATGTTGTTGTCGTTCAAAGCGATTTCTCTTAAGATCTCATTGGAGTTTTTGATGTCGTCTTTGGTCTGAAATCCGAAGATACCCGTTCTTGCCGTGAGGCTTTGTTCGTATTGTCCAAACTTGGCGCTTCTTTGCATGAGCAGCGCATTTATTTTAATGCGTTGCAGCTGGTATGCCGCACTGTCAGTCTGGGCAAAAGTTTGTGCCGAAAGGGCGATAAGGAACAGTAAAAGTGCCTGTTTAATCATTTTTTTCATTGTTTAATAATTAAGCAAATTTGATGCCTTAGCTTATTTTCTGGAATTTTGTCAGATCAGGGATGGAATTCGACCCTTAAGATATCGCCCAGGTGCAGGCCCAGCAAACCGCTTGCTTTTCCCTTGTTTATAGCGATTTCCAGGTGGTTACTGATGCCAAACAGGCACAACTTTTCACCTTCGGGTACTTCATTGTAATGCCAGCTGAGCTGGGTAATGGTTTCACTTTTTCTGAAATACAAAGTGAAGTCGCGGTTGCGCTGTACTTTGGTGAATAGATCTTTGGTAATGTTTGTGATAACGTTGCAGAAGGTGTCAATATAAATGACACTTCCTCTGATGATATCTCTTTCTATAACAGGGTGCAGGAGCATCCTTTCTTCTATGTTTTCTGTAGGAACGCCAATGTCTTTAAGCTTACCACCTTTAGCCAGATGGATCGCAGCTTTAACGAAAATATCTACGAGTGGAAAGTGTAGATATTTGAGATCCTGCATAATATTGAGCTCTACAAGTTCTTCAGGTTTTTCATCAAACAGTAAAGAGAAAATACCATTATCTGCGCCTACAAAATAATGATCTCTGAATTTCATGGCCACGTATTTTGTGTTTTCACTGAAAACAGAATCAATTCCAACCAGGTGTACAGTGCCTTTTGGAAAGTAGGGATAGGCGTTCTTTAGAACGAATGCGGCGTAAGAAATATTGAAAGAAGGAACATCATGGGTAATATCAACAATATTGGCAGTAGGCAAGATCGTCAGGATACTGCCTTTTAAGGCAGCCTGATAGAAATCTTTAGAACCTAAATCTGTTGTTAAAGTGATAATAGCCATTAAAAATTGAATATTTATTCTTAATCTTGCGTAAGCGGCAAATCGCGTACAAATATTCAATTTTTATATCAAAATATACACCTCAATCTAAAAAACAATATTTTGAACGAATTAAAACTAACACTAGAATCGGTAGATCCGGCACAACTTTGGGGAACCAACAACGAGCATTATGAAATATTAAAGCATGCTTTCCCAAAGCTTAAAATTGTAGCCAGAGGCAATGAAGTTAAGGTATTGGGTGATGAGCAGGAGCTGGGGGTCTTTGAATCTAAGTTTAATTTGCTGGTAGCCCACCTTGAAAAGTACAGTTCTTTGAACCCGAATGAAGTAGAATCTGTATTGTCTGTAAAAGCTAAGGCAGGAGCCGTGGAACCGGTAGCTGAAAAAGTAATTTCAGGTGGCGGAGGAGAGGTGATTGTTTTTGGCACCAACGGATTGATGGTAAAGGCCAGAACGGCCAACCAGCGCCGTATGGTAGATAGCATTGTAAAGAATGATGTGTTGTTTGCCATTGGACCAGCCGGAACCGGAAAAACTTATACTGCAGTGGCTTTAGCGGTACGGGCTTTAAAGAATAAAGAAATTAAGAGGATTATATTAACCAGGCCAGCTGTTGAGGCAGGGGAGAACCTGGGGTTTTTACCGGGGGATCTGAAAGAGAAGGTTGATCCTTATCTGCGTCCTTTGTATGATGCCCTGGATGATATGATTCCTGCTGAAAAATTAAAATTGTATCTGGAGAACAGGACAATAGAAATTGCTCCGCTTGCTTTTATGCGGGGAAGAACGTTAGACAATTGTTTTGTGATTCTTGATGAAGCGCAAAATGCAACGGATCTGCAGTTGAAAATGTTTTTGACCCGTATGGGACCAAGTGCAAAATTTATAGTAACCGGAGATGTTACTCAGGTGGATCTTCCAAAAAAGCAGATGTCTGGCTTACACAATGCCTTGAGGATTTTGGATGATATTCCTGGAATAGAGATCATTTACTTAACCGGCGAAGATGTAGTGAGACATAAATTAGTAAAACGAATCCTTAAAGCCTACGGCGATATTCAATAATTAATAACATATGCGATTTGCATAACCATGAAAGCAATAAAAGAAACAAAATTTAATTTTCCAAAGCAAACCAGCTTCTATAAAGGTAAGGTGAGAGATGTGTATACCATAGACGAACGTTTTATGGCAATGGTGGTTACAGACAGGATCTCTGCATTTGATGTGGTATTGCCTGAAGCGATTCCTTTTAAAGGGCAGGTCTTAAATCAGATCGCTGCTAAGTTTTTATCTGGAACAAAAGATATTGTACCTAACTGGGTCGTTGAAGTTCCGGATGAGATGGTTACTGTGGGAAGGATCTGTGAGCCGTTTAAAGTGGAGATGGTGATCAGAGGATACCTTGCCGGACATGCCTGGAGAGAATATAGTGCAGGAAAAAGAAGTGTGTGCGGTGTTTCTTTGCCCGAAGGTTTGAAAGAAAACGACAAACTGCCTGAACCGATTATTACACCAACTACAAAGGCGTCTGTTGGGCATGATGAAGATATTTCCAGAGAAGATATTCTTTCTAAAGGAATTGTGTCTATTACTGATTATGATGCTTTGGAGAATTACACCAGGGCTTTATATCAGCGGGGAACGGAAATGGCTGCAGAACGCGGATTAATCCTGGTGGATACGAAGTATGAGTTTGGTAAAGTTGGAGACACCATCTATTTAATTGATGAGATCCATACACCAGATTCCTCGCGTTATTTCTATGCTGATGGTTATCAGGAAAGACAAAATAGCGGAGAGGCTCAAAAACAGCTTTCTAAGGAGTTTGTTAGAAGGTGGCTGATTGAAAATGGTTTCCAGGGAAAAGACGGACAGTCTGTGCCAGAAATGACACCTGCAATTGTGGAGTCGATCTCTGAGCGTTATATCGAGTTGTACGAACAAATCACCGGAGATAAATTTGTGAAAAACGAGGCTGAAAACGTAGTTGTAAGGATTGAGCAGAATGTTTCTGCTTGCATAGAACGGCTTCTGGGTTAATTTCGGATTTTCAGGTAATAGATTAATATTAAGTAGATTAGAAACAAATACGAATAAAAATATTATTTTCGTATCATATAAAAACCAATACTATGAAGTTTTCGATAGATAAACATGAAAAGTATGTCGTTATTTCATTAAATGAAGTAAAATTCAGTAATGAGATAACGCCAAAGTTGAAGTCTGAGTTTATTTTATTGAACGCAGAAGGATATTGCAATATTGTGCTGGACTTGTCCATGGTTGAAGAGTGTACAGATTGCCAGGATTTAAGTAGTTTACTGGTGGGAGACAGGCTTTGCAAAAATGCAAACGGCTTGTTTATTGTAACGGGTATTAACCAACAGATTGCGCAGATTATAGAGATTTCAAATTTAAATCAATCGCTGAATATTGTTTCAAAACTTGATGAAGCTACAGACCTGATCTTCATGGAAGAGATAGAGAAAGAGTTATTGGGAAGTTTTGATCAGAAGGATTAATGAAGTTTGAAGTTACCATTTTAGGAAGCAGTTCTGCAACCCCTGTTTACAACCGGAATCCAACAGCACAGCTTTTAAATTGCAATGAGAAATTTTATTTAATTGATTGTGGTGAAGGTACGCAACAGCAATTGATTCGATATGGCATAAAGGCAAGTAAAATTGACTATGTGTTTATCAGTCATTTACATGGCGATCATTATTTCGGTTTAATTGGCTTGCTGTCTAGCATGCATTTGAATGGAAGGGTAAAACCTATTGTAATTTTTGGCCCTCAGCCTTTATTGGAAATTCTGGAATTGCAGTTTAAATATTCGGAAACGGTAATCCGTTATCCTATTGAATTTACTGCTGTTGAGGCTGATACCTCAGTGAAAATATTCGAAAATAATGATTTAACAGTAGAGACCATTATTTTGAATCACAGGATACCTTGTACGGGATATCAGTTTAAGCAAAAGAAAAGACTACGAAAATTAATCATTGATAAGCTTGAAGAGGATAATATTCCGCATGAGTATTTTCCTTTATTGAAAAGGGGAATTGATTTAAATTTACCTGATGGAAGGGTTTTTCTTAACAAAGATTATACCCTGGATTCTGATGCACCTAAAAGCTATTGTTATTGCTCGGATACTTTAGCAGATGGAACTTATATGGAACAGATTAAAGGCTGTACCATGTTGTATCATGAGTCTACGTTCTTGCAGGAAATGTTGGATCGGGCAAATCAAACACATCATACGACCGCTTTGCAGGCTGGTCAGATTGCTGCAGAAGCAGGGGTGGAGAAATTGCTTATTGGGCATTTTTCTTCAAGATATAAAGTACTTCAGCCACTGCTGGAAGAAGCGCTTAGTGTTTTTGAACATACAGAACTGGCTATAGAGGGAAATACTTATACGATTTAGTGTTGTTTATACCTCATAAAAAAAGGAGTGTCACACCTAGTGACACTCCTTTTTTTATGATCTTATTGTTGAAGGTTATTTGTCTTTTTTATTTCCTCCGCCAAATACAGAGAAGTGTACATAACGTTTAGGATTTTCTTTAAGGTCAATCAACAGATTGTCTAGATTTTTGGAAGCATTATTTAAATTGTCGTACATTTTGGTGTCATTGATTAACAAGCCAAGGCTACCATTGCCATTGTTAATTTTACTGACTACACCTTGAAGTTCGAGCATGGCCTTATTCGCATTGTCTACCGTTTGTTTAAAGTTAGCTGCAGCAACCTGATCTGTCACGCTGTGGAGATTGGTCATAATGGCATTGATTTGCTGGTTGTTGTTTTTAAAGTTGCTGGATATGGCTTCTACATTGGCCAGAATTGCAGAAATTCTTGATCCTTCGGATCCCACCAGGTTATCTACTTTTTTAGAGGTGTTTTCCAGAGAGCCTAAAGTAGCTGCAATGCTATTGAAACTTTTATTGACATTCTTTTGGAAGTCTGGGTTCATGATTGCATTTACGCTTGTTAAAATGGAGTCCATTTTATTAATAATAAGTTCGGCCTTTTTTTGTACTGGTTGTACGGCCTCCATCAAATTCTTTTCTACATTGGCATTTAAGGTATCTCCATCTTTAGCGTAAATTTTTCCGTTTCCAAGTGCCATTACGATAGCTTTGCTTCCCAAAAGATCTGTGCTTTCCAAACGGGCAATACTGTTTGTAGGGATTTCATATTTACCTTTAATCTTTAGTGTTGCCAGGATTGATCCATCAGGCTGGAGTTGTAATTTATCTACCCGGCCAATCTGGTAACCATTGATCAGAACTGGTTTAGACACATTAAGCCCATCAACACGTGAATATCTCGCATAAAGAACAGTTTCATTAGAAAATATTGCATTCCCCTTTAGGAAATTGTAGCCGATAATGAGTAAGGCTATGGAAAAGGCAGCCAGTATGCCTACTTTGGTTTCGTTTGCTATCTTCACGTATGTATTGTTTACTTAATTTAATTCGTTTTCTTTCTTATAAGTTTTAACAGCATTGAATATGGAATGTACAATTTCTGCCTGTCCTTTCGCCGAATTCATATAACGTTCCTCTTCCGGGTTGCTTATAAAACCAATTTCTGTCAAAACCGCCGGCATGCCGCATCTTTGTAAAATCAAAATACCCTGCTCTTTTATTCCTCTGCTTAGTCTATGGTCAACTTTGGAATAATTGTGCTGGATCAATTTGGCCAGTTCCATACTTTTATCCCTGAACTTATTTTTAAACAAAGATAATATAATAAATGTTTCGGGATCACCGGGATCATATCCATCATAATTTTGTTTATAGTTCTTTTCAAGCTTAATATCGGCATTTTCCCGGATCGCCACATCTTGTTCATTGATCCGGTGCATACCTGCCACAAAGGTTTCTGTTCCTCTGGTTGATGTATTTTTAGATGATTTGTATATGGGCACTTTTTTTCCACGTTTCTTGCTGTACCCTGTAATGACACGATGATCTGGCATTGAATTGCAGTGGATAGAAATAAAGATATCGGCCTTGGCGTCATTTGCAATTTCAGCCCTTTTATAGAAGTCTACATCTACATCTTTCTTTCTGGTGTAGAGTACTTTTACTCCAGGCATATCTTCTTCAAATTTTTTCCCCAATTTTAAGGCGACTTCTAAAGCGATATCCTTCTCATAAGAAATGGCACCTCTGGCACCAGGCTTGCGGCCACCATGACCGGCATCAATCACGATGGTCCTAACTTTATAATGACTTTGAGAAAAAGCAACAGAGGTATAGATAAGTGATACTAAAAGAACTATAGATGTCTTTACGCGTTGGCTCATTTCTAATTTGCTTTTTTTAATTGATGAGTGAATTAACGCTCAACAGAAGCCTTATAATTTTGTATTGCCTTTAACAGACAATTGGTAATTTCAATCTGGCCAGCTTCTGAATTCATATAATCTTCTTCAGTTGGGTTACTGATAAAACCAATTTCGGTCAGAATTGCAGGCATCCCGGCGCGTGCTAAAACGGCAAGGCTCTTTTCTTGTACACCACGGTCTATACGTCCCACATTAATATATTGATCCTGGACCATTTTTGCGAGTTTAAGACTTTGGGTACGATATGCATTTTTCATCAGGGATAGAATGATGTAGTTCTCTGGATTGTTCGGATCAAAACCTTCATAGTTTTCTTTATAGTTATCCTCTAACAATATGGCTTCGTTCTCCCTTTTGATCACTTCGTCCTGTTCGTTCATTCGTCCCATACCTGAAACGAAGGTTTCTGTACCTCGTGTTGAGGTGCTTTTTCTGCTTACTGTTTCTGTGATCGGAATCTTCTTGCCCCTTTTTCCTTTTCTATAACCAGTAACTACACTAGATCTGTATACCGGCATGTCGTTGCAATGTATGGAAATGAAAAGGTCGGCCTTAACTTTATTGGCAAGGCCAATTCTATCATATAGCGGAATAAAGACATCTTCAGATCTGGTATAGACCACTTTAACATCTGGTAAGCTTTGCTCTATCGCTTTTCCAAGCCGTAAAGCAGTTTTTAAAGCTACATCTTTCTCTGTGGAATAAAGACCTCTCGTACTCCCGTCTTTACCTCCGTGACCTGCATCGATAACGATAGTTTTTATTTTATAATCTTGCGTAAAGGCTTGATAGCCAGTTGATGTGATGATAAATATAGAAATAAATGCGATCAATATTACATTTGGTCTAACCAATGCTATATTTTTCATTAATTTTGGACGTTTTGGATTAAACATTAATGCAAAAATAACATTCACAGACGAATTTGAAACTTTTACGCCACATCATTTTATTTAATTCCATTCTTTTACTGTCTGTCGCCAGTAGTAGTGCTGCTGCTTTTTCCGGTTTTTCAGCCTTCCAGGTGCGCCAGCAGACCGATACAACGAAAAGAGATACCACAAAAAATAAAGTTAAAAATAATAAAGACGTTGATTCAAAAATAGAATATTCGGCTCAGGACTCTACAAAATATAGCAAAGACAAGAGTATTATCTACCTGTATGGTAAGGCTCGTGTTATTTATCAGACCTTTGAGCTGGATGCGGATTACATTCGTTATAACTCTAAAACCAATGTTGTTTTTGCCAGTGGACGTAAGGATGCTAAAGGAAAATACATAGGAAAACCCATTATTAAAATGGATAAAGACGGTTCGTCCATTGCCGATTCTCTATATTATAATACAAAATCGGGTAAGGGGACTATATTCAATACCTTTACGGAGCAGGAGGGCGGCTTTTTCTCCGGAGGGCAGAGTAAAAAGCAACCGGATGATGAGATTCATGTTAAGAACATGATCTATAGTACATGTAACCTGCCTCATCCCCATTTTGGGTTTTTTATTACCAAGGGTATTGTAACCAAGAATCAGGTAATTACCGGGCCGGTATATCTGGAAATTGAAGATATCCCTTTGCCATTGGCGCTTCCTTTTGCCTTTTTTCCAAAACCCAATAAAAAATCATCCGGGGTTATTGTACCAAATATTGGTGAAGACGGGACGCTTGGTTTCTTTTTAAGGGACGGAGGATATTATATAGGGATCAGTGATTACTGGGATGCCAAAATCCTGGGAACGATCTATACCAGGGGATCGTATGTTTTAAATACGTATACCAATTATATGAAGCGGTATAAGTATAACGGAAGTATTAACCTGAGTTATACCAGTACCAAACAAGGGGTAGAGGGAACGATAAGCAATTCTGCCAACAAGGATTTTCATATTTATTGGTCACATTCACAAAATCCAAATGCAAATCCGGGAACTACCTTCAGTGCACATGTGGATGCGGGTACAGGATCTTATTTTGTAAATTCCAGGAATAATGGAAATTATAATCCAGGAGGGATCTCAAGAAATGCTTTGGCATCCTCGGTCAATTATGGTAAAACCGGTACTTGGTATAATTACAACGTTACTTTAAGTTCCAGCCAGGAGTTACAAGCCAAAACAATCAGTTTAACTGCGCCGAGTTTCACCTTTAACGTTCAGAGTTTCAATCCTTTTGATTCCAAGACGAGGGTAGGTGAGCAAAAATGGTATCAAAAACTGAATGTTGGTTATGCCATGCAGGCTTCAAATACGATTAATACGACCGAAAGTGAGTTGTTTAAGCCAGATGCTTTCAAGAAATTTCAAAGTGGTATGAGCCATGACATGACGGCTTCTCTGCCTTTTACATTGGCTAAATATTTCAACCTGAGCATCAGTTCTGGTTATACGGAGCAGTGGAATTTTCAGACTTATCGTCAAACGATGCTGAAGATCATTAACCGTTCAGATTCGCTGGTATATGATACTATAGCTGGATTTAAGCGTTTTGGGGTGATTAAGCCGATCTCGTTTAGTGCTTCAACTAAGATCTACAATACCGCGCAGTTTAAAAATCTTGGAAAAATACAAGCCATAAGACATGTGATGACGCCTAGCGTGAGCATGAGCTATACGCCGGCAAATTCAAGCGGCATGAAGGATTTGCTCTATCAGGATGGAACGAATGTTTATGATCCGATATACAAACAAAACAGGACCTACTCCATTTTTCAGGGCTCCCGATTTTCGGGGTCTTCAGGAGCGAAGTCGGCCACGATGGGATTCAGTTTGAATAACGATGTTGAATTAAAGGTGGCTAACCCCAAAGATACAACCGGAACGGGAACCAAGAAAATTCCAATCATTCAGGGGTTGAATTTCTCGAGTGGTTATGATTTCTTACGACCGGCGTTTAAACTTTCCAATATTTCCTTTTCTGGAAGGTCGCAGTTTACGGAAAAAATCGGTATCAATTTTAGTGGCTCCTTTTCTCCTTATGCAACGATGCCGGACACATTGAATACCGGAAAAAAAATATTACAGGATAAATATACCTGGTCAAATGCACAACTGCCTCGTCTTACGCAGTTTGGTTTTTCTTTTGACTATAGCTTTAATCCAACCACTTTTCAAAAAAGGCAGGATAATATGGATAAGTTAAACCAGGCTTCGCAGATTAAAGGCATTACACCAGAACAAGCCAATGCGCTTGCTGCGATCAGCAGGGATCCAAATGCTTTTGTCGATTTTAATGTGCCATGGAATCTTTCCTTTTCTTATTCCTTCAATTACAATACCGATGATGCTGGAAATACACCAACAAGGAATAGTAATTTGACTTTCAGGGGGGATTTTAGTCCAACCAATAAATGGAAAGTTACTTACGAATCTGGTTATAACTTCCAAACCAATAAGCTTGCATTAACTACTTTTACCATTTACAGGGATCTTCATTGCTGGGATCTTCACTTTACATGGGTGCCATTTGGTGCTTTTAAAATGTATCAGATGACGCTGAAAGTTAAAGCATCTATTCTTCAAGATTTAAAATTAAGTAAACAGGCAAGTTCATACTACAATAACTAATCATCATCAACTATGTTAGCTGAAATTATTACTATAGGCGACGAAATCCTTATCGGGCAAATCGTTGATACGAATTCTGCATGGATGGCGAAGCAGCTTAATCTGATCGGGATTAAAGTGAAACAAATTACTTCTGTTTCAGATGATGTAGATCATATTATTGAAGCGCTGGACGAAGCAAGGAAAAGAGCTCAGATTATCCTGATTACAGGGGGCTTAGGGCCTACAAAAGATGATATTACTAAAATAACACTGGCCAGGTATTTTAAAATGGGTTTCAGAAGAGATGAAGAAACCTTAAAGCATGTGGAAGGTATTTTTGAGCGGTTTAAACGGCCTATGCTGGAAGTGAACAGAAAGCAGGCTGATGTTCCGGATGGTTGTACGGTGATCAAAAATAAAAATGGAACTGCACCCTGTATGTGGTTTGAAGATCATGGAGACATATTTGTGTCTATGCCTGGTGTACCTTTTGAGATGATGTATTTAATGGAGGATGAAATCCTTCCCAGGTTAAAGAAATCGTTTAAATTGCCGGTGATCTACCATAAAACAATTTTAACAGCCAACATAGGGGAGTCTTTTCTGGCGCAGGAGATAGAAGAGATAGAGGATAGCCTTCCAGCCGCGATTAAACTGGCCTATTTGCCGAGATTAGGACAGGTTCGCTTAAGACTTAGTGCTTCAGGGGAAAATGAATCGGCTTTAAAACATGAGGTTGATCATTATGCTGATCTGATTATACAAAAAGTTAAGCCTTTTGTTGTTATTGATGAGGACGTACCCTTGGAAAAAGCTTTGCTTGATCTTATGGAGGCTAAGAAACTTACCTTATCCACAGCAGAAAGTTGTACTGGCGGTTATATTGCTCATCTGATTACCCAACACCCCGGTTGTTCAAAGGTATATGAGGGGGGCGCAGTTACCTATTCTTATGAATTAAAGGAATCTGTACTAGGAGTTCAGAAAACAACCTTAAATGATTTTGGAGCGGTGAGTGAGCAGACCGTAAAAGAAATGGCTGAAGGAGCTGTAAAACACTTTAAAACGGATTATGCTGTTGCTGTGAGTGGCATAGCTGGTCCTGATGGAGGTACGCCCGATAAACCGGTTGGTACCGTATGGATTGCAGTGGCAAGTAAGAATGGTGCAGAGGCTAAAGTTTTCAATTTTGGAAATAAACGGGCGCAAAATATAGAGCGGTCTGCCATTGCAGCATTGAACATGCTGTTTACTCGGGTAAAGGCAGAATCTTCCAAATAAAAGTCTGCATTGGGTCTGATTTGTAGAATAAATGAGATTGAATTCAAAGTTAACTATCATTAAGTGTTCAAAAAGATTTACTTTTGCAGCGGATACCGAATTTTAAATTTACTGTAAACCAAAATGGCTCAATACGAATTACTGTTACCCAAAATGGGGGAGAGCGTTGCAGAAGCAACCATTATTAAATGGGTTAAACAACCCGGTGATATGATACAGCTGGATGACACAATATTGGAAATTGCTACCGATAAAGTAGATTCAGAGGTACCGTCGCCAGTTGCAGGTAAACTGGTTAAACAGTTGTTTAAGGAGGATGAGGTTGTACAGGTGGGTGCAGTTATTGCTATTATCGAAACCGATACTGCTGCAGTTGCATCTTCCCCGGCAGAAGAAAAAATTGCAGAAGATACTCAAGAAGAGATAATAGAGAATATTCCGGGAACAGAACAATTACCATCTGCACCTTCGGTTGTTGATTACCAAAGTTCTGATCGTTTTTATTCTCCTCTTGTGAAGAGCATAGCCTCACAGGAAAACATTAGCCTCGATGAATTAAATACAATTAAAGGCAGCGGTGCTGACGGGCGTTTAACAAAAGACGACCTGTTAAACTATATTCAAACCAATAGAGGTGGTGTACAGCAGCAGACTTCTGCACCAGCAGTTCCTTTATCAAAAACTGAAATTACACCTGCAGTTACAGCGGCTAAACCTGCACCTGCAGCGGTGAATAGTGTGAGTGGCGGCGACGAGATCCTGGAAATGGACAGGATGCGCAAACTTATCGCAGAGCATATGGTGATGAGTAAACAAACTTCACCTCACGTTACCTCCTTTGTGGAGGCGGATGTGACCAATATGGTACTCTGGAGAGAAAAAGTGAAAAAGAATTTTGAAAAACGGGAGAACGAAAAGATCACTTTTACACCAATTTTTGTAGAAGCTGTAGCTAAGGCCATTAAAGATTTTCCGATGATCAATGTAACCGTTAACGGAAATCAGATCATTAAAAAAAGAGATATTAATATTGGAATGGCAGCCGCTCTTCCAAGCGGTAACCTTATCGTTCCTGTGATCAAAAATGCGGACCAGCTGAACCTGGTTGGATTAACTAAATCTGTAAATGATCTGGCCAATCGTGCGCGTATTTCAAAGCTGAAACCAGATGAAACTCAAAATGGAACATTTACTTTAACCAATGTTGGTTCATTCGGTAATGTAATGGGTACGCCCATTATTAACCAGCCTCAGGTTGCCATATTGGCCGTAGGTGCGATTAAAAAGAAACCTGCCGTATTGGAAACGGAATTTGGTGATGTGATTGCGATCCGTCATATGATGTTCTTATCCTTATCCTATGACCATAGAGTTGTAGACGGTGCATTAGGTGGTTCATTTGTGAGACGCGTTGCTGATTATCTGGAAAACTGGGACGTGAACCGTGAAATATAAGAAATAGCCATAATCAAAAAGGCCCTTCATGTGTGAAGGGCCTTTTTTTTATCAAAACAAAAACTAAAAATGTAATTAACTTAATGCACAGCGGCTTCTTCTTCAGCAACAGCTTTGATTTGCTGCTCTGTATAGTTGTATTTTCCTGTATGTGCAATAAAGATGTCTTTTTGCTGTAGCAATTCTCTGTTTGCTAATAAATCTTTAAGACTCACACTTCCGATGACATATTTATAATCCTCGCGTGAGAAACGTTCCACAATATTTTCGATTTTCAGCTTTTCGATAGTGTATTCATGTACATAACGGATATAGACTTCTATATTTACATTATCTGTGTGGCTTAAACCATTGTGCTGGTTGTACTTTTTATATTCGTACTTATAACCATAACGTAAAGCAGCAATATCCGACAAGACCGCAGCACCGGTAGGATGACCACCAGCTCCCTTGCCAAAAAAGAATTGTTTATCTGCAAATGCTGCCTGTACAGTTACTCCGTTGTATTCATTCTCTACGTTAAACAGGAAATCGTCAGACTTTACAAATTTTGGCAATACATAAGTAATGATCTGGCGTGTGCTGATCTTTCTTGCTGTAGGCACTAATTTTATCTTGAAATTCTTTTCCCTTGCGTAATTAATGTCATTGGCAGAAAGGTGCTGAATACCCACATTTAAGATTTTATCCGGATCAATGAATAAACCATAAGCATGTGCTGTGGCAATGGCCAGTTTAAACTTAGGATCATAACCTCCTACGTCCAGAATAGGATCGGTTTCAGCGAAACCAAGATCCTGAGCTTGCTTTAAAGCAACGTTGTAATCCAATCCTTCATTAAAGATCTTAGACAGGATATAGTTAGAAGAGCCATTGAAAATACCACTGATGCCATGTAGTAATTCATTGTCATAATATTCTTCCAGGTTTCTGATGATTGGAATACTTCCACATACAGCACCTTCATACAATAAAGATGCACCATATTTTTCCTGTAGTTCAACCAGTTCCGCCAGATTATTGGCAATCATTTTTTTATTGGCTGAAACGACGTGTTTTCCGGAGGTTAAGGCTCTCTTTACAATATTGAAAGCAACTTCTGCATCATCAATTAATTCAACTATAGTATTGATTTCCGGATTGTCCAGTAATTCATTATGGTCTGTTGTAAACAGGCGGGCATCCAGATTCCTTTTTTTGTCCGGGTTTTTAATGGCAATCTTTATAATTTCCAGATTAAGGTCTTGTCCTTTAATAATGTCGTGCAGTCCCTGTCCAACCACTCCAAAACCAAATAATCCAATTTTAAGCTTCTTACTCATCTATGCTGTTTTATGTAGTTTAATTATTTTTTTATTTATACTTTCTTTTAAAAAATTGCCAATAACATTTGTTAAAGTATCGGTCTCTATTAAAAAGCCATCATGGCCATATGCTGAATTGATGCTATGAAACTCTGCTCCTTTAATATGGTCGCCAAGGAACTTCTGTTCATTGATCGGAAACAGTACATCATTTTCTACACCAATAACCAGTGTATTTGCCTTTACATCATTTAAGGCATCGGTAATGCTCTTTCTGCCACGGCCAACATTATGGCTGTCCATGGCTTTGCTCAGGTACCAGTAACTATAGGCATTGAAACGTTTACAAAGTTTTTCTCCCTGATAGTTTTGGTAAGAAGAGGCCCTGAAGCCAGTTGTTTTGTCATTTACGCTTTCTAATTGAGTAGAAGCGTATGCATCATAAGTCCTGTAAGACAATAAAGCAATACTTCTTGCTACTTTGAGGCCTTTTAGTCCACCTTCTGGCTGCTGTGCATAAAAAGTACGGTCTGCACTAATGGCCAGGCGCTGACTTTCATTAAAGGCGATTCCCCATGGAGAATGCACGGCATTGGTAGCTACAAGGATCAGGTTTTCTATTTTATTAGGTTCTGAAATTGCCCACTCCAATGCTTGCTGTCCACCCAATGAACCACCAATCAGTACTTTCAGTTCATGAATTCCCAGATGATCAGCCAGAAGCTGGTGAGCTTTTACGAAATCCCGTATGGTAAATTCCGGAAAGGCCAGATAATAGGGCCGGCCGGTTGCAGGATTGGTACTTAAAGGGTTTGTAGTGCCGTAATGAGAGCCGATTACATTTGCACAAACTATAAAGTGTTCTTCAGGATTAAATAGTGCGTTACTTCCAAATAAACCTTTCCACCAGTCCAGCACATCTGCATTCGCAGTAAGGGCATGGCAAGCCCAGATCACATTATCTTTCTTTGCATTTAATTTGCCGTAAGTATGATAGGCGATCTGTAAACCGCGGAGCTTTTTACCACTCTCCAGTTTAAAAAGCTTTGTATAATTATAGGTGTTCGTCGTACTCATTTTGTTTTGTTTGTTGATTTTAAGCAGGTATTATTAAGGATTAATTTTACTAAAAGCCTGCTCAAAATCGGCTTTGATATCATCGATGTGTTCTATACCTACAGAAACACGTAAAAGCGTAGCGCTTACACCTGCTGCTTCCTGCTCAGCTTCACTCAATTGCTGATGGGTGGTTGCTGAAGGTTGTATGATCAATGTTTTTGCATCTCCAACATTTGCCAGATGACTCACTAATTTAAGGTTGTCTACCACTGCTGTTACATCCTCTTTACTGCCTTTTAGTTCGAAAGAAAGTACTGCGCCAAACCCATGTTTAAGGTATTTTTTTGCATTGGCATGATAAGGGCTGCTTTCCAGCCCTGGGTAATTCACCTTGGCAACAGAAGGGTGGTTTTCCAACCAGGCAGCTAAGGCTAAGGTATTGTCTACGTGGCGTTGTACGCGGAGGGATAAAGTTTCCAATCCCTGAATTAATAGAAATGAATTGAAAGGGGATTGGGCCGGACCAAAGTCTCTTAATCCTTCTACCCGGGCACGGATGGCAAACTGGATATTTCCGAAAGGACCATTGCTGCCAAATACATCGTTAAATACAAGTCCGTGGTAACCTTCAGAAGGTTCTGTAAACTGGGGGAATTTTCCATTGCCCCAATTGTAATTTCCTCCGTCAACTATTACACCACCAATACTGGTACCGTGGCCACCAATCCATTTTGTTGCAGATTCGACAACAACATGAGCTCCATGTTCCAAAGGACGGAACAGATAGCCGGCAGCTCCAAAGGTATTGTCTACAATCAGCGGAAGATCGTGTTTGCTTGCAATACCTGCAATCTTTTCAAAATCCGGAATGCTGAAAGAAGGATTGCCTATGGTTTCCAGATAAATGGCTTTTGTATTCTTGTCAATCAAGGGAACAAATTCTTCAGGGTGATCTACATTTGCAAAGCGGACCTCTATACCTAATCGTTTAAAGGCTACCTTGAACTGGTTGTAGGATCCTCCATATAAATGCGAAGAAGATACAAAGTTGTCTCCGGCCTGTAATATATTATTCAAAGCAATAAATTGCGCTGCTTGTCCCGAAGCTACAGCCACGGCAGCTACTCCGCCTTCCAATGCCGCCACACGTTTTTCAAAAACATCTGTTGTTGGATTCATGATCCGGGTATAGATGTTCCCAAATTCTTTCAGGGCAAAAAGATTGGCCCCGTGTTCAGAGTTTTTAAAACCGTATGAAGTAGTTTGATAAATAGGGACTGCTCTGGAACCAGTTGTCGGATCTATCTCTTGTCCAGCGTGTAATTGTAGGGTTTCAAATTTATATGATGTTGACATGTAATCTTAAGTTAAGTGTATTGCTATTGTTTGTTGAATAGACTTTAGGAATTTCTAAAGTACAGGATTAAAGCGTACCTTCTGTTGGAAGGCCTTCCGGATTTGATAGAGCTACAAAAAGGAAGATTTTTTGATTTAGTATATGCAGCAGCACATACAAATAGCAGGCATTACATAACAACAAATAGAAGCTCTGGTTGAATTTAATTCAACAGTTGGATTGGGAGACTTCTGATATTCGCTATTGCGGATTTTAATGTTGTTAATGTTCATCTTAGTTCAAATTTATCTTTCCATAATAACACCTGTTATTTGGTCAGGAATTGGCACCTTCTTCCATTAGGTAGGGTTGCCAGTGGGTCAGGGAGCCTGTCTCTCGCCACTTCTTTATAAATCAAACCTTCACTTAGAGAGGTATTGACTTTGTCAGCTATTCGCTGATTATGCGTCAAATGTAGTAATAAAAAATTATAAGCAAAATAAAATTCTGAAAATTTTATAAATAACACCAGTATGTGCAATTAAATTAGGTTAATATTAATTAGGCAACTTAATATTATTCCTTAGGTCAATGCCTGTTCTAAATCTGCGATTAAATCATCAATATGTTCAAGCCCGGCAGAGATGCGCACCAGGTTTTGCGGGGTCTTGGTGTCTGGTCCCTCTACAGACGCGCGGTGCTCAATTAAGCTCTCTACACCGCCTAAACTTGTGGCCTGAGCAAACAACTGGACTTTGTTCACCAGGGCTCTGGCTTGTTCTGCTCCCCCTTTTACAAGAACAGATAACATTCCTCCAAAAGCACTCATTTGTTTACTGGCAATCTTGTGATCCGGATGAGAGGAAAGACCAGGATAATAAACGGCTTCAACGTTTGGATGTTTCTCCAGAAATCTGGCCAATGCCAGCCCATTGGACGAATGGCCCTGCATACGATAAGCCAGGGTTTTAAGACTTCTGAGCAGCAGGAAGCAATCAAATGGTGAGGGAACCGCACCGCCTATTTGCTGGATATTTCTGATTTTTTCCCAAAAAGCATCTTTTTTTGCAGTAATTAAGGCACCACCAAGAACATCACTGTGGCCGCCAATATATTTTGTAGTCGAGTGCATCACCAGATCAGCACCAAGTAACAGTGGGTTTTGCAAGGAGGGCGACGCAAAGGTACTGTCGCAGGCAAAAATTAACCCGTGCTTTGTTGAGATCTCGGCCAGGACCGCAATGTCTGTAATTTTAAGCAGAGGATTTGAAGGCGTTTCTGCCCAGATCAGTACAGTACTTGGCTTTATATAAGTTTCGATTTGCGCTGTGTCAGTCAAATCGATAAAATCAAAGGTCAGAGTGTCTGCAAAAATGGACTGTAATTGTTTCTTAAAACCCCAGTACATATCATCAGGTGCAATAATGTGGCTTCCAGGCTTTAAGGCCTGGAAAACGGCCATTCCTGCGGTATTTCCAGAAGAAAATGTACATGCATCCTGACCTTTTTCCAATTCAGTGAGCACTTTTTCCAGTGCATTTCTGTTTGGATTGCTGACACGACTGTACATATGGCCACCAGGATAATTGCCATGCTCATCCCGAAGAAAGGTTGTAGATAAGCTGATTGGAGAAGTAACATCGCCAGTTGCGCTTTTTATGAGGTTTCCACTATGTATAGCCAGGGTTTCAGGTTTCATTGGGTGCAGAATTTAGGTTGATTGATATAGATACAACAAATTTATAGGATAAAATGAGAACTGCAGTTTTTTTGGCAAGATTTATGCATTGTTCCAGTCAAAATAAAGAACATGAAAAGAATATTAGTTATAGCAGCCATTTTATGCAGTTCATTAATGGTTTTGCAAAGTTGCTCAACCCCTAAAGGCAGTTCTGCTTCTGCTAATCTGAAAAGAGGAAACGTAACAGGTAACTGGGTATTAAATGATATAACTTTTGAAGGTATTCCTTCTATTGCAGTAAGGTCTCTGTTTGATGAGCCTTCTTATAAATGCTTTATTGGAAGTACGTGGCGCTTAACCAATAGTGGTAATGGAAGTTATTCTTTACCGGGAGGGAATGAATGTGCAGCGAAGATACAAACCATATTCTGGTCAGTAAGTACTGGTGATCAGACTTTTCAGTTCAAAAAAATATATGAAGGCGATAAAGCAAAAAATGTGACTTCAGGTTACAGGATGGTACTGGCTTCGACATCAGATAACAATTTAGTGATAAAATCACCTATAGAGTATGGAAATACCACCGCTTATGTGGTCATGAATTTCTCTAAGGCAGCAAAATAATTTTGGTTAGTATATTTGGTTTAGGTTGAAAAGGGGCTCTGGTTAAGCCCCTTTTTTTGTACCCGTAAATTTGTCTTACTTTTACCGTATGGAAAACGAGGATAGAAACCCTTATGTACTCTTTACGGCGCAAATACTAAAAGACTGGAAGGATAACGGCGTGAACTATGTAAAAGTAGTAGAACTGGATGCAGGAATGGCGGTTAAATTTTTTGAACTCATTCCCAATTCGGAAATACCAGATGCAGCAGAAACGATTTACAGCATTCATTCAGAAGATGTAACTGAACTACTTGAACCGAGCAATAAGGTTAAATTCCTTGTGCACGAAATTTATCTGGAAGAAGAAGACTAAAAATCAAAAAAGGGGTTTATGAATATTTTCATAAACCCCTTTGGTATAAATTTAATAGATTTCTTAGGCCTGGTTTTCTTCCACCCACTTACGGGCATTAACAAATGCTTCCATCCATGGAGATACTTCGTCTTTACGACCTGCAGGATAGTTTGCCCAGTGCCACTGGAATAATGAACGTTCAATATGCGGCATCATCACGAGATGTCTTCCTGTGTTGTCGCACATCATTGCCGTATTGTAATCAGATCCATTCGGGTTGGCCGGATAAGTTTGATAAGCATATTTCGCCACGATTGCGTATTGATCTTCAGCATAAGGTAAATGGAATTTACCTTCACCATGTGATACCCACACCCCTAAGGTGCTGCCTGCCAGCGTAGAAAGCATCACCGAGTGGTTTTCCTGTACTGTCAGGGAAGTGAAAATGCTCTCATGTTTATGACTTTCGTTGTGAAGCATTTTAGGTTTGTCTGTATGATCTGGATTGATCAGGCCAAGTTCTACAAACAATTGGCAACCATTACAGATTCCAACAGATAAAGTATCCGGGCGTTTGAAGAAATTTTCGAGGGCTATTTTTGCTTTCTCATTGTACATAAATGCACCTGCCCAGCCTTTAGCGGATCCCAGAACATCTGAATTGGAGAAGCCACCTACAGCACCAATGAACTGAATATCTTCTAAGGTTTCTCTTCCGGAGATCAGGTCAGTCATGTGAACATCCTTTACATCAAAACCAGCAAGATACATTGCGTTGGCCAATTCCCGCTCTGAGTTACTTCCTTTTTCACGGATCACTGCAGCTTTAGGTCTTGGTTTAGAAACATCAATTGTTGGTTTTTTTCCATCAAAATGTAATGGGAAGGTATAGTTTAGAACGTGATTTTTATAATTGTCAAAGCGTTCTTTCGCTTTAACCGGACCGCTTTGTTTCTTGTCCAGTAAATACGAGGTTTTAAACCATACATCCCGAAGATGATCAATGTCAAGATTCAATTTTTCACCTTGGTTCGTCACCTTAAGCGTTGCCGAAGAGGTTACTGTACCTATTTTATGGAAAGCAATATTGTTTGCTGCAAGAATAGTTTCGACATCACTGTTTGCCTGGAATACCACACCAATATTTTCTGCAAAAAGAACTTTAATGCTGTCTGTCTCTTTCAAAGGAGAGAGGTCTATTGATGCGCCAAGATTACGGTCTGCAAAGCAAAGCTCTAATAAAGTAGTAATTAAACCTCCACTGCCAATATCATGTCCGGCCTGGATCTTCCCTGTTTTGATGAGTTCCTGTAAAGTATCGAAAGTGACTTTAAATTGGGCCGCGTCTTTTACATCTGGTGTTTCATTACCTATCCGGTTGAGAATTTGGGCAAAAGAAGAACCACCCAGTTTGTAATCGTCGTTAGACAAATTAATATAATAAATGTCACCTCCATCTTTTTGAAGTACAGGCTCCACTACCTGGGTAATGTCACTGCAATTTCCAGCTGCTGAAATGATGACTGTACCCGGGGCAATCACCTCATCATTTTTATATTTTTGTTTCATTGACAGGGAATCTTTACCCGTTGGGATATTGATTCCAAGTTCAATCGCAAAGTCAGAACAAGCTTTAACCGCTGCATATAATCTGGCATCCTCACCTTCATTTTTACAAGCCCACATCCAGTTTGCAGAAAGTGAAATACTTTTTAAGCCATCTTTCAGAGGTGCCCAGAGAATATTCGACAAGGATTCTGCAATTGCGATACGGCTTCCTGCTGCAGGGTCGATTAAAGCGGATAAGGGAGCATGTCCAACGGAAGTTGCGATGCCTTCTTTACCCTGGAAATCCAGTGCCATAACACCGCAGTTGTTCAAAGGTAATTGTAAAGGACCTGCACATTGCTGTTTGGCAACGCGGCCACCCACACAACGGTCAACTTTATTGGTCAGCCAGTCTTTGGAGGCTACTGCCTCCAATTGAAGAACCTGCTCCAGGTAGGTGTTAAAATCTGCTGCATGATAGGTTACCGGCTGATATTTACGATCTACAGTTTTATCTTCCATCACCACTTTAGGCGAACTTCCAAACATGTCCTTTAATTCCAGGTCCATTGGTTTGGCGCCAGTAGTTGCAGATTCAAAAGTAAAACGGTGGTCACCGGTAACTGTACCAACGGTATACATTGGTGAACGCTCCCGGTCGGCAATTTTCTGCAGTGTAGAAATATGTTCCTGACTAATCACCAGTCCCATACGCTCCTGAGATTCATTGCCAATGATTTCTTTAGCCGAAAGGGTAGGATCGCCAACTGGTAATTTATCCAGGTCAATTTTGCCACCAGTTTCTTCCACCAGTTCAGAAAGACAGTTCAGGTGGCCACCTGCGCCATGGTCATGTATAGAAACAATAGTATTGTGTTCACTCTCCACCATTCCACGAACGGCATTGGCTGCTCTTTTCTGCATTTCAGGGTTAGAGCGCTGGATGGCATTTAATTCTATACCAGAACCCAATGCACCAGTGTCGGCAGAGGATACAGCTGCACCTCCCATACCAATTCTATAGTTTTCACCACCAAGGATGACAATTTTATCGCCCGTTTCTGGTTTGTGCTTTTGGCTTTGGCTTGCTTTACCATAACCCACACCGCCGGCGAGCATAATCACTTTGTCGAAGCCAAGTTTACGGTCTTCCTCTTCATGTTCAAAAGTGAGAACAGATCCTGTGATCAGTGGCTGACCAAATTTATTTCCAAAATCGGAAGCACCGTTAGAAGCCTTGATCAGAATATCCATTGGTGTCTGATACAGCCATTGTCTTTCTTCCACGCCTTGTTCCCAGGGACGGTTTTCTTCCAGTCTGGAGAGCGCAGTCATATATACTGCAGTACCTGCCAGTGGAAGAGATCCTTGTCCACCTGCCAGCCTGTCTCTTATTTCACCACCAGATCCTGTAGCTGCGCCATTAAATGGCTCTACAGTGGTTGGGAAATTATGGGTTTCGGCTTTGATAGAGATGACCGATTCAAAATCACTTATTTTATAATAATCAGGTTCATCTGCACGTTTCGGTGCAAATTGCTGAACTTTTGGCCCTTTAATAAAGGCCACATTATCTTTGTAGGCAGAAACAATATCGTTTGGATTTTTTTCAGATGTCTTGCGGATCAATTTAAAAAGAGAAGAAGGTTGTTCAACTCCATCGATCACAAATTTGCCATTAAAGATTTTATGGCGGCAATGCTCTGAATTGACCTGCGAAAAACCAAAGACTTCGGAATCTGTTAAGGCTCTGCCAAGTCTCTGTGATAATTCGTTTAAATAATTTACTTCTTCGTCACTTAGAGATAGTCCTTCTTGTTTGTTGTAGGCTGCAATATCATTGATTTCCAAAATTGGTTCAGGCTGGATATTGATGTTGAATAAATCCTGATTAAGTTCACTGAACTTTTGCGAAAGCATTGGGTCGAAATCAGTAAAATTACTTTCTACCCGTTGAAATTCCTCAATTCTAATAATATCCTTAATATCCATGTTCTGGGTAATCTCTACGGCATTGGTACTCCAGGGGGTCACCATCGCTGCACGAGGTCCAACAAAATAATCTGTCAGAACGTTTTCCTTGCAGATTTGTGCGCCGCCAAAGAGCCATTGTAATTTCGTAATATCATCAGGGGAAAGGTTTCGTTCTATTTGTAAAGCGAAAACCGTTTTGGATTGGCTTGAGAAGAAATAAATCATGCTTTTTTTTTGAAGATGCAAATTTAGGTTAAAAAAACAGGATAAGCCATTTTTTGCGACTTGTTTTTACATATCTTCTTTGGAAGAGCTGGTTTTCAGAAAAGAACTCATGTTCCTGCTAAAATCCCGATGCTGTTTTAACCACCCCTCAACCGCAGTTCTTTCCTCATTTGTTCCTTCTAAAGCTGCCATCAGCGAACCAAGTTCTTCTTCATCGAGCCGGAAGTTTCTAAAAAAGGAAGCAAGCACAGGGTTTGTAGCTACAAATTTCTTGTTGCTTATGGTTTGTATCGTTTCTATATTTCCAAATGCAGCTTTAGGATCCTTTAGAAATTTCAGTTTAAAATTGCTGAACATATAATGTGGCGACCAGCCTGTTATTACAACAGCCTGCTTTTTGTCTATGCTTTTCTTTAGAATGGCGAGCATTGCTGCCTCACTTGAGGATTGAAGTTCCAGTTTCAAGTTGTAGTTTTTTAAAGCAAGTTCAGCTTTATTCATGATTCCAGCTCCAGCATCAATGCCGATGATTTTATGATCAAATAAAGAAGCATTAGCGTCCAAATCGTCAATACTATTAACGTTTACGTAATCGGGAACTACGAAGCCAATCTGGGCATGACTAAAATTGGTTCCTAAAACTTCAAGTTCCGAGCCATATTTTTGCATATAGTCTTTGTGTGTAACAGGCATCCAGGTATCCAAAAATACATCCGCATCTCCACGGGCCACAGCGGCGAAAACAGGCGCAACATCTGCATTTTTCAATTCTACAGCGTAGCCTTCTCTTTCCAGCAGTACCTTAGACAGTTGAGTCATTGCATTGCCTTCTGCCCAATTGACATAAGCTATGGTCACTTTCTTTTTCGTACTGGTATTCGTGCAGGAAAAGAGAAGTCCAGCCACAATGAACAGTAATAACCTGTTGATGAATTTATATAACATATCTTTTAATTTAATGTTTAATATCTTTATGAATTGAGTGCCCTCTTTCGGGTTGTTCCAAAAGATTGAGTGATGCGGTCCAGGATAATGGCCAGGATCACCACAGAAATACCACCCTCAAAGCCGAGCCCTATTTTTAGTTGGGTGATGCCTTTAAGTACGGTTTCTCCTAGTCCGCCCGCTGCAATCATTGCAGAAATGACCACCATAGAGAGTGCCATCATAATGGTTTGATTAACGCCAGCCAATATGGTCGGTAAGGCGAGAGGTAATTCTACTTTGAACAACAACTGTCTGGGGCTTGCTCCAAAGGAACGTGTTGCTTCAACGATGTCTTCAGGAACCTGACTAATGCGGAGTGTGGTTAAGCGAACGGCAGGAGGCATAGCAAATATAATGGTTGCAAAGGCACCGGGTACTTTTCCCAGCCCGAAAAACAATACTGCAGGAATCAGATAGACAAAGGCAGGCATAGTTTGCATAAAGTCAAGGATCGGCCGGATAATCTTCTTAGCCAACGGTTTCTTTGCGGCCCAAATGCCCAGGGGAATGCCCAATATTAAAGCCATAAAGGCGGAGGATAGAATCAGCGCCAAGGTGGCCATCGTTTGTTCCCAATAGCCCATTGCCCAGATCAGGGTCAGGCCGGCTAAAGTTAGTATCGTTACACCCAGACCGGTCCTTTTCCAGGCCAGAAATGCAATGAGCAGTATAACCACGAAAAAAGGGGGGGACATGAGTATCCATTCCACAGAATTTACTACAGACTCTACCACTACTTTGATCATATCGAATAAGGGCGCAAAATGCCTGGTTAGCCAGTTTATAAAATCTTCTATATAATTTCCTATATGTATCATATGATTTCGTTTTGAAGGTGATCAATAGCGTTTCCGGTTACATTCTCCCAGGAGGTTCCGGTTGTTTCAATGAGTAGTGAGGTTTGTGCAACAATACCTAGTAATTTGTTGTTGTCTCTATCTACAATGGGTACTGCACGGCCATTCTCTGCAATAAAGGGAAGCATTTGCTCCACTGTCGTTTCAGGGTAGGCCACGGGGATATCACTCCTAATGGCTTTTGCAATCACATGGTGGCCTTTGGATTTGATTTCCAGCAGGTCCCTTAGATAAACAAAGCCAAGAAATTCTTTGTCAACAGAAACTGCAGGTAAGGTCGTAAGGCCGGAAACACGCATTTTTCTCAAACTTCCTTCAACACCGTCTTTGCCTGCTATAGCCACTGTCGGTTTTTCAAACATCAGACTGGCCGCAGTGATGATCGATTTCCGGTCTACTTTTTCTACAAAAGAAGATACATAATCAGTCGCCGGATTGGTTAAAATCTCTTCGGGTGTACCAATCTGTATAATTTCCCCATCTTTCATTATGGCAATTCGGTCGCCCAGTCGTATGGCTTCATCGAGGTCATGTGTAATAAAAACGATGGTTTTATGCATGGTTTTCTGCAGATCGATCAATTCTTCCTGCATTTGTGTACGGATCAGCGGATCCAATGCAGAAAAGGCTTCATCCATCAATAATATCTCCGGCTCATTGGCCAGTGCACGAGCCAGGCCCACACGCTGTTGCATACCACCTGATAGCGCTTCTGTGGGTTGATTTTCGTAGCCCTTAAGTCCTACAAGTTCAATAACAGTCTTGGCTTTCTCTTCCCGTTCGGCTTCTGGTACTTGCTGAAGTTCCAGGCCAAAGGCTACATTTTCTACAACAGAACGATGGGGCAGGAGACCGAATTTTTGAAATACCATAGCCATTTCCTTGCGCCGTACTTCCTGAAGCTCTTTATCTGTTAGGCTGGTGATGTTCAGCTGGTCAAGGACTACTTTGCCGGATGTAGGCTCTATAAGCCTGTTCAGGCAGCGGAGCAAACTGGATTTACCACTTCCTGATAAGCCCATTATGACAAAGAATTCACCTTTTTCGATTTCAAAATTGGCTTCTTTAACTGCAATAGTGCATCCTGTCTGTTCAAGGATTTCTGCTTTGGATTTTCCCTCTTTTAAAAGTGAAAGTGCCTCTTCTTTTTCTTTTCCGAAGATAAGGGTGAGGTCTTCTATTTTAAGTTTGGACATATTTAAAAAATTTACATATGATGGCTTAATGGCCACATATCTTAAATGCTTTAAAAAAACATTAGTATTGAAAAAATGAGGGTGAAATACCCAATGACATTTAAGCAGCTGTTACTTTACGAATAGACGCACGAAGGGCGTATTTAACGGCGCTGTTTAAATTAAAAACGCTACAAAGGTAATAAAAAATAACGAATAGTCAAATTGTTATCTCAAAAGGATGGATTTAAGGAGGGGGCTTTAGTTGAAAACTGCTGTGTTCTACTCCATGGCTGTACACCTCTTTTACACTCCACTGACACCTTAAAACTGTTAAATAAACACCATTTTCTCAATTTTATGTTACTTTTGCCTCTATCAGATCAGAGATCAAAATATGGATACTACCGCAAAACTAACTTTACTTTTGAACGATCCGGATTTAGCGCAGCCCTTAAAGGCTATCGCACAGAAAGTTCAGAACAAAGAAAGAATAACTTTTGACGAAGGCGTTTATTTATACGAACATGCCGAACTGGGTTATCTTGGTGTACTTGCCAACCACATCAGAGAGGAAAAACACGGAGATAAAACTTTTTTTAACCGCAATTTTCATATAGAGCCCACTAATGTTTGTGTGTACGACTGTAAATTCTGTTCTTATTCCCGCTTAATTAAACAGCGTGAAGAGGGATGGGAGATGAGCGTAGACGGAATGATAGACATTCTGAAAAAGTATGACAACGAGCCCGTAACAGAAGTACATGTTACCGGAGGTGTAGTGCCAAAACAGAACCTTGAATTCTATGCCGACTTTTTCAAAAGAACAAAGGCGCATCGTCCCGATCTCCATATCAAAGCTTTAACACCTGTAGAATACTATTATATATTCAAAAAGGCAAAATTGAGCCATTATGATGGCATGAAATACCTTAAAGAAGCCGGTTTAGATTCCATGCCTGGCGGTGGCGCAGAAATCTTTCATCCTGAAGTCAGAGAAAAGATCGCGCATGATAAATGTAATGCCGAACAATGGCTGGACATTCATGAGCAAGCCCATAAATTGGGTATGCGTAGCAATGCAACCATGTTATACGGACATATTGAGGAATTCTGGCACCGCGTAGACCACATGCAACGTCTTCGCGAGTTACAGGACAAAACCGGAGGTTTTCAAGCCTTCATCCCATTGAAATTCAGGAATCAGAACAACCAGATGGATCATGTTCCGGAAGTTTCTGTGATTGAAGATCTGAGGAATTATGCTATTGCAAGAATCTACATGGATAACTTTGATCATATTAAAGCTTATTGGGCAATGATCAGTCGTCAAACTGCACAGTTATCCCTTAATTTTGGTGTTGATGATATTGATGGCACTCTGGACGATACGACCAAAATCTATTCTATGGCCGGAGCAGAAGAACAGACACCAGGAATGAGCACACAAGAACTGGTCGATCTGATCAAGCAGGTAGGCAGGCAACCTATAGAAAGAGATACATTATACAAGGTCGTAACCGATTATACAGATTTTGTGTTTGAGAATGAAGTCAAGCCTCAATATTATAAACTGCCAGTAATTAACTAATGGATAAAGAGTTATATATTATAAGGCACGGAGAAACAGAGTTAAATAAACATGGAATTGTACAAGGACGCGGCATTAACAGCGACCTGAATGATACGGGCAGAGCACAGGCTGAAGCTTTTTATCAGATGTATAAAAACATTCCTTTTGATAAGATTTATACTTCAAGCTTAAAGCGGACCCATCAAACCGTTCATAAATTCATCGCATCCGGACTGCCCTGGGAACAATTGAGTGGATTGGATGAGCTGGCCTGGGGAGAATGGGAAGGAAAGCCCAGTTCAGAGCATGCACTTGCCGTATTTCGGGACATAGTAGAAAAATGGCAGAGCGGAGATTACGACGCCAAATTTGAAGGTGGAGAAAGCCCGGCCGAAGTTGCTGTAAGACTAACAGAAGCAGTTGACCATATCAAAAGCCATCCCAAAGAAAAACTGGTTCTGGTTTGTATGCATGGCAGGGCAATGCGCTTGCTGTTGTGTTTACTTACCGGTAAGCCGATGTCAGATATGGGAGAATTTCCGCACCAAAATACCACACTCTATAAGGTTGCCCTTACTGGGGATACTTTTGAGATTACCGACTTTAACAATACAGATCATTTAAAGGAATTAAATAACCTTGGACAAGATTAAAATATCAGCAGTAGCTTATACCAATACTAAACCGTTCATTTACGGAATCGAACATTCAGACGTTAAAAACAAGATAGACCTTAGTTTAGATATTCCTTCGGATTGTGCCGCTAAATTAATAGATGGGCAGGTGGATATTGGCCTTATACCCATAGCTGCTTTCCCTCATGTACCCAATGCAAACATTGTGGCAGACTATTGCATCGGTTCCATCGGAGCCGTAAATTCTGTCTTTATTTTTAGTGATGTTCCAGCCAAAGAAATCAAAAGCCTAAAGTTGGACAGCCACTCCAGAACATCCAATAACCTGGCAAGGGTACTATTGAAATTCTACTGGAAACTGGATGTTGAGTTCACTACAGATCCAACTGTAAAAACAGATGCCATTGTTCTGATCGGCGACAGGACCTTTGGAAAAAAAAGCGATTACGCCTATGCCTATGATATGGGAGAGGAATGGATGAACTTTACCGGACTGCCTTTTATGTACGCCGCCTGGGTAGCCAACAAGGAAATTCCGAAGGAATTTATAGAGGAATTCAATGTTGCTCTGAAATCCGGACTTGACCATAGAAAAGAACTGCTCAAAGAACTTCCTGAAAACCCAGCTTTTGATCTGGACGACTATCTGATGCATAAGCTTGATTTTGAGCTGACCACGCAAAAAAGAGAAGCGATGACCTTATTTCTTTCCTACATCAAGGAACTGGGATAAAAGCGATATATTCACATTATTTAAATTTTCAACAAAACGTAAAGGCTAAATTTCAAGATAGTATATTTACGATTTTGTAAATAGAATCATTTTGGCCAAAGATAAGACTAAAGAAACACCATTAATGCAGCAGTACAATGCAATTAAAGCAAAGTACCCGGGCGCATTATTATTGTTTAGAGTAGGAGATTTTTACGAGACATTTGGAGAAGATGCAGTAAAGACTGCACAGATATTAGGAATCGTACTCACCAGGAGAGGAAACGGGCCGGGAGGCCATATAGAGCTTGCGGGTTTTCCGCATCATTCCCTGGAAAACTATTTGTCCAAGCTGGTTAGGGCTGGACAGCGTGTGGCCATATGTGATCAGCTGGAAGATCCAAAGACAACCAAAACTATTGTAAAACGTGGGGTTACAGAACTGGTTACACCAGGGGTGGCTTACAACGACAATATTTTAAGTCAGAAATCCAACAATTATCTCGCTGCCATCTATTTTGATAAAAATCAGATTGGCGTATCGCTGCTGGATATTTCTACAGGAGAATTCCTTGTAGCACAAGGCAACGCAGAATATATTGACAAAGTGATGCAGGGCTTTAAGCCTACAGAAGTTGTTTTTCAAAAAAACAGAAGACTGGACTTTCTGGAGTTGTTCGGCGATAAATTCTATACCTATACACTGGACGACTGGGCTTTTACCACCGATTATGCAAACGAAACCTTAACCAAGCATTTCGAAGTGGCTTCACTAAAAGGCTTTGGTGTAGATAAATTGCAAACTGGTATCGTAGCGGCAGGGGTAATCCTCCATTATCTGAATGAAACGGAACACCGCAATCTCAAACATATCACCTCCATCTCCAGGCTGGAAGAAGATCGCTTTATGTGGCTGGACCGTTTCACAGTCAGAAATCTGGAATTGGTCAGCTCTGCCAATGACAATGCCGTAACCTTATTTGATGTGCTGGATGAGACCAGTACACCTATGGGGGCAAGATTGCTCCACAAGTGGATCATTATGCCACTGAAGGAATTGAAACCTATACAGGAGCGTTTAGGTATGGTGGAGTACCTGGTTGCAAATGAAGATCTTTCGGTGGAGTTGCTTTCACATATTAAACAGATAGGAGATCTGGAACGACTGATCTCTAAAGTGGGCCTGTTGAAAGTAGGACCGAGGGAACTTTGTCAGTTGAAACGTGCTTTACACCATATAGAAGAAGTAAAGAAATTGACAGAAGCATCCGGAAATCCATTTTTGGGGCTTATTGCCGAGCAATTAAATCCCTGTCTGTCTATCCGGGAAAAACTGGAAAGAGAACTTTTTCCAGACCCACCCGCATTGCTGATTAAAGGAAATGTGATTGCAGATGGTATAGATGAAGAGTTGGACAGGTTGAGAAAGATCTCTTATGGAGGTAAAGATTACTTGATTGAAATCCAGAAAAGAGAGGCTGCGGCAACGGGCATTCCTTCACTCAAAATAGCCTTTAACAATGTATTTGGCTATTATCTGGAAGTTACGCATACACACAAAGATAAAGTGCCATCAGAATGGTTGCGTAAACAAACCTTAGTTAATGCAGAGCGTTATATTACCCCTGAACTGAAAGAATACGAAGAACAGATTCTGGGAGCAGAAGAGAAAATCCAGGAAATAGAAGTCCGCTTGTACAATGAATTGATGTACCAGGTCAGTACCTGTATTAAACCTATACAGCTCAATGCTTATATGATTGCACAGCTGGATGTGATGTTGTGCTTTGCTCAACTGGCGGTGAAGAACCATTATGTGAAGCCTGTGCTCAATACAAAGAAAGTTCTGGACATCAAAGGCGGGCGTCACCCGGTCATAGAAAAGCGTCTTGCAGCAGGAGAGGAATATATTACCAACGATGTTTTGCTCGATAACAATACGCAGCAAATCATCATCATAACCGGTCCCAATATGTCGGGTAAATCTGCTATTCTGAGGCAAACCGGATTAATTGTTTTAATGGCTCAAATGGGCTGCTTTGTTCCGGCTAAAGCTGCAACTATCGGACTGGTAGATAAAATCTTTACGCGTGTTGGTGCTTCAGACAATTTATCGTCGGGCGAAAGTACATTTATGGTGGAAATGAATGAGACCGCCAGTATTCTGAACAATATTTCAGACAACAGTCTTATTCTCCTCGACGAAATAGGCCGGGGAACAAGTACTTACGATGGAATCTCTATTGCCTGGGCAATTGCAGAATTCCTGCATACCCATCCCAGTGCCAAACCTAAAACCTTATTTGCTACACACTATCATGAATTGAATGAACTGGCCAACACCATGGCCCGCATCAAGAATTTTAATGTGTCTGTAAAGGAAATAGGAAACAAGGTCATCTTTTTAAGGAAACTGGTGCCAGGTGGAAGTGAGCATAGTTTTGGTATTCACGTAGCTAAAATGGCAGGAATGCCTCCTAAGCTGATTGCCAGGGCCAATGAAATCCTGAAGAAGCTTGAAATTGACCGCACCGAAGGCCAAAGTATAAAAGACAGTATTAAAAAAGTACAAAACCAGGCTTATCAGCTGCATATGTTTGCTGTGGATGACCCTGTCCTTGTGAAAATAAGGGATATGTTGAATAACCTCGATGTGAATGTATTAACCCCCGTTGAAGCCTTACTCAAGCTAGATGAGATTCAACGTCTAATCAAGCAGTAAATGAAAAGAAACTTAGGATTGCTCGTCATTTTAATGGTATTTCTAACGGCCTGCGGCTCCAGAAGACATACCGTCACCAATAGTAACGCAGCCAATGCTGCCGCTGCTGCAAATGCGATGTCCAATCTTAAGAACAAATCCCTTTACCGGTTCATTAACGACTGGACTGGGGTAAGATACCGTTTAGGAGGGCTTGATAAAAACGGTATAGATTGTTCTGGTTTTGCCTTTCTGCTGGAAAAGGAAATTTACGGCATACAACTTCCGCGCAGATCAAGGGACCAGGCGCAGACAGTCAGGAACAAAAACCTTGGCCAGTTGAAAGAAGGAGACCTCATTTTCTTTTCTTTTGGGGGAAACGAAGTAGACCATGTCGGTATCTATCTCAATGATGACTATTTTGTACATGCCTCTACCACCAGAGGTGTTGTGGTAGACAATATTACCCTGCCCGCTTATCAGAAAGCATTTGTTAAGGCGGGACCCGTAAAATAATTTAAAGCATTATAAAGGAATGTCAGAACCAAAACACGACTATTCATTCTGGACGAAATACAAAAGGTTCGCCACTACGGAAATCATCATGTATCTGATCATGATCATAGGCATAGGCCTGGGAATCGTCATTCTCAGTTGAGCTTAAAGACAGCTTTTGACTGGTCGTAGCGCTGTACCCTGTTGATAAAATCAACCAGATCCTTATAACGTTCAGCGGGATAATTACCTTCTTTCAATAAGAAATACCGGCTGTAGGTAAGCAGCTTTCCTGTTAAAGCTGTTTTAACAATAAAAGTTCCAAAATCATTCTTAATCTGGATGTTTTCCATTTCTGATTCTATTTTGAAGTTTTCAGGCAGTGTATACTGTATGGTGTCCAGTTCCATAAAACCTCTGTTAACCACAACGGGCCTGGTACGGTTGGTCACCTCGTTGATGATTTTCGCTTTATTAAAAGCATTTAAAACCAAATAAGCACGGCTTTGTGTTTGAGGAACATAACTTCTGATGCGTAAATCAAGATGCTCCGTTGTTGCCGGCTTGCTCGTCTTTAACTGATTGAACGTTACTTTGTCAAACTCAATATTGTCCAGATCGTATTTCGATTTTAATGATTTGACCTGTTCCTCCGGCGAATCGCTGATCAAACCTTCACAATTGTCATACTCAGCCCCCTCAAACCGGGTCAGCATATTGCCTTTTACATTGCCTTCCTCGTCGATGTTCAGTGAAGCCGTCCGGATGGTTTTATTCTCCGTTGCAGACAAAACAGGAGTATGAAGTAACTTTCCGCCACTTTCCGTACAGGCCAATACAGTCCTGTCATCGGTAAAGTCTCCTAAAAAGCCAAAAGGTACGGTCTGACTGGTGCATTCCAGCCAGGTCGTATCCCTTTCAAAGGGAACACAGAGGATAATATGATTCGCCTGATCCATACTGGCAAAGTCCGGATCCATGCTTCTTTTTTGATTTCCGGCATAAACAATGCAATATTCAGAATAGATATCAGCTGCCTTTAAAAGACTTTGCATATAGTTTACAAGACCTTTACAATCTCCATAACCCATGCGGTCTACCTCTGCAGCCGAAATCGGTTGAAACCCACCAATGCCAATCTGAACACTCACATAACGGGTCTTTTCCTGCATGTAAGTGTATATCTTTTTAGCCTTTTCCTTAGGGTCATTTATACCGTTCACCAATGATTTTACCATCTGTATCGTTTCAGGTGCCAGATTCTGCCGTTTTGAAAGAAGGTCGGTATAAATCCACTTACCTAAATCATTCCAGTTATTGTAACTTCCTGAAAAAGCATAATAATTGAATTTTTCCGGTGCTATTTTAACCCTTGTCAGGTAATTTTCAGGCGAAGGCGCATAGGGTTCTGTTTGGAAGGAAGGAATATTGGTCATCTCCCAGCTGTAACTCGACAGTTTTTCTTCCTTTGTTTCTTTCGTTTGCCCAGGATAATTGTAGGTCTTTATATGCAATTTGTCGCCTGGCAGACAAAGGAATCTATAGCTGTTCTTTTCTACAGAAACATCTGGAGAAGGTGAGGCATACCAGTCTGGAATAATCAGGTTCTGTTTGTTTTTTAATTCGTATTCATAAACTATCGTATAAGGATACTCGGTAACAGCCGGTTTAAAATGCTTTACACGGTCGTCTTCGAAGAGAGAAAAATCACTGATTGCACTTTCATCTGTAAAATTGCTTTGGTTAAATTTGCTGATCGGTTTACCCTGAGCGTCATACACTATACCCTTTATACTTTTTATACTGTTGTTTTTATTGTAAAAAAGGACCAGTTCCGCACGTGCATCACCATTCTTATTCAATACAGAAATGGCTTGTCTCACCTTAATAGATACATTGTCTGGCGCTCTCATATCTACAACTGTTTCCATGTCGCGAATCACCGCGTTTGATCGGTTTTTCAATGCTAAAGGAATATCTTCAGTCTTATAGGTGTTTTGTGCAGCTGCGGGAAGGACAACGGGAATCAATAAGAGAAAAAGAAGCTTGCGGAACATATTATTTAGCTTTTTTTAAGATAAGATCTGTTTTTTGTTGCTGTATGATCCTGCTGAAGAATTCTTTCAAAGACAAATATTCCTCAGGTGTATAGATGGCCTTATTGAGCTGGAAGACCTGGCTAAAGTTAATCGTATCGTTCATAAAGGAAATCTGGCTAAGATATTTTCCGCCTCCATCTGGAAGGGCGATATTCAGATCTTTTGGCTGGTCATTCAGTGTATAGCCTGCTGGCAATCTGAGCAATATATTTACACGCTTTTCATTTGCAGCAGCCAAATCCACCGGGTAATTCCTTTCACTTAAATTGAAAGGATTTTTTGTCGTATGGTCTATAAAGAAAGGGTTAAAGTAAAACTGCTGTGCATTCATACGATCGAAAACCTTCATTTCAATATCATAATCTTCAATCAGAGGAAGATCAAGACTGTCCAGGTTGGAAATCTTATGTTTAAGGATGCTGATCTCCGGCATTTGTTCATCCAGCTTTTCTACATACTGATCTACAGAAGAAGACTTCAGAATTTTATTCCTTTTATTTAATGCACTGTATCCGTTGGAATAGGTGATGAGCTTACCTTTAATCTTTCCGTCCTCACCAAGTGCACCGTCAAATGTATACCTGGAGATGTCTTTTTGGCTTGCTTTTAAATCATACCAGTAAGATTCCTTCTTAAGATTAACCACCCGGCCCCTGTCATTAATACAATGCATCGGAAGCAGACCAAAGGGGAGCAAGGGATCTGAAGCATCCAGAAGATAACTTTGACCATCTATATTGACCTTAGCAACCACATAGTCGAAATCGCTGATGACTGGATATAGATTATTGACTATTCCATTTTCCCTGGTGGAAAGCATTACTGCTTCCGCATCGAGATTGGCAGCAGAAAGGGCAGCAACCAAAGCCAGGTTAATGTCACCTATATTTCCACTATGTGTGTCAAGTGCTTTTTTGATGGTATTTTCACTGTACTTTCCTCTGTAGCCGTTCCATACTATAGATTTCTTTACATAAGCATAAATGGCTTTTGCCTTACTCAGATCGTCACTCGTATTCTTAAGCACAGCCGGAAGAAGATCTTTAAAAACATCCTTCCTTTTCATCTGGCCACCAAAAGACTTATCGCTGGTCAGTTCGTAATCTACATCCTTCCAGGTCTTTGTAATATTGTTTTTGTAGCCGTTGAGGTGCTGGACATCAGAAAGTTCAAAATAAATAGCCGATTTGAAATTAGCAGCAGCGGTCATATAGCTTTCCTCTATAAAAGGCGGGATATCTTTCATAATATAGGTCATCCTGGAACAATCAATGTTTTGTCCCTGGATCCTCAGGCAATCTTTACTAACATCACCCTTTTGAGAGCTCAATTTAAGATAGCCCCTGATCGAAGCGTTAAAATTATAAATAGCCGGAATAAAACCAACGAATTCACTGTAGAGTTTCGGTATGCCAGATTGATACGCCCAGGTCACAAAATTAAAAATATTTCTCCGGTTGATTCTGTAAGTGAATTCAATAATACTGCCTTCCTTAATATTGGGAAGGGTAAATTTTTTGATTTTCAGATATTTGCTTCTGTTATCTGTAAATACCTGCTTTTTGTCCAGATCCGTTCTTACATATTGACCATTGATAAAATTAAAGGTAGCGGCAGTCAGTTCGGTCATCTCATCTTCTTTATCGTTGTTATAGACCCAGAGGGGGACCTCGATATTCGACTGATTAAACCCTTGCTTATTCAGTATTTTAATCTTGACATGGTACCTGTAATCCACATAGCTGTGGCCATCATTGTCATCTATTTGAATAGAAGCAGTACCAAATTCTTTAATCACAATGGCATTAGCATTGCTATCTATGGGTGTGTTTTTTAGGTTGAGGTCATCGCCGTTAGGTTTACCGAAATCAAAATCCTGGGCAAACGCGGCAGGAAGGCCAAATACTGTACAGATCAGAAGGACTAAGAAAGGTGTTTTCATTGCTGAGCGTGGAATAAAGCTGCAATTTATAATTTTCTTGAAGATCCACGCTAAATAAAGTAGAAATTACTGAATGATTTTTACGACTTTTGGGAACTACTAAAACTGATCATCAAATGATCATATCTTTAAAATTGCAGTATTAATACCCATGAAATTAAATTTAAAACGCCCGCTTGCTTTTTTTGACCTGGAAACTACAGGTGTAAATGTTGGATCAGACCGTATAGTGGAAATAGCTATATTGAAAGCAATGCCGGATGGTACCGAGGAGATCAAAACACTGAGAGTCAATCCGGAGATGCCCATTCCACTTCAGTCTTCGCTTATTCATGGTATATACGATGAACATATTGCCCAGGAACGTACTTTTAAAGAAGTAGCACAGGAACTGGCCGATTTTATCGGAGATGCAGACCTTGCCGGTTATAACTCTAACCGTTTTGATATTCCTGTATTGCTGGAGGAGTTTCTAAAGGCCGGAATAGATTTTGATATGACAGACAGAAAATTCGTAGATGTTCAGAATATCTTTCATCAGATGGAACAGCGTACCCTTCGTGCAGCCTACAAATTCTATTGCGACAAAGATATTGTCAACGCACATTCAGCAGAAGCAGATATTACCGCAACATATCATGTACTTCTTGCTCAGATAGAGCGTTACAAAGACGCGGATTTTGAAGACAAACAAGGAAACATCAGTAAGCCTGTCCAAAACGATGTCGAAGCGCTGCATCTGTTCACGAATATGAATAAACCTGTAGACTTTGCGGGAAGAATGGTTTTCAATGAAGAAGGACAGGAAACGTTCAACTTTGGAAAACACAAAGGCAAAACCGTAGAACAGGTATTTGATATTGAACCAAGTTATTACGCCTGGATGAAACAAGGAGACTTTCCTTTATATACCAAGAAGAAACTTGAAGAAATCTGGACAAGATGGAATAAAAAGAAAGAACAGAATAAGGCACCCAAGCCACCGGTTGCTCCAAAAACACCAGTTGCTCCAAGGCCCAATTTTATCAATAACAACACCCAGCCAGCAGCAAAAAAAGATAAGCCAGCAGCAGAGGTGACCAACGATATGCTGGAACAATTAAAAATGAAGTTCGGAAAATAAGGAGTTATGAATAAACTTTCTCTTTCTGCATTTCTGTTCGTTCTGGCCTCTTTTGGCGCATTTGCCCAGCAAGGACTTCCTTTAAGACCGGAAATTCAGGCCGCCTATACCAAAGGTACCCGTTCATCAACAGGTAAACCAGGCCCCAGGTACTGGCAAAATACGGCGGGTTATGATCTTAAGGTCAATTTTGATCCGCAGAGCCGTTTGGTCAAAGGAACAGAAGAGATTACCTATGTAAACAACAGCCCAGATACCTTAAAGCAGATCTGGTTTAAGCTTTATCCCAATTTGTATAAAAAAGGGGTTGAACGCAAAACCAAATTTAACGAATCTGATTTAGGCGAAGGGGTACAGATATCGGCATTGAAGATTGGAAACCAGGTGATCGAGAAAAAAGCCATGGTAGAAGAAGGAACCAATATGTATACTGCTATCGCGGCACTCGCTCCGGGCAAAAGCATCAAAGTCAACGTTAGCTATAGTTACGTGCTGAATAAGGGATCACATATGCGTACCGGTCAGGTAGACGAAGGTTCTTATTTCGTAGCTTATTTCTTCCCAAGAATTGCGGTATATGATGATATTGAGGGCTGGAACAGATATCCTTACACAGGCGAAGAAGAATTTTATAACGATTTTTGCAGTTTTAAAGCAGAAGTGACCGTTCCAAAGGATTTCGTAGTATGGGCTACAGGTGATCTGAGCAATTCCGCAAGTGTTCTCCAGCCAGAGATTGCCGGAAGGCTGAAAAAGGCTGAGCAATCGGATAGTGTGATAGATGTGATCACCAAAGAAAACCTGGATGCAAGAAACGTAACCAAAGACAAGGCGCTGAATACCTGGAAATTTGAAGCTAAAAATGTAACAGATTTTGTGTTTGCGACCAGTGATCATTATTTATGGAAATCTTCAAGCCTTGTGGTTGATCCCAAAACTTCAAGAAGGACCAGGGTGGATGCAGCTTTCAATCCTTCTCACAAAGATTATTATGAAGTAATTGATTTTGCACGTAAAACGGTGCATGCCATGAGTTATGATTTCCCTAAATGGCCTTTTCCATATTCGCACGAAACGGTGTTTGATGGATTGGATCAAATGGAATATCCTATGATGGTGAACGATAACCCATTGGAAAACAGAGAAAATTCGATCACCCTAACCGTTCATGAAATCTTTCATACCTTATTCCCATTTTATATGGGTGTCAACGAAACGAAGTATGGATGGATGGACGAAGGCTGGGCAACCATAGGGGAGTGGCTGATCTCGCCAAGCATAGAGCCCACTATGGTGGACGAATATGGTGTAGCACAAACCGGTGCCACTTCAGGATCCAAAGATGACTCGCCAGTGATGACGCTGACACCGGATCTTAAAGGATCAGGAAGTTTTACAAATTCCTATCCTAAACCAGGTCTGGGTTATCTATTTGTGAAAGACTACCTGGGGGATGAGCTGTTTACCAAAGCACTACACCACTATATCGCACAATGGAATGGTAAGCATCCAATGCCTTATGATTTTTTCTATAGCATGAACGAAGGCTCAGGTAAAAATCTCGATTGGTTCTGGAACCGCTGGTTCTTTAGTGAAGGCGTAACAGACATGGCGATCAAAGATGTTGAGCTGACCAATATGGGTTATCTGATCAAAATTGAAAATAAAAGTGCCAAACCGCTTCCAGTAGATCTGAACCTGGAATATGAAGATGGGTCTCAAGAAAAAGTTCATAGAACCATCGGTGTTTGGGAAAAGGGCGATACCATAGCAGAAATTGATATTCCTACTTCAAAAGTTTTGAAGAAGGTAGTACTGGGGAGCGCACATGTTCCTGATAGAGATGGAAGTGACAATACCTTTCATGTAAAAGTAAAATAATAAAAAAGACCTCTTAGGAGGTCTTTTTTATGAAATCAATATTCCTCGTTAACCCCTTGAATTTGGTTCTTTTCACTGCAGAATTTTTAAATATTGTTTTAAAGACATCTTCAGTGATATCCATCCAGTCTTCCTTTTTCATTTGCAGCAGGTTTTCCTTTGGCTGGAACTGAGGTTCCGCATGAGGAACTGCAAATCGGTTCCATGGGCAAACATCCTGGCAAACGTCACAGCCAAACATCCAGTTGTCCATTTTATCACTGAAGTTTGCAGGAATTTCATCTTTCAGTTCAATGGTCAGGTAAGAAATACATTTTTTTGCGTCAATAATATAGGGAGACAAAATGGCCTCTGTGGGGCAAGCGTCGATGCATTTTGTACAAGTACCGCAATGATCTGTTGAAAAAGGCATATCTTGCTCCAGTTCCAGATCTATGATCAGCTCTGCAAGGAAAAAGAAAGAACCGCTCTTCTTACTGATGATATTGCTGTTTTTTCCCACCCAGCCAATGCCAGATTTTTTTGCCCAGGCCCGATCAAGCACAGGTGCAGAATCTACAAAAGCTCTTCCACTCACTTCTCCAATCTGCTCCCGGATAAACTCCAGTAACTGAAAAAGTTTTACCTTGATCACCTCATGGTAGTCGTTTCCAAAGGCATATTTAGAAATCTTGGGAGCATCCGGATCTGTTTGACTTTGTTCGGGGAAATAATTCAAGGTAAGAGAAACGACCGATTTGGCACCTTCAACCAATAGTCTTGGATCCAGACGCTTGTCAAAATGGTTCTCCATGTAGGCCATTTTTCCATGATGATTTTGGTTGAGCCATTTTTCTAGCCTCGGTGCTTCTTCTTCCAGAAACCCAGCTTTGGAAATACCACATTGCATAAAGCCCAGGCGCAAGGCCTCCTCTTTAATCACTTTGCTGTACCGGGAAGAATTATTTAACATCACAAAGCAAAGATAGGGTTTAGCCAGAAACCTTTTAGAACTTGATTTGTTTCTATATAAGAATCACAAAAAAAATAAAGTTATGGAACCCGACGAAACCAAATTGGGTGAGGGTCAGAATCTTCCTCATAAACCCGTAGAAACTAATTATTCAAAACATCAGGAAGACCCGGGGCCATCACCCCAGGCCGTTAACGAATATGATAAGAACGGAGCAGGTCCGATTTTGAAGTGGCTCATCCCAATCTTAGTCATTGCCTTATTGATCTATTGGTTAATATTCCGCTAAAAGATCATTTTAATAATTTAACCTGATAAAGATCACTGCGGCGGTCCTTTAATATCTTCACTGTGCCAAAATGGTGCAATTCATCCAAAAGATGTAAATCTACATCGACCACAAGCATCATTTCGGTATTAGGAGTGGTCTCCGCTTTTACGGCATTGGTTGGAAAAGCAAAATCCGAAGGGGTAAATACGGCCGATTGAGCAAACTGAATGTCCATATTGTTCACCTTGGGTAAATTCCCTACACAACCGGCAATGGCCACATAACATTCGTTTTCTATGGCCCTGGCCTGTGCACACCGACGTACCCGGGTATAACCGTTTTGTGTGTCTGTTAAAAAAGGCACAAACAGAATTTGCATACCCTGGTCTGCATAGATCCGGCTTAATTCAGGGAATTCTACATCATAACAGATCAGGATCCCGATCTTACCACAGTCTGTATCAAATACCTTAATCTTGTCTCCGCCCACCATTCCATAATATTTGAGTTCGTTGGGCGTAATGTGTATTTTCCTGTATTCTTCCGTTTTACCACTTCTATGGCACAGGTAGGTAGCATTGTAGAGCTTATTGTTTTCCAGAATCGGCATACTTCCGGAAATCACATTTACATTATAAGAAACGGCATATTCCTGTATCTTGGCTACAATTTCTTCTGTCAGCTCAGCCAGTTTGCGCATGGCCTCCATTTCCGGCAGATGGTTATAAGGCTGGAGAAGGGGAGTATTGAATAACTCAGGAAACATAATAAAGTCGGATTTATAGCCACTCACCGCATCCACAAAGAATTCAACCTGCTCATAAAAGCTTTCCATAGTTGGAAACAAACGCATCTGCCATTGTACCAGACCGATACGGATCGTTTTAGCAGAGCGTGCAGAAGCATCGACCCCCTGGTAATAAATGTTATTCCATTCAATTAAAGTCGCAAACTCTTTAGATTCGTGGTCGCCGGGAAGGTAGTTTTTTAGCACTTTCCTAACGTGAAAATCATTGGAAAGCTGGAAGGTCAGGGTAGGATCGTAAAGTTCCTTTGATTTCACCTTATCAATATATTGTCTCGGGCTCAGTTTATCGGCATGCTCGTGATAGCCAGGTATGCGGCCTCCCGCGATGATACTTTTCAGGTTCAGGCTTTCGCAAAGTTCTTTCCTTGCTTCATACAGTCTCCTCCCTAAACGCAGGCCACGGTATTCCGGAGAAACGAAAATCTCTATTCCATATAGCGTATCCCCATTAGGATCATGTGTAGAGAAAGTATAGGCACCTGTGATCATTTCATAGGTATGCTTATCCCCGTATTCGTCATAATCGACTATAATAGAAAGAGAACAAGCTACTACCTTATCATCTACCGCAATACACAGTTGTCCTTCAGGAAATAATTTCAGCAGTTTAGCTATCGTTTGTTTGCTCCAGATCTGGCCGCCGAGGGTATCGTAGGCTTGCAGCATGGATTCTTTAAGGTCGTTATAATCTTCTAAGGTAAGTTTTCTGAGTTCTATATTCATATATGTTTGTATGATGCCACCGGAAAAAAGCCGGTACAACATACAAACAACTAAAACAGTCTTCCTGTTTGGGCCTGGTACTGTCTTTTTAAATGAATATAAGCAGCTTCGGTCACTTCTCTTCCTCTTGAAGTGCGCATAAGGTATCCTTCCTGAATGAGGAAAGGTTCATAAACCTCCTCAATCGTACCCTCATCTTCACCAACAGCGGTAGCAATGGTTTTTAAACCAACAGGCCCGCCCTTAAATTTATCAATAATGGTCAGCAGGATTTTATTGTCCATTTCATCCAGTCCGTGTTCATCTACATTCAGTGCGGTTAAGGCAAAGCGGGCAATTTCTGTATCAATTTCACCATTTCCTTTGATCTGGGCAAAATCCCTGGTGCGGCGCAGTAATGCATTGGCAATACGAGGTGTACCTCTGCTTCGCCTAGCAATTTCATAGGCACCCTCATCCGTAATCGGTGTTTTTAAGATCTCAGAAGAACGTTGAACAATGGTGGTGAGCAATTTGGCATCGTAATAGGCCAAACGGGCATTAATACCAAACCTGGCCCTTAAAGGCGCTGTAAGCAACCCAGAACGGGTTGTGGCGCCAACCAGAGTAAATGGATTCAGTCCGATCTGCACAGAACGGGCATTCGGTCCGCTCTCCAGCATAATATCAATTTTAAAATCCTCCATGGCAGAATAAAGATATTCTTCAACCAGAGGACTTAAGCGGTGGATTTCATCAATAAAAAGAATATCGCCAGTTTCCAGATTGGTCAATAACCCGGCAAGATCGCCGGGTTTATCCAATACCGGTCCTGAAGTAACTTTAATCCCGGTATTCATTTCGTTGGCAATAATATGGGAAAGTGTGGTTTTCCCCAGACCCGGAGGGCCATGCAAAAGGACATGGTCCAAAGACTCTCCGCGTAGTTTTGCTGCTTTTACAAAGATCTTCAGGTTTTCCATGATCTTGTCCTGACCCGTAAAATCATCAAAAGCCTGCGGCCGCAATACTTTCTCTATATCACGTTCAACGGGCGTTAGATTTTCAGAAGAGGCATCAAGATTTTCATTCATGTTGTAAAGTTAATAAAATAATACAGCGGATTAACCGCGGAACTTGTCTGCAACTTTAGCTTCTTTTACTCCATTGGAATAATCATAGAAGCCCTCGCCCGATTTTACACCTTTTTTTCCAGCCATGACCATGTTGACCAGCAGTGGGCATGGCGCATATTTAGGATTTCCAAAACCATCGTGCAGCACTTTTAAAATGGCCAGACAAACGTCAAGACCAATAAAGTCGGCGAGCTGAAGCGGTCCCATTGGATGAGCCATACCCAGTTTCATGACCGTGTCAATTTCCTCTACGCCGGCCACACCTTCAAATAAAGTTTCAATAGCCTCGTTGATCATGGGCATCAGGATTCTGTTGGCTACAAAGCCCGGGTAATCATTGACTTCAACGGGTACTTTCTCCAGTTTTGCGGAAAGCTCCATCACCTGAGCTGTGGTTTCGTCACTGGTCGCATATCCGCGAATCACTTCTACGAGTTTCATCACAGGAACCGGATTCATGAAATGCATGCCGATCACCTTGTCACCGCGGTCGGTCACCGATGCGATCTGGGTAATAGAAATGGAAGAGGTATTACTGGCCAGGATTGCTTCTGGTTTAGCAAAGGCAGCTAAATCTTTAAATATTTTTAGTTTTAACTCCAGGTTTTCCGTCGCTGCCTCTACAATCAGATCGGCCTCGCTAACCCCTGTCTTCACGTCTGTAGAGCGGGTAATGTTATGGATGGTTGCTTGTTTCTGCATTTCTGTTAAAGTGCCTTTCGCTACCTGCCTGTCCAGATTTTTGTTGATGGTAGCCAGTGCTCTGTCCAGAGCTTCATTATTGATATCAATCAAAGTGACTGCATACCCGAATTGAGCAAAAGTATGGGCAATACCATTACCCATGGTACCGGAGCCAATTACTGCAATGTTCTTCATAGAATGAATATATATGGTTGTTTTTTTATGGTGCTAATCTGTTAATTGTCCAGTTTCCGTCTACCAGTTCATAACTGATCCTGTCGTGTAAACGGCTTGGTCTGCCTTGCCAGAATTCTATATGACTTGGTTCTACGATATACCCACCCCAGTGTTCAGGTCTTGGTATCTCGATATCTTTATATTTTTGAGTCAGTTCCTTTACCTTTTCTTCCAGTAATTCACGGCTTTCAATTACAGTACTTTGAGGAGAAGCAGAAGCTCCAATTTGGCTTCCTGTTGGTCTGGAATGGAAATACTGATCAGAAACTTCAGCAGATACTTTAGAAACCCTTCCCTCAATCCGAACCTGTCTTTCCAGTTCAGCCCAGAAAAATACCAGGCAGGCTTGCGGATTCTCTTCCATTTCTTTGCCTTTAGCACTATTGTAATTTGTATAAAAGGTAAAGCCGTTCTCCTCAAATCCTTTAAGTAATACGATTCTGGCCGAAGGCCGCCCTGAACGATCTGCCGTAGCCAAAGTCATCACATTAGGCTCATAAAGTTTCGCATTCATGGCGTCTTTAAACCATTTGGCAAACTGTTCAATTGGATCTCTGTCCACATCATCAGCCGAAAGCTCGGCGGAGCGGTAATCCTGTCTTAAGTTCTGTAAAGTTTCTGTGCTCAAATCCATACTACAAAAATAGGTTTTAGTTTAATCAAAATTATCCCTATTTTTCCGAAATGTTAAGTCCTTTAAAGCCATCTTCCGGTAAATTATTAATTTCAGAGCCATTTTTAAATGACCCTAATTTCCGACGTTCCGTAGTTCTTATTGCAGAACATGCGGAAGCTGGAACCTTAGGTTTTGTATTGAATCACAAAAGCGATCTGCTGGTTAGTGATTTGATTGCTGAAATGGAAAACGCGAATTTTCCTGTTTATTATGGCGGACCTGTAGCCACCGATACCATACATTTTATTCACCGCTGCTATGATAAGCTGAATGACGGTGAAGAAATCGCACCAGGAATTTACTGGGGCGGTAATTTTGAAGCCCTGACCATTCTGATGAACAACAATAGCATCAATCAGGACGAGATCAAATTTTTTATAGGATATTCGGGTTGGGGAGCAGAACAGCTGAAGAATGAGCTGGAAGAAAACACCTGGATCGTATCCGATCAATACCATCCAGATGTTGTATTTTCTGCAAATGAGGAAGAGGTATGGCGAGAGGCTATTATTAACCTTGGCCCTAAGTATGCTCATGTGAGCAATTTTCCTCAAAACCCCAATCTAAATTAGTTTTTGCTGTTAATGCTCCAGTTCAGCAGCAGTTTCTTCCACTTTTTTTCTAAGATCGTCTTTGTACTGCTGCATTTTAACCGCAAGAGCGTCATCAGCTGTAGATAGGATCTGTGCGGCCAGCAACCCTGCATTTTTTGCTGCATTTAAAGCAACGGTAGCTACTGGGATACCGTTAGGCATTTGCAAGATAGATAAGATAGAATCCCATCCATCAATAGAGTTTGACGATTTAACTGGTACGCCGATCACTGGTAAAACCGTAATCGAAGCGACCATTCCAGGAAGATGCGCCGCACCACCTGCACCTGCAATGATTACTTTTAGCCCTCTTGAAGCAGCTTCTTTTGCATAATTGAACATTCTTTCAGGTGTGCGATGAGCAGAAACGACAGTCATCTCGAACTCCACCCCAAAATCTTTTAAAATGTCGGCTGCATCCTGCATGATGTGTAAATCAGATTTGCTGCCCATTATTATGCCTACTTTTATGCTCATTATGAAATTACTTTTAAAGTTTGTTTAATATAGTTTGCTTTTTCGATTGCTTTCTCACGATTCTGATCTATAATGGTCACATGGCCCATTTTGCGGAAAGGTTTTGTGTATTTTTTGCCGTATAAATGTACGTATACGCCATCAATGGCCATGATCTTTTCCAATCCCTGGTATTTAGCTACGCCCTCATGTCCCTTTTCTCCCAGTAAATTGATCATCACCGCATTGGTAATAGAACGTGTATCTCCTAAAGGTAAGTTACAGATCGCCCTTAAGTGCTGTTCAAATTGAGATACATAATTACCTTCTATGGTTTGATGACCACTATTGTGTGGCCTTGGAGCGAGTTCGTTTACCAGGATCTCTCCATCTTTAGTAATGAACATTTCCACGGCCAGGAGTCCTGTAATGTTTAAAGCAGAAGCAATATTCTTTGCAATCGTTTCTGCCCGCTGTTGTATGTTTTCCGGATAGGTAGAAGGACTGATCAGAAATTCGACCAGGTTGGCCTCACTATTAAATTCCATTTCTACCATCGGGAAGGTCTTTACATCACCGTTCGGGTTTCTGGAAACGATCACCGCAATTTCCTTTTCAAAGTCGATCAGCTCTTCAATCAGACAGGGCCCTTCAAAGGCATTATCTATATCATGCTGACTTGAAATCTTCATTACACCTTTGCCATCATATCCATCTTTACGCTGTTTTAGAATATAGGGATAACCAAAGCTCGTATTGAACAGATCATCTTTTCCATTCACCAGCTGGAATGGAGCTGTTGGAATATCATTTTCTTTAAAGAATTGTTTTTGTACCCCTTTGTCCTGAATCAGGCGGATCACTCTGGATTGAGGGTAAACCATTTTACCTTCTTTTTCCAGCTGCTCCAGGGCTTCAATATTTACTTTCTCAATTTCGATAGTCAGCAGATCGGCTTTTTTTCCAAAATTATAAACGGTGTCAAAATCTGTAATGGAACCGCATTCGAAGTAGTTTGAAATGTGTTTGCAGGGAGCATCTGGATCAGGATCCAAGACCAGGCTGGTAACGTTGTAATTAATGGCTTCCTGTATCAGCATTCGCCCTAATTGTCCGCCGCCCAATATACCCAGTTTTAAATCACTTATTTGTTTTGCCATATCAATATGAAAAAGTTATGCTTATTTTGCACAAAAATAACAATATAAACGGATTGATGGATGCTGATGCTATAATTATTGGGGCCGGTGCCTGCGGATTGATGTGTGCAGTGCAGGCGGGCTTCCTGGGTAAAAGGGTGATTTTGTTAGAGAAGGGGGCACAGCCGGGTGCTAAAATCCTGATCTCAGGAGGGGGGCGGTGTAATTATACCAACCTGTTTGCCAGCGATGAACAATTCATTTCGGGCAATAAACATTTTATGAAATCAGCTTTCACTCAATGGACAGTAGAAGATACCATCAACTTTTTTGAAACTTATGGGATTACCGGGAAAGAAAAAACACTTGGACAACTTTTTCCAGACGATAAAAATGCAAAAGATGTTGTAGAAGTATTCACCAGCCTTTGCCGGGATATGGACCAGCAGATCAGGTGCGGAGCAGAAGTTACAGACATCAGTGCAAAAGGGGAAGGGTATGTTGTAAGCTATACCAAAGGAGGAAAGAGCGTTCAATTGCAATCCAATAAAGTTGTTGTAACTACCGGAGGTTTACCTATCCCTAAAATGGGTGCTACGGATTTTGCCCTTCGTCTTGCCCGGAAACTTGGTCTCCAATTGGTAGAAACAGCGCCGGCATTGGTGCCACTCACTATTACGGGAAAAGATGAGGAATGGTATGCACGACTTTCCGGTAATACGGTTTTCTGCGGGGTCAGTAACGATCAGATCTCTTTTGAGGAGAATCTACTTTTTACCCATTGGGGATTGAGCGGCCCATCTATTTTGCAGATCTCGTCCTACTGGAGAAAAGGAGAAACCATTAACATCGACCTGTTACCCGGCCATAATATTTCTGAACTTGTGGAGCAGGAGCGTAGCCATCAAGGTAAAAACCTTCTTTCTACCTTGTTCAACCGTTTCTATACCCGTAAATTCACCGAAGCGATGTCTAAATTTTTGCCTGTTGACAAGCCCGTTGCAGATTTGACCAAAGCTGAAATGGAATTGATCCACAACACCATACATCTTTTTAAAGTGAAGCCTGCCGGAGACAAAGGTTATGATAAAGCAGAAGTGATGCGCGGAGGTATCGATACCAACGAACTGTCTTCTAAAACCATGGAATGTAAAAAAATGCCGGGCCTCTATTTTGGTGGCGAGTGCGTTGATGTGACCGGATGGCTGGGTGGTTATAATTTTCAATGGGCCTGGGCAAGTGGTTATGTGATTGCACAAGTATTATAATTTAATATCCGCTTAATGTGAGGCTCACTTTACAGGCCTAATTTCGCCCTATATTTTATGGGGAATCACAGTACAGCCGGATCAGCAGAACATCATACACCGGTGTATGACCTGAAGACATTCGAAGATCTTTACCGGCGTATGTACCCCACGCTGATCAAATATGCTGTGTACATGGTCAAAGATGCAGAAGAAGCACAACTCCTTTTGAATGATGTTTTTATTGGCATATGGAAAAACAAGGTGCAAATTACCGAAGAAAAAGCCTATCTGTTCCGTTCAGTGAAAAATGCGGCCCTCACTTATCTTAAAAATTCCAGAGTGCAGTTCCGTATTCTGGAAGAAGAACAAATACCGCTGATTCCAGATCAAAATGCAGACCCCTTGCAAGCCTACCAGGAAAAGGACCGGAACCGGGCACTGTATAACCTGATCGATCAATTACCGGAAAGACGGAGATTGGTTTTTTACCTGTATAGAATTGACGGCTTTAGTTATAAGGAAATTGCAACTTTGCTGGATATTTCGGTGAGAACTGTAGAAGACCACCTGGTCAAAGGCTTTCAGTTCCTTCAGGAAAAGGTAACCCGCCACGAGGAAGAATTCAGGTAAAATCACTTAACGTATTGTTAATGGAATCTTAACCTATTCCGGCCCGTAGAAGCACCCGGTTTTATTGTCTTGTCTATAGTAAACAGGATAAGAATGGACCAAGAGATCTGGAAATTAATATTGTCACATGTATCGGGCGAGAACAGCGAAGAAAACGAAATACGCCTAAATGAATGGCTGGTCAAGGACCCTGTACATCAGCAACAATTTGAGCAGGCCTGCAGACTTTGGGCCGATACGGCCCAAAGTCCGGAACAAGGTGCATGGAAAGAAAGCTTTGCCCAAATCAAATCTGAGGTTGTGAAACTCGATTCGGTTAAAGCGACTGAAGAAAAAAGGTTGAAGGTCGTTTTCAAACGCTGGATTGCCGCGGCTGCAGTGTTGGGCGGAATGATTTTACTCGGTATATTTTTTCAAAACAGAAAACCTGTAGTTCAGGGTGAAGCTGCAGGCTGGATCACCGAAACTTCAGCGGCAGGGCAGATCCTGAAAGTACTCCTGCCCGACAGTACCGAGGTTTGGCTGAATTCAGGAAGTCGTATCCGTTTTCCTAAAAATCTACAAACAGCGGCCATCAGAAATGTTCAGTTAACCGGAGAAGGCTTTTTTAAAGTAAAGCGTGATGTGAAGCATCCCTTTATTGTAAAGAGTTTAAATCTTCAAACACGTGTGCTGGGCACCAGTTTCAATATTAAAGCCTGGGCAAAATACCAGCCTGAAGTTACGGTAATGACCGGTAAAGTCGCTGTGTCCAGGGATTCCGCAGGTACACAATCTGCGGCTATCCATCTTCTGCCCAATCAAAAAGCCGTCTATAACCATGTTTCGGGAAAACTTCATCAGGAAGATGTAGAGGAAGCAGCAGATGCAAATGCATGGATCAGTGGAAAGCTGATGTTCAATCAAACATCGGTACAAGAAGTTTTTGAAGCTATTGAGCGCAGGTACCAGGTACGCATACAGTCAGAACATGATTTTAAAGGCTGCAAGCTTACAGCAAGCTTTAAAAATATAGCGCTTGCTGAAGTTCTTCAAACTCTGAAAATTACGCTGGATATCAATTATACCATCAACAAACAAACGATCTATATAAAAGGAGGTAAATGTAACTAGACAGCTATTAAAAAAAATAGCCTCAGATGTTGACGCATCCAAGGCTAAGAATCTTCGCCATCAGGTTGTTGACGCAACCCGGGGGCATTAAAAATTTATTTTAACCCATCAATGATTAAAACACACAAAGTTATGAAAAAGTCCGCAGTGACTCATCAATTAATTTTTAAAGTAATGCGTTTTTTTATCCTCAGCTATGTACTGCTCTCTATAATGTTCGTTGCAGGACAGGCATCCCCTGTATATGCGCAGGGTTTAAACGAAAGAGTGAGCTTCAGCTTTAAACACGGTACGCTCACCGAACTGTTCAAAAGCCTGGAGAAAAAAACTGAACTCACCTTTGTTTACACCAATAAAGAGGTTCTTTTGAATAAAGAGATCAATAATCTAAAAGCAGAAAATGAGCCTGTTGGCGAGCTGCTGAACCGTGTATTGCTGCCTTTACAGTTAACTTACACCATTCAGAACAAACAGATCATCATTAAAAAGGCTTTTCGGGTCAAAGGAAAAGTTAGTGATGAAAAAGGATTGCCTGTACCGGGGGTAAGTATTTTGGAAAAAGGAAGCTCCAATGGTACAACAACCAACCTAAGCGGAGATTACAGTTTAAATGTACAACATCCCAATGCCCGTATCATTTTTAAGATGATGGGCTATCAAACCAAAGAACTGGAAGTCAACGGAGAAGCTAGTTTAAATGTCACCTTAGTTCCAGATGAAACAGCCTTATCTGAAGTCGTAGTAACCGCACTTGGCATAAAACGTTCTGAAAAAGCATTGGGTTATTCCATTGCTACCGTTAAAGGAAGTGATGTCAACACGGTAAAAGAAGTCAACGTGGTAAATTCACTTGCGGGGAAAGTGGCAGGAGTAAATATAGTGAGCACCGGATCAGATCCAGGATCTACGGCGTTGATCACCATCAGAGGACAATCCTCTATAGCCACCGATAACCAGCCGCTGTTTGTGGTAGATGGCGTGCCTGTTGCGCATTCTTTACGTACACCAGCAACTGTCGGGCGCTCTTCTGTAGACTATGGAAGTCCTGTAGCCGACATCAGTCCGGATGATGTAGAAAGCATTACGATCCTGAAAGGGGCCAGTGCAGCTGCCTTGTATGGCAGCCGGGCCGGAAGTGGGGTGGTGCTGATCACCACAAAAAGCGGATCAGCAGGAAAAAAAGGACTTGGGGTAAGTTTTAATAGCAATGCGATGTTTGATCAGGCCTGGATGTTTCCTCATTTTCAAAACCAGTTTGGCGCGGGTGAGTATACCGATGACCCGGCCGTTTCAACTTCAGATGCATGGGGCCCAAGACTAGATGTAGGAACCAAACACCTGCAATGGAACAGTCCTTTAGATGCGAGTGGAAAACCAGTGCCTACAGATTGGGTATCCCATCCCAACAATGCCAAAGACTTTTACAGAACTGGCTCTACTTACACCAATAATGTCGCTATTACAGGTAAAAATGCAGACGGTAATTACAGACTTTCTTATACCAATCTGGTCAATAAAGGTATCGTACCCAATACAGATCTGAGCAGAAATACCCTGAACCTGGCCGCTACTTACGTATTGCATCCTAAAGTCAAGATCAGTACAAATATTGGCTATGTAAAGAACAAAAGTGACAACCGTCCTTCCGCTTACAGGGAAAGTGTTACGCAAATGATTTACTCCATGCCTTCCAATATGAACATCAACGACCTGAAGAACTATTGGAAACCAGGGCGCGAGAATATCGAACAGTTCTCTCCGGATGATTCCGATAACCCGTATTTTGTGGCGAATGAGCATATTAATGGTTATGACAGAAATCGGTTGACCGGAAATGTACAAGCGATGATCGATCTGACCAAAGACCTGAGTTTTATGGTACGTACAGGCTTGGATATGTATAATGAGCAGCATGAAACTAAACGTCCGTTCAGTTCCAAACGCTTTAAATTCGGCGGCTATAGTGTCGACAACAGCTATTTTAGCGAGCAAAATTCAGACTTTTTGCTGAGCTATAAGAAAAACCTGAATCAGGATTGGTTTTTTGGTGTATCTGTTGGAGGTAACCAGATGAACCAAACAGCCAGAGGTACCGCTCAAGGTACAGAAAGCCTGAGTATTCCGGGTATTTATAACATCAGCAATGCCCAGGCGGGAACCATCAGCAATAGTTCGTACAAGTCCAGAAAACGAATCAACAGTTTATATGGTGTGGGGCAGGCCTCCTTTAAAGAGATGGTTTTTTTAGATGTCACCGGCAGAAATGACTGGTCCAGTACATTGCCTTCCCAAAACAATTCTTATTTCTATCCTTCAGTTTCCCTGAGTACTATTGTAACTGAAGTCTTTAAGATCAAATCCGACATCCTATCCTTTGCCAAAATCAGAGCGAACTGGGCACAAGTAGGAAGTGACACCGATCCTTATCAATTGTACAATACCATTCCTTTTAATCAGGACTGGGGCGATGTGAAAAGAGCAACGATTGAATTTAACCTGAAGAACAACTTCTTAAAACCCGAAATCGCGAGTTCCTATGAGTTTGGTGCAGATTTACGTTTTTTATCCAACAGAATTGGCCTGGATGTCACCTGGTATAAAACCAATAAACGCAACCAGATCATTAATATCCCTACCACCATTGCCTCCGGTGCGTCAAACCGCTTGATCAATGCTGGGAATATTCAGAACAGCGGATGGGAAATCGGTTTAAATGCAACACCAGTTCAAGGTGTTTTCAAATGGGAGTTCAGCGCCAATTTCACCAAAAACGAAAACAAAGTAATTTCACTGATGGAGGGCTTGCCGGAATATTCAATGGGTAGTGCCGATGGGGATAACATCCGTTACCTCATTAAAGAAGGTACCAAGATTGGTGATTTCTATACGCCAAGCTATACCAAGGTACCCAACGGCCCTAATGCAGGCGCAGCTTTGCTCGATAAAAACGGACACTATATCCGTAATACTGCTGAATATATTAAAGTAGGCAATTACAACCCGGATTTCACTGTTGGTTTGAACAATACGTTTACCTATAAGAATTTTACCCTGAACTTTTTGCTGGACTGGCGCAAGGGCGGTAATTTCTATTCTTACGTAGTGAAAAGTTTGCTTACTGCTGGTTTAACAGACAATACCCTGGTGGGAAGAGACGCCCAGACCGGTGGTTTGCCATGGACAGACTCGCAAGGATTAAAGCGTAATGATGGAATGATCATACCAGGTTATATTGCCAATGGCGATGGCACCTACAAAGAGAATAATGTAATCATTGCTGCTTCAGACTTTTACGACAATACGTATAATAAATTCTATGAGCGTTTAACCTACACTGCAACATTTATTAAGCTTCGGGAAGCCTCATTAACCTATGTATTTAGTAAAAACCTGCTGCACAAACTGCCCATCAGCAATTTATCGGTTTCTCTGATTGGCAGGAACTTATACACCTGGGCATCGAACGGATTGGGTTATGATCCGGAAACCACGATGAGCATCAGCGATGGTTTTAAACAAGGTGTTGGCCATTGGACCTTGCCAGGTACCCGCTCTTACGGTCTTAAATTCAGCTGTAACTTTTAATTTGTATACCCCATGAAACTTAAATATAAAACGATACTGGTCTTATTAATGACTGTTTTAGGTGCCTGCACCAAGGATTTTGAAGAGATCAATACCAATCCCAATTCTCCGGAAACCACCAATACCGAATTTTTAATGTCGGAAGTGGTTTTATCTACTGCCTATGCCTATCAGGAAAATGCAGTAGACAGAAGACCAGCTTCGGCAGCCAGATACCTGACTCTGGTGCGTAATACCGGGTACGATCTGCTGGATTGGGGGCCCGTAGACTGGAATGACATTTATGCTCGTTTATCGGTGAATAAAACCTTTCTCGAAACAGCGCAAAAACGGTCGGAGAACCAGTATATAGCCATCAGTAAAATCATGAAAGCCTTTAATTTCGGTTACCTGACCGATCTATATGGAGATGTCCCATATTCACAAGCGTTGAAATCAAAAGAAAGCAATATCATTTACCCGGAATATGACCAGCAGCAAAGCATCTATCCTGATCTTTTGAGAGAACTCCGGGAAGCCAATGATCTGTTGAAAGGCGCCAACCCGGAAATTAATGCAAAAGGTGATGTGCTGTTTAAAGGCAAAGCGCTTCAATGGCGTAAATTCGCAAATACGCTGCGTCTAAGAATGTTGTTGCGCATTTCCAAGGTTTATGCCCCTGCATTTACAGAAATGCAAGCCATTATTAATGATAAATCTTCTTTCCCGATTTTTGAAAGCAGTGCCGACAATGCGGAGATGGTCTATCTGGGTACTACGGCGGGCTACAGCTGGCCTGCAGGTCCTCTGGCTATGATCGATTTCGATTACCTGAAGACTAAGGTAAGTAAGGAGTTGGTTGATCGTTTGATCCAGCGTAATGACCCAAGGCTGGCCATTTGGGTGGAGCCTGTTAAAAGTACAGCAGGATCCACCGTAGATCAGAACAAATATGTTGGTGTGCCCAATGCTATAGATGCACCTTCAGCTTATAACGGGGGGGAAGACCATGTTTCTGTTTTCTCTAATACATTTTTTAGAAAAAACGGCGGTGCATCAAATCCTGCACTTAAAGCCAGCTTAATGACCTATACTGAAATGTGTTTTATTCTTGCCGAAGCTATGCAAAAAGGAAAGCTTAGTGTGCCTGGAGAAACAGCAGAATCCATGTACTACAAAGGGATAAAAGAATCCATGAGCAGTTATGGAGCCGCGGCGCCTGCTGGATATTTTGATCAGCCACTGGTTAAATATGATGGCAGCCTGGAGCAACTGATCACCCAAAAATGGATGGCCATGCTGTTCAAAGGCGCAGAAGGCTGGTTTGATCAGCGCCGGACCGGATTCCCTGCATTTGTAACAGGTCCGCTGGCTGCTGGCCGTGGTATCCCTAAGCGTTATATCTATCCTGATTCAGAAAGTGCCAAAAACAAAGTCAATTACCAGAAAGCCGTTTCTGTTTTCGGTGCAGATAACCAATATACCTTAATGTGGTATTTAAAATAAAACAAAATGAACAAGATCAAGATATATATATGTCTGCTGCTGATGGCTACCTTTTGGAAAGCTACAGCACAGGACTTTTCTCCAAAAGCTTTTCCAGACCGGGTTATTTTAACCTGGTCCGGAAATCCGTCCAGCACCCAAACCGTAACCTGGCGAACAGATACCACCATTAAAGCAGCCAAAGCCCAGATTAAAGCAGAGGATTCCAGTCCGGAACTGGAGACTGCGGTAGCTACACTGGATGCTGGCACCCAGACCTTATCCGGAGGACAGAACTATGCCACTGCAAATTACCATCATGTAATATTTAAAGGCTTGAAGCCCAATACCGTTTATGCCTACAGAGTTGGAGCAGGAGATTATTGGAGTGAGTGGTTCCAGTTTACCACGGCCTCGGCCCAGCCTGCACCTTTTTCTTTTATCTATCTGGGCGATGCACAAAATGACATCAGGTCTAAATGGTCGAGGGTCATCCGAAAGGCATTCTCTCATCAACCAGATGCGCGTTTCATCATTCATACCGGCGATTTGATCAACCGTTCCAATAACGACAAAGAATGGGGAGAATGGCATTACGGAGGAGGTTTCATCAATGGGATGATTCCTAGTATTCCTTCGCCAGGCAACCATGAATACGTTCGTGATGACCGAAAACAATTGATCCTCGATCCGCACTGGGGGGTGCAATACACCCTGCCAGACAACGGACCTAAAGGTCTGGAAAAATCTGTCTTTTACATAGATTATCAGGGCTTACGTGTTATTTCACTGGATTCACAGTTGATTACTTTGGATGAAACGGCCGAAAAATTGCAGTACGAATGGCTGGAAAATGTACTCAAAGAGAATAAAAACCTATGGACTGTGGTTACGTTTCACCATCCCATTTATTCGACCTCCAAAAGCCGGGACAATAAAGAGTTCAGAGAAAGGTTTAAACCTCTTTTTGACCGGTATCATGTAGATCTGGTACTGCAGGGACATGATCATACCTATAGCAGAGGGCAGAATTTGCCCCGGGGAATGTCTGGCAGGGATGTGAGCGGACCGGTGTACCTGGTATCAGTATCGGGTCCTAAGATGTACAAAGTAGACGGAAAGAAATGGATGAATGTATCTCTGGAGAACACGCAGTTGTTCCAGTTGATCCATATCGACGGGCAGCATTTGAAATTTGAGGCTTATAAGGCATCGGGACAATTGTTTGATGCTTTTTCACTGAAAAAGACAAACAGAGATCAGGCTGCGGCTTTTACAGACTTGAATACTGCAGAGAAATAAAATTGTGGTGTGTGGTGAAAATATGTTTTCTGATCTCTCTGGACCTTTCGCGAAGAGCTTCAGGCCCTGAGGTTCGATCATGAAAACATATTTTCTTGGGTGCAGACCGGGTATGGCGCAGATCGGGTATGGTGCATGCTGAGTGTGTGCAGAGTAGAGCAGATATAGTACAGAGTTGGATGGCGCAGGGCAACCAATTGTGGTGTCTTTTTATTTTTCAGTTCCTGATTTCATGGGCACAGTTTTTTTCTTCCGGAAAGCGGGAAAGGTCATAGGGCTCTTGGTTGGTCTTTCATCACCTAATAAGACACCCCATTGTTTAAACATGTCAGTACGGTCAAAGATCACTTTTAACACGGCGATCAGAGGCATAGATAAGAACATACCTGGCACACCTGCGATGCTGCCGCCAACAACAACGCCAAGGATCGCGACGAGCGCATTGATCTTTATTTTTGAGCCTACAATTCTAGGCATCAGGATATTGTTGTCCAGGAACTGAACTACTGCTATAACTATAAGGACGGTGAGAACGGGCCATAATTCAGTAGATGAAGTTAATGTAAGCATGACTCCGATAATATTACCGATTAAGGCTCCAACATAAGGAATCAGGTTAAGGATGGCAAAGATCACCCCGATGAGCAGCGCATGTTTAATGCCAAGGACTAACAATCCGCCACCTAACAAGATAGTCATATAGGTGATTTGAATAAGCAGTCCAACCAGGTAATTTTTAATGATGGATTCTGTTTCATAAATCGCGTCTTTTACCCTGGGATGATGGTCCGTTTTAAACCACATAAAGATAAAACGAAGCAAGATGTCTTTGTAGAAAAGCATCAGATAGATATAGATGGGCAATAGTCCCACAAAGATAAATACAGAGCTTAAGGTAACGGCAGCCCCGCTTGCAGCTGTGCCCGCATAAGACATCAGATCATCACTTTTTTTGTTGATGAATGCAACCTGTTCTTTAGTTGAATAGTCGCTAATGCTACTGATCCAGCTACTTAAAGCGTGAAGATGCTGTGATACATTCTTTTTGATCTGCGGGAAATCCGAGACAAGAATGCTGATCTGGGCGGAGAAAAACCAGCCGATCAGGCCCACAAATACAATTAATAATAAAATGGGAATAACGATAGCAATGGCTTCCGGGATTTTCCATTTTCTTAAGAAGCGGTAAACAGGGACCAGAAGTATACTGATGAAAAATGCCATAAGGACTGGCATGATGATGTTGCTGCCAATGACCAAAATGGTTCCAATGAGCACAATTCCTAATAATTCAATAGACCTTCTTACGGTGAGAGGGAGTTCCTGCATAGATAATGGTTAAATTTACAAAACTAACACCTTAAGCTACGAAATGTTTGGTTAGTTTTGTGCTTTGAGCACAACAAACACATTGAGATGATCACAAACGAAACTATAGTTGCCTTATCAACACCCCCGGGAATCGGTGCCATCGGCGTTATCCGTCTTTCAGGAAAAGAAGCTATATCCATCACCAACGCTGTATTTAGTGGTAAAGACCTGTTAAAGCAGAAATCACACACGATACATTTTGGGCTGATTAAAGATGGTGAACAGGTGATCGATGAGGTACTGGTGAGTTTGTTCATTGCGCCAAAATCTTACACTAAGGAAAATGTGGTAGAAATTTCCTGCCACGGCTCTAATTATATCATTCAGCAGATCATTTCTTTACTCATCAGAAAGGGGGCCAGCGCAGCTAAACCAGGTGAGTATACACTAAGAGCTTTTCTTAATGGAGGTCTTGACCTTTCTCAGGCTGAGGCTGTTGCTGATCTTATCTCTTCTGATTCTGCAGCTGCACATCAGGTAGCGATGAACCAGCTTCGTGGTGGTTTTAGTACAGAACTCAACTTGTTGAGAGAGCAATTGATCCATTTTGCGTCTATGATAGAACTGGAACTGGATTTTGCAGAAGAGGACGTAGAGTTTGCTAATAGAGATCAGTTACAGGAGCTGATTAACAAAATAACATTGGTGTTAAATCAGCTGATCCGTTCTTTCGAACTGGGAAATGTGATCAAGCAGGGGATCAATACCGTAATTGCAGGGCGTCCTAATGCAGGTAAATCTACTTTACTGAATGCGTTACTGAATGAAGAACGTGCTATTGTAAGTGAAATTGCAGGTACCACCAGGGACACTATCGAGGAGCTTTTGAATATTAACGGAATTAATTTCCGGTTAATTGATACCGCTGGAATCCGTGAAGCCACAGACACCATTGAAGCAATAGGCGTTGAAAAAACGATGCAGAAGATCAATCAATCTGCTTTGCTGGTCTATGTATTTGATGTAGTGAACCTGACTGTTCAGGAAATCAGGGAAGATATTGCGAAGTTATACCGTCCGGGTATGGCTTTTATAGCGGTTGCTAACAAGATTGATCTCTCTTACAACAATAAGCTCAAAGAACTTCAATTGCCTTCTGATATTCAATTTATCTCGATTTCTGCAAAACAGAACCAGCAAATTGAGGAACTGAAAGAATTGCTGTACAATACTGCAGTGGGAGATAAACTTTCAGATAACCATACCATGGTAACCAATATTCGTCACGTAGAAGCCTTAAGAAGGACGCAGACAGCTTTGGAGAGTGTAGGTCATGGATTGACTAATCCCGTTACTTCCGACTTCCTGTCGATGGATATAAAGCAAGCTTTGTATTACCTGGGTGAAATTACAGGACAAGTAACAACTGATGATTTACTGGAAAACATATTCAGCAAATTCTGTATCGGCAAATAAGCCGTCAAATCAAACAAACTCAACTTTCTTTACCACCAAAGGGCTTAACTCTTCTGTATACTGCGGGAGTCTGCCCGGTTTTTGATTTAAAGATCCGGTTAAAAGCAGCTTCCGACTGGTAGCCGCTTTTTGCTGCTATTTCGGAGATCTTGCTGTCGCCTGTCATCAAAAGCTTTTGGGCCATCCTGATGCGCCAGTTGGTGAGGTAGCTCAACGGTGTTTCGTGCATTAATTTTTTAAACTGGTTAAAGAAAACAGAGCGCGACATGCCGATCTCCGAAGCCAGCGATTCCAACGTCCAGTCGTTTTGAGGGGAGTCCTGCATTAATTTCAATGCCTTACTGATTCTGGGGTCATTTAATGCTGATAGATAGCCACTTTCGGGTGCTACTTGTTCCAAATAAGCCCTGATGACATGAACAAACATCATTTCCGACAAACATTTCAGCATTATACTACTACCAGGCCTTTCGTTATTAAGTTCTTCCAGCATGAGCTGCGCAACCTGTCTGACCAATAATTGGTTTTCTGTCACATATTGCCTGATATGAATAATCGGCGGAAGATCCTTTAAAAAAGGATGAAGTGGATGGTAATCAAATTCAAAATGGCCCGCGATCAGGATAGTTTTCTCGCCATCACCATTAAAAACCGGGATACCTGCCCGAAGGGCTTTCACAAACTCAGGCGAGGGCATACGCAGGCTCGTCGGTTTATCCGCTATCCAGTGGGCGCTCCCGTGAGGTACGAATATGAAGTCGCCCTCTTTCATTTCGATAACACGACCATCAGGTGAACCAACCGTACAGCTACCGCTCACCAGCCGCCAGAACTGCGAGTTTTCGTCCTTGATAATATCCAATCCCCAGGGAGCAGTTAAAGGGATTTTGTTATAAACAACGCTTTTGAGCCGCGTTGCCTCTAATACCGTGCTTAATGCGTCCATTGTTGTAAATTGATACGATTGAGCAAATATACAATACTTATTAGTGCTTTTAGTATTTATAGCCATGTTACCTTTGTACTATAAATCAAAAAGAAAATGACAACACAAGAATTAGCCGATCGTTACTATGAACTTTTCAAATCGAGACAGGTACCGGAAATCTACCAGCAGTTATACAGTGCGGACATTGTTTGTACCGAACCGGAACATGCACTGGTCATGGGTGTACCCACTGTAACTAAGGGTATTGAAGCGGTTTTAGCGAAATCGAAAGCCAGGCAGGAAACTATAGCAGAAGTACACAGCTTTTTCAGCAGCGAACCCGTGGTTGGTGGCGATTATTTCAGCCTGGCAATGGGTAGGGATATGACCCTGAAAAACGGACAGCGGGTACAATTAGCGGAAATCGCGGTCTTTGGGGTAAAAGATGATAAGATCATCACCGAGACCTTTTTCTATTAATCCAATTGTCCTCTGCAAGCATCCGGCTGCGGGAATTGGCCCACATCCGGATGCTTGCAGAGGACAATTCCTGTTCCACTATGATTGGTTTAGATTTTGATGGTATTGTGCGGATAATTCCAAAGAGTATTTCGCATGACGAGTACTTTTAATAAATCACTATTTGTGTATCTTAGCTAGCTATCATTAACCCTATTGAATGGCAAAGTCATGTATTTAGCAACCGTATTGATTTACGAATCAGGTAATCAAATTAACCAATGGAACCCTGTATCACTGGATTTATGTTCTTTATAATTTTCATGAAAAGGAGCTCAATTTTTCAGGTATTTATAAAGTATGGGATAATCTTTATTCTTATTCTTTCAGAAACCGAGTTCGTAAATGCCCAGCAAAACCCCTTAAGGTTTTCTTATCTGACTGTTGATGATGGGTTATCTCATACTGATGTCAAAGAGATCAGACAAGATAAGCTGGGATTTATCTGGATTGCTACCTTGTTTGGATTGGATAGATATGACGGGCATGCTATTAAAAGATTTTATAATACCAGCGTTCCTAAGAGTAATTCCTTCAGAAACCGGATCAGAAGCATGTGTCTGGATGAAAATGACCGGATTTGGTTGGGTTCTGAAGATGGTATTCAATTCTTTGATCCCCGTTCGGAAAGGTACACAGATGTTGATAACGAACAACACAATACAGGTAATAAAACGTACAGAGGGCTACTGGCCTTAAAAGGTAACTTATTGGCAACTCTTGCCGAAGATCAGTTCGGGTTGTTCAAGGTAAATGGCAAAATTCTCGTAAATATTGCATTAAAATACCCTCAGGGTGTCAGATTTACGGATATGATGACCGATGATGCAGGTAATATATGGTTGTCAAGTAACCAAGGTATCTGGAAGTTGGATAATTCATTTCATTTCAGACATTTTGTTGTTATTGATAGTTCAAGGCGTTATTTTAATACGTTAAGTAAAGTATTTCATAACCAGAAAAATCAACTGATCATAGTAGAAGGAACAAAATTAATTTTAACCAATGAGAACACTGGGTATTTACGGTCGCCCAAAGCATCCTCCGCTTTATCATTACATGAATTACAGCATATCCAGATGCCGGACTGTTCATTGATCAATGATATCATACAAGACAAAAAGCTGAATTATTGGGTTAGTACCGATGCTGGGTTATTCTTATTGGATAAGGCATTCAATATAAAACAGAATATTACCACGCATAGTTTTGTTAATAGCTTGAATACTAATTATTTGGATAAAATATTTATTGATCGCTCTGAATGCCTTTGGGTATGCACTTTTGGCGGTGGAGTTGATTTTTGTGACCTGAATTCGAAATTGTTCTATACCTTTCAACATAACCCAGAAGTTGCCAATACCTTATCCGGGAATCACGTTAGGTCGATCATTGAGGATTCCGGTCAGAAGGTTTGGATAGGTACCAATGCCGATGGCTTAAATGAGTATGATCTTAAGACTGCAAAGTTTACTCATTATGACAAGGAAAGCAGCAGCGTAAAACTAAAAAGTAATGAAATAGATGCTTTAGAATTAGACAATGACTATAATTTATGGATAGGTACAGATAAAGGTATTGATATCATTAACCAAAAAAGCAATAGTGTGTGGCGCCCTTCCGGTTATGAGAAATTTCCCGTTCATTCCATCTCCAGTTTAACAAAGGATTGTTACGGTAATATGTGGTTTGGTAGCTATTATAATGGCTTTGGCTGTATAACACATGATAAAAATAACGTTTACCAGGTTAAATATTGGGGCAGAGGATCAGGGTATCGGATGTGGGCAGACAAAGTTAAGCCAGAGTTGCTCATTTCAAGTATACATGGTCTTACGCGACTGCGTATCAATAGTTCAGGCCAGGTTATCAAAACTTACCAATACCGGGTAAACAACCAGCCCAACTCTTTAAGTTCTAATTACATTTTTCCTATACAAAACCAAAGTGACAGTACCTATTGGGTTGGTACCATAGGTGGTGGCCTGGATAATTTAATATTAAAAAAAGATAATACTTACCAGGTAAAAACCTACGGCAGCCAGTACGGCGTATTTAATGACGTTGAAGCCATGGAATTGGATGATAAAGGCAGGGTATGGATGGGTGGCAATGGTTTGGAGTGTTTGGATGTTCGCAATAACAAATTGATCAGGTTTGATAAAAATGATGGTTTACAAGGCAATAGTTTTAAAGTGGGTGCATCTTATAAAGGTAAAGATGGAAGATTGTACTTTGGAGGAACCAATGGTCTCAATTACTTTTTTCCGGATAGCATCAAGATAAACAAAATACCTGCTCATCCTGTATTTACCGATTTGATCATCAATAACAAAATTATTCATGTCGGCGAGTCTTCAGATGCAAAAAAGACACTTCCAAAATCGATCGGATACAGTAAGGAGCTGGTTTTAGATCATCTCCAGAATAATTTTGTGGTTACCTTTTCTGCAATGCATTATGCTAACCCTACTAAATGTCAGTTCAGATATAAGTTGATAGGCTTTGACAAAGAGTGGAAGTATACCACCGGAAAAAATCCAACAGCTGCGTACAGTAACCTTGATTATAGCGGCTACACCCTGGTCCTTCAGGCCACTAATAATGATGGACTTTGGAGTAGCGACAATGCAACACTGGCTATTGAAATCACTGCACCCTGGTATAAGTCGCTCCCGGCAAAAATTATTTATATGGGATTATTCCTTTCCGGCTTGATAGGTATCTATATTTACCAGGCCCGATGGTATAGGCTAAAAAGAGAGCTGGCTGTGCGTGATGTGGAGGAAAAGAAACGTGAAGAAATGCACCTGCAAAAGGAAGAGCTTTATCAACAGCAGTTGCAATTTTTCACCAATATATCGCACGAGTTCAGGACCCCGCTAACACTCATTATTGGTCCCTTAGAAAGTTTAATTAAAGAAAATGCCTATAACGCCTATCAGCATACCTATCAGATCATGTACCGGAATGCTAAAAGGCTGATCAACCTGATTAATGAGCTGATGAATTTTAGTAAGGTGGCAGACAGCGCCGTTAAACTCCGGGTAACACAGATCAATCTTTTTGGATTTGTTGATGTGCTATTTAATGAATTTGATGAGCTTGCCGGGAATAAACAGATGGTTTATACCTTAAAACTTGCAGAGCAGTACGCCCCGATCTGGCTTGATCAGCAGATTGTAGAAAAAATATTATTTAACCTGCTAAATAACTCATTTAAATATACGGCTGCAGGAGGCCGGATCACCCTTGATGTGTTTTTTTCTTTTGACGATTTTAGGCCAACTTATGATGCTGAGTATCGTTTATTAAATGAACATCGTGCCGGATCATATATATACTTCAGGGTTACTGACACAGGAATTGGTATTTCAAAAGAATCCATTAGCGAGATATTTGATCGTTATTATCGAATCAGTAATAATCACTTGGGGTCAGGGGTAGGGCTTGCACTGGTAAAGAGCTTGACCTTACTGCATAAAGGTGATATATATGTTTATAGTGAGCGTTATAAAGGGACCGAAATTATTATTGCGCTCCCACTTGGAGAGTCAAATTATTCATCGACTGAAAGAATTGGTCATGATTGTAATCAACCGGCAAATATGCTGGAGAAAACTGACCACACAGAAATCCTTACGTCTGATCAGCCTGAGCCACCAAAGGAGAAGGAAACCGACTTGAAGATCCCTGCTAAGCAACATATTTTGCTGGTTGAAGATAATGACGAGCTCAGATGTTTTTTAAAGAATATGTTGGGGCCGCACTATTTAGTATATGAAGCGGTTAACGGAAAAGAGGGCCTTGACCTGGCTATAGAAACAGTTCCGGATTTAATAATCAGTGATGTGATGATGCCGGTTATGAATGGGGTTGAACTGTGTAAACAGGTAAAGGAAAAATTTGAAACCAGTCATATCCCTTTTTTGATCTTATCAGCAAAAGATGCCTTGGAAGCCAGACTGGAAGGCCTTGAGTCTGGTGCTGATTATTATTTTTCTAAACCCCTAAGCATCGACTTACTGCTATTAACTATACATAACCTGTTTGAGCAAAAACAGAAATTGAAAATAAAGTACACTAAAGATTATTATTCAGAAGCTACCGAATTAGTTCATTCGACTAAAGACAAAGCTTTTTTAGATAAATTAATTAAGCTGATTGAAACCAATATTCAAACACCTGAACTGGATGTGGATTACATTTGCCGGCACATGTTTACCAGTCGTTCCAAGCTTTATCAAAAAATAAAAAGTATTTCGGGCCAGTCCATCAATGAGTTTGTGAGGACTATCCGATTAAAAAAAGCTGCCCACATCATGACCCATGAGGATGTGACCCAAATTGAACTCATTGAACGAATTGGGATATTGAGTGTATCTTACTTTCAAAAGGCGTTTCGGAAAGAATTTGGAAGAACACCTTCTCAATTTATAAAAGAGGTTAAAGCAGGTTAAGTAAGGGTTTAAATAGCTAAAGACTCCATAATGCCCATTATGGAGTTTTTTTAGGCTATTTGAGCGCATAATATGAACGTTACAGCGCACTCACCGACTGGTTTTTTCTATTTATTTGTATAAACCAATTGTTATCACCGGGCTATTTGAATTAACAAATCTTAGCCCACGGTTACAGTAATATCCGATAACCTAAATTATTTATTATGAGTAAAAACTTACATTCCATTAATGGGGCTTTATCCATTAAATTATCGCTGATTGCCAGTCCTGGACAAAGGTTTCGGCGGGCAAAGCTGACTGTTTTATTTGCCTTGTTATTTGTATTCTATTCATTTACTGCCGGCGCTCAAACATCGAGCATTTCTGGTGTAGTGAAAGATGAAAAAGGCATTACACTTCCTGGAGTTAGTGTACGGATAAAAGGCACGACAATTGGGCAAGTCACCGATAACAGCGGTCATTATTCTATCAAAGTGCCATCAGGAAATACTATATTGGTATTTTCTTATATCGGCTACCTGAAGCAGGAAGTCGACATTAACAGTAGGGCTACAGTAAATATTACCCTGATGTCGGATAGTAAAAACTTGTCTGAGTTGGTTGTTATAGGTTACGGTACCCAAAAGAAATCTGATGTAACCGGTTCCTTATCTAGCCTGTCATCGAAGGATTTTAAGGATCAGCCGGTTACCCGGGTTGACCAAGCTTTGCAGGGCAGGGTTGCAGGGGTGCAGGTGGTTAGCAACTCCGGAGCGCCGGGTGGTGATGTTAAGATCAGGGTTAGGGGATCCAATTCAATACTTGGAGACAACAATCCGCTTTACGTTATCGATGGTTTTATAGGGGGCGATTTTAATAACCTGAATCCTGATGACATCGCTAATATTGAAGTTTTGAAAGACGCTTCAAGCACAGCGATTTATGGTAGCCGGGGAGCAAACGGCGTTGTTTTAATAACAACCAAAAAAGGAAATGCAGAAAAACAGGAAATAACCTTTACGCCTGTTTTTTATTCATCAAGGGTTATCAAGAAAATGGATCTGCTAAGCGCAGCTGATTTTGCTGCCACGGTAAATGCCCGAAATGTAGCTCTTGGTATATCACCTTATTTTACCCAGACACAAATAGATGATTTTAGGGTTAACGGCGGAACCAATTGGCAGGATGAGGTTTTTAGAACAGCGCCAGGACAGGAATACAAACTGGGCTATTCTGGCGGCAATGTCAAAACACAATTCTTTATTTCAGGAGACTATTTAAATCAGGATGGTATAGTTATCAATTCAGGCTATAAGCGCTATGCCCTCAGATCAAATATTAATTCACAGTTTTCAGATAAGCTAGCCACCAGACTTAATATTTCAGCTATAAGGAGAGAAACACTGAATACAAATAACCAAGGTACCGGTGGCTCTGTTAACCAGGCTTTGGCATGGGCACCCACCACACCGGTAAGAACGGCCGCCGGAACATATACCCTTGTAGATCCACTGGGCTCTATTCGCTTCAATCCGGTGGCTTTGGCAAATGACGTGGAAAACATTATTAACAACTCTAATATAACTTTAAACGGAGGTGCAAATTACCATTTTTTCAAAGACCTATCTTTAGACGTAAGCTTTGGGGTTGATTATCAAAATATACAGGGTAAAAACTATTCCGGGCCTTCTGTAACCAATAACATTCCAAATGCCAGCCGTACATCTACAGAATTGTTCAACCTGCAAAATACCAATACGTTAAACTATTCGCACCTGTTCAATAACGTGCATAGCTTAAATATAACTGCGGTATTTGAGCAGCAGAAATATACATCAACGGGGTTTAGTGCAAATGCTAATAACCTTACATTTGCTAACCTGGGCTATGACAACCTTTCCTTGTCTACTACACAGTCTGCAGGTTCTGCGTATTCAGGATCATCTTTAATTTCTTATTTAGGGCGGATAAACTATGCTTATAAAGAAAAGTATTTGCTTACTGTTTCTGTCAGGCGGGATGGATCTTCAAAATTCCAGCCCACTAACCAGAATAGTACATTTCCTTCAGTTGCTGTAGGATGGAAACTTTCTGAAGAGCCTTTTATTAAAAAACTCAATCTTTTTGACACATTTAAAATCAGAGGGAGTTGGGGCTTAACAGGAAGCCAGGCTATTAACCCATATGCTACACTTTCAACTTACCTGAGTGATGCTTTTTCGGCCGCCAATAGTTTTAATAATACGTCGGTTTCTTCAGGGATCGTACTTGGTAATGCTGCCAATCCGTTCCTCAAGTGGGAAACAACACAAGCAGAAGATGTGGGTCTAGATTTGTCACTATTTAACAGCAGGCTGAGTTTTACCGCTGATGCCTATGTTAAAAATACCAGGGACTTGCTTTTGTCCCTTCCGTTGCCTGCTTATGCCGGCGGGGGAAACATTATTAGTAATGTAGGGAAAATGAAGAACAGCGGTCTTGAATTTAACATTGGAGGTACACCTGTACAATCAGGTAAGTTTACCTGGTCAAGTTCATTTAATATAACATTTCAAAAAAACCTTGTTAAAAGCCTAGGTTCATTAACCGGCGTGTTTTCAGACAAAAGCGTAGCAAACGCTGGAGCCGGCCTGTCTACGCAACCTGAATTTATAATTAAGCCAGGCTATGCGCTTGGGTCATACTGGGGATTGAAATACCTGGGAACCTGGAAACCAAATGAAGCAGCTGAAGCTGCAAAATATGGCAATAAGCCGGGTGATTCACACTACCAGGATCTGAACGGTGACCAAGCCATAAATGGCAGTGATTTTCAGATCATCGGAAACGGTACGCCTAAACAATCGCTGGGCTGGAATAATACTTTTACTTATGGTGATTTCTCCCTAAACGTATTTGTGCAGTCGCTGTTGGGCTTTAGTAAGTTGGATTACTCTTATGCAAGTTCCATAACCGCCAATGCAGATGCCAAGCAAGCGACCAACGTAGGGGTTTTGAACAGATATATACCCGGCGTTAATGAAACGTCAAATATACCCGCATTCAGTTCTACCAATAAAGATTATTTTGAATCAAGTCGTTTTTTGGAGAGCGGAAATTTTGTAAGGCTAAAAAACTTAAATATTTCTTATCACCTGCCAAAAGGAACTATCAAAAATGTAGACCTTAAAGTATTTGTAGGTGCAACTAATCTATTTACGATAACCAAGTATAAAGGATTTGATCCCGAATCTACCAATGCAGGTTCAGGCTCGGACGTTACCCAAAGCATTGATTTTGGGTCGTATCCCAACTCTAAGACATTTAATGCAGGTGCAGTATTCAAATTTTAAACTTATTGAAAAATATAAATTATGAAAAATATTTTAATTATAATCATCGTTTTATCCATAGTGAGCTGTAAAAAAGCGCTGAAGGAAGACCCCAAAGGGCAAGTCGTAGGCACGCAGGCACTAAGTACTGTATCCGGTTTAAATGCAGCATTAGTTGGTGCTTATAAGCCATTGTCAACCACGTGGGTAAGCGGCTTTACCACGGCAGCGATATCTGCTGTGTTAATGGGTTCAGATGACCTGACCACTCATCCGGCCAGCAATAAAGCCGACCTGCGGGAGTTTGATCAATACCATGTTTCCAATCTTAACGGAAGGATGCTCAATATCTGGAATGGCTGTTACAAATCCATACAAGGCTCCAATAACATCATTAACAATTATAAATCAACAACAGGAGATGCAGGAACCATTGCCCAGATTGTGGGCGAGGCTTACTATCTGCGTGCCCTTGATTATTATTGGCTTGTTAGATTATGGGGAAAAATCCCATTGATCACTTCAGAAGTTTACAGTCCGGAAGTTTTAAAAGTCAGCCCGTCTTTTCCTGCAGATGTGTATAAATTAATAGAAAGCGATCTGCTGAATGCCGAAAAAATGATGCAGAATAAAAAGATCGATGCCGGAAGAGCTTCAAAAGGTGCGGCATCAGCTCTTCTTGCAGATGTTTATCTTACAGAGGGTGGCTGGCCCATTAATGATAATTCAAAATATGCGTTGGCTGCTGCTAAAGCGAAAGAAGTAATTGACAATAAAGCAACCTATGGTTTTGATCTGGTATCTGATATAAGCACTTTATGGCAGAATACCAGACTAGGAACAACGACTTCAGAAGAGGTTTTTGCAATACATAATTGCGGAACCTGTAACTGGTTTAATGCCAACGCACTTTATGGGTCTTCTGCAATGCCTGGAGAAGAAAACGGGTGGGATGACTATTTTGCAGAAATTAGGTTTTTTAATGATTTCCCGGCGGGGCCAAGAAAGGACGCCACCTTCCATACCGTAATTAAAAAAGCTGATGGTACCACCATTCCATGGCAGAGCAACGCTGTAAAACACCCTTATTACGAGAAGTTCAGGGCACCTGTTGAGGGTAGTACCGATGGTTCAAATGCTACCGTTCAAATGATGCGCTATGCACATGTTTTATTGATATATGCCGAAGCACAAGCCCGGAGCGGTACTCTTAATGATCAGGCCTACGCAAGTATTAATGCGGTGCGTAACCGTGCCGGTTTAGTAGCTTTGAGTGGTTTATCAGGTGCAGATTTTATAAAAGCAGTGATCAGTGAAAGGGCATGGGAATTTGCTGGTGAATATACCCGGTGGTTTGATATTACTCGTTTGCAGCTATTGACGCAGGTTATTGCCAGTAGAGATGCTTCAGAAAACGTACCGATTGGAACACCACAGTATTATTTGCCTATCCCATCTGGTGATCTTCAATTAAACCCGAATTTAAGAAATTAACAAACTATAACGCTGAAATGATTTTTGATTGGAGTCGCAAGGGCTGCGATTCCAGTCAAACTTGTATCCTGATCATATAACTATCTAATATAAAATGAAATATATCTTGCTTGTCACTTTATTAATAGTATGCAAAAGTTTGGCTTTTGCCAACATGAAACCTATCGCCGATACACTTGCAAATGGGAGTATATTACTTGATACCGATGGTAAACCTGTTAATGCGCATGGCCCAGGTGTAATGTACCATCAAGGGGTTTATTACCTTTTTGGCGAAATTAAAAAGGGAAAAACCTGGCTTGTTCCCGGCCAGAACTGGGAAGATTACCGAGTTTCGGCAGGCGGAATATCCTGCTATTCATCTACCGATCTGAAGCATTGGAAAAACAGGGGGATAGCCTTGAAACCCGAAGTTGGTGACCCTGGTAATGATCTGGATACTGGAAGGGTAATAGAACGACCTAAAGTGATCTACAATGCACGCACGAAGAAATTTGTGATGTGGATGCACATAGACAAAAATGATTACAACTATTCGAGGGGTGGAATTGCGATAAGCGATAATCCTGTTGGTCCATATCAATACCTGGGAAGTATAAGACCCAATAACCAAATGTTAAGGGACATGACCTTGTATAAGGACGATGATGGGAAAGCTTATTTGATCTACTCGTCTGAAGATAACAATACCATGCATGTTTGCCAGCTGAGCGATGATTATTTAAAGCCAACAACAACCTATGTAAGAATATTTGAGAATAAAAGGAGAGAAAGCCCGTCTATTTTTAAAAATAAAGGAAAATACTATTTGATCACTTCGGGGTGTTCTGGCTGGTCGCCGAATGCTGCATCTTACGCAGTTGCAGATCATGTTATGGGACCATGGAAAGAAGAGGGGAATCCGTGCAAAGGGGCAAACGCGGAGGTGACTTTTTTCTCGCAGGGGGCGTTTGTATTGCCTATAGTGAGTCAACCCGGAAAATATATTTTTATGGGAGATTTGTGGAACAAGACAGATCTGGAAAAATCTGCTTATCTATGGCTGCCTTTGCGCATAAATGATGGTAAGGTCGAGATCTATAACCCATAAATTGTTCTATCCTAATTTAGAAATATAGTGATGATAAAACAAGAATGCTAAAGTTGATAGCTGTAAATGTGCTGTACCCGTCTATGAGATTTTATACTTTACAGCATATAAAGATACATCTAAATAAAAACATCATATAATTTTTATAAATATTTGATTAATTGGTTAATTTGAAATATTGATATATGATTTGTTTTGTTGAAAAGTCCATTATTCTGAAGTCAGACTCAAACTATTATGGTTCATGATTGTTGTATTTGTAATTAAAACATGAACTATGGAAAACAGGGAAAATGAAAAAGAAGAGAATGAATCTGCAGACCGTATCATTCTTAACGATGATGCAACATTCGAAAATGAATCTGTTGACCCAGGCTTTGAGCAAAGTCTGGATACTGGAGTAAAACCAAAGGAGAGCAAAGATTCTGATCAAAGCAGTAAGTCCAAGGAAAAGTTAGAAGACCAGAAAGCCGAATCGGATAATGGCCCTGAAGATGATGCATTAAATTATAAAAATGACAGAGATAATGGTGCCTATAATCCAAAGAACATTTAGCAAAGGATACGCTTCTATTTATGAGCAGAGATGACCAGTGCAGCATAATTAAGCTTTGCTTTACCGGATTTGTTCTTAGCCCGAAAAGATCTCTCTGTCTGCAGCTGGATGATCGCCCTGGTCTTTTCATCTACAGCTGACATCGCTGCAACAATAGGAGCAGCTACATCCAGCATAATCTCCCAATATCGCTCAAAGCTTTCATAATCAACCGTAGAACTGATACGCTGAGTGCTGATGTCCTTAAATCCAGTTAATGAAAGGAGTTCCTCCATCTTTCTGGCTGGTGCGCAACGAAACATACCCGGGGCTCCGGGTAATGGTGGAGGTAATGTAACGTGTTTTTTAATGGCATCCATAATCGTAGTCACCCAATCGTTTTGCTCCGGTCCATCCCATACACTCAGAGAGATGCGGCCTTCCGGCTTTAAAACCCGGTGCAGCTGGGTCGCCGCTATTTCCATCGAAGGGAAGAACATAAAGCCCATGCGGCAGCTAACTGCATCAAAACTTTCCGTTTTAAATGTGAGATCACCAACATCTGCTGCACGTGTCTCGTAATTTTTTATTTTCTTTTTCTGGGCATTGGAATGGGCAATCAGCAGCATATCTTCCGACAGATCTATCCCGGTGACTTTTCCATGTGGCAGTTTTGCTGCAATAGTCAGACCAGGTTCGCCTGTGCCAGTAGCAACATCGAGTACATGTTCATTTCCTTTCAGGTGGAGGTTTTCGATGATGGCCTCGCCCATTGGCCTAAGGAATTCCATGTTAAATGTATCCCATTTTTTCCAGCCCGGAGAAAATGTATTCCATGACTGTTTTTGTTGTTCACGGATTTGTTCTATTTGGTGCTCACTTTCCATATGGTTCGGACTCAGAATATAAATTTACTCATTAGCCGTTTAAATTTAATGGTTAATGAGGTTGTTGTGATCTGAATATGGAAAATTGTATCGTTTGGGTTACACAATAAGGTATTCTCCAAATCAATCATGGCTCAATAAGATAACGCTAAGGCTGATTTTAGAGCGCAGCGCTGTTCTGGATCTCTTCCTGTGTCATTGGTGTATACACAGGATAATCCTCGATGGATGGGTATTCTAAATAAATCGACATATCTTTAGGTATTATTATTTCCTAATATAAGCAATAAAAAGGGCAATTTGTTTGGGTTGACGGTAAAAATGTTATTGCAGGATCGTTATGTTCTTTTGACCGAATTTGTTAACTTGTATCATACATCTATAATTTAACTTGCTATGAAAACAACTCAATACTTTAGCCTTGCTTTATGCCTGCTGTCTTTAAACTCTTAACGGTGATCATCTGTCCTTAAACAAGGCTAGAATGGCTCCTTTATCGCGTTTTAAGGCCGTTAAATAGAAAGATTAACATAAAATATTGTATCCCGGTTTCTGTGTTGGCATATTGAAGTTTAACTAAGTTTAAGCAAACGGTTGCGCAGGCTTGCAGTTGTTGCTCCGCTGATTTATTCTTAAAATAGCTATACAAAATAACCACATATGAACATGAAAACAACATTTTATCGTTTGGCCTTGCTGGTCATGATCAGCTTCCAGACGAATCTAACCATTGCCCAGGAAATTAAGGTCATGACCTATAATATTTATCATGGCGAAAAGAACTATGACAACGGAAAAAGCAATCTGAAAGATATTGCACGGGTCATCAATGAATACAAGCCTGACTTTGTAGCCATGCAGGAAGTGGACAGTATGACCAACAGAACTGCCGGCTTTAATGGCGGGGTTCCCAAAGATCTGGTAGAGGAATTGTCTAAACTGACAGGAATGCATGGCTTTTTTGGAAAAGCAATGGATTACAGCAATGGTGGATATGGAGAAGGGCTGCTTTCCAGACATCCGGCTATTTTAAAAGTTTATCACCTTCCTACGCCGGCAGGTGGTGAGGGGAGAGCAATGATCACGGTGAGCTCCACACTCCCTAACGGAAAGAAGATTGTATTTGGAGGAACTCATCTTTGTCATGAATTTGAAAAGAACAGAGTAGCACAGACTGAAAAAATCGTCGAACTGCTTGCCGCTTCCAATCTACCGGTTATTCTTGGCGGAGACTTTAACATTACACCTGATACCCAACCATACCAGATTCTTACTTCAAAACTTCAGGATGCGGCTGTGGCATATGGCGAGCCTGCACTTACTTTTCCATTTGATAAGCCGAGTGAAAGAATAGACTATGTTTTTCTAAGCAAAGGCAAGTCCTGGAAAGTGACGGATGTAAAAGTGATCAAATCTGATGCTTCTGACCATATGCCAGTGTTGGTTACCTTAAAATTAAACTAAGCGGCCTGGAATGGCATAAGTCAGCTGTTCCCGCTGTTTTTAGTATTTCGTCTAAAATTTTAGACGAAATACTTGTTTGTCTAAAAACATAGACGTAGATTGCATGATATAAACCCATCATGTATGAAACCCTTTCTATTTATTGCAAGCTTATGCAGCCTGACTTTATCTGTCTTCAGTCAGCAAAGAATATCCATCAACGCCCAAAATTCAAACCCATCAGAAAAGAAAGCTATTGATAAAGCCTCTCTTCGGTGTGTTTATCTGTTTAGTAAAAGGAAACCAGACGCCAACCAGCCTTATCGTTCTGATCAGATGGTTCTGGAAATAGGTGAGCGTTTCTCTAAATTCTATGATCCGGCACGGCAGCAAAGAGATTCCTTGCTCAATGACCGGATGAAAAATACAGATCCATCTACGATCAAAAGTATAAATGTATTTAGAGCTGAATCCGCTAAGGATTTATCGAATATGCCAGGAACTGTTGGCTCAGGTTCGATGGAAGGAGAGAGCTACCAGATCGTTAAAGATAAACAGACCAGTAAACAAACCATTCTGGATTATGTAAGTGTCATCGCTGATCGTTTCAAGTACACAGATGAGCCGGGAAAACTGGATTGGAAAATCTCCGGTGAAACCGATACCGTGCTGTCCTATACCTGTCAGAAAGCTAGCCTTCATTTTAGGGGAAGGGATTATATTGCCTGGTTTAGTACAGATATTCCGGTAAGCGATGGTCCCTGGAAATTTAACGGCTTGCCCGGACTGATTCTTAAAATCGAAGATACTGAAGGTTTGTTTGCTTTTAAATTGGTTGGATTGGAGCAGCTATCGACACCTTCACCTATTCTGATGGATGATTCCAGGGCTATTGTATGTACCAGGCAGGAATTTGAAAAGCAAAAGAAAAAGCAGGGGGCAGGCATGCAGATCAATTTAACTGCTGGTGTAATGACTATAGCCGAAATGCCGGGTAAAGTGGATCTCCTTCCTATGGAAAAAGAATGAGAAAGTTATTTCTCCTTATGTTGTGCTATGGTGCTTTTTCTGCCCATGCACAGACCACGATCAGCGGCACGGTCAGTAGTAAAGCAGAAGTAAAAGAACTGGCAGGCGTGAGTGTTAGCGTGAAAGAAAAAAATGCCGCGGGGATGCTGGCCTTTGTTCTTACAGGAGATAAAGGGACTTATAATCTGAAATTTAAGAGTCAGGCAGATAGTGTTATGGTGGTCTTTTCGGGGTTTAACCTCAAAAAGGAGTTCATTATGCTTGCCAATAAAACTCAGCACTTAGATTTCAGTATGACCCCAGAGTCCATTAAACTTAGAGAAGTTAAGGTAAAACTGCCTAAAATCAGGCAACTGAGTGATACCCTAAACTACAATGTAGAGGCATTTTCTGATAAAAATGACCGGACCATAGGTGATGTTTTGAAAAAGATGCCAGGCATTCGGGTTAATGAGAATGGTTCGATCACTTATAACAATAAACCCATTAATAAATTCTACATTGAAAGTAAAGATCTGTTACAGGGCAGGTATGGCCTGGCGACCAATAACATTGAATTTAAGGACGTAGCGACAGTACAGGTACTGGAAAATCACCAGCCCATAAAAGCCTTGAAAGATAAAGAGTTTACTGATGAGGGCGCTATCAATTTAAAACTAAAAGACACGGCAAAAGGCATACTGGTGGCCAATACCCAGCTGGGCATCGGTTTGTCACCCTTATTATGGAACAATGAATTGGTGACCACTTATTTTGATAAGAATAAACAGAGCATCAATACCTACAAAGGGAACAACAGCGGCAATAATGTTGTGGCTGAAATGGCTTATCTCTATCCGGGAGCCAATTTTGCAGGGAGCCAGGGCGGTATGCTCTCCATACAATCGCCCTCGGCCCCGGCAATCAGCGAGAAGCGTTATCTTTTCAATCAAAGCCATACCGGTTCAGTAAACCAGCTTTGGACTTATGGTAAAGACCTGCAGCTCAATGCCAATATCAATTATATCAATGACCGGCAGGAAAAAGAAAGCTATACACGTTCGGTCTATTACCTGCCAGGCGATAGCCTGTTGACCATTGAAGAAGGTTTAAAAGCTATTGAACACAGCAATACTGTAGAAACAAACCTGCAGCTCAATGCCAATACAGACAGGTATTACCTCGATAATGCCTTTAAATTGAGTGGGAAATGGAGCAGGGAAGAAGGGGCGGTACAGGATATTCTCCAGGACCTGAACAAACCAGTATTTAAGGTAAGTAATGTTTTTAGCCTGATCCGGAATTATAAAAAGTCCACCATCCGGATGTATTCTTCTAATGCTTACACCAGCAATCCTCAGGACCTGAAGGTACACCCAATGTTGTATCCCGATCTGTTCCCTGGTGCAGAAAGTTCCGGATTTATAAAGCAAGTGCTCAGGCAGGGACAGTTTTCTTCGGCCAGCAAGTTTGTCTATGGTTTGGACAAAGGGCCCTGGAAACAGAATTATGCCCTCGGTTTTAATGCGAATGTTCAGACGCTGAATTCTAAACTTCAGGCAGGTAATACTTCAGGTGAACAGGCAATTGTTCCTGATTCACTGCGTAATAGCTTAAATTGGAATACCTTTGAGTTTTACCTGAGTCCGGATTATATCTATAACAAGAACCGGCTTCGTATAACAGCAGGAGCTCCATTGGTTTATACCTTTTTGTACAGCCATAACCGTATAACTGCACTGGAAAAAAAGGTGCGGCGGTTATTTTTCAATCCTTCTTTGAACATCAGATATGAACTCAACCTGCTCTGGAATATTTCTGCCTCCGCCCTTTACGGAAATGAACTTGGTGGAATAGGGAGCGGGTTAACGGGGTACCTCATGTCATCCTACCGCAGTTTGGTGAGAAATGAAAGCGAATTGCCGGAACAAAAGAAACAATCTTACAATTTTAACCTCAGCTACCGCCATCCATTACATGCCATTTTCTGGAATCTGTCGGCCAGTTATATCAAGAACAGTATGAACTTATTATATGGTTATAACTATGAAGGAATAAGAAGTTTAAAAGAAACCTATTTAATTCCAAATATATCAGAAGGTTACACTTTTTATAGCAGGTTGAGCAAAGGGCTGGACTTCCTGTCTTCAACCCTGGCGCTGGAAGTGGACTACAGCAAATCGAAAGCGGTACAAATCAGCAATGGAGAACTGATCAGTTTCACCAATCAACGCTTTGGCTTAAGGCCAGAAATATCCGGTAAACTGGGTAAATGGGTAAGTTTATCTTATCGTTTCCAGTACAGCAGGAGCATGAACAGGGTACCGGGCGATCAGGGTAGGTTTGCGCCCATCAGCAACGCCGTACAGCGCGGACAACTGAATTTTTTCCCGGTTAGTGGTCTTACACTTAACCTTGGATTGGAGCATTTTTATAACAGCGTAATCATTTCCGGAACCAAATCGCTCAACTTTGCTGATGTGGGCGCTAAATATGTATTTAAACGCATGGAGTTTAATCTGGAATACACCAATATCTTAAATGCCCGTCAGTATGTCTCTGCGTCTTATACAGACATCAGCACTTTTTATACCGCTTACAAGCTCAGACCAGCACAGGTACTAATGAAGGTCAGGTTTAAGATTAAATAATTGTTTGTTTGTCTATAAAATTAGTCATACATTTATGATGCTATGGAAAAAAATGCACAGTTAACAAAAGCCGAAGAACAGATTATGCAGGTGTTATGGGATTTGGGTGAAGGCACGGTTCAGGATATCCGCGACAGGCTGGAGGAGCCCAAGCCAGCAAGAACCACAGTATCTACCGTACTGACTATTCTGGAGAATAAGGGCTTTGCCTCCCACCACGGACAGGGCAGGATCAACAGATATGTTCCATTGGTCGCAAAAGAAGCGTATTCCAAAACACAGTTATCCGGTTTACTGAAAAATTATTTCGGTAATTCATTTGCTGCAATGGCCTCTTTTTTTGCAAAGGAAAATAATTATAGCATCGAAGAACTGGATCTTTTGCTTAAAGACACCCGTGAAGAACTGAAAAAGGAAAAAGAATAGTATTATGGAACAGCTGGTCATCTATCTTTTAAAATCTGCATTGTATACAGTGGTATTCCTGGGTATATACTGGTTTTTTCTCAAGAACGAGACCTTTTACAGGTTTAACCGCTGGTTCCTGTTGCTGGGCTTGCTCGGTGCTTTCGCTCTTCCTTTTTATACCTATACTTATCAGGTACACCTGGTTTCATCCCTTAGTCTGAGCGGTTCTGTTTCAACGGCAGCAATACAGAAAGATACCGGATTTCCTTTATGGATATATGTGCTGGCTGGAACCTATCTGACAGGCATTTGCTTTTTAATGCTGCGGCATTTGACGGGAATGCTTAAAATTCAGCAGGTTATTGGGAAATATGGTTGTACCTCATCAGACGGCTTTAAGCTGATAGAAACCCCGGAATTCAAGTCTTCATTCTCCATATTTAACTATATTATTATGGATAACAAAGTCCATAGTTCCGCGTTGGAAAAGAGATTGATCCTGGCGCATGAACTGGCGCATGTAAAACAAATGCATTGGGTAGATCTGTTATTGGGGCAGCTGTTTTGTACGCTACAATGGTTTAATCCTTTTGCCTGGATATACCTGGACCGGATGAAGCAGAATCATGAGTTTTTGGCAGATGAGGCTGTATTGTTGCAAGGACATTCCATAGCTGTATATCGCGCTACACTGGTTAACCATACGCTGGGGACCCAGGTCTTTGCTCTGGCCAGTTCTTTTGCTCAAATGGGTCAGTTGAAAAGAATAAAAATGATGATGAAGCCTGCTTCCGGCTCATTGAGGAAATTTGCAGTTTTGCTGGTTTTACCAGCCATGACATTTTTTCTGTGGGCATTTGCCAAACCAGAACTGATCATCAGCCCCCTCCCTGTTTCTAAGATCGCTCAACCAAAGGTCGTTCAGGAAAAGCCTGTAACGATTGCTGTTCAAAAGAAAAAAATAGCTCCGGCAAAGCCTAAATCAAGGGAAAGAGCACCTGAAGAATCAAAACCAGCTGAAGCACCTGTTTTTACCGCTTCTATCCCAGCAGATTCTGTTGTGAAATCGGAATCTGTTGTTGTAAAAATACCTGAAGTAAAAAAAGAGCCATTGGTATTTGTTGACGGGGTAGAAGTGAAGTCGATGAATGGTTTGAATCCGAACGATATCGAGGCAATAAACGTGTTTAAAGATAAATCAGCTATGGCCGAATATGGTGAACGGGGCAGGAACGGAGTGATAAAAATTGAAATGAAAAAGGCAAAACGACCAGTCTCTTTTAATCCACCGCAGGCAAATATGTCATCACTTTAAATTTTGGTTCACCCTGAACTTTACGATTTTGCTGATCAATGCGAACGGAAGTACCTGGTCGATCGGAAACTGTACTGACCCTTTTGCACCTTTATAACCAGAGAGTTCTTCCTTGTAGGCTTCAAGTCCGGATGGGGTAGGATAAAACCCAATATGCTTTTTGTAAGCAGCAAAATGAACCAGATTTCCCTTAAGCGTAAAAGTTGGAATGCCGTATTTGATGGCTTCTTCTGCATCAGGCGCTGCTTTTTGGATGGTCTGCCTGAGTTCCTGCAAAATCGCCTGAACCCCCTCTGGAAAACCTGAGATATAGTCATCTATATCCTTTGCCGAATTACTTTTGATTGTATCTTTCATCTGAATATCGTTTTTAACGGAGTGATTCAAATTTACCATTCCTGTTTCAAAAATATTGTACGTAAAAACGACAATAAAAGGGGGAATTGAGACAGATGATCACTACTTGACTATAGCTCTATTCTTCCTGCGTAAATGCTATTTGAAACTTGCTCTCTATCATCAGAAATGAAAGCAATATAAGCTTCAACAGATTGGTCAATCTCGTCATTACTATTGGATTTTTTTACCGGCTGGATCTCCAGAATATCTTCTCCTGCAGAACGCCTGGCACTACTTACGGTGTAAAAGGCATTATTATTAGTTGGCAAATAAGCAACAAGCATAGCTGATCTCTAAATCGATGATGATGCAGTTCCGGATTTGAGATCTGATTTTTGTTTTAACTTTTTAACATCCTATAGTTCATATGTTTTGCTTTTGCTAAAAGCAAAAGAATAGCAGGAGAAGAGCAAAAGGAAAGCAAAAGAAAAACAAGAATAATTGGGTTTTATTCCTAACCCAGAACTGTCCGTTTACAGGCATGAAATCTTTGCAAAAAAGAATTGTAAAAAACGGTGTGGAATTTTGAAAGGTGGCGCATCTAAAAATTATACACGACTAAAACAGACCGAAATGGAAGAGAATAAGATTACAAATGCCCAATTAAATTTCACCTGTCATCAGGATTGGAACAATATGAACGACCAAAGTGATGGCAATAGGTATTGTAGCTCCTGTGAGAAAACGGTTTACGATCTGACTGATAAGAATGTAGCCTATTTTATCCAGATCATGCAGGAGAACAACAGCAATGTATGCGGTAGGTTTTCTACAGATCAATTGGAAGCAGGCCAATTGCCTGAAGAAAATTCCCGTTGGAAAAAATGGGTTATTGCTGCAATGGTTTTCGTAGGTATGGGCTCTTTAATGACTAAAGTCAATGCGCAGGAAAGTAAATTAGGTAGAATCCTGAAGCCAAGTACGGATTGTCAGAAGACAGTTGAACAGCAACCGGTCTTGATGGGTAAAATTGCCATTATACATGATCCTGTAGACGATGTTTTATATGACTACCTGATTAAAAACTGTAAAATCTCCACATCTGCTCAAGGTAGGCTTATTGTCACTTTTAACCTGAAACAAGATGGAACGATAGATCATCTTGCTGTTAATGAGCATTTACCCAGGACAGTGAGCGACGAGGTTTTAAAAGTAATTAGAAAAGTGCCAATTGCCAGATTGGTCAAAAAAGAAGTACTGCAACAATCTGCAAGACTACATACTTTGCATTTAACTTTTGAAAAGGGAAAGATGCTGGATAACCGTTATTAATTTGGGCATTTGATCAATAAAATCAAGAAATTGCTTTTTCTATAGTAATGAACATGCTGAGAACATTAACTTTGATTTCATATCAATTGCCTGTTTATTTTATTAAAAAGATGATGACTAAATTTCTAAATGTGCTCTGTTATGCTACAGTTTTATTGGCTTCCTGTAAAGTGTTACCTTCTGTAGTTGAAAATAAATATGTCTATATTCAGAAAGAAGGAAGAGTGCACAGCAAATGGAAGCTGGTGTGGGAAGATGATTTTAACGGCGCTGCACTTGATACCAGTAAATGGAGCAAAATTCCGGCAGGTAAAAGTGACTGGGATAAGCACATGAGTAATCATCCTGATTGTTATACTCAGGCAGATGGCAAATTATACCTTAAAGGCATTAAAAATCCGGATACTTTAAAAGACAACAGACCCTTTTTGACTGGAGGAGTGTATACTAAAGGTAAATTTGCCTTCCAGTATGGTAAAATTGAAATTCGTGCAAAACTGGGATGCGCGCAAGGAGCCTGGCCGGCGATATGGATGCTTGCGGAGCAAGATAAGTACGGGAAATACCCTAAGAATGGGGAAATCGATATTATGGAACATTTGAACTTTGATAATATCATTTATCAAACCACGCATTCCTATTATACGCTCAACCTGAAACAAACAGATAAACCTCCGCATTCCGGAAAAGGGAAACTGGACATCAGTGAATTCAATACTTTTGGATTGGAATGGTATCCGGATAAACTGGTGTTTACTTTAAATGGAGTAGAAACTTTTCGCTATCCGCGCATTACCGGTGTAGATGCCAGTCAATGGCCTTATGATCAGCCTTTTTACGTGATGATTGACCAACAGTTGGGTGGCAGTTGGGTAGGAAAGGTGAAACCTGATCAGTTGCCTGTGCAAATGGTTGTTGACTGGGTAAAGGTTTACCAATAGCTTTTAGTAGAGATTAAAATAAATTCCATTGAATTTAAAGTAATCTTGATTCTCATTCGTTTACTCACTTAACAAACAATAAGTAGTGCCGAAAAAAGATTCTCAAAATATCATCCGTGCGGTTGCAGATTATGGAAAACGTCTGTTTAGTTTTATCCGTGGCCGTGTACATACCGATGAGGATGCGGAGGATATTTTGCAGGATGTATGGTATCAATTGAGTAATCAGCCAGAGGTAGATGCAATTGAGCAGATTAGTGGCTGGTTGTATCGGGTTGCCCGGAACAAGATTACCGATAAGTACCGTAAACAGAAAGATGAACTGCTCGAAGATCTGAGTTATGAGGACGAAGATGGTGAAATCAGTTTTAAAGAGATCTTATTATCTGATTCTGATACGCCTGAAGATGAGAGTCTTAAAAAGCTATTCTGGGACCAGCTTTTTCTGGCGCTGGAGGAACTGCCCGAAAATCAGCGATATGTATTTATCCAAAATGAACTGGAAGAGCGTACCTTTCATGAGCTTGCAGAGGAGACAGGTGAAAACATCAAAACTTTAATTTCCAGAAAGGGTTACGCGGTGAAACACCTGCGCAGCCGCTTACAAAATTTATATCAGGAATTTATTAATTACTAAATTTGTGGGAGATGATGAATAGAAATTTTAACAGAGGCAGAAAGTTCTTGTTCTTTATTCCGGCAGCTGTATTGATTGCAGCAGTTTTGGGATATGTGGTTATGTTTCTTTGGAATTGGATTTTACCAGAGGTTGCACATACAGGTAAATTGAATTACTGGCAGGCCCTTGGCTTGCTGGTTTTATGCAGGATCCTGTTTGGTAATTTTAAGCCCGGTGGTCCGGGCAGGGGATTTGGGCGTCGTGGATCCGGCATGCGGGATAAATGGCATGATATGACTGGTGAAGAACGCTCCAGGTTTAAGGAAGAATTTAGGAAGAGATTCAGATAAGATCTTATTTCATAGCATACAGAGCCGGCTTTTTGCCGGCTTTTTTGGTTTAAAGATATTTTTTTTAATCATTTAAAGTAAAACAGTTTGCTGTCCGTCTTCCTAAATAAAACAAGATAAAATGGAAAAAATATCTAGATCTATAGGAATGGGGATGGTGCTTGGAGCGGCCCTGTTCTTTGTACCAGGCATATTTGCATTTGTACTGGCGGCAATGGTTTTCGGAATTGCGCTGATTGCCGTTTTCAGACGACCTAAGCGGGAATTCTTCAGGAACAAATTTTCGGATTATGGACACGGGTACCAAAAGATGGTACCCATAGATAATCAATGGTACAGACCAGGTGTAGCACAAAAGGGTTTAGTAAGGGATATTGATATTAACGATTAGTCATGATGAGAGCATTCAGAATAGTATTGACACTGCTTGTTGCAGGAGCAACCTTTTACGGATTAAATGCATTGGCGGTGCAAAAAGGGTATCCAGACCGGCTGGATTTTAAAATGAACATAGTAAATCACCATTAAAATAAGAAAACATGTTTAACGAACATAGACATCATTCATCAAGAATGCATAGAGGCTGCGGCCGTAGAGGAGGAAGATTTGGCGGACCATTTGGAGCCCATTTCAGAGGTCATGGACAGGATTGGTTTGACCAGGATACCAGAAGGGTACCTGCAAACATTGAAGAAACAGAAAATAGCTTCATTGTCCATCTTTTTGCGCCTGATTTGGTTAAGGCACACCTAAAAGTAGCCACAAAAGACGATGTGTTAACCATCAGTTATACTCCGGCAGAAAATGAACTGACAGAAACGAAATTCAGCAGAAGGGAGTACAGCAATGGTGCTTTTGAAAGGTCTTTTGTTTTAAATGGAAAGGTATTGACCGAGGATATTACTGCCGGTTATGCCGACGGTGTATTGAAAGTGGTATTGCCTAAAGATCCTGAAACCAATATTCCGGGGCAGGATATTCCTGTAGACTAGGATTTGTTTCCGGTCTTTTTATTAAGCCCCGGCCATTTTTGGACCGGGGCTTTTTTAGTAATTTACATAAGATTCATCAAACGTACCGTCGGCATACAGGTCCAGAAGTCCGTAACCTGGGGCGGTTTCTCTTTTATTGCCGTTCCACCAGGCTCCGCTTACCGCGCCGTTGCAGATATAGGTTACACCGTTATAAACCACTTTGTCTCTCAGGTGTATATGACCGCTGAGGCATAGTTTTACATTAGGATACTGATGGAAAAGTTTAATGATTTTGGCTGTATCGGTATGCATATCTCCACCAAGCATTTGCCATTTGTTTACAATGTCATCTTCTATCATTAAGGTAGCCGTTAAGATAGGGATGTGCGACATGATCAGCACAGGTACATTTGAAGGCGTATTCTTTAATTCGTTTTCCAGCCAGCTGAATTGGGCATCGCCCAGTTTTCCGATGTACCAGGTGCCATCAATATCCAGGTGAACACTGTCAAGCAGGATAAATTTCCAGCCGTTTTTGCTGAAGCTATAATAAGGATTGGCGAGGTGCAGCTGGTCCATTGCATATTGCTTGCCGTAAATAGCCTGGGCCTTGTTGTTTTCATCCCACCAGATGTCATGATTGCCAAGGCAATACTTCACCGGAATACTGCATTCTTGTTGCAGGATATGATGGGTCAGTTTCCATTGGTCATTAATGGTACTGAGTTGTTCTTTGTTCATGTCAAAAACGATATCACCGCCATTCAGGATCAAATCGGCCTTTGGAGATTGCTGCTGAACGTGATGAAGGCATTTGGCATATCTGGCCGGGGCATCCAGGTGATTTTTAAGGTGAACGTCGGTGAGATGGGCAATGCGAAGTACTGGTTTTTTTTCAGGCGATGATGAACCGAAACTGATCGATGGGGCCAATAGCAAGCCTCCGATACCGCCAATACTCTTGAGTACTGATCTTCTTTTCATAGATGTATAAGGAGCTAAATTTTACGTTTGAGTGAATGGCTAAAGCACGCACCCCGCGAAATTAAGCAGATTAGATTTGCTTTTAGCGTAGGCTATGTTATGAATATATTAAGTGTTCAGGTATCCCCGAAGCAGGAAATACCCCAGTCCGGTAATGGTTAAAGCCATTCCCAGGCCCATGAGCAGGATGATCCAGTTAAACAGCCCGAAATAGGTCATTGGTCTGGCTTCTTCTGGTTTTCCAGGCGGATATAAGGTATCGCCATCCTGAATGTTTTCTTTTAATTCAGATACCCTTCTTTCGACCCGTTCGCTGTTTTTGACAAAGGCGATTTTTGCCTTTAAGGAATTGACTGAAATGATCAGCAATAAGATTCCGGCTAAGAGGAGGGCTATATAGATCATATCTCAGGAATTTAATGGAGATTTTTGCAGGTGATTCTTTAATAAATATTGACCTGTGGCAATGGTCAGTAAGAATACACCAAAGGCCATGAACACAATTGTCCAGCTGAAAACACCGAAATAAGTGAGCATTCGGGCAGAATTCGGATCTTGTGGATTGTATACGAATATGGCCTGCTCTCCAATATCCCAGCTGGGAGGGTTGGTGGAAGAGGTATGGAAATAAGTGAATTCCTTGTTGTCTTTTGTTTTTATTTTGAAAACCGGAGAATAGCTTGTGCCGGTATCTCCTCCGGTTAGTTCTTCAAGACGGGTAACAACGCCTGATGCCCGATCGCTTTTTTTTAAGAATTCAAGGGTATCCTTCAGTTTATATAAGGAAAGAGCAAGCAGAATGCACCCTGCAATTAATGAAAAAATGGGATTAAATTTCATTGGAAACATGGCCGTATTTTTTGTTTTACTACGGCGCTTGTCGGCTTAGCACTTCGAAACTGCCGTATAGGGCCATTTCAGCCGTATGGTGTACCGAAAGGTTAAGTTTCAATCTCTCGATGAGTTCTTTTGCCCCGGCAATACTTTGATGAAGGTTGTTGGTGCCTCTTACCTCTATGCCACGGGTTAATGTCTTGAATTTTGAAGGCTCAAATTTGTCAATGAAACGTTGAAGATCTGCGCTGAGTAAAGTATCTTTTTGTTGCATATGTTTGGATTTTATACAGCAATAATGTTCAGGAGGGGCGGAATGTTTGAAATAGATTTACACAAGATGGAGGTTATCCACATCTGGTGCCTTAAGAGTTTAATTTTCAGTAATGTAAAAAGCCTCCCTTTTTTGTGGGAGGCCTTGAATGTTCAGGTATTTATTTGTGTTTGTTATCCATATAAAAGGTGAGCTCGCCGCCATTCATAATATCGGAATGGCTGATGGAAGGACTGGTGAGTACTTTGCCGTTTAATATCATTTTTTGAACATATACATTTTTTGGACCCTGGTTCTGTACATGTATGGTAAAGATTTTTCCGCTTTCGAGATTGATGGTGGCGCCGTCTACTGCCGGGCTGCCGGTAGCGTATTGATCTGATCCGGGTGCAACAGGGTAGAAACCCAGTGAACTGAAGATGTACCATGCACTCATTTGTCCGGTGTCATCATTTCCACCTAAACCATCGGGTGTTGGTTTGTACATAATAGGTAAGATCATACGGATTCTTTCCTGTGTTTTCCAGGGTTTGTCTGTCCAGTTGTACAGGTAGGCCACGTGGTGAGAGGGTTCGTTACCATGTACATAGTTTCCAATGATCCCATCTCTGGTGATGTCTTCTGTTTCCTCGAAGTATTTATCCGGCAGGTGCATGGTAAATAAAGAATCCAGGTAGGTCGTAAATTTTTTGTTGCCGCCCATGAGTTTGATCAGTGCTTTTGGGTCCTGAGGAGCAAAAAGGGTATAGTTCCAGGAGTTACCTTCAATAAATCCTTCGTTGATGGTGCTCAGGGGGTCGAACTTTTTACGGAAAGTACCGTCATTGAGTCTTGGGCGCATAAACCCGGAGGCTTTATCAAATACGTTTTTGTAATTTTCAGAACGTTTGATGAATTCCAGGTAGATATCGTTCCTGTTGAGTTTTTTGGCCAGTTGGGCAATAGCCCAATCGTCAAAGGCATATTCAAGGGTGTTGGATACGGAAATACCTGTTTTTTCATCAGGAATGTAACCCTTATCTATATATTCACCTATACCTTCATAGTCTCTTTTTCTGGCGGTGGCTACGCAGGCATCCAATGCTTTGTTCAGGTTGAGGCCTGGGTTGATGTTTCCTTTGATGATGGCATCGGCCAACACGGTTACACTATGGTAGCCGCTCATGCACCAGTTTTCATTTCCGGAATTGGACCATACAGGCAGCATATGTTCTGCGCTTTGATCAAAGTGGGCCATCATACTTTGTACCATGTCGGCATTTCGCTTAGGCTCAATGATGTTGAACAGGGGATGCAGGGCGCGGTAGGTATCCCAAAGGGAAAAAGTAGTGTAATTGGTAAAACCCTCGGCTTTGTGTACGTTTTGATCCAGGCCTTTGTACTGCCCGTCAACATCCATATAAACGGTCGGATTGATCATGGTGTGGTACATAGAAGTATAGAAGTTCTGTTTGATCTCTTTATTGCCACTGATCTCTATTTTGTGCAATTGATTTTCCCAGAGTTCCTGTCCATCGTTTTTCACTTTTTCAAAATCCCAGCCTGGAATTTCTGTTTGCATGTTGTTCATTGCGCCTGCCATGCTTACAGGAGAAATGGCAAATTTGATCTTAATCTTTTCACCTTCTTCTGTTTTAAAGTCGAAATAGATCCTGATCTGTTTGCCGGCTATTTCAGGAAAGTTTTCGGTTTGACCGAATTTGCCCCAGAAGCCACGGTATACTTCTTTTTTATCATATTTTTTGTAACCGGATTTAACAAATGGCTTGTTAAACTGCATGGCAAAATACAAGGTCCTCGTTCTTGCCCAGCCGTTGGTTTGTCTATAGCCGATTACTGTGGAGTCGTTGAGTATACGGAGATAGGTCCAGACGTTCTTATCCTCGTAGTTATATATGCCTGCCATCAGGTCTAGTACAATATGTGCCTGATCAGATTTTGGGAAAGTATATTGGTGAAAGCCTACTCTGGCACTGGTGGTCATTTCTGCAGTAATGTTGTGATCATCCAGTTTTACTTTGTAGTAATTGGCCTGACTGATCTCATTCTGGTGAGAAAAGCGGGAGCGGTATCCGCTGCCGGGCTGATCAGCAGTACCGGGGTTGAGTTTTAGTTTGCCTGTAGTGGGCATAATTAAAAAATCGCCCAGATCAGAGTGTCCTGTGCCACTGAAATGAGTATGGCTGAAACCGCAGATGGTTTTGTCATCATATTGATAACCTGCGCAATACTTGTATACATCCGGATTGTATTTGCCATTGAGCTCATAGCTGATGGTATCTGTTTCCGGGCTCAATTGTACCATGCCGAAAGGTATAGTAGCACCCGGGTACACGTGGCCCATACGTTGGGTACCAATAATCGGGTTTACATAGGGTACCAATTTTTCAGCCTTTTGAGCTTGTGCCTGCCCGTAAACCACAGGACTTAAGAGTAGGGCTAAGAGAAGTTTGTTCATCTGTGTATAGAATGTTGATTAGGATAATTCAGGATGGGCTGCATACGCTGTCCATAGTTCATCCAGGGTTTTACCTGTCTCTTTTTTCCAGCTGTTATCGGTAAAAGTATGTTCGCGTAATTGTTTGTCGAAGGTTTTGACCAGACCTGGTTTTACACTTTTTTCCAGCCAAACCAAAAAGCGCGCTGTAGTACGATAGGCATTACTGTAATGTTGTGTTGGTTTAAATGCAGGCAACTCCCAGTGTGCGCCAGCGTTGTCTACTCCGAATGTATACCTGGCATAATCTGCAATGCCTTCGGTTAGCCAGCCTGGGCCGCCGCTGTTGCCATAATCCTGTACAATGTGCATCACTTCGTGGGTCACTACATCGATGTCCACAGGGTGTTTTGCCATATATTTTGAACTGTATACTACTCTTGCATTGGCCGTTGCCGCTACGCCATCGTAGGCGGTATCAATCACGAATGTAATGTCTTTGGCTGTTTTTTTATTGTACTCTTTTTCCAGTTTCGGATAGACAGTAAAAAAGGTTTCAATCAGTCTGGCCTTTAGATGCTGATCAAGATTTGCATCCTGGTTGATGAAGGTGAGCTTGTAACCTTTTTTTTGAATGACTTCAGTAGATTGTGCGTGAGCAAAGGAGCTGCATGCGATTGCCAGACAGGTGGTTAGTAAAAAGTTTTTTTTCATTTTCTGGGTTGTAGCGGTTTAAATGGTATTCCTGGTGAAGGTTTGATAAAACGTTTTATCAAAAATGGTAAAAAAAATCCTTTTTTTAAAGATTAAAAGTAAATCTATAAAATAATTTTTGAATTAAATGAAAGGTTTCATCGCGCTAAACCACTAGGTAAGGCTGGATGTAGATCCGCGTTTGATAATTTCTGCCGGGATTTGAAGTTTGATGTTTGAAACATCAAAACTGCGATCGTTTAAACTTGACATCAACAGGTCAATAGCAGATTTTGCAATTTCGTAAGTGGGTTGTTTTACAGAGGTGATTCCCGGAGGATAAAGTTCAAATAATTCATGATCATCGAAACTCATGACCCCTAAGTCGACAGGAATGTTTAGCTTAAGTTCGTTGATGCTTTTAAGGCCTATGATGCCCAGGTAGTTAGTGCTGAAAAAGACAGCGTCCAAATTGATTTGTCTGGTTAAAAATTCCTTGACAGCTTCTACGGCTTCTGTTCTTTCACTGTTGTAGGATAAGTTGAAAACCATATCCGGATCTTCTGTGAGTCCATTTGCTTTTATGGCTGCCTGGTAACCCATTAACCGTTCCTGTAACTGAACAAGGTCCAGATCTGGTGTTACAAATCCAATATTTTTATACCCGGAATCGGCAAGGAACTGGATGGCCTGATAAACGCTGTTGTAATTGTCAACCAATACATGGGGGATATCGATCCCGGGAAAGTAACTATCGATGAACACAACGGGTTTTTCGTTGCTGATTAACTTTTGTATTTCTTTCTCCAGTCCTTTGATGGGCGTAATAATGTACCCGTCGACAAGTTGGTTGGAAAGCATTTTGATCACATTCTTTCCTTTTTGAATGTTGTTGTCTGTACTGCAGTACACTACACCATAACCTGCTTTTTCAGCCTCGTATTCAATAACTTTGGCCATTGTACCAAAAAAAGGTCCACTAATGGTTTCTACAATTAAACCAATCACTTTGGACTCTCCTGTTCTCAGGCCAACCGCCATACGGTTAGGCTCATAACCATTTTCAAGGGCTACATCTAGTATTTTTTTTCTTATATCTGCGCTGATGCGGCCTTTGCCGTTTAAGACAAAAGATACAGTGGTTATGGAGGTGTTTGTCAGTTTTGCAATATCTTTTATGGAGATCTTCTTCTTAATCATGGTAACGGTACATTTTTTAAATATATAACAATTGCTTAAGGTGTTTAATAAAAAATTGAACATAATATTTACCTTACATTTAAAATACTGATAAATATGTTGTTGACAATTCTGATTGGATGTGTGTTGTTATTGCTTTGTTTGATCCTGGTCTTTAAGATCAATGCTTTATTTGCTTTGATCGTCACTTCTATCGCTGCCGGGCTTCTTCAAGGCATGACAGGCACTGCAGTTGTCAAATCTATAGAAGAGGGCATAGGCAGCACACTTGGGCAACTGGCCTTAATTTTAGCCATGGGTGCTGTGATTGGAAAATTGCTGGCCAACGGTGGGGCAGCGCAGCAGATCACAACGCACATGGTCAGGTTTTTTGGGGTAAAGAATCTGCAGTGGGCCATGGTGGTTACGGGTTTGCTGGTTGGAATTCCTTTGTTTTATAATGTGGGTTTTGTGGTACTGATCCCTTTTGTATTTATGATTTGTGCGTCAACGGGTTTGTCTGTTTTGTATGTAGCTATTCCTTTGCTCACCGCACTCTCGGTTACGCATGGTTATTTACCCCCACATCCTGGTGCTACGGCAATTGCTATTTTATACAAGGCAGATATAGGCAAGACGATGATGTATGGCGGACTGATTTGTATTCCGGCTATTGTTATTGGCGGGCCTTTGTTTTCAAGAACCTTAAAACAGATTAAACCAGATCCGCCAAAGGGGCTTTTTAACCTTGAATTTCGCCCGGAAAATGAACTGCCTAGCTTTGGCATCAGTTTGATAACGAGCCTTCTCCCTGTTTTTTTAATTGGCCTGGCAACAATTACACAGGCTGTATTGGAAAAAGGTTCGGGCATGGGTTCCTTTATTGCATTTATAGGCCATCCGGTTATTGCTTTATTGATCTCTACTTTTTTCGCCATTTATACCATGGGTATAAGGCAGGGGCAGAAGATGAAAGACTTGATGGATCAGGCAGAAGAAGCCTTAAAAAGTATTACGATGCTGTTGTTTATTATAGGCGCGGCAGGTGCATTTAAGCAGGTACTTGTAGATGGTGGAATTGGAGATTATATATCGAAGCTGGCTTTGGCTTTGCCATTTTCGCCATTACTGCTGGTTTGGTTCATTGCCGCTGCGATACGGGTGGCTTTGGGTTCTGCGACGGTTGCAGGTTTAACTACTGCGGGGATAGCGATTCCTATTATGCAATCTACCCATGTGAGCCCTGAATTGATGGTTTTAGCTACTGGTGCTGGGAGTTTGATGTTTTCTCATTTGAATGATCCGGGCTTCTGGATGTTCAAGGAGTATTTTGGCCTGAGCATCCGCGATACCATCAGGTCCTGGTCTTTAATGGAGACCATTGTGTCTGTAGTCGGTTTAATAGGAGTTTTGATCTTGAATGTGTTTATATGATATATATATTTATTGGAGTTTCGGGTTGTGGAAAGACCACGCTGGGTAAATTATTTGCAGAGCGTATGCGGATTCCTTTTTATGATGCCGATGATTTTCATCCGGAATCCAATATTCAAAAAATGAAAAATGGAATCTCTTTGAACGATGAAGACAGAGCACCCTGGCTTCAGGATCTGGCCCGGCATATCGTTTTGTGGAATAGATCGGAGGGAGCCGTACTTGCCTGTTCCGCATTGAAGGAGTCGTACAGACAAATATTAAGTGCAAATGAAGGCATACAGATCAAATGGGTGTTTATACAAGCAGACTTTAAGACGTTAGAACAGCGTTTAGTGAATAGAAAAGGACATTTTTTTAATCCTTTACTTTTAAAATCTCAATTGGAGACACTGGAGCCGCCTGGTTATGGCCTTCATCTTTGCGCAAAGGATTCATTGGATCGACAGCTGGAGCAACTCCAGATACAAATTGGTTAAAAGGCCTCATTTAAGCCCAGAAAAAAACCACGTGCACCGTAATTGCCAAATGCGTAGTCCAGGCACAGATTGGTTCGGGTGGCTTTATTAAAGAGTACGCGCAAACCTGCACCTCCTCCCGGCTGCCATTGCTGGAAAAGCTTTGTTCCCAGATCATCATTGGCGGTCTGGATGTTGAAAAATGTAACCCCGCTCAGAAATTTGTTCCTGGTTATTGGAAAACGGTATTCCAGTTCGGAGTAAAAATACTTTGTGGCCTTAAAATAGCCTACGGTATAACCTCTTCCGCTTCTGAAGCCTGTATCTTTACCAGTGCCAGGCAGTTCGAGATAAGGCAGAGCACCGCTGATCAGATATGAGCCCCAGTTCCAGAAGGCCAGCACGTGTTCCGGGTTTCTTTCGGAAAGGCTCCAGTATTTCCTGAAGTCAGTGTTAAATTGCACGGCACTTTTGGTGCTGCCCATCCAGGTTTGGTTGACCCGGAAACCTGCATCGGCATACATTCCCTTATAGGCCCGGTTTTGATTGTCGCGGGTGGTATACTGCAGGTTGAACAAAAGTCCATTGGAGGAATAGTGGTCGCGGTCAAATCCATGTCTGTCGCTGTAAATATTATAAGGGGTCAGATTGCTGGTATCTGCTTTATTTTCAATCTTTCTTCTGACATCGAAAGAAACTCCTGCGCCAACAAAAAGATTGTCGAGAATTTGCTTGTATACTTTTTCTCTGAAATTATAGTAGAGGGCGTGAAGGACATAGCCTTTACGTCCGGGGTCGCTTAAAATCAAATCCTCTTCGCTATCGGTCGCGGCGCGTCCGATACCTAATCCAAAATCTGGTGTCACCGTTTTTGCAACGACCAGGCTTCCCTGAAAATTCCACCGGTTCCCGGGGGTGTAGATATTATGGCTTAGATAGAAGTAAATAATGCCTTTTGTAGTAATGGAGGCGGAGGTAGCTGCGATAGACATCAGCGTGTTGGGCTCATGTCCCAATACACGTCCTGCAACAGCTTTTATGCCTATTTGTGCGCCTATACTGGGATTGTAAGCGAAATTAGGCATGGGTGTAATTCCTGATTTTTTGTGCTGCAGATTTGGCTTTTTATTGGGGTGCAAAATATGGTGAAGCAAGTCTGCAATATCATATTGTCTGTTTGTACTGTCTGCGGGTTTTTGTTTTTTCAGACTATCCCTTTGTAAAGAATCCTTTTTTAAAGAATCCAAGGAAACATGGCTTTGACTATAAAGATAACCATTCCAGGACAGGCATAAAGTCAGAGATAGAATTTTCAGAGATTTGAATTTCAAAATTTACAGGTTATTTGTTTATCAGATAGTTGTCTGTTTTAAAACCCGGAAATCTAGAAAAAGTTTTATTTCATGAATAAGTACCGCTTCACTGGATCAACAGATGGATCAACTTCCGGCACAAATGAGTCGATCCATCTGTAGATTAAAGGCAATTAATAACCGTTACCGCCACCACTACCAGTGCCTGTGCTGGTGTTCATAAGTGTGATATTTGCCCTCATTTCTCCAGTCGGGAATGTCGAGCTATGGATATTTACATACCATTTTCCAGCTAAAAGCTGTGCAGCTTCTGTGTCAGTTAATGCTCTTGTTGTACCTGAAAGTGATCCTGAGCTGGCGGATGTAAAGCCAGTAATCTCTATCACAATTGGGGAACTTGTGGTACTGCCGCCGGTATCTGATCCGTGAAAGTGCATGCCTGTTGTTGTTGCTGTACTAGATCCGAGCTGCCAGTTGAGTGTATAAGTTATTGTTTTGGTATCTGAATAATAAGTGATGTTGGCAGTACCTGTGCCTGTAGTAGTCACTGCAGGTACTTCGGTAGCTCCATTTAGTTGCACATTTGCCGTATAGGTTTTGCGTGTCGGTGCAGCAGGTGCGTTGTCATACTTTTTACAGGCCGAGAACAGAAGTAAAAAAATGCCGGCTATAGCAATTTTGCTGTAGGTCCGTGTTTTTAAATAAGTCTTCATAATGAACAAGTAAGATTGTTTCACAATTACTCCGATTGAGTAAAACGGGGTCATACAAAGAAGGTTGGTCCTATTTACTCATCTTCATTTCTATTTACGTGTACGTAGCAAGTATTGAAATAGTTGCTACATATTGAAATATAATTTACGTTTATAAAAGTTGACCGTCACAATTGCCCTTAATTTTGTCTTAAAATACCCTCAGTTCCTTATGTTTAATATGGTATTTTTGTGTTAATCAACAGGCATTAACCTTTAAAATAGAATATTATGGCAGCAGTGAATCCGTATTTAACTTTCACAGATAATTGTGAAGAGGTCTTTAATTTTTACAAATCTGTATTTGGCGGGGAATTCCTTACGATGATGCGTTTTGGAGATGTCCCAAAAGATTATCAACCGGGAGAGGGAGAAAATCAAAAAATCATGCATGTGGCTTTACCTATTGGAAAAGATACAGTGTTAATGGGGAGCGATACGCCTGCTTCGATGGGCACAGTTCAACAGGGGAATAATTTGAGTATTGCAATTAAGCCAGACAGTGAACAAGAAGCTGACCACCTGTTTAATGGTCTTTCGGCAGGTGGGCAAATTACTATGCCCTTAGGTAAAGTTTTTTGGGGAGCTTATTTTGGGATGTTTACGGATAAATTTGGTATCCACTGGATGGTCAATTTTGAATATAAACAATAGCAATAAAAAACAGGTATAAGCATATTGCTTATACCTGTTTTAGATTTTCCAGATATGCTTTTAAAACTTGTTTTAAATAAATTTCAGGTTTTGGCATGGTTATAATTGTACCCGGTTCTTTGTCCTGGGAGTGTTTAATGTAGTTTGCCTTAATTTTGCCCCAGTCTTTGGAATAAAGCTGTATAAACTTCTCAACGAACTGTTGGTCTGTATACTCTTTTGGAAGTTTACTAAGCACAACTTCTATTTTCTCTTCTTTTCTATGTAATACTGCCATAAGAATTTTTAATCTTTTCCAAAGTTACGAACAAATTTCTTGTCTTTTGTCCTGATTTCTGGGCTAAATGTATTCATCATAAGAAAAATAATTCAAACAATCTTTGTCTATACGAGTTTATAGAAAACATTTTCCTATTAAAAACGAAACGATGTTAAAGACCTTTATAAAACTGAAAGCCGGATAGAGGCGGCAAATTACATAAATACAGTAAGATTGCAGTAAAGTATGTTGAACAAAACATATCTTTTGGAATTATTTTGTTTAATGTTTTGTTAATCAGTTGTTTGCAGTATTTTTTTGGTATGCGTTTTGCTTAAGTTTTTTTATAAAATCTTCGACATTATGAAACAAGCAACCACTCTTTTTACACAGCAATTAAATAGTTTTAGCGGAAGCCTGCATGCTTTTGCACTAACCTTTACCAGAGATGATGAGGATGCCCGGGATCTTGTGCAGGATACTATGGTGAAAGCCATTCGTTATTCAGATTTGTATGAGGAGGGAACTAATATGAAGGGCTGGCTTTTCACAATTTTAAGAAATACATTTATTAACAGTTATCGAAAGAATTCCAGATCTGGTGAGATCTTTACCGTTTGTGAAGAGATCTCATCTGCACAACTTAAGAAAAGTGCCTCGCTAAATGAGGGAGAGAATAAATGTATGATGGATGACATTCAGTACGCGCTCAAAAAGTTACAACCCGAATATTATATACCTTTTATCAGATATTTTGAAGGTTTTAAATACCATGAAATTGCAGAGGAATTAAATATTCCACTGGGGACGGTTAAGACAAGGATACATGTGGCCAGGGGTATTTTAAAGAAGAGCTTAAAAATGTACCAGGATAATTATAGAAAAGCAGGTTAGACCTGCTTTTCGTTTTCAGTGTTGTATGCTATACTATCCATAATAACAGATATAAGAAGCATCTGTATCGCAAATCACGTCAAATTTGTTTCCTGCAGCTATTTCAAATTCTTCCTGTGCTTTGTATGCTGTCCAGTCTTCATTTGGTAATTTGACTTTTAATATACCAGTAATAACGACCATTTTTTCAGGAGAAGAAGTAGAAAACTCATAGGTGCCTGCTTTCATGACGCCAACCGTGGCCTTTCCATGTTCTGTCTCCAGGCCCAGGCTTTGTACTTTTCCATCAAAATAGCTGTGGTGTGGCAGTAGATTGTTTGTATTGCTCATCTTTTTTTGTTTTTTGCCAAATATATAAGATGAGAAACAAATATTGATTTCATAGTCATTAAAAGATTAATAGTTAATCTTTTAATTTGTAATATTTTATTGTATAATTGCTGTTCTATACTATACTATAGAATGACCAAATATAAACATTTAGATGACGCTGAGCTTGTCGCCCTCCTTAGAGATGGTGATAAAATTGCTTACACGGAGATTTATAAGCGTTATTTTAATGTATTATTTGCACATGCCTATAAAAAATTAAATGATGATGAGGAAACCAGGGATCTGATTCAGGAACTGTTTACCAATCTTTGGATCCGCAGAGAGGTATTCGTCCTGAACTCAAGTCTTGTTGCTTATCTTTTTACGGTTGTCCGAAACCGGGTTCTGGATCATCATGCACATAAAAATGTAAAATCAAGGTATATTTCTTCGCTTCAACAATTTATAGATATTGAAACAGTAGAAACGGATCATCGGGTTAGAGAAAAAGAACTCCTCAATTCTATTGAAAAGGAGATTCAGGCCTTGCCCCGAAAAATGCGCGAAGTTTTTGAACTTAGCCGGAGAAGCCATTTTACACATAAAGAAATCTCTGAGCAATTACAAATTTCGGAACAGACCGTTGCAAAGCAGGTGACCAATGCGCTTAAAACCCTTCGTTGCAGATTCGGTGAAATGCTGTTGATCTTGTTTTTGATGTACTTTAAATAAAATTTCATTTTTTTCTACCTGTTGCGGTCTGCTTAACCGTTTGGTTATATATAGAGGGATGTATACCTAACCAAATATGAATAAAACAGAGGCAGGCAAATTGCTGGAAAAATATCGGGAAAAGACTTGTACGGAGGAAGAACTGGCACTATTGGAAAAATGGTATCTGGATCTTAAGGAGCGTGAATTTGACCAGTCAGAAGAATATATAAACCTCATGGCCAGGGATATTTTTGAAAAACTGCCCATACATGAGCGGTCTTCCAAAATTCGTTTTTTTCCTAGACTTGCTGCGGTGGCGGCTGTTGTTATCGCTGTGTTTGCTGGAGGGTATTTTTATCTGGCGCACCGGGATATCCAAACGCTGGATTCTAATACGATTCAACCGGGATCAAATAATGCGGTTCTCATTTTATCAAACGGCAAACAGATTCTCTTAAATGATATTAAAACCGGGACGGTACTGACACAAACTGGTGTCCGTATTACAAAGTCTTCTGACGGAAAGCTTATTTATTCAGTGGTTGCAGAAAAGAACAGTAATTCTGCCTCTGATCGTCTGGAAATGAATACAATTCAAACGCCTAGAGGAGGGAAATACCAGGTGAATTTGCCCGATGGGACTACTGTTTTATTGAATGCGGCATCTTCTCTTCGGTATCCATCACGTTTCTCTAAGGAGAAAAGGGAGGTCGAGTTAACAGGAGAGGGTTATTTTGAGGTTGCTAAGGTTTTCAAAATTTCAAGCAATGGCAAGGATCATCACGATAGGTTGCCTTTTATTGTAAAAACGGCCACGCAACGTGTAGAGGTATTGGGTACACATTTTAACCTGAGTAGTTACAGTGATGAGCCTGAAGTTAGAACGACTTTACTTGAGGGAAGTGTTCAGGTGGCTGCACTGTTGTCAAAAAAGGTGGAAACTTTAAAACCGGGCCAGCAGTCTGTTCTGCAAGGTGGAGCTATAGAGGTTAAAGCGGCAGATTTGAATGCGGAGATGGCCTGGAAAAATGATGAATTTGTTTTTGCAAGTAATGATTTCCGTGCGGAAATGCGGAAGATAGCCCGCTGGTATGATGTAGATATTGTGTATACCGATTCTGCACCTTCGGATGTGGATCTGGGTGGTTTTATATCCCGCTCAAAGAACATCTCGGCTGTGCTTAGACTGATAGAATTAACAGGAAAAGTTCATTTTAAAATTGAAGGGAGGAGAATTATCGTTACAAAATAGCTACTTAACATCTACAGATCAGAACAGCCCATTAGGGGCAGGTTCACCAACTCCAACAGGCGTAAATAAAGAAAAAGCCAGCAGTGCGGCAAACACAACTGGCTATATAGTACCTGATTGAGTCGAAATAAAACCACTTATTAACTTCTAACCAGATTAACCAAATGTATGAAAATTTTACCGGGAACCATGGGCTAGCCATGCGGCGTTTCCATAAGTTATTATTTATTATGCGGCTAATTACTGTATTTTTAATAGCATCGCTGATGCAGGTAAGCGCCGCGGGTTTCGCTCAGCGCATTACACTGTCTGCAAAAAAAGCACCTTTAGAAAAGATATTCCGGGACATCCATGACCAGACCGGCTATGACTTTTTGTATGGAAGAAAGGCATTGAGTACCAAGAAACCAGTTGATATTCAGGTCAGTAATAAGAGCCTTGAAGAAGTGCTCAAAATATGTCTTGCAGGCCAGTCACTGGAATATGTTATCGAGGACAAGACTGTCCTGATTAAGGAAAAGCAAAGCCCACGGGTTGCTGAGGAACTAAAGGCTAATGCTGAAAAACCAGATAAAATAACGATCACGGGTAAGGTAACTGATACCCTGGGCTTACCTCTTCCTGGTGTAGTGATTGCTGCAGTTAACAAACCTAATTTGGGTACGCAAACAGACAACAATGGAAAATTTGTTCTGGATGTGGAGCCGGGTACCTTGCTGAGGTTTTCTTATGTTGGGTATAAAGAGCAGCGCTTTACCGTTTCTTCTACAACAAGGGTAATTAATATTCGTTTGCAAGAGAATAATATCCAGGCAGATGAGGTTGTGATTACAGCCCTTGGACAAAAGCAACGGAAGGAAGCCATCGTTGGCTCTGTAACAACAGTCCGTCCAGGAGATCTTAAAGTGCCTTCCAGCAATTTGACGGGGGCCATGGCAGGTAAAATTGCCGGTGTGATTGCCTTTCAGCCAAGTGGGCAGCCGGGCCAGGATAATGCCAATTTCTTTATCCGCGGGGTAACTACATTTGGTTATAAAAAAGATCCTTTGATCCTGATTGATAATGTGGAGATGACCTCTTCTGATCTTGCACGACTGCAGGTGGACGATATAGAGAGTTTTTCCATTCTTAAGGACGCCAGTGCCACAGCCTTATATGGTGCCAGAGGTGGAAACGGTGTTATTCTTGTGAAAACGAAGGAAGGTAAAAACGGAAAAGCCCAAATCAACTTTAGACTGGAAGGTTCCTCGTCTGAGTCTGTAAAAAGTTTAGAACTGGCAGACCCGATCACTTATATGAGGCTTTTTAATGAGGCTACGATGACGAGGAATCCCTCGGCGATATTGCCTTATACACCAAATAAGATCGCCAATACCATTGCCGCAATGAAGGGTTTACCGGGAAGTAATGCTTTTGTTTATCCAGCAGTAAACTGGATGGATATGCTGTTTAAGAAGAGAACAAGCACAGAAAGAGCCAACCTGAATATTTCAGGTGGCGGTGGTGTGGCGCGCTATTATATAGCTGGTTCTTATACGAATGACAATGGAATATTAAGAACCGACATCAGGAACAATAACAACAATAATGTAAGCTTTAAAAATTACCAGTTGCGGTCAAACATCAATATCGACCTTACACCAAGTACGGAACTTGTGGTTCGTTTATCTGGTAATTTTAATGAGTATGTGGGGCCGATGACCAATGATCCATCGTTTGCAACTGATTTGTACAATATTGCAACACACACCAGTCCGGTTGATTTTCCGGCCTATTATGAGCCGGATGCGGCCAATGCAGGTGTACAACATATTCTATTTGGTAACAATACCGACGGGGCGATCCTGCCAGACGGAACCACACCACCAACGAACGGGGATGTGAAGAACATTAACCCTTACGCGGCCTTGCTAAGAGGAAACAGAAGATTTTCTGAATCAAGAATGCTTGCGCAGCTGGAACTGAATCAGAAATTAGATTTCCTTGTCAAAGGATTGAATTTCAAAGGCATATTTAGCACCAACAGGTATGCAAGATTTGAATCTCAGCTGGCTTATGCACCTTATTTTTATAATGTTCAGGCCTATGATAAATCCACCAATCAATATACCTTAAACTGGATCAACAATAAGCCAGATCAGGCCAGGGAGTATTTAAATTATTATGCCGGGGCCAGTACATTAAATACCTTTCTGTACCTGCAAGGCGTTGTGGACTATACCAAAGACTTTGGGGAAGATCATAACGTAAGTGCAGCGTTAATTGGAACACAACAACAGCAGCTGAATGCCAACGCATCAACATTATTTACTTCTTTACCTTACCGGAATCTGGGCTTGTCGGGACGTGCAACTTATGCTTATAAGAGTCGTTATTTCCTCGAGTTTAACTTTGGTTATAACGGGTCAGAACGTTTTTCTGAAAACCATAGGTTTGGTTTCTTTCCTACAATCGGAGCTTCGTGGATTGTTTCAGGTGAGAAGTTTTACGGAAATCTCTCTAATGTAATTGACAGAATGAAACTCAGGGCCAGTTATGGTCTGGTTGGGAATGATGCGATTAGTGACCGAAGGTTTTTCTATTTGTCGGACGTTAATTTAAATGGAGGTAATTCTGCCGCATTTGGAACCAATAACGGTTATGGTCATAATGGCGTTGCTATTAATAATTATGAGAATAGAGATGTGACCTGGGAAGTGTCTAAACAGATTAACCTTGGCCTGGAATTAACTTTCCTTAAAAATATGAGGTTAACGGCAGAGGTTTATAAGAATTATAAATCTGATATCCTGCAAAACAGATCTGACATTCCTACTACTATGGGGTTGGAGGCTCCCATAACTGCAAATATTGGAAAAGTGGAATCTCAGGGTATTGAATTTTCTCTTGATGGAAAACATAATTTTACGCCCGATTTCTGGATTTCTTCTATGGCCAATTTCACTTTCGCCAAAAATAAATTCACTCAATATGAAGAACCGAATTTTGATGAAAAGTATCTCCTTCATCAGGGGGTAGCCCTTAATAGAAATTTTGGTTACGTAGCAGAGCGTTTATTTGTTGATGACAACGAGGCAAGAAATTCACCAGCTCAGATATTTAGCAACAATGGAACCCCTCCAAGAGGCGGTGATATTAAATACCGGGACCTGAATGGCGATGGAGTTATAGATTCAAAAGACCAGACCTGGTTGGGTAACCCGACAGTACCGGAAATTGTGTATGGATTTGGGTTCTCTACCGGATATAAAAACTTTGATCTCAATGTGTTTTTTCAAGGGCAAACCAGGGTTTCTTTTGTTATTGACCCGGCCAGAACGAGTCCGTTTATAAAAAGCCCGGATTCCTGGCTGCCTGGTAATACCCAGGTGATTAAACAGTATGCAGACGATCACTGGTCAGAAGATAACCAGAATCTGTATGCGCTCTATCCAAGGCTGGGTACCAATGGGGGGGAGATAGAAAACAACCGTCAGAACAGTTCCTGGTGGCTGCGTGACGGAAGCTTCCTGAGAATGAAATCCCTTGAGTTTGGTTATACGCTCCCGAAGAAATTTGTAAACAAAATCAGACTCAGGAACCTGAGGGTTTATTTCAGCGGACTTAATCTGCTCACCTGGAGTCCATTTACCATGTGGGATCCTGAATTGGGCGGGAATGGATTTGCTTACCCACTTCAGAAAGTATATAACCTGGGTATAAATGTTAATTTATAATTATTTAAAGAGGATTTAGACATGAAATCATCATACTCGAAATTTTTATATGCAGTAGTTCTGGCGATGTCCATAATTTCTTGTAAGAAATATCTGAATGTTACGCCAGATAATGTGGGCACCATTGATTATGCATTTAGAAATCGCAATGAAGCGGAGAATTATTTATTTAGCTGTTATTCTACCCTTCAGAAATTTCAATATCCATGGCTTGACGCGGGTTTTGCAACTTCGGGCGAAATTGTTTACCCCGGACCGACGGAAATCACCGACAATCAAGGGGTTAATCCTGTTGGATTTAACATCATCAGAGGAACACAAACAGCCAATAATCCAGGGTTGAATTATTGGGATGGTGCTGAAGGTGGAGAGGCAATATTTAAAGCGATAAGACGCTGCAATACGATGCTTGAAAACATCAACAAACCAATTGATCTGGGTGATTCGGAAAAGAAAAGATGGATTGCGGAGGTGAAGTTTTTAAAGGCTTATTATCATTTTTATCTTTTCCGGATGTACGGACCTATACCTATTACGGATGTGGACCTGCCGATCACCAGTTCTACCGAAGAGGTGAAAGTGAAAAGAAAGCCCGTAGACTCAGTAGTGAATTACATGGTTCATTTAATTGACGAGGCCGCGCCCGACCTGCCTCTTCAGATACAAAACCAAATGCAGGAACTGGGAAGAATTACAAGTGTGATCGCCCTTTCCGTAAAAGCACAGATTTTAATGACTGCTGCAAGTCCTCTATTTAATGGAAACCCTGATTATGCAGGGTTCAGCAATAAAGACGGGCAACAATTGTTTAGCCAGCAGGTGGACCCTAAGAAATGGGATCTGGCCGCCGACGCATGTGCTAAGGCACTGGATGCTTGTACTAGAGCAGGGTTGAGCCTGCATACTTTTATTCCTACCGCAAATATGCCTTCTAATCTTCCTGATTCTTTAAAGCGGGTTTTAACCTTGCAAACTGCAGTTACCGAAAAATGGGAGATAAATTCAGAACTCATATGGGCAATAAATCCGGTATATGGTTATGGGAAGCAGGAAAGAGCTATGCCAAGGCTGACACCAGCTTCGGCTGCAAATTTAGTTGCCCAGGGTACTTTTGCTGTACCAATTGCTGAACAGGAACTGTTTTATACTGAAAATGGATTGCCAATTGATGAAGATAAAACCTGGGATTACAGAAACAGGTATGCTTTGAGAACGAGTGCAAATGCGGATCGGTTTTATGTTCATAATGGCTATGAAACGGTAAATGCGCACTTTAAACGCGAGCCAAGATTTTATTCTTCGATTGCTTTTGATGGTGGTGTCTGGTATGGTAATGGCGTATTAAACGATCCTTCAAATGCACTTTATGTACAGGCAAGAGGCACCAGTGGTATTGCCGGGCCTAAAGATGTGAGTCACCTGAATATCTCCGGGTACTGGCCTAAAAAACTGGTGAATTATTTAACGACTTATGACAGGGACATCACCTGGGTGGATTTTCATTATCCTTTAATGAGGCTTTCAGATCTGTATCTGATGTACGCCGAAGCATTGAATGAGCAAGGAAAAGCCTATGGTGAGGTATTGCCCTACATCGATAAAGTAAGGCAGAGGGCGGGTATCCCGGGAGTTGCTGAGGCCTGGACTTCTGCGCTTTCTACGAATCCTTCTAAATATACAAGTAAAACCGGCCTGCGCCAGATTATTCATCAGGAAAGAAGAATTGAACTGGCTTTTGAAACTGTACCAGGCTGGGATTTGCGGCGCTGGAAGGAATTACAGTCTGTAATGAGTAAACCAATGCAGGGATGGAGTATTTATGATGAGCAATCGGTGAATTATTATCGTGCACGTACTTTGTTTGTTCCGGTATTTAATACGAAGGACTATTTGTGGCCTATTAAATCGAGCAATTTGCCAGTTAACACAAATCTGGTACAAAATCCATATTGGTAATCACATAACACTATATATTATGATGAATATAAAAAAATGCATATTGCCTGTATGTCTGATGATACTGTCCATCGGTATAACAGCATGTAAAAAAAATAATGGTTTTAATACGGTTATTTCAGGCGACACCACTAAACCTCTGCCAGTAAGCAATATTAAAGTTGATAATTTTAACGGAGGAGCTAATATTACTTATGATCTTCCAAATTCTCCAAATCTGTTGTATGTACTGGCTAAATATAAGATTAATGACAATACTTCCAGAGAAACTAAATCTTCTTATTATACGGACACCGTTGTTGTAGATGGCTTTGCTAAAGAAAAGGCTTACGAAGTAACCTTATACGCTGTTACACGGGCAAATGTAATGTCTGATCCGGTTACAATAACCGTAAATCCAAAAACACCGGTATACAGTGCTGTAAGACCAACATTAGTGTTGTCTGCTGATTTTAGCGGTGTTAATGTAACGGGATTGAATCCTTTAAAAAAGGAAATTGGTATTATCATGTTAAGCTTCAACAAGAATACCGGGGCTATGGAGATTGAGGATCAGTATTTTACAAAGAGTGATAAAATTGATTATTCTATTCGGGGCTTCAAATCGGAGGAACGCAGGTTTGGGGTTTATGTAACGGATAAATGGGGGAATATTTCCGATACCTTACAAAAAAGCCTGACACCGCTCTTTGAGGAAGCCATGGATAAAAGTAAATTCAATGCTCTAAATCTGAACAACGATACGCCTACGGATTTTGGTTGGGCAGTTCCATACTTATGGGATAACAAATTAGATGGAAACGGGTGGCACACTAAGTTTGGGGAACCGTTACCCTTTACTTGTAGTTTTGGTATAGGAAAAACGTATAAGTTAAGTCGCTTTGTTCTGTATCAGAGGATTGGAAGTGGCTATACTTACAACTATGGAAATCCAAAAGAATTTTCTTTATGGGGAACAAATTCGTCAAGTCCTCAGGATATTAAGCTTCCTGTGAGAGCCCCCGAAGGAACAGTTATAGGGAATTGGGTGAATTTAGGGAATTTCGTTTTTCCTGATCCGCCATCAGGTAATCGTCCGGGGGCAACTACATCGGCCGACGAGGATTTTGTTAAAAAAGGCGTCAGCTTTAAAGTTCCTTTTCAGGCACCTTCAGTTAAGTATTTAAGGATTGCTGTGGCAACGACCTGGGGAAATGTAGCCGCTGCGCATTTGATGGAAATTACGCCTTTCGGGGTTGCACAATAATCAATTTTTATAAAATAGAACAATACGAAACCATCATAAACATACCGCTTACAAACAGCAATGAATATGCTTATGATAGCTTCATAACCTTAAAAATTAATTATATTCTAATGAAAAATCTTATATTTTTAGTCGGTTCAGTTCTGCTCTTTGTTGTGCTGAGCTGCAAGAAGCAACAGACCGATTTCAAAGACTTTTTTGGTGGTCATGAAATTGTGTATACCGGTAGTGTTGATGGAGTGATCAACAGGCCTGGGAATTTGCGTACGCTATTGAAGTGGAAATCCAGTACGGACCCCAGTATCGTAAAATATGTGATCTACTGGAACAATAAACGGGATTCTCAGATCGTGGCCATCAATGGTAAAACAGACAGCGTTTCTGTTACCATTCCAAACCTTCAGGAATTTGTGTACTCCTTTACCGTTTATTCTTATGATGCTAAAGGCAATAAATCCATTCCAAAACAAGTCGATAATGTAAAGGTATATGGGCCAATATATCAGGGGGGCTTGTTAAACAGACCATATAATGCAAGCAATCCTTATACGCTCAATACAAATGGATCATTGGTTTTGAATTTTAATCCTCCGGATACGATCAATATCAATACGGTGATTAAATACACCAATGTGGCTGGTACGGTGGTTGAAAAGAACCTGAGACCGGACAGCAGTTCTATTTATTTGCGCGATTATAAGCTCGGTACTGATGTCCAATATCGTTCGTCTTATATCCCTGACAGAGGTTCATTGGATACTTTTATTGTTTCGGCTTATTCTACATTTCCAAGAATTTACAGCTATGTGCTCTGCGACAGATTGTTGTTTAAGGAAGTGCATTTGCCTAACGACGCCGGTACATATGAGTCGGGAACCAGTATCAGTAAATTATGGGATGGGAGTGTTGGACCTCAGGGTTATCCCAATATTTTTCATAGTGATGGAAGTAGTGGAATGCCGCATACCATTACATTTGATCTTGGAAAAGTATATGATAATTTAGCCAGGATTGAAGAAACCGGAAGGGACTGCTGTAATAATCCGGATGACTTTGAAGTCTGGGGCATTGATGATATTACCAATGCGGCGACGAGTCTCCGGGCTACAAACTCAGGCTGGAAGGATGAATCCATAGCTAAAGGATGGACCTTGTTAAAAGAGGTGGTTCGTGGTGACGACGGAAAAAATGCGGTTACAGCTGATCTGGATAACAATGGAAAGCCAATCCGTTATATCAGAATTCGGATTAAACATGTAACAACCGGAGATGGGAACTACAGCAATATGAGCGAAATTCGTTTCTGGAACAAACAATAAGAGTATTGTCCATTATTATTGAAGGTTTGTCCATTTTCTAAAACATCAGCGTCTTTATTTTTACGCTGGATAACCAAAATAAATAAGTCTGGGTATACGAGAGGTTGATTACCTGCTTATACCCAGACTTTTACCTGTATACTTAAGAACACACAAATGACAAAAAAAATGTTGACTGTATTTTGCCTGAGTTACCTAGCCTTTTCTCCGGTAATTGCCCAGCAAAAGCCACTGAAATTGTGGTTTGATCAGCCTGCGAAAATGTGGGAAGAAACGCTGCCACTTGGTAATGGCAGACTTGGAATGACACCTGATGGGGGGATATTAAAAGAGAAGATTGTACTCAATGATATTACCCTATGGTCTGGAAGCCCTCAGGATGCAAATAATTATGACGCTTATAAAAGCCTTCCTGAGATCAGAAAACTCATTATGGAAGGTAAAAATGAGGAGGCCCAGGCATTGGTGAACAGGGATTTTGTTTGCAAAGGGCCAGGGTCCGGAGGAGCTCAGTGGGGAAAATACCAAACCATGGGTGCATTGGAAATTGATTTTAACTATAATGGTGCAGGATCAGGGCAGCCGGACGTGAAACAATACCATAGGGAGTTGTTGTTGGATAAGGCATTGGCGACCAGTAGTTTTACGCTCAATGGTGTTCAATATAAAAGAGAATATTTTACCAGTTTTGATGATGATGTAAGTATAGTCAAACTCACTGCAAATAAGCCCGGACAGTTGAACTGCCGTATTTCAATGAACAGGCCGGAGCGTTATGCGGTTAAAACGGAAGGACAAGAACTACAAATGTCTGGCCAGCTGGATAATGGAACTGATGGAAAAGGAATGCAGTATCTGGCCAGGGTAAATGCTAAATTAAAAGACGGTACCATCCGTGCTGAAAGTGATGCCTTGGTGATTAAAGGGGCTACAGAAGTGATCATTTATATTTCTGCGGGTACTAGTTTTAAAAACTTTCCATTTAAGGAAAAGACAAAACAGCTTTTAGCTTCTGCTATAAAAAAACCGTATGAATTAGAAAAAAGCAAGCATATCAATAACTTCAGTAAGTTGTTCAAAAGAGTCAGCATTGACCTTGGCGAAGGCAGTTCTTCGGGGCTTACGACAATTAAAAGGTTAGAGGGATTTTATCAGAACTATGGTAACGATCCTGCGCTTGCCTCGCTTTTCTTCCAGTTTGGGCGATATCTAAGCATCAGCAGTACCAGAGTAGGGCTGTTACCTCCAAATTTGCAGGGTTTATGGGCTAAAGAGATCAATACCCCCTGGAACGGCGATTACCATTTGGATGTGAACGTGCAGATGAACCACTGGCCGCTGGAAGTGGCCAATTTATCGGAATTGAATTTGCCTTTAGTTGAGCTGGTTCGGGGTTTGGTTAAACCGGGAGAAAGAACGGCTAAAACTTATTATCATGCAGATGGATGGATTGCTCACGTGATTACAAATGTTTGGGGTTTTACAGAACCGGGGGAAAGTGCCTCATGGGGTGCGTCTAATGCGGGATCAGGGTGGTTGTGCAATAATTTATGGGATCATTATGCATTTAGTAATGACATTGCTTATTTGAAAAGTATTTATCCTATTTTAAAAGGTTCTGCAGAATTCTATAAGAGTGTTCTGACTAAAGACCCAAAAACTGGTTGGCTGGTCACTTCACCTTCAGTATCACCAGAAAATACCTTTTATTTGCCAAATGGAAAAACAGCGAGTATCTGTATGGGGCCAACGATCGATAATCAGATTGTAAGGGAGTTGTTTGGCAATGTGATTACAGCATCTAAACGATTAAATGTTGATCCGGAATTCAGACATGAGCTGGAAGAGAAACTAAAATCTGTACCTCCTCCGGGTGTTGTTAGTAAAGACGGAAGGATCCAGGAATGGCTGGAAGATTATAAAGAGACTGAACTGCAGCATCGGCATATTTCTCATTTATACGGACTTTACCCTGCTTCTTTAATTACGCCATCATCAACTCCGGAGCTTGCAGAGGCGGCAAAGAAAACACTCGAAGTAAGGGGAGACGATGGCCCCAGCTGGAGTATTGCGTATAAACTATTGTTTTGGGCCAGACTTCATGATGGCAACCGGGCTTTTAAATTATTCAGGGAAATATTGAAACCTAAGTTTGGAACAGATATCAACTATGGCGCAGGAGGAGGGGTTTATCCAAATATGCTTTCTGCCGGCCCGCCTTTTCAAATTGATGGAAACTTCGGGGCTGCAGCAGGTTTTGCTGAAATGCTTTTGCAAAGCCATGATGGTTATATTGAATTGTTGCCTGCTCTTTCGGATGCCTGGAAAAAACAAGGGGATATCAAGGGTTTAAAAGCGAGAGGGAACTTCACAGTCGATTTCAAATGGAAAGATGGGAAAGTGGTTTCTTACAAGATTTCTTCTCGTAAGCCAGAAAAAATTAGCATTAAATTGAACGGAAAAATCCAGGAAGTATTAACTTCAATACTTTAACCCATAAAGAAATGAGAAAAAAAATATTGTATTTGTTGCTATTGCTTGCTTTAACGCAGAAACAAACGTTTGCGCAGGTTAAATCTGCTAACGGAAATATGCTTGCTGCAACACCACCAATGGGCTGGATGACCTGGAATTATTTTGCTGATCAGATCCACGAAAAGGAGATTATGGAAATGGCAGATGCCCTGGTTAAAACGGGGATGCGTGATGCAGGATATCGTTACATATTTATTGACGATGGATGGCAGGGTGGCAGGGACAACCGGAATAATATCATTGCTGATCCTCAGAAATTTCCTTCGGGGATTAAAGCGCTTGCAGATTATGTGCACAGCAAAGGTTTAAAGTTGGGTATCTATTCTGATGCTGCACCTTTAACTTGTGCCGGATATACTGCAAGTTTAGGCTTTGAGGAACAGGATGCCAAAACTTTTGCCTCCTGGGGTATTGATTACCTGAAATATGATTATTGTGGTGCGCCACCGGATGCGGAGACTGCCAAACACCGATATAAAACAATGGCAGATGCATTAAGGAAAAGCGGTAGGGAGATTGCTTTTGGTATTTGTGAGTGGGGGGATCGTAAACCCTGGTTGTGGGCTGCAGAGGCCGGCGGACAATTGTGGAGAACAACAGGTGACGTGCGGGATAAATGGAAAAGAAGATCGGAGAAAGAAGGAGGAGAAGGAATATTGGACATTATAGATGTAAATGCCGGACTGGACCAATATGCTGGTATAGGGCACTGGAATGACATGGATATGCTGGTAGTTGGTTTGAATGGTAAAAAAGGACCATCGGGCGATTTAGGCGGGACTGGATGCAGTACTGCGGAATACCAGAGCCAAATGAGTTTGTGGAGTATTTTAACTTCTCCTTTGGCGGCTACCAACGATCTTCGTACCATGGATGAACAGACCAAACGGATTTTACTCAATACCGAAGTGATCCAGCTTAATCAGGATCCCCTGGGAAAACAAGCTGTCCGGAAAGTGAATGATGCTGTCTGGACAATTTTAGTTAAGCCTCTTGCTAACGGAGATTATGCTGTGGCTGTTTTAAACAGAAGTGATGCTGTTCAAACTGCGGATTTGAAGTTTGCTGATCTGGGACTGAACGAAAGTTACACAGTAAGAGATCTATGGGCTCATAAGACGGTTGCAAAAGGAAAAAAATGGAAGGGACAGGTAAATAGGCATGAAACGAAGGTCTTCCGCCTGAAAAATATCAAATGATGATGTGATTGATTTCTTACCCTAGATCAATGTGCCAGAACAATTGCTGCGGTACATTTGTACTATATAAAAGAAAGGAAATTTATGTCACAATTTGTTTTGCACAGAGCTGATACCAGGGGCCATGCCAATCATGGATGGTTAGATGCGCATCATACATTTAGTTTTGCTAATTATTATAATCCTGAAAGAATGAATTTTGGGGTTTTAAGGGTGCTGAATGACGATATTATTGATGGCGGGAGAGGTTTCGGTACACATCCTCATGATAACATGGAGATTATTACGATTCCTTTAACAGGAGCACTGGCACATGAGGACAGTTTAGGTAGCTCCTCTACAATTCAGCATGGAGATGTGCAGGTGATGAGCGCCGGTACAGGTGTATATCATAGTGAGTATAATGCAAATAAAGGTGAAGCGGTCAACTTGCTGCAGATCTGGTTGTTTCCAAATGCAAAAAATGTAGCGCCTCGTTATGGTCAGATTACATTGAATGTAGAGGAAAGACACAATAATTTTCAGCAAATTCTATCGCCAGATCCGGATGATGCCGGGGTATGGATCCACCAGGATGCCTGGTTCTCACTGGGTAAATTTGATGAGGGTTTTGAAACCACTTATAAGATCAAAAAAAGTGGAAACGGTGTTTATGCCTTTGTTATTAATGGTGAGGTCACTATAGATGGTCAGGTTTTGAATAAAAGAGATGGGTTGGGTGTTTGGGATACTGAATCCATTCAATTTAAAGCGAACACAGCTGGAGCTGAAGTATTGCTAATGGATATCCCGATGAATATATAATATGTAAATTTAGCCCCCACAGCCTTTAACTGCGGGGGCTTTTTATTTTAGACGATGATGCTTACAATTCTATATATTGGCAGGGATGCACAAATTACCGCGACCGTGGGCCGGTTGTTAAATGCAAGAGAAGAATGGACAGGTTTAACTGCTTGTTCTGATGAAGAGGCTTTGGCCATTTGTTCAGAACAGGTGATCGATCTGGTGTTATTGGGAAATGGGATTTTGGATGGTGAGGAACAGGAACTCCGAAAACGCTTACTTCAAATCCATCCGTCTTTGAAGATTATTCAGCATTATGGGGGCGGTAGCGGATTGCTTTATGGTGAAATCATGGCGGCGATTTAGCTTCCCGCCGTTATTCTTTATATCGCATACTGTTTTGCCAAAATACAGTAATTTAAATTCACCCGAATTGCAGACCTTCATGCCTATAGAATATATTTATAACTTATGGTGCGTTATTTTTTAGTGCTGGTTTTTATGTTGTCTGCTGTCTGGGCGAAATCTGAAGTTCCAAAACAGCTTAAGGAGGTGTTTGTTTCGGTAAATGGGAGTGATCATAATTCTGGCACTATAAGATCTCCATACAAATCTTTATCTAAAGCTTTATTTGTCTGTCAGAGCCTTAAAGGTACGGATGTAAGGATTTTACTGAGGTCCGGGACCTATTATTTGGATAAAACTATTCTTTTGAATTCAAAGGACTTGAAGTGCAGATCTTTAAAGATGGAAAGTTATGCACAGGAAAAGGTGGTGATTAGTGCGGGCCGGAAGCTCGATCTGAACTGGGAACCTTTTCGGGATGGAATATATCAGGCGAAAGTACCTGCGGGCATGGTATTTGAACGTCTTTATATCAACGGAATGGTGCAGCAAATGGCCAGATATCCAAATTACGATCCAAAAGCAAGGGTTTTTAATGGTACGGCGAGCGATGCTATTGACTCAAAAAGGGTGCAGGGTTGGAAAAATCCTACCGGAGGATATGTCCATGCTTTACATGCTGGTGAATGGGGCAGCTGGGATTATCTCATTACAGGTAAAGATGAAAATGGAAAATTAAGTCTGGAAGGTGGGTGGCAAAACAACAGGCCCTCTGAGATGCACAAACAGTACCGCTTTGTAGAGAATATTATGGAGGAGCTGGACTATCCTGGAGAATGGTATCTGGATAGAAAAAATGAAACACTGTTTTATTATCCGGGTGGTAATGTGAATTTGAAAACAGTGCTTGTACAGGTATCTCATCTTAAAAACAGTATTGAATTGAAAGGGAGTTTATCGCAACCTGTTCGGAATGTGGAATTGAAAGGATTGACTTTTGAGCATAACGAACGGAGCTTTATGGATACTAAAGAGCCTTTGCTGAGGAGTGACTGGACCATATATCGTGGTGGTGCGGTTCTTTTTGATGGTACCGCAAATTGTAAAATAACGAATTGCAGTTTTACCGGTTTGGGTGGAAATGCGATTATGTTGAGTAATTATAATCTGAAAGACAGTGTTACAGGTTGTTATGTGGCTCATATAGGTGCGAGTGCAGTGTGTTTTGTAGGAAATAAAAGTGCTGTGCGTTCTCCGCTTTTTAATTATAATGAATCACTGACTTATGATAAAATTGACAAAACACCCGGTCCGCTTAATAACGATTATCCGCAGGATTGTGTGGTTGATAATAATCTGTTTCATCACTTAGGCGAAATTGAAAAGCAAGCGACCGGTGTGGAAATTGATATGTCTTCTTCGATTACGGTCAGTCATAACAGCATTTACAATACACCTAGAGCCGGAATTAATATTGGTGATGGTTGCTGGGGAGGGCATGTCATTGCTTTTAATGACGTGTTTAATACGGTTCAGGAAACTGGAGACCATGGCGCATTTAATTCTTGGGGAAGGGATCGTTTCTGGAATCCTGACAGAGGATATATGGACAGTATTGTAAAAGTCCATCCGGAACTGATCTTGCTTGATGCCAGAAAGCCGGTCTTGATGCATAACAACCGTTTCCGCTGCGATCACGGCTGGGACATTGACCTGGATGATGGTTCTTCGAATTATCATATTTACAACAATATATGTTTAAATGGAGGTTTAAAATTGCGGGAAGGCTTTTACCGGGTTGTCCAAAACAACATCATCATCAACAATTCTTTCCATCCGCATGTGTGGTTTGAAAATAGCGGAGACGTGTTTGAGCGCAATATTGTGACGAAAAATTATTTTCCAATCCGGATTAAGGATTGGGGTAAAAGGATAGATTATAATGTGTTTTTTAATGCAGCCGATCTCGGTCAGGCACAAAATTCAGGTACAGACAGGCATAGTATTTCGGGAGATGTCAGGTTTAAAAATGCAGATAAAGGAGATTATACTTTAATGCCGAATTCGCCTGCACTGGCTGTAGGTTTCAAGAATATACCTATGAATCAGTTTGGTGTTCAAAAAGCATCCTTGAAGAAAATTGCACTGCAGCCGGAAATTTCTCCGCTTTTGCAGACGTCTGGTTCCGCTGACGGTTTCGCCGTTATTCCGTTTCTTGGAGGGGAAATTAAATCGGTGAACGGGTTGGGAGACCGATCCGTGTACGGGCTTCCTGATGAGAAGGGTGTCATTATCGTTCGTGCCGGCAAAAATAGTTTGCTTTCTCAATCTGGTCTTCAGGATAAAGATGTGATCCGGGCTGTGGCCGGGAAGGAGATGGTCACTGTACAGGATTTACAGGAGGTAGTTGAGTCGCAGAAACGAAAACCTTCTGTTGCTATAGAAATTATGCGGAATCAGAAAGTGAGGGAGCTTGTACTGAAATTGAAATAAGCCAGACCTTTCATCAAGTCCGGCTTATTTTAACGGTATGTTTATTTTTTCAGGACTTTTAACAGTTCCTTTGCGGCTTCTTCTGATGAAGCTGGATTTTGCCCGGTAATCAGCAGGCCGTCTTTTAGAACATAGGATCCCCAATCGGCTCCTTTGCTATAGGTGCCGCCAAGTTTTTTCAGTTCATCTTCAACTAAAAATGGCACAACATCTGTTAATTGAACGGCAGCTTCTTCACTGTTGGAGAAGCCCGTTACTTGTTTTCCTTTAACTAAAGGATCGCCATCAGTCCCTTTTACTTTGATCAACACGCCCGGAGCGTGGCATACAAAGGCAATTGGTTTTTCCTGATGGTTGAAAGCTTCAATCAGCTGGATCGAATTGGGGTCAATTGCAAGGTCCCAAAGCGGCCCGTGGCCACCTGGATAGAAAACAGCATCATAATCTTCAGCTTTTACTTCGCTTAGTTTTACGGTATGGGCTAGTTTTTCTTTTAATACCTGATCCTTGTCAAATCTATGCGTTGCTGCTGTTTGAAAATCGGGCAATTCACTTTTGGGGTCAATGGGTGGCTGACCTCCTTTTGGTGATGCGATGGTGAGTTCAGCACCAGCATCGGCCAATACATAATAAGGGGCAGCAAACTCTTCTACCCAGAAGCCTGTTTTTTCGCCTGTATTGCCCAGGTCGCTATGTGATGTTAAGACAATCAGTATTTTCATAATTATTTTCATTTATTTAACTATACTACAATCTTTGTTTGATTTTGTTGATCAAAGTTAAACAGGTATGCAGAAATAGCAGTTGAGTGAACACACAAAAAAACTGTGATCTGGATCACATCCTTAGTGATTGAGCCTGCTGAGACTTTCGCGCGAAACACCCAGATACGAGGCCAGTAATGTTTTAGGGATGCGCTGCAGGAGGGAAGAGTTTAATTGCAGTAAACGATCATATCGTTCCTGAGGATTTTTAAAGAGCAGAAGCCGGATCCGTTGCTGTAATGCAATATAGCCGCCACCGGTTTTTTTAAGAAAGAAATTAGAAATCTCATGAATTTCCCGGCAAAGTTTTTCCCGGTTTTCATAAGACAATACATAGACCTCGCAATCTTCAATGCAGTCAATATTTAAGCTAGCCGGGGTTTTATTGACCAGTGCATGGTAGTCAGAGATCCACCAGTCTTCCATGGCAAATTGCAGAATATGTTCCCGTCCGTTTTCATCAATATAAAATGACTTCAGCAAACCCTTGATTACCCAGAATTCATTTTCTATTTTGTTGTCCTGCTGAACCAGGTATTGATGTTTTTTGAATTTCCGATAAGTGAAATGTGAGAAAACGTAGTCAAATACTTCATCTGAAATGGGAATTATTTTTTCAAAATGTGCTTTGAGCAACTGTTTCATCAGGGATGCTAATTTTTAGATCGGGATTGCAATTATAAGGGAAATAACGCTAAGCTTTTCATTTGTCTACCCTTTTATTTAGATTTTTCATCTTTTTTAGAAGCTTAATGAGATAGTTTTGACTAACGCTCAATAACCAAATTTCAAATCTATTCCTCAAACTAACCAAACCACATGAAAAAAAATGTACTCCTCTCTAGTTATTACCTGGTCAATTCACTGCCTTTTAAAGTAAGCGACTAAAAAACAAAAAGACTCGTATTGTTTGCCCTGCTTTCTCCAAAGCCAGGGACTGCTCAACGGCGAATAATAATCGCCGTAAGGGGATAATACGTTCAAAAATTAATTAAACCTAACCAAACCATTTCTAATTAATGAAACTCATTATGAAACAAGACACGAGATGCTTGTTCAAAAAGATTGGCCTATGCCTGGCCAGTTTTGGAGGGCTTGTTTTGTCTGCATCAGCACAACAAACTGATAGTACAAGAGTAGCTCACTTACGCGACTCTTTAAGAACGGTACTTAAAACTTCGCACCCTTTCCAACTTCCTGATAAAGATGTGCCTGTCCTATTCGGAAATCAGAAAAAAGGACAATTGCTGCAGTCTTACGGGATTGTTGGCGGAGAAGAATTGGAAAGCTTTCCCGCTGCAGAACTCATGAGTTCTTTATATGGTAAACTTGCAGGTCTATATCTTGTTCAAACTTCTTCTGAACCAGGTTCGGATAAACCCAGTCTTCTTTTGAGGGGAAGAAATCCTCTGGTTATTATAGATGGAGTGCCTCGTTCCTTCACCAGTATAGACCCCGAACAGATTGCCTCTGTTTCTGTGATCAAAGATGCATTAGGAACGGCCATCTACGGAATGAGGGCTGCAGACGGCGTATTGCTGATCCAGACAAAAAGAGGTGCCAATGCACCAAGGAAAATCAGTTTTACCAGCCAGTATGCCCTTCAAGAACAGATCAAAACGCCAAAGTTTTTGAATTCATATGATTACGCCACATTATTTAATGAAGCTCTGGCAAATGATGGAAAACAACCTGCTTATGGTGCATCTGATTTAGATAAATACAGAACAGGATCCAGTCCTTTTACACACCCGAACGAAGATTGGTATAAAAGGATTCTTAACAACACTGCTGCCATGCAGCGTTACAACATTAACATTGCCGGAGGAACATCTTCGACCAGGTATTTCGTCGATCTTGATTATTTAAATCAGCAGGGCTTTTTTAATGTAGACAATAACCTGAATACTTACCCAACCAACAACTATTTTAAGCGGTATACCTTTAGAAGTAATATCGATGTTGATTTGACCAAATCAACCTTTCTTTCTGTAAATTTATTTGGAAGAATAAGAAACGGAAACGAACCTGGTGCATCTACATTAGCTGTTTATAGTGGTTTGCTAAGCACTCCAAATAATGCCTATCCGGTGTTCAATGCCGATGGTTCCCTGGGGGGAAATTCGCAATATCCAAACAATCTTTACGGCCAGGCATTGAGGTCTGGTTATTTGCCCTCCAGCAATAGAAACCTCGGTGTTGATGTGTCTTTAAAACAGGATCTGGGGACAATAGTTAAGGGCTTATATGTTAAGGGGCTTGTTTCTTTAAATACCTATTATGATGAGCAGTTAGACAGAAGTAAAACATTTTCTGTTTATAATTTAAAGACTGATCCGGTAACCAACAAAACCTATTATCAAAAAATAGGTAATGACGGCACACAAAGTAATAGTTCTTCAACTTCCGGGCAAAACCGGCAAATTTATAGCCAGTTCGATCTTGGCTATGACCAAATATTCGGGAAAAATACCTTGAATTCATTGTTGTTGTATTCCAGAGACAGCTATGTTTCCGGAAGTGACTTGTCATTAGTCAATCAGGCTTTATCGGGAAGGGTTCAATACAATTACGATGGAAAGTACCTGGCCGAGGCAGCAGCGTCCTATATGGGGGTAGACCGTTACAGGCCTGGACATCAATGGGGCGTTTTTCCTGCTGTGGGCCTGGGTTGGAATTTGTCGTCGGAGGATTGGTTCAAAGCGGCCGGGACGAGGATCAGCCAGTTGAAAATCAGGACAAGTTATGGCCTGACCGGGAGTAATAGTAATGCCGGATATTTTATTTACAATCAGTTTTATAGTTCCGGGAATTCATTCTATTCTAAAAATCCTGCAACCAGTTCCGGTACAATTAATGAGTCGGCTTTGGCGGATCCAAATCTTACCTGGGAGAAAGCCCGGAAATTCAATATTGGTACAGACATCAGTCTGTTTAAGGATCAGTTATGGTTTTCCGCCGACTATTACAGCAACTTTTATTATGATCAGCTTCAAGACAGGGGAACTAATGGGAGTGCAATTATTGGCAATGCCCTTCCTCAGCAGAATATTGGTAAAAGACGCTATAATGGATTGGAACTCGCAGCAGGTTTTCAATCTAAAATCAATGATTTTAAATATTTCATTAGTGGAAATGTAAATTGGGGATCAAGTAAACTGATCTTTATTGATGAGCCTATCCGTAGAAATACATATGAGCAAAGAACTGGTTTGCCGGTTGGGCAGGTTTTTGGTTATGTTGCTGATGGTTTGTACAATTCTGCAGCGGAAATTCAATCTGGCCCTAAGGTAGAAGGATATAATCCGATTCCTGGCGATATCAGGTACAAAGACCTCAATCACGATGGTGTGATCAATATTTTTGATCAGACAGCATTGGGTTCTACCAAACCACTTCTTTTTTATGGACTGACTGCCGGATTTAATTATAAAGGCCTGGATTTCTCCATGACCATTAATGGTGTACAAAACCGAAGTGTATTGCTCATGGGGAACAATACTTTTGAATTTCAGCAAAATGCAACTGGCGGGTATGGACAAGCCATGGAACAACACCTGGATAGATGGACTCCGGCAACAGCGGCAACAGCCACTTATCCAAGGCTTAGTCTGGGCGTAAATACCAATAACCAGGCAGTTTCTTCCTACTGGATGAAGAACGGAAGCTATTTAAGGGTAAAAAATGTAGAGGTAGGCTATAGTTTGCCAGTTACATGGGTAAAAACCATTGGCTTAGCTGGTATCCGTGTATTTGCAAACGGATTAAACCTGTTGACGTTTACAGACCTGGAACGGGTTGATCCTGAAGCCATCAGTTGGGGCTACCCAAATCAAAGGGTTTTCAATTTTGGTGCAAACCTTAAATTCTAATTATATTCCAATGAAGATTATATATAAATATATTACAGTGATCAGTTGCATTTCGTTATTGATCAGTTGTTCAAAAAAATATGAAACGGAACCGATTAACAGGATCACCGAAGATTTGGTATTTGATCCTGTCGACAAGAATGCAGATTATGCACAGCAGTTTCTAAATGGTACTTATTTGTTGTTACCAGACTGGTACAACAGGATTGATGGTTCTTTTCTTGATGCAGGTACAGATGATGCGCTGGCTTCGAAGGATGGAAGTTCTATAGATAATTTTAGAAACGGACGAATATCGGCCAATGTATTGCCAGATAATACCTGGAGCAGAAATTATTCTGGTATCAGAAGAGCAAACCTTTTTCTGAGCAAAATAGATATTGTTCCTGCTCCTGCTGACCGCAAGGTACAATGGAAAGCAGAAGCTCGTTTTTTGAGGGCCTATTTCTATTTTGAATTGACCAAGAGGTGGGGAGGAGTTCCATTGTTAGGCGATAAAGTATTGAGTCTATCTGATCAATTGAATTATAAGAGAAATACGCTTCAAGAGTGTAATACTTACATACTTTCTGAACTGGAAAGTATAAAAAGTAGTTTATTGCCTGTTGCAATTACTGATGGCGACTGGGGGCGTGCAAATCAGGGGGCGGCAATGGCTTTGAAAGCCAGGGTTTTGTTGTATGCTGCAAGCCCCTTGAATAATCCAGGTAATGATCTTCAGAAGTGGTCTTTAGCTACTCAGGCAGCTAAAGACGTCATTAACCTGAACAATTATGCTCTGGCGACAGATTTTATTGCCTCTTTAAATGCCACACGTAATTCGGAGTTCATTTTTATCAGGGAGCAGGCGCTGAGCCAAAGCGTGGAGAATAACAATGGGCCGGTAGGTTATATTGTTGGTGCAGGAGCTACCAGCCCTTCACAGAACCTGGTTGACGCATTTTTAACGATTAACGGAAAGACAATAAACGAGAATGGTTCAGGATATGATTCCTCAAATCCTTATCTGAACCGCGACCCTCGTTTGGATGCGACCATCATGTACAACGGTAAAATGTGGCTGTCCAGACCTGTAGAAACTTTTGAAGGCGGGCAGGATAAACCAGGCGGGAACCGGATACAAACTAAAACAGGTTATTACCTGCGTAAGTTTATGGGCAAGTTTGAGAATTCTACCTCCTACAGTAATCAAGGGCATCATGTGATCCTCTTCAGATATGCTGAAATTCTATTGAATTATGCCGAGGCCCTGAATGAAAGCAGCGGGCCGGTACAGGAAGTGTACAACAGCCTTATTGCCATTAGAAAGAGAGCTGGTATTAAAGCTGGAGGAGACAATCAATATGGACTTCCTTCTGGCGCCAGTCAGTCTGCCATGCGCAGCCTGATCTGGAATGAAAGACGTATTGAACTGGCTTTTGAGGAGCATCGGTTCTGGGACTTGCGCAGATGGAAACTTGCGGAGAGCGTATTGAACCAGCCGGTTAAAGGGGTGAAAATTACAAAAAAACAGGATGGCTCCTTTACCTATTCTGTTTTTGACGCAGCCCCGTCTGTCTTTGATGCCTCAAAGATGTATTACAATCCAATTCCTTATTCAGAAATTCTAACCAATCCAAATATGGTGCAAAATCCAGGATGGTCTTTTTAACCGATTGAACCGCATTAAGATAGAAATATAATGAAAAGATATATTAGTATATTATTGTTTATGCTGCTAAGCTCGGCAGTATTTGCGCAAATGAGGTCTGTTAGAGGCCGCGTTATAGACAAAGAAGGGGTAACACTTGTTTCTGTGTCTGTATATGAGACTGGCAACCCTAAAAATATTGCCTTAACAGATGTGAATGGGGTTTTTACAATTAAGGTTCCTTTAAATAGCCAGAAATTGTCCTTTTCTTCCGTAGGTTATGTGAAGAAAACAATTACCTTAACCGCTGGTCAGGATGCGAATGTAACTTTAGAAAGTGACAACTCAAATCTCGACGAGGTGGTTGTTGTGGGTTTAACTACACAAAAGAAAATTACCAATACAGGGTCTGTAAGTACGGTAACCGGAAAGGAAATCAGACAGAGCCCGGCAGCCAGTATTCAGAATTCGCTGGTGGGCAGGTTACCTGGATTATTTCAGCAGCAAACGAGTGGACAGCCGGGTAAAGATGCTGCAAATATTTATATCCGGGGGATAAGTTCTTATGCTACCGGAGCCGTTAATAGACCCTTGGTAATTGTTGACGATGTAGAATACATGTATGAGCAGCTCAATCAGATAAGTTCCAATGAGGTAGAAAGCATTTCGATTTTAAAGGATGCTTCTTCTACTGCGATCTATGGGGTTAAAGGTGCAAACGGGGTAATTATTATCACGACCCGGAGAGGGGTGTCTGGAACACCAAAGATCACACTCCGTACAGATTTTGGTTTGCAGCTTCCTACCATACGCCGTAAAATTCTTCCAACGTTTGATGCCTTGACTTTATTAAAAGAACAAGCCGTGAATTCCGGGCAGGATCCCAATCTGGCTTATCCAGGCTTGATGACGCCGGAAGCACTGGAACATTTCAGACTGGGGGATGATCCTTACCATTATCCAAGTGTAAACTGGTATGATGAGGTGATGCGCAAAAGTACCATACAACAAAGTAATAATATAGATATTAATGGTGGAACGAAAACCTTAAGATATTTCGTTTCTCTGGGTAGTCTTTTTCAGAACGGATTACTTAAAGAAGTTCCGAAACAGGAGTCATTTAACAATAATTATTATTTAAAAAGATATAATATACGGTCTAACGTAGATATTGATGTGACGAAAACTTTGACATTAAAGCTGGACTTGTCTGCTCGTTTTAATGAAATCAATGAGCCGAATTTACCAGATGTGGTTCCCGGTGGAGCATTACCATTCTGGAGGAGGATCAGCAGTGGTATTCTGGCACCATGGAAGTATCCGGTTAAAAATGAAGATGGATCTTATGGCGGAAAAAAGGGTGAGTCTTTAAACCCTGTAGGTTTGCTGGAATATGGTGGTTATGAAAGGACCTACAGCAATGACTTGAATTTAAACCTGAATGCAGTACAAAAGCTGGATTTTGTTACGCAGGGTCTGTCTTTTAGAGGGATACTGGCTTATACCAATAACTTTTCTTTCCGGAGAGGACTGACCAGAGGTCGTTTCCCTGTTTATGATCATATTGCCGGTTCAGATGCACTTGATCCCGTTTTTCCAGATCTGATGAGACTGGAGCCTCTCACGGTTTCTACGGCATTTGACGCCAATAAAATTCCTTATCCATTCAGAAGGTTAAACTTACAGGGAATCCTTAGCTATAATCGTCAGTTTAGCCAGCATAATGTGTATGGATTGGTGCTGACCAACCGTTCTACAGAGATTTCGGGCGCAAGTGCGCCTGGTAACTTTCAGGGATATGCTTTAAGGATGGGGTATAATTTTGCCTCCAAATATCTGTTTGAAGTGAATGCCGGTTATAACGGCTCAGATCGCTTCCAGGCTAAAAATCGCTTCGGGCTGTTTCCGGCGATCAGTCTGGGCTGGAACCTGAGTGAAGAGAAGTTCTTTAAAAAGGCGCTACCCTTTATTAACTATATGAAGTTACGTGGGTCGTGGGGTATTGTAGGAAGTGATGATGTTGGAGGATACCGCTATATCTATGAGGAGGTGTATACAAGCGCAGACAAGAACAGCTATTATTTTGGCGATAACAATACCACGGTTCCTGGTATTGTACCCGGACAACTTGCGAATGAAGATGTGCGCTGGGAAAAGGAGCGGAAGATAGATATTGGTACGGATATCAAGATGTTTAACAGTAAGCTGGAGTTGACTTTGGATTATTTTGACCATCGCAGGTCTGACATTTTAACGGTAAGAGAAACTGTGCCAGCCTATTCTGGTTTAAGCCTGCCGCCTGTTAATATTGGTGTGGTGAGCAATAAGGGTTTTGAAGCGGAAATTACGCACCGGCACAGTATAAATGAGAATTTCCAATATTTTGTAAAGGGAAATATCTCTTTTGCAAAGAATAAAATCCTGTACAGGGATGAACCCCTGAATGCTGCGAATCCTCTACTAATGCGTACAGGCAGGCCAATCGGGCAAATCTATGGCTACACGTCAAATGGGTTTTATCGCGATGATGCGGATGTTGCCAACAGTCCGAAGGTGATTGGAAAAGTGGTTCAACCCGGAGATATAAAAATGGTAGACATTAACAATGATGGAAAAATAGATCAAGGGGATATCGGGCCTATTGGCTATCCTAACATTCCGCAGATCAATTATGGCTTTTCTCTGGGTACCAGCTATAAGAATTTTGATATTTCTGTATTGTTCCAGGGGGCTGCCCGTGGAAGTTTGAATGCTTCAACTATGCTTCAGATTGGTACGGTTAACGGGCTTCCATCGGCAATACATGAAAAAAGATGGACCCCGGAAACTAAGGACATTGCAGAGTATCCGCGACTGGGTGGGGTCAATTTTGATGCTTCAACTTTTTGGCTAAGGTCTACAAATTATTTGCGCTTAAAGAATGTGGAGCTGGGCTATCGTTTACCTGAGTCGCTGGTTAAACGTGTAAGACTGAGCAATGTCCGGATTTATGCTAATGCGCTGAACCTGATTACCTGGTTCAACCTGAGTATTTATGATATTGATCCGGAATCCGTAACGGGAACAGTGGAGGGGTATCAGAATTATCCTCAGCAAAAAGTGGTGAATTTTGGTGTACAGGTTGGCTTTTAATTAAATAGATATGAATACAAGATATGCTTTTCGGAAATACCTGCTGGTTTTTTTACCAGTAATTATGATTTATAGCTGTAAGAAGTCGGATAAAGGCTTTCTGGATAAAACTGATGTTGGTCAAATGAACCAGAATACGGTATTTGCAGACAGCTTACTTACTTTTCAATTCCTAAACGGGGTATATGCCGATCTTCCCACGACCTATTATATGGATAATGGGGTTACCGGTGGTGGGTTATGGTCTTATAGTGATGCCTCTGATGATTCTGAGTGCCGGTGGTCTGGTACTACGGCACAGGCGGCGCCGGCATTTAATTTGGCGCAATTTGCTAGTTTAGCCGATTTCTCCAGGTTTAAAAATCACTGGAATAGTGCGTTTACAAACATCAGAAGGGTTAATGTTTTTTTAGGGAATGTGGACAGATCTCCAATCTCTGCCGGAAGAAAGCAGAAACTGAAAGGAGAAGCCAGATTTTTGCGCGCTTACTATTATTATCATTTGCTTCGGAATTACAGCGGTTTACCTTTACTAGGAGATCGTCTGTTTGGTTTAACAGATGATTTTAATTTACCAAGATCAAGTTTTGCAGAGACGGTAAGCTATATATCGGCCGAGCTTGATGCCTGCAGTGGAATTTTGCCTTTGAACCAATTGCCGGAGGATTACGGAAGGCCAACCAAGGGCGCTGCGATGGCCTTGAAATCCAGGTTATTGCTGCTGGCTGCAAGCCCTTTGTTTAATGGGGAAAATCCGGCTACTGGCGGAGAACAGAAAAAGCTTGCTGGTTATGAGAATTTTGATGCAAATAGATGGAAACTGGCTGCAGATGCAGCAAAGGCAGTTATGGATCTGAATCTTTATCAACTTGTTGAAGACAATACCACCGCTAAAGGGTATGGCTTTTATAAAACGCTGACAGATAGGAAGAACTCTGAACAGATTTTCCAGATCATGATGAAGACCGGAAGATGGTATGAAGGTTATCTCTTACCTGTAACGCGGGGCGGACAGGCCTATTCTTATCCAACCCAGTCTCTGGTAGATGCTTATCCAATGGCCAATGGTAAAATGAAGGATGAAGCAGGATCGGGTTATTCGGAGTCTGATATGTATAAAAACAGAGATCCAAGATTTGGCTATACTATTTTATATAATCAGGCAACCTGGCTGGATAAAACAACCAATAAGCCAACTCCGGTAAACCTGTATTTTCAGGCAGCAGGAGATGGTCTGGGTACTTCAAACTCTACCAGAACAGGGTATTTGTTCAGGAAGTTCTGTAATGAGAATGCCGGAGGAAATTATGGTGTAACCAGCGATATTGGTCTTGTCTCCCTTCGGTATGCAGAGATCCTGCTCAATTATGCTGAAGCGGAAAATGAATTTCAGGGGCCAGGGGCACAGGTGTATGCTGCAGTAGAAGCTATACGCAGACGTGCGGGGCTGGATCCTTACCAGTTGCCTGGCGGGCTATCGAAGGAGGATATGAGACAAGTGATCAGAAATGAAAGGCGGGTAGAATTCGCATTTGAAGAGGCGCATCGTTTTTTTGATGTTAAGAGATGGAAGATTGCCGAGAAAGTGCTTAACGGCGATGCGATTGGTATGAGATGGGTTAAAAACGGGAACGCTTATACTGGTACACGTTTTGCTTTTGAGACACGGGTTTTCTTAAGTCCGCAAATGTATTATTTTCCAATACCGCAATCGGAAATTAATAAAAGTAGTCTGTTGATTCAGAACCCAGGCTGGTAAGACCTAGAAAAGTGGGTGACGAAAATACACCCACTTTTCTATTGAAATAGTTATTGAATAAAATTAATTTATCATGAAGAATACCTTATTGTTTTTAATCATGCTGTGCACAGGTAGTGGCTTCTTAAAAGGGCAGGACCGTAGTCAAATGAAACAGCTTATTGATGATCAGTTTCATTTTGCTGAAGAGCAATATAAAGTTCTGGCTAAAAATGTTCCTGCCGGAGTGATGCCTAAAACCTATTATGCTAAGAGCGGAAAGATAGAAACCAGTGATACAAAGTGGTGGTGCAGTGGTTTTTATCCGGGTTCATTGCTCTATATTTACGAATATACTGGAGATACAGCAATTTTGTCTGAGACCAAAAGACGACTTTCTATATTGGAGAAAGAGAAACACTACACTGGTAACCATGATTTAGGCTTTATGATGTTTTGCAGTTTTGGAAATGCATACAGAATTTTGAAGGACGAGAAATACAAAGCGGTCATTGATACCTCTGCGGGTTCACTGGCAACCAGGTATCATCCTGCTGCCGGGGTCATTCAATCCTGGAACTCCAGTAAAACCTGGAAAGGACCTGTGATTATTGATAATATGATGAACCTGGAGCTGTTGCTCTGGGCTAGTGCGCATGGTGGCGACTCAAAATATAAACAGATTGCCGTTTCTCATGCCAACAAAACCCTGAAGAATCATTTCAGATCTGATTACAGCTCCTACCATGTGGTAGATTATGATATGTTAACCGGAAAAGTGATCAGAAGAGGAACAGCGCAAGGTGCTGCAGATGAATCTGCCTGGAGCAGGGGCCAGGGATGGGCTTTGTATGGCTATACCATGATGTACCGTTTTACAAAGGATCAAAAATACCTGGACCAGGCTATCCATATTGCTGATTTTATCTTAAAGCATCCAAATCTGCCTGCTGATGGCATTCCCTACTGGGATTTTAATGCACCAGGTATTCCGGATACTTACAGAGATGTCTCTGCAGGAGCTGTCATTTCATCGGCTTTGCTGGAATTGGGGCAATATTCTACTGGAAGAAGCAAAGACAGGTTCGTTTCTGCCGCCAGAAAAATGATTGTCTCTCTGTCTTCAGGCCAATACCGCTCGAAGCCGGGAGAAAACGGTGGCTTTTTATTATTGCACAGTGTAGGTGCATTGCCTTTAAAATCTGAAGTAGATGTTCCCTTAACTTATGCAGACTATTATTTTCTGGAGGCTTTAGCCCGATATAAAAAATGGTATTTATAGATTGTTGTTTTTTAGCTCATTTATAAATTCGCGTGGTGTCTTTTCATATTGTTTTTTGAATTCCCTGCTGAAATATTTAGGATCATTAAACCCAATCAGATAAGAGATTTCTGAAATGGTATAGCTTTTTTGCTCTAAAAGCTGTACCGCTCTTTTTAAACGTATGGATTTGATAAAATCGTTTACAGACAGATCCGTGATTGCCCTGATTTTTTTATACAGGACCGGCTGGCTCATGCCGGTTTCTGAAGCCAGATCTGGCACTCCAAAGCTTTGCTCAGACATGTGTGCCTCTATATATTGAATCACTTTTGTAATGAAAGCCTGGTCTGTTGCCCCAATCTGGATATTCTGTGGTTGCAGGGTGATCTGCTGGCCATATTTTATGCGCATGAGGTCTCTGGAATGGATGAGGTTTTTAATGTTCAGTTCCAGGAGTTCCATGCTGAACGGCTTCATAATATAGGCATCAGCGCCAGTTTCCAGTCCAGTTACCTGATGGATATGGGAGGACCTGGCGGTGAGTAGGATGACAGGGATATGGCTTGTCCGTTCATCAGTCTTGAGTTTTCTGCAGAGTTCCAAACCATCCATGACGGGCATCATCACATCACAAATGATCAAATCCGGCAAGAGTTCTATAGCGGTTTCCCAGCCTTGTAAGCCATCAATACTTTCACTTACCTGGTAATGCTGACCGACAGATCCGGTAAGCATTTGTCTGATCTCTGCATTGTCTTCTATAATCAGGATATGTTCTTTATTAGGGATATCTTTTTTGCGGTCTTCCTCTGTTGAAGCTGGATTGGTGGTTACGTCGGGACTGAAAACGGGATAGGTTTCCCTGGTCACTGCAAATTCTTCAGATTTGAAATGTGTTTTTCCTTTTTTTAATTTAACTGTAAAACAAGTGTCGCCGGGGGTATGTGCTGTGGCAGGAATGCTCTCAATGTCTATTGTACCATGATGTGCTTGTACAATACTTTTGGAAAGTGCGAGCCCAATGCCCGACCCAATATGGCTGGAGTCCCGGTCGTCCACCTGGAAGAAACTACTGAAAAGCTTGTTCTGGTTCTCATAAGAAATGCCTGCGCCATTATCATGAACCTGAATTTCCACCTCGTCTGCATGCTCAATTATCCTTAGAGTAATGGTTCCAAGGTCTTTTGTGAATTTAAAGGCATTGCTCAACAGATTAAACAATACTTTTTCTAGTTGCTTTCTGTCAAAAAAGATCTCTATAGCATCTTTTGACGATTCAAAGTGGTAAGTAATGTTCTTTTCTATGGCCACATGCTGGAAGGCGAGGAAAATCTCTTTGCAAAAAATAATGATATTATCCGAGCTGACGTATAATTTCAAATGGCCTGTCTCTGCTTTTCTGAAATCCATGAGTTCGGTAATCAGGCGCATTAAGCGATCTGCGTTATTTTTGATAGGGATGATTTGCCTGCTGATCTCCAAATTATCCTGTGTGTTTTTGAGCAGATTTTCAAGAGGAGTGAGAATCAAGGTTAACGGTGTACGTATTTCGTGAGAAATATTAGTGAAAAAATCCAGCTTCATTTGCTGCAGGTCTACAGATCGTTTTAATAAGGCTTTAATGAAAAGGTACCTGACCACCAGGAATAGTATCACAGAAAAGATCAGCAGATAAGCACAGTAAGCCCACCAACTGGCCCATATGGGCGGGCGGATCTTTATTTTTATGCTTACAGAGCCCTTGCCAGGGATACCATCATTGTTTATGCCTTTAACCGTAAATACATATTCTCCGGGAGGAAGGTTGGTATAGGTTGCACTGGGTGTATGAACATAGGTCCAGTCCTTTTCATAGCCGTCTAATTTATAGGTATATCTGTTTTTATCTGATTTAATATAGTTTAAGAGTGCAAAACCAATAGTGAAATGATTCTGATCGTGAGCAAAAGTGATTTCTTTCTGGCTGTTGATGTCTTCTTTCAGCAATTTGTCTGGCCCATTAACGTCAACCGGCTGATTGAATAATTTTAATCCTGTAAATACAATAGGTGCAGCAGATTTATTGATCTCTATCTGATCTGGAAAGAAGGTAGTTAGGCCATTATACCCCCCAAAATAGAACTCACCTTTACTGTCTTTAAAGAAAGACCTGACATTGAATTCATTTCCGGCCAGACCGTCACTTCTGGTGTAGTTCCTGAATTTTCCTGTTTTAGGATCTAGTCTAGACAAACCGTTATCCGTACTGATCCATAAATTACCTGAATGGTCTTCTACTATGCCCAGTACATTGTTGTTTGATAAGCCGTCCTTTTCTGTATAGGTTTTAAAATGACTGGTTTTTGGGTTGTAGCGGCTGATGCCTTCAAAATGAGTCCCTATCCAAAGGTCGTCATTTTTACTTTGAGTAATGCAATTGATATAATCTGACTGCAACCGGCTGCTGTCGGCAGTATTTTTTAGAAAATAGGTCAGTTTCCGGGTTTGAGGGTCGTATTGGTGTAATCCCGCTGTGGTGCCTATCCATAATTTTCTTTGCCGGTCTTCAAAGAGGACTTGAATACCTTTGGTTTTTAGATTTTTTTCTAAGGGGCTCTTTACCGTATGTCCTGCATATTCTCCATTTGTTTTTTTCAGCAGGTTCAATCCTTCTAAGGAACCTATCCAGGTATTTCCATAACTATCCTCATAAATAGCAATAATTTCTGCCGTTCCAACATCATTCTTGTAATTTTTTACATTGACGATATGTCTGAAAGTCTTTGTCCGGGGGTCAAAGAAATTTAATCCGCCATGATGGGTACCAATCAGAAGATCGCCTTTTTTATTTCTGTAGATTGTTTTGACAAGGTTAGAGGTTAAGCTTGTATTGTCTGTAGGTTTATTCTTATAGTGCGTATAGGTTTGGGCAGAGCGGTTGTAATAATTTAACCCACCACCTTCTGTTCCGATCCATAAGTTATGCTGTTCATCTTCTACAATGGAACTGATCACATTACTGCTCAGACTGGAATGCTGTTTGTTGTTCTGCTGTACTTTAAATGCTGTAGAATAGGGGTAAGCAAAATTGACGCCCCCATAATAGGTGCCCACCCACATGGTTCCACTGATGTCCTGAAAGATGCTGTGGACGGAGTTTTGGGCAATACCCCATTTTAACTCAGGATCATGCTGGTAATTTGTGAAGCTTTTAGTCGCGGGATTCAATATACTTAAACCTTCCTGGGTGCCAATCCACAACATGCCATCATTTCTAAGTGCAATTGTGCGGATGTCGTTGTGAACAATTGAATTTTGGTCCTTATTGTTATGGGTAAAAGAAGTGAAAGTTTGATCATTATCGTGATAGAGATTGATTCCATTATCTGTTCCGATCCAGATATTTTGCTGCGTATCCATTGCAATACTGGTGATATAGCTTGAACTGATGCTGTTTGTTTTACCCTGCTGGTTTTGGAAAAGCTGGTACTGCATACGTCCATTTTCAAAATGTACTTTCATCAGACCATCTGTACTGCCTACCCAGAGAAATCCATGCTTGTCCATCAAAATAGCCGTTATTGAATTTTGGCTGGGGTGGGCCAGAGTATCCTTAAAGGAATACAGCTTAAAGGTGTTTGTTTTTCTATCTAGTTTATTCAGCCCTTTGAATGTACCAATCCATAGGTTTCTGTCCTTATCGTCGTATATGTACTCTATGGAATTGTTGCTAATGGCAGACTTATCTTTTGAATTGCTCAGGAACCGTATGAAACTATCTTTCTGACGGTCGTATTTGTTTAAGCCTTTACTTGTTCCTATCCAGAGGTCGCCTCTGGAATCTATATAGTTATATTGGATACTGCTGGAGGAAAGACTGCCGGGTACGGAAGGTATATTTCTATAGATCTTAAATTGATAACCATCATATCTGTTAAGGCCGTGTTTTGTTCCAAACCAGAGAAATTGTTGATTGTCCTGGCAAATGGCAAGCACCGAGTTTTGTGAAAGTCCATTTTCCAGGGTCAAATTGCTGAACTGAACCTCTTTTTGGGCATAGGCATGTAGCTGTACGAATACCATAAATAAAATCCAGGACAAATAGCTACAGCTCTTTTTAGCGAACATGATGATTGTGGTTTGATTGGGACTCTGAATATCCGAATAATCGAGTTGAATCGGAACAGAATCTTGCTTAATTCTTTCTAAATGTATGTTTTTTTTGATTTTTCTATCTTTTTCTTTTGAATAATCCTCTTTTTAAAAAAAATAATCTGACAGTTTTGGACAAATGAATCCAGCTCCCGGATGAAATTTCCATAACGATGAATATGAATAAAAATATAGCCTTTTTAACTTTGGCATTTTCCTTTTTTTGCTTAGCTGTGAGCGCGCAATCCAGATCAACTTTAAATTTTAACGGTGGCTGGAAATTCAAAAAAACAAACGAAAACGTGGTCGCAAAGACTGAATGGGAAAGTGTAAGTATACCACATACCTGGAATGCGGAAGATATGCAGCTGTCAAAAGATTTCTATGAGGGTGAAGGACAGTATAAAAAAGAGTTTGAGCTGGGCGAAGAATATAAAGATAAAAGGGTCTTTTTACGTTTTGAAGGGGTAGGGCAGGTTGCACAAGTCTATGTAAATGATAAACTGGTTGGTACGCATAAGGGATCTTATAGTGCTTTTTGTTTTGAGATCACTTATGCGGTTAAGCCTGGTTCAAAAAATACCGTTCTTGTTAAAGTTAACAACAAGGCCAGAAAAGATGTTATCCCCGTTAATCACTTTTTGTTTGGAATTTATGGGGGTATTTACAGGCCTGTAAGCTTAATTGTAACCAATAAGCTGAACATCAGTACCACAGATTACGCATCGCCAGGGATTTATTTAAGCCAGAAAGATGTATCTCCTAAATCTGCAGAGGTTAACCTGGCTATTAAGATAGAGAACAAACTTTCTGCTCCGCAGGAAATAACAATCAAAACGACGGTATACAATAAAGAAGGGAAATCTGTTCTGGCTAAAAGTACAGACGAGCGGGTAACGATGCAGGGGAGACAGCGCTTTGAACAGAATTTTACGGTGGAAAATCCTCATTTATGGCAAGGATTAGACGACCCTTATCTGTATAAAGTAGTTACCCAGATTCTTCAAAAGGGTCAGGTTATCGATGAAGTTGTACAGCCATTAGGTCTTAGAAAATTTGAATTTGCCGGAAAGAAAGGATTTTTCGTAAACGATAAGGCTTATCCTATGTATGGGGTTACCCGTCACCAGGACAGGTGGAAATATGGAAATGCATTAAGCAATTCGCAGCACAAGGAAGACCTGGATATGATCAGGGAAATGGGGGCAACCACCATTCGCTTTGCCCATTATCAGCAGGCAGAATATATCTATTCGCAATGTGATACAATGGGATTTGTGATCTGGGCCGAAATTCCTTTTGTAAATACCTATACTTCTGAAGAAGGGGATAATGCCAAGCAGCAATTGACCGAACTGATCCGTCAGAATTATAACCATCCGTCTATTTATGTTTGGGGATTGCATAATGAGGTGTATGGAAAAACACCTGCAGATTTTCCTGCCGCTTTGACCAGAGATCTTAATGAGATTGCTAAAATAGAAGATCCAGGCCGTTATACCGTAAGTGTGAGCGGCTATGGTGAGATGGAAAGACCAACAAACCTGAATGCGGATATTCAGGGAATGAACCGTTACTATGGCTGGTACGAAGGTAAAATTGGTGGGTTGGATAAATGGGCTGAAAGTCTGGAGCAAAAATATCCGGATAACAAAGTGGTTTTATCGGAATATGGCGCAGACGGGAATGTATTTCATCAGAAAGAGCAGGCCCTTCTGGGCGATACCTTTAATTATACTTTGCCCGCTTATCCTGAGAATTATGAAACAAAGACACACGAGATACAGTGGCCTATTATCGCGAAACACCCATATATCGTTGCTTCCTATTTATGGAATATGTTTGACTTTGCTACCCCTATGTGGGATAGAGGAGGAATGCCTGCACGAAATATGAAAGGCCTGGTTACTTTTGACCGCAAACTAAAAAAGGATGCTTTTTACTGGTACAAAGCAAACTGGAGCAAGGAACCTGTACTGTACATTACCGAGCGGAGAACAACTGAGCGTACGCAGCAGGCTACACAAGTTACAGTATATTCCAATACCGGACAGCCTGAGCTTTATCTGAATGGCAAGAAAATAACTGCTGCGCCACAAGTAGTTGATGTTCCAGTACATTATGTATTCGATCATATAGAACTAAAGAAAGGGAAGAATATGATTAAGACCAGAACCACAAAAGACGGGAAGAGTTATACTGACGAGGTGATCTGGAATTATAATGGCAAATAGATAAGGGATTTGCCATTAACCGGCCGTCATTTCGATTTTTCTACCTTTTTGCTTTGAATATTCATCTTTTTTAGCTGTTTAAAACAACATTTTTGATTATAACCAAATAGATTTCTAATTGTCAACTTAACTAACCAACCATATATGAAAAGAAGAAGACTACCAAAAGAATTATGGTGGCCGGTATCCAGGAAGTTCCTGGTGATGGTGCCATTACTTGCCTGTTTATCTCATGCAGAAGCATTTGCAGGCCCACTTGTAGCACAAATAGAGTTGAAACCGACAGCTCAACAAAATGTAAAAGGGATTGTGAGGGATGAAGAGGGTATGCCACTACCTGGAGTTAGTATTCTGGAAAAGGGAACCAAGAATGGGGCCAGCACCAACGGTCAGGGAGAATTTTCTATTACACTTAAAAATCCAAATGCTATATTAATGGTAAGTAGTATCGGTTATTTACCTCAGGAAGTCCCTGTGAAAGGAGGTACTGTAAATATTGTTCTGAAAGCGGATAAGAAAGCCCTGGATGAAGTTGTTGTGGTGGGGTATGGTACACAGAAGAAAAGCGATGTAACCGGATCTATCTCTTCGGTTCCAAAAGAGCGCCTGGATAACCTTCCGGTAACCAATGTTTTACAGGCTATGCAAGGTTCGGTTGCTGGTGTAAACATCAGTTCTTCCTCTAATGCCCCTGGAAAATCACCGGATTTTTTTATCAGGGGATTACATTCCATTACGGCAAGCAACAGTCCTCTAATTGTTTTGGATGGTATTCCATTCAGTGGTTCTTATAACGATATTAACAGTACCGACATACAGTCCATTGATGTACTTAAAGATGCATCCGCTACCGCAATTTATGGAACCCGTGGATCGAATGGCGTTGTTCTGATCACGACCAAGAGGGGAAAAACAGGTAAACCTGTAGTTGCCTATAGTACCTGGTTTGGCCTGGAAAATATAACTGGTGCAGCAAAGCCAATGAATGGCGCACAATACGCACAAAAGAATCTCGATTACACAGCACAAACCAATAAAGCATCTGCGCCTGTTCCCAATCAGTATGAAAAGGACAATTATGATAAGGGAATAGAGACTGACTGGTTAAAAGAGATTTCTCAACAAGGTTTTATCCAGAACCACGAACTTAATGTTTCGGGCGGTACGGAAGATGTAAAATATTATGTGTCAGGAAATTATACAAAGGAGAAAGGAGTATTGAAAGGATACCAGTATAGCCGATTCAGCGTACGTTCCAACCTTGATGCAAAAATTACCTCCTGGCTAACTGCAGGAACCAACCTGTTTTTTACTAATAATGATCAGGGAGGAGGAAAAGTAAATCTCTATATGGCGACTGTTATGAGTCCATACGGGCATTTGTACAACGCACAAGGAGATTATGAGGTATATCCGATGAATCCTGAACAGCTCTATACTAATCCACTGCTGGGGTTATATCAGCCAACACTAAATTTAACCAGGACCTTAAGCGGAAATGCCTATGCAGAGATAAAACCAGAGTTTATTAAAGGATTTAAGTACAGGCTGAATACCGCTTATACTTATAAACCCGATCGTACGGGAGATTATACTGGTCGTAAAACCGGAGATCTTCTTGGAACTGCAAGCTTAGCCAATGAGGAAGCTAAAAACTGGCTCGTTGAAAACATATTTGGTTACCAGAGAACTTTTGGAAAGCATAATTTAGATATAACTGGTCTATACAGTGCACAAAAAAATGATGATTTCAAATCCACCATTAGTGCAAACACTTTCATTAATGATATGCTCGATTTTAATAATATTGGTGCAGGTCAGAAACAGACTACAACCTCTAATTATTATGCCAGCACGCTGGTCTCTCAGATGCTTAGGATAAACTACGCTTATGACAGCCGGTACCTTTTGACATTAACTGCGAGACGAGACGGTTATTCGGGTTTTGGCAGCGATAATAAATATGGAACTTTTCCTTCCATCGCCTTGGGTTGGAATATAAATAATGAAAGCTTTTTAAAAGAAAGCAAAATAGTGAATTCACTAAAGCTTCGTCTATCTTATGGTGTTTCAGGTAACCAGGGAGTTTCTCCTTATAATACCTTAAGTACCCTGGCTACCGTCCCATATATTTATGATGGTGTGACTACGATTGGTGTAACACCAAGCAGGATCGGAAACAAGAATCTCAAATGGGAGAGCACAAAAGGATTCAACGCTGCTATAGATTTCTCTATCCTTTCCAACCGGATTTCTGGATCTTTAGAGACTTATTTTACCAATACTTATGATTTACTGCTATCCAGAAAAATACCAAATATAACAGGTTATACTTCGATTTTAGATAATGTAGGTAAAACTGCAAACAAAGGTTTTGAAGCTAGTATTACTTCCAGAAATATAGTACAGGAAGATTTTTCATGGGAAACTAATTTTAATTTCTCCTTAAATCGTAACAAAGTTAAATCTCTTTATGGAGATGGTAAAGATGACATTGTCAATAACCTTTTTATTGGCAAATCCCTGCAAGGAGTTTACGATTATAAATTAATTGGTGTTTGGCAAAAAGGCGATGATTTTAGTGTAGATCCATCTGCTAAACCTGGCGATTTGAAATTTCAGGATCTAAATAGCGATGGAAAAATCAATTCCCAAGACCGCACTTATCTCGGAACCCGTCTACCCAATTATATTGCTGGTATAACCAATACATTTAAATATAAGCACCTTTCCCTGAGTGTCTTTATCCAGACAGTGCAGGGTGTATTAAAGCCGAATACGATTTATGATTACCGGGATCAGCTTGGCAGAATCAATCTGCCTGCTAGCTATACCTATTGGACCCCAGAAAACAAAAGTAATACCAGCCCATCCCTGGCTTACACCAATTCAAGACAGTATACCTATCCGGTTGACGGATCATTTACCAGGATAAAGGATGCGACGCTGAGTTATGATTTTGCTGTCGAGAAACTCAATAAGTTTAAAATAAACAATCTGCGCGTTTATGTGAGTGGAAGGAACCTGGCTACGTTCTCTAAATGGTTGGGCTGGGATCCTGAGTCTGATCCTTATAAATATTATGATAACCAGGCAAGTACCTTTTATCCTCAGGTGCGAACTTTTGTAATGGGTATCAACATTGGTCTACAATAAATTTAAATGATAGCTTCATCACATATAAAAAACAACCCGAGCTTGCGAGCTCATTGATACAAATAAAAATATCAATCCAAATCAATAATTATAAACAGATGAAAAAGTTAGTTTTATATATATATGCACTGGTTCTGTTTTCAGTTCTAGGTGCGGGATGTAAAAAGAGTTTCCTGGATGAGAATTTAAAATCAGCCTATGCTCCTGAGAATACACTGGTTGATCCGCTTGGCTTCGAGGCAGCAATTGCAGGTTTGCAAAATACAGTTCGCGATCAGTATGAAGGTGACCAGGGAATTATTGCAACCATGGCATCAGGAACTGATATCGCCAGAAATGGGCAAGCAACTTCAGCAATGGTTCCTTATGAAAGTTATGGGCAACTCAATTCGCAGGATGTAGCCTCAGCAGGATTCTGGCGCTGGGGATATAAAACGGTCAATTCGGCTAATCAGATTATCGACGCTATCGAATCTGGCAGCACAACTTTAACACCGGATCAAAAAAACGGTTATATTGCCGAAGCTAAATTCTTCAGGGCTTATGCTTATAATTTTATGTCCAGCTTATATGGTGGGATACCATTGGTAAAGCATTCACTTACCGCACCTAAAACAGACTTTGTACGTGCACCTGCAGATTCGGTATTGAATTTTATCATTGCTGATTTAAACTATGCTGCAGTGAACCTTCCGGATTTTTCTAAATTAAAAGCACAGGGGCGTATCAATAAATCTGCTGCTTCGCAATTGTTAGCTTTAGTTTATCTTAGAGCAAATAAACCGGATCTGGCAGAGGCTGAAGCTAAAAAGGTTATTGCTAATGGAGCACTTCGGTTAATAAATACACGTTATGGGATAAAAAAGGATCAGCCAGGTGATCCGTTTTCAGATATGTTCATTTATGGAAATATGAGAAGAAACCAGGGAAATGCAGAAGCCATTTGGGTTATTGAGCAAAATTATAATATCCCTGGTGGGTTTAGCCCAACAGATCAGCGTAGGAGATGCTGGGTCCCTTTCTATGTGAATATCCCAGGAATGCTGATTGCAGATTCTTTAGGCGGAAGAGGTATAGGGCGGATCAGACCTACCAACTGGTGGACCTATGATTTGTATAAAAAGAATGATATGCGTAATTCTGGATTCAATATTCACCGCAAATTCTATTATAATGATCCAACGTCTCCTAAATACGGAAAACAGGTAGTTGTTACTGGTTTTGATACCATTCAGAATATTTATGCGCATACCACTAAATGGAATTATTATACCGATCAGGAGCCTTTTGGAACGATTACCTATAAAGATCGCATCCAAATGCGTTTAGGTGAGACTTATCTGCTTCTTGCAGAAGCACAATTTAAACAGGGTAAGTTATCTGAGGCCGCGACGAGTATAAATGTATTGCGTACAAGGGCGAATGCAGATTTGGTACAGGCTGGTGACATCACAATGGATCTTATTTTAGATGAAAGAGCAAGGGAACTTACCGCTGAAGAGGACCGTCGGGTTACCCTAATGCGTACTGGTACTTTATTTGACCGGGTGCAAAAATACAATCCTACTTCAGCAGGTTCTATTAAGGCATTTAATCAATTATTGCCTATCCCACAGGCAGAAATAGATTTGAATAAAGACGCAAAACTGGACCAGAACACTGGTTATTAAAAAGAGAAGAAATTATGAAGAACAGAAAGTTATTCCTGATTCTGATAAGCGCCATATTGTGTAGCCAATTTTGCCAGGCACAGCAGGTTGAACATCAACAGGCAGCAATTTCATTGAAACACGGTGCGCATCGCATTGGAAAAAGAACCGACGAGGTGATGCAGAAATGGAGGGGTTATGGTCTTGGGCAGTTTATCCATTGGGGCTTGTACGCTATACCTGGTGGCGAATGGAATGGCAAACAATACGATGGTGCTGCGGAATGGATCAGATCCTGGAATGGCATCCCGAAATCGACTTATGACTCTTTGATTTATAAGTTTAATCCAGTTAACTTCAATCCTGAAGAATGGGCTGGGATAGCGAAGAATATGGGCGCTAAATATGTGACCATAACCACTAAACACCATGATGGATTCTGCTTATGGCCTAGTAAATATACGTCTTATACTGTAGCAAAGTCTCCATGGAAGAAGGATGTAATCGGGCCGCTGGTAGATGCCTACAATAAGGCGGGGATAGATGTGATCTTGTATTTTTCTATCATGGACTGGAACCATCCGGGCTGGAGATATGATATCAAAACCAAGTCTGATAGTATTGCCTTTGAAGGCTTTAAGAAATTTACCCGAAACCAATTAATTGAATTGCTGACCAGGTATCCTACAGCTAAAGGACTTTGGTTCGATGGGACCTGGGATAAATCCTGGGTAAAACAGGCTGAATTTGCCGATGAACTGGAAACTGAAATGCGTAAACTGCGTCCGGGATTGATTATTGGCAGCCGCTTTAGAGCTGATGAATTTGGAAAACGTCATTTTGATTCTAATCATATGCTTATGGGGGATTATGAGCAAGGATGGGAACGTAAATTACCCAATAAAATAGAAGACGTGCATGGGAACGATTGGGATTGCGTAATGACGGTTCCGGAAAATCAATGGGGCTATAACAAGGCCTGGAAAGGACATATTAAGACCAGTAACGAGTTGATTGAAATGACGGCCAAAGCTGTGTCCCTGGGCGGGAATTTTGTGTTGAATTTTGGCCCTAAAGGGGATGGATCAATCCGTGAAGAAGAGAAAAAACTGGCTGCTGAAATAGGGGACTGGATGAAGGTAAACAACGAGGCAATCTATAACTGTGAATATGCAGGACTGGAAAAACAAGACTGGGGGTACTTTACTAAAAGCAGAAATACAAATAAAGTTTATATGATCGTGTTTAATGTTCCGGTATCTGGAAGTCTACTAGTTAAACAAGGAGGTCACATGGGGATAACGCAGGGATATTTATTAGAGGGAAAAAAACAATTATCCATTGAAAAAATAGACGGCAGTACTTCTGCAATTCATATACCTACAGTGGGTCAAAAACAGCCTTTTGTTATTGTTCTGGAGACGGAGAAGGGCAGTGGTGCAAAAGAGGATATCAACAAACATATTTAAGATATTTTCAAACAGTAAAGTACTCCAGGAAAATTGCCTGGAGTACTTTACTGTTTTTTCTTAAAAGCCAAACCAGCCTTTCCTTTTGATCAGTAGTTCTTCAGGTATTTCCAGTCCCGCTGTTTTGGCTTCATCCAGATGCTGTTTTACTTTTTGTTTATCCATAAAACCTGTTTCATCCTGGTAAATCAAGGCCAGTTGTATATGTGCCTTCTCATACCCAAGATCTAATGAAAGTTTAAAGCTATCTATTGCTTTGATTACATTTTTGCTGGTCCCCAATCCATTTAAATAAAAAATGCCAAGATTGTACGCAGAAACATCAATACCTTCGTCAGCCGCCAGCTGGTAATACTTCAGTGCTTTTTCGTAATCCCCTTTTAAATCATACAGATAACCCAACCAGTTGTTTCTGGGTTCGCCCAGATCTGCAGCGGCCTGATAGTATTGAAGCGCCTTCTCGTAATCATATGGAAGCTCCAGATCATCGGTATACAAGTCGCCAAGGTTGTTATTGGCTATTGCCAGTTGTGCTTCAGCGGCTTTATTTAGCCAGAATAATGACTTTTCTATATCCACAGGGGTACCAATTCCACGCCTGTAACACATGCCCAGTCCGTTCATCGCATTTTCATTATCGGCCATGGCACTTTTATGATACCAATAAAAAGCTTTATCGTCATCAGTAAACCCCTTAGAATGATAATAAAGATGTGCAAGATTATTCATTGAAAGCGCATAACCTTTTTCAGCTGCAATGGTATCATAGTAGACTGATTTTGCATAATCTTCGGTATTGTAGGCGGCTGTAGCCAGAACACACAGGTCGTGGGCAGAGCTCAGTTCGTCCGCCACTTGTTCATCATGCCTGCTCATCCCTTTTCCATAGGCTAAAAGTCTCTTCCTGGATTCGTACTCAAAATAATAAGCATAATCCTCACTGGCATGCTCCAGTGCAGCTGACTTATTTGTAGGGGTAATTGCAGTTGCACCAACAGAATAGACCTGATCTCCTTTAAAAGCATAGGCAAAGCCATCTTCATTCGGTTTCTGAACAACCAGATCAAATTCAAAATCACTTATATCATTGGTTGCAGCATTAAAGATATTCCACATTTGTTTTTTTTGCAGGGTAAAAACAGTTTCATGCAGCCAAAGGATTTGCTGATAGTCATCAAGGGGGATTAACCAGGATGGATTTTGTGGATTGCCATCATAAATACCTTTTTTATTTGTCTGATGAATCAGAGCAATGTCACTTATTTCATCGTTAACTCTGGCACGAATATCCAAAATTGCATCATAATTACAGGGCAGTATATAACATTCCTTTTCTCTGCTAATGAGGCCATGTTTTTTGTCTTTTCTAATGACAAGCAGATCGTTGAAATTTGTTTGTCTATTGATTTTTTCAAATCCACTATCCAGCAGGGTTCCATCTTTTTTGTATAGCAAACCCAAGTTTGGGCCTCTATCGGGTTTAATCAACAGCAGTCCATTATCAAGATTTTCTATGGAATCAATTGGGAATTCGCCCAGGTACTTAAAAAACTTATTGTAAATTTTTTGGGTTTTCTGTCCACTAATGTTGGTATGGTAAAAGCCATATCCAGCTTCAATGGCCTCTGTGTGTTCAAAATCAATCATAACCTTCCCCGAAGAGTCAATGACACCCCAGAAAGATTCTTTTTTTGCATTGAAGAAATTTCTATCACCAACAGTTTCCAGTTCGTCATAAACAAACGGAGTGATGTGATCACCTTTTGTATTGATCAATCCTGTTTTTTGTTGCAATGCAGCCACCGCGACACCTGAATATTCGAAATCATACGCGTCATCCCAGACCAGTGGGATTGCTATTCTTCCAGTAGTATCCACATATCCGTACTTTCCATCTCTTGATACTACTGCCAGGTCTGATGCCCCAAAACCATAAAATTCATCAAACTGGGGCTGCAGTAAAATACGGCCATCCCTAGCTTTTAACCCCCAAAGGTTATTTTCTTCAAATATTTCATAAGAAAGATCCTCTTCAACATCTACCCAAATACATGACCAGCCGTAATTGTAACTTTCATAATTTAACAGGTCCGGAAAAGAGGTAAAAGCGGGACTAACATCCTTAAGGTTTTTATATTTTAAAAGACTGATATCCCCGGCCTCCATTGCTTGTGTAATAACCAGGTTGTTGTGGGCAATGTTAGCCAGCCAAAGCCCTGCCTGTTCTTCATGGGGCGTATCCTCCATGTTTAAAACATCCCAGATGTCCAAATGAAAATAGGCACCAGTAAGCCTATCCAGGTAATTGAACAGCTTATCGCGAGCATCTTTAAATTTATCTATGTCTGTGATCAGACCAGGCTGGTCTTCCAGAAACTTATAAAACCGCTGTAGGTTTTCAATCCCAGGCCTGGAATCATAGTATAATCCAGAATCATTAAATTCAACATGATTGTTGTAATTGTTCCCTGATACGAAGCCTCCTTCTATAAGCAATGGTTGGAGCATGAGTGGCATTTCATACCCCCATTCCATCATCATCTTATCGTTATTTTCAGCAATTGAGGGTGTACTGATATTGTATAGATAGGTACGGTGTGACATTTAATTTCTATTTTATGGGGTAGTGGTTACACTTACCCAGCAGTTCAATCCATTTTTGCCAACTTTTCTTCTTGTCTAGCTAACGATATCAGTAACATCCTGATCAGCATTAGGATGTTACTGATATCTTTCTTCTTCTTCTTCTGCTTTGAAAGAGTGATAAATAGACAACGCATGACCTCGACCCAACTTGAAATCTTCCTTTAACCAAATCATCACTTCGCCAGCTTTCACATCTGGTTTTAGGTTTCCATTAATAACAAAACCTTTCTTTTCTGCCAATTTTTTAAAATCAGCTGGGGTTTTACCCGTCTTTTTTTTGATATTTTCATAGTAGGCCTGTAAATTGATCATATTCATCTTATTGTATTTTTAGATTTGTCTTACAAGTTTATTTCATTGAAATCACAATTTACTTTATGTAATGGAAAATGTTCAAGAAATGATAGAATAATTTGTTTGAGTCATTAACTTCTTGAACATCCGTAAAAAATCGCTACCATTTTGTAGCAGATTATCCTTTCTGCGTTAAAGAAAACCAATTTCCTGAGTCGTCTTTAAAAACAGCAGCTACACCATAGGATTCTTCTTTAGGCGGTTTTGCAAATTCAACTCCTTTGCTTTTTAATTCTTCGTAAGTTGCGTAAATGTCGTTGCATTCAAATCCTCCATGTCCAAATGTCCCTTTTTTTATAAGTTCGGTAACTGCTTTTACCGCTTCCTTTGTGAACATTTCGTTCTCGGCAACAAGAAGTAATGAAATTTCAATTTCGGGCTGGTCTGGTGGTGTAACAGTTAGCCATCTGTTGTCATTTCCCAGCGGGGCATCTGTATGAACTTTGAAGCCCAATTTGTTTACATAAAAATCATAAGCACTAGCCTGGTTTAATACGTACACAGTTGCGAAAGTTAATTTCCTAATCATAGTTTTTGTTTTATTGTGAATGATAAAGCAAAGGTGGTTAATGAATTCCTGGGCGGCTATCTCAAAATTGCTATTTTTCGTCCCAGCCGAATTGGTAAGCAAAACAAATAGGAACAAACTTTAACGGGGTCTTTAAGGTTTGAATGTTCTTTTGTTGCTGTGCTTCTAAAAAAGCAGAAGGCGTTGTGCCAACAGCGCGTTTAAAAAGGCTGCCGAATGCGCTTATTGTTTCAAATCCCACCGCATAGCAAACTTCAGAAACGGGTTTGTTTGTCTGTAACATCAGTATCGCATTATCAATTCTAACAGACGTTAAATATTGGTGAGGTGTTTTACCATATATTTTTTTAAAAAGCCTTATAAAATGGAATTTTGAAAAATAGGCTTCATCTGATATGTTGTCAATATCAATTTTATCGGAGTAGTTGTTATCGATGAAAGCCTTAGCTTGAACAACGCGCTTATATAAATAGTCTTTGGGATATTGGTTAGCTGTCATTTCAGAATATTGATTTCCACTTTTGTCTAATTAAAAATACCCACTATTTTGTCCATACTTTGTTCTAAACCAATTTGCGCAAAATTGCTGATAGAACCAAATTCTGCAAATTCTGTAACGGTCATTTCTGTTTTATCATAGGCAATTTCCTTAAAAGTTACAATTGTTCTAATATCTATAGGAAAGTCGGCAGGCATACCTACTTCTGTTGGATCAATTTTATTGCCTCCTTCATTACATAAGCTTTGAATAAACTCGATTGTTTCAAAGGGAAGGATTTTTATATACTCCCAAACAGAATAAAACATCTGTCCGCCCATTTCCTTTGGCGCTCGCATACTTACAATTGATTTCCCGCCAATACGAAAATCAATTTTCGCCAGAGGCGATGTGAAATGTTTTGGACCCCACCAACGCTTAACCAATTCTGGGTCTACCCAAACTTGCCAAACCGTTTCAGGAGGGGCATTAAATATCCTGGTAACTTCTATCTGCTTTGCCATTTTTATGCTTAATTTAAATCACCTTAAGCATTATTTAATGCTTCGATATCGAACTTTTTCATTTTCATAAATGCCTGTACAACACGTTGCCCTTTTTCAGGATCTGACATTAATTCGCCTAAAATGGCCGGGACCACCTGCCAGGATAACCCAAACTTGTCTTTACACCAACCGCATTGACTTTCCTGGCCACCGTCTGCAATAAGTTTATACCAATAATGATCTATTTCTGCCTGATCTTTACAGGGAATAACGAAAGAAACAGCTTCATTAAATTTAAACATATCGCCCCCGTTTAGCCCCATAAAAAATTGTCCATTCAGTTCAAAATTAACCACCATTCCTGAATCATTAACTATTTTTGAATTGGGAAAAATGGTGCAGTAAAAATCTGCTGCAGCCCTGGCCTGACCATCAAACCATAAGCAAGGATACATTTGTTTATTCATCTCATTTGTTTTTTAATTGTATTGAATTATTTTTCTTAGTCTGTTTTTTTGTTTTGCATTTCCTTCAGTAAGTCATCGATAGCGTCAAACCTATCCTCCCACATTTTACGATAAGGCTCTAACCATTCTGCTATTTCTTTCATCTTTTTTGGATTGAAGTGGTAAAAAATTTCTCTGCCGGATTGTACTTGATTCAATAATTCACATTCAGTCAGGATCTGAATGTGCTTTGATATCGTTTGTCGCGACGAGTTAAATTTTTCAGCAATTGTTCCGGGTGTCATAGCCTGTAAAAGCACTAACCCCAATATTGCCCTGCGGGTTGGGTCGGCTATAGCCTGAAATACATCTCTACGGGTTTCCATTATTTTTATGCAGTTACTTGACTGCAAATATAAGTGCAGTTATTTAACTGCGCAAGTTTATTTTAACTTTTTATAAAACTCCAGGTGGTGTTTACAAAAGAGTTATCTTACACTTTCTAACTTATTGTTTGCTGAAGAGAACGCCAAAGGGAAAAAAGCACCGTCTCGTTTGAGCATACGTAGAAATGGAGTGGTTGGATGGCTGCCAACTATAAGGCGGTAACTATAAAAGAATGGAGGAGAATGCCGTTGCACCTGATTTTAATTTAATAAATTAAAGCTCTGAGAAGAGCCTGAATCATCATCAGGCTCTTTTTCTAAATTACATCAAAGAGAAAGCTTGACCTCGTCCCATACGATCAGTTCTTCTTCAATATCAACGTTTGTTTTCAGGCTTAGCAATCCAATTTTGGTATTCATTAGTTCCTAAATACACAGGATTTTGAGGAGTAAGTGTTGTCTTTTCAAGTACTACACCTGAATATGGCGCATTAATATCAGTTTCAACCTCCAAACTCTTTCCTGTTGATGAGATATATTGCTTTATCCACTCATCAATTCTGAATCGTTCAGGGCCGCCAATTTCCAAAATCTTATTTGCGGGTTTTTCTATGGCTACTTTTGCAAGAAATGTTGCAACATCAACACTCGCAATGGGTTGAATAAATGCATCCGAAAGTTTAACTTTTCCTTCGGATGTGCTCATTGCAGCAATACCGCCTGCAAACTCAAAAAATTGTGTTGCATGTACAATAGTAAAGGGAATACCAGATTCTTTAATTAAATTTTCTTGGACTTGCTTGGCACGAAAATATCCGCTGTCCTGTAGTTTATCCGTTCCGACAACTGACAAGGCAATGTGATGTTGTACCCCCGCTCTCTTTTCCGCAGGCAGTAGATTTTGATTTGATGTTTTGAAGAAATTCATTACAGGATCGTCATCGAATGATGGTGAGTTAGAAACATCGATGACAACATTCGCATTTTTAATGGCTTCTTCAAGACCTTCTCCCGTGATAGTATTTACTCCTGTATTAGGCGAGGCAGCAATTACTTCGTGTTTATTTTTTAACATGTTTGCCACTTGGCTACCGATAAGTCCAGTACCCCCAATAATTACAATTTTCATTTGATTTCTGTTTTAGTTATTAATGAAGCAAAATTGAGGATTAAAAAAAAGTATAATCTTAAACCAGTTTAAGATTTTGCAACGGGACTATTTCCAATGGTAGATACCATGAGGTGGTCAAAGAATCCTGTCTTGCACTTAATTAAATGTATCTTACCAAAAATTGAGTTTAAGATGTCGAACGCTTTTTCGCTTTTATCTCGCTTAGATACTCAGGGGTCATATTAAGATAGGATGCAAGGATATGTTGAGGAACTCTTCGGGTAAATTCAGGGAATTTATTATTAAAAAGATGATAAAGTTGCTCACTGGAAAGAGTATGTAAATATTTAGAGCGATGTTGGGTTGCTGCATAAGCTCTTTGGTAAATTAGTCTGAAATAGTGTTCAAGTTGAGGGTATTTCTTGAGAAGTTTTTCCTGATTATTATAACTAATTGCTAGAACATCTGTTTTTTCAACCGCTTGTATAATAAATTCTGTTCGAGCTTGTTTTTCAAACGCGAGATAGTCAGTAATCCACCAGTCCTCAATCGCAAATTGAATAGTTTGTTCAATACCTTTATCGCAAATATAAAACATGCGCAGACACCCATTTTCTACAAAATAATGAAACTTGCATTGAGAATTGTTATGCGTTAAATTTTCCTTTTTTGCAAAAAGCAAGGGTTCGAAATATGATAAAATTACAGGCTCATCGTTAGGATCTATTTCAACATACTTTCTAAAATGGCTTATCAATTTTTTGGTCATAATCTTGTTGAAGTTTGAGGTTATAATCACCGTTAACTTTTGGAATATTTAAGACTTTGTAAGTATTATTTACAAAACTAATTTTAAAAAAACATATTCTTTGAATTTAAATTTGATTATTCATCTGACTTACAATTATCTAACCGATTCATCCAGTTTCAGGTTATTTATGGGCAGATATGACGATGCCTCGGAAGTTCTTACTGCAGATAGAGGCAAGGCGAAGTAGCGAACCGGCACCCGTTAAATCAACTCTAGCTTTGTAGCTTTAGCGATTAACATCGCCGTATTTTTCACTTCAAATTTTTCTAACAGGCTTTTGCGGTGTGTATTTACCGTTGGAACACTGATGAAGAGCTTTTCTGCGATCTCTGCATTGGTTAACCCTTCGGCAATTAACAACAGTACTTCTTTTTCCCTTCGGGTGATGAGGAACTGATTGGGCTCCGGTTTTCTCAAGGAGCTTAAAACTTCGAAACTATAGTATACTTTGCCTTTGAGTACGCTGTTTATGGCTTCCATTAGCTCTTCCTTTGTAGCATTTTTTAATACATAGCCTAAGGCGCCATTATCTATCATGTTTTTGATGATCGCCTGCTGGTTAAAGGTGCTAAGTCCAAGTATAGCCATGGCGGGATATAACTGTTTGACTTCTTTGCATAAATCTATTCCGCTTTTATCGGGGAGGTTTACATCCATTAATATTACATCTGGTTCATGAAGCTTAAGAAAACTCAGGCAGGATTCAGCATTGGTAGCATGCCCCATCCAATCCACGGTCTTTTCGTTTTGCAATAAAGATCGAATACCCTCTATCACCATATAATGGTCGTCTACTACAAAAATGCCTGTTTTCATTGCCTGCCCTTAAATTGTAATTTCTATCATAATAGAAGTCCCTTTTCCCAATGAAGACTGAATGTCAATCTTCCCTTTTAAAAATTCCACACGGTTTCGGATATTCAGCCAGCCCATGCCATTAGATTGCTTCAGCAAGTTAGTGTCAAAACCATTCCCATCATCTTCAACTGTAACCGCTAATAGTTTCTCCTGTGCGGAGTGGTGTAACTGCACCAATACATTTTTGGCATTGGCATGTTTAATGGTGTTGTTCAGGAGCTCCTGTATAATACGATAAATAGTAATTGAAGTTGTTTGTGGTATATCTGCTTGATGCATGCCTACTGATTGGTAATTTACATGCAGCACAGCACCACGATCCATCTCTGCACAGAACTCCTTTAGAGCAGTATCCAACCCATATTTCACCAGTATTTCGGGCATCATGTTGTGCGCCACACGTCGCATTTCCCGAATAGAGCTGTCCAGCATATCGATACTGCGCTCAAAAGCATGGGCATTGTCTGGGGTCATTATTAAATTCTCTTTGATGTTCCCTAATGAAAATTTTATACCACTCAGCATCCCACCCAATCCATCATGCAAATCTTTGGCCAGTCGGGTGCGCTCTTGTTCTTCACCTTTCAGTACAGCTTCGGTGGCAGCAAGCTGTTTTTCAGTCTCCAGCTCGTTAATCCTTGCCTGTTGCAGTTTTTGCCGGTGCTTGTAGTTTCGGTAAATCAGAATGGAAATAACCAGCAAGGCGAGCAGACTGCCAATGAGTATATAATTGAGGGTGTTTTTTTGACGGATAGATAGTTTCTGAATTTTTTGTGTTGCTTTTAATTGATTAATCTCCTGTTCTTTATTGGCAACACGAAAACGAACTTCCATCATGGATGCTTTTTCTTTGATTTCATTTGATTGTAAACTGTCTGAAACCGTGCGAAAGCGCTTTTCATATTCATAAGCTTTTCTGTAATCACCTAAGCGGCTGTACCATGTCGAGTAGTAATCCAGTGCAGATGCCCTGTTGTCATCAAGTCCGTTCTCTTTGGCTAGCTGGTATAACTTGTCAATATTTGCCTTGGCATCCTTTTGTTTTAGATCAAGTTGAAAGTTGATAATGAGATCAAGCGCCTTGCCCTGCTGTGAAACGTCTTGATTTTGCAGCGCATATGCGTAAGATTTTTGATAGTAGTCAATCGCTTTTAGAGTGTCCTTTTTATAATAAGCCTCTATCTCAGCTTTATTATAGTAGTAGGCATGGAAGCTTTTTGAATTTTGCAGATGCTCTACAATGGGCCAGGCCACGCGTAATAAAGAATCAGCGGCTTTGTAGTTGTCCATATTCGTATAGGCAGTTGCCAGATTCATCATACTTGTTGCCAATAGTCTTTTGTCACCAACAGTTTTCGCTGTGCTAACCGCTAACCGCGAGTATTCGATGGCTTTCTTGTGGTCAGATAAGGACATAAAACAATTGCTGATATTGCTATAGATAGTGGCAAGTAATTTATGGTGTAATTGCCTGAAGATTTTTCCTGCCTGAAAATAATCTTTCAGGGCATTTTCATAATCGCCGATATTGTAATATAGATTACCACGGTTGCTAGAGATATGTCCCATATTGGTGCGCATATTTTCTGCTGTATCGCCTTTAGTCACCAGCGTTGCTGAATCGGCATAGTTTAAGGAGCGCTCAATCTCTCCGCGGTTTTTATAATAGGATAGGCTCAGAATATAAGCCGTACTTAATCCCCATTTGAAATTGATTTTACGGCTTAAAAAAATCATTTCTCTTATATAGGGCTCAAAATCTGAAGTATTATTATTCAGATTGGCTTTCATGTATTCGTATAAGGCCTCTATTTTCAAGCTATCGGTAGCAGCTTTACTGATATTGTTGCGCAGGCTATCGTTCTTTGTCAGTGGCTGTGCCCTCCCGTTACTGGAAAAAATAGCCAGCGCCACAATCAAGATCAGCAACAATTTTCTCATACCCTAATTTACATTTTTATACCATGCAAATTAAATATTGCATGATCACATTTTCTATCCTCTTTTTTAATGATTTTTTAAGAATCTGCCTGTGAAAATCATCTTTTTTAATGATTGAGTGGCTTTGGTAAGCTATCTACTTTTAGGGTATAAAAAAATGAAATCATGAGAAATTTAAAATTCCTGCCGTTTGTTTTGATGTTATGCAGTACACTAATTATTTCTTGCGCCAAGATTAAGGATAATGCAACCTTACCGGCAGCAGATTTTTCTGCAAGTGTTACCAATATTAAAACAGATTCGGTGACCAGCTTTACAGATTTATCTACCGGCAATCCTACATCGTGGTCGTGGAGCTTTGCCGGAGGTACACCGTCTTCTTCTACTTTACAAAATCCGGTCAATATTCAATACCACGCTGCGGGAACATACAATGTAACGCTTACTGTAACAAATGCGGACGGCAGCAATACCAAAACAAAAACCGGCTATATTGTAGTAATAGGTGTAGCACCGCAGTTGCCTATGGTAAGCACGGTAACCATCAGCAGCATTGCCAATACCACAGCCGTTTCAGGCGGCACGGTTAGCAGCGCAGGCAACAGCGTCGTCACTGCAAGAGGTGTGTGTTGGAGTACAAGCAGCAATCCTACTATCGTCAATAATAAAACAACAGACAGTAACGGCACTGGCAGTTTTACAAGCAACCTTACAGGCCTAAACAGCAATACTACTTACTATGTACGGGCATATGCAACGAACAGCATTGGTACAGCTTATGGCAACGAAATAAGTTTTACCACAACAGGCTTGGCTAATTGTGGAACAGTTACCGATGTGGACGGTAACGTGTATCATACCGTTACTATCGGTACACAATGCTGGATGGTGGAGAACCTGAAAACTGCGCATTACCGAAACGGAGCTGAGATACTAACTGCTCCTGATTCCCAAACATGGGATGCCTTTACAAAAGGAGCCTATTGTTACTATAACAATGACAGTAAAAATAATAATCCTTATGGTAAACTGTATAATTGGTATGCCGTGAACAACAGCGACAATATAGCACCTGCAGGATGGCATGTACCTACAAAGGATGAATGGATAACATTGATAACATTCTTAAATGGCAAATACTCAGCAGGTGGCCCCTTAAAAGACTTACTTTATTGGAGTACGCCCAATGTGGGTGCAACCAACAGCAGCGGGTTTTCGGCTCTTCCGGGTGGATACCGTTTCGCGCATGGGAACTTTGATAACTTGTCTTTGATTGGCTATTACTGGGCTTCTACAGAGGATAGTGGAGTATCTGGTGGAGTAGCCGGCGATGAAATTCGATTGTATCACTCATATATAGAAGTTGATATCTCATCTGGATTTAAATATAATGGCTATTCAGTTCGCTGTGTAAAAGATTGATGTTATTATTATTAATGTATAACTGCTGACATTTTGAAATGATTTTTCAGAAATGACAAACTTAAAAAGATGAAACCTATAAAAAACATACTCCTGTTTAACCTGCTATTGATGGTAAGTTATACTTGTTTTGCCCAAAAGCAGGCTTTTGACGTAATAAACTATACCATGCCCAACGGTTGGGATAAAACAGAAATGGAGAAAGGCATACAACTATCTACTAAAAACGATGGCAAAGGAAACTATGCAACTGCACAAAACAACAATACAGGGCCAGTTCAAAAATCTGTTAATGAAAACCCGGCATCACCAGCAAACTATACACGTGCTTCGGGCACCAAAAATATGTATTCAATTACAGTTCCGCCTACATGGAGTTTAAACACCGGAGGTAATAGCTTAACCTTGGAAAAAAACACCAATACAGGAAAAAGAATTATTGAGTTTATGAGTATGGTAAAATCATCAGGCAATTTAGAAAAAGATATGGAACATATTTTCTTTGAAGTTTTTGATGGATGGAGCCTGTATAACGGCCCCAATAACCTTTTATTTGAAAAGGGCGATCATGAAAAAGGGTTTACCTGCCAGGGCCTGCCTTATTATAGGTTAAGCAATAGCATAAGAAAAACCGGATCTGGTAATGGCGATGTTATAAAAAGCTTCGTCATACTTATACAGGTAGGGCCAAACGTAGCCATTATCAATTCGGCTGATAATATGTTTAGTAGCGAAACTGAAATGGCTTTAAATTTTCTTTTGTTCAATTTAAAAATAAATGGTATTGCCGAAAAAAATGAGGATTATAAAAAACAGCTAACAGGTACCTGGGCTTCAAGCAGCGGGTTATATGGCAATAGTTTAAGCGCTGTTACCAGTTACACTGCAGAGGGGAAATATTATGCGTTAATACAATCTGCTTACACGGTGGGTTATGACTATTATAATGACTTGATTAAGAAAAAGCAATTTAAAAACGAGGGTGCATTTGCCATAAAGGGAAATGTACTGGAAAGAAAAGCGAGTTCGGGGACAGCAACAAAATACTTCATCAGGTTTTATTCACGAAAATCTGGTAATAATGCGTGGCAGAATTTAATGGGTTTGTATGATTGTAATTATGATAAAAGCAGAATAGAAGCGGCTTTTCCTTTTCAAAAGATTTAATTAAACCTTTATCCCACATCATTCAATTATGAAGTACTTAATCGCAGTTGTGTTGATGCTTCTTAGCAGCATCTCGTTTGCCCAAAAGCCTAGCAAAGCGCAAATGGAAGCAGACAGAAAAAAAATGGCCGAAGCCCAGAAACAATTGGAGGCTAAAAAGGCAGCCATGAGCCCCGAGGCCAGAAAGAATTTTGAGGATATGATGGAAAAAATGGGTGCCAATAAAGCCATGCAAAATGCACAGCAGGGTTTAAACGATAATGCAAAAGGCAACATGAACGTAATGGTACGGAATACCGATCCGAATATTGTTCCCGATAAAATCTCTGAATTTAAAATTCCCGGCACACCCCAAACCAAGCCTCAGCTAACGGCTTATCTTACACCCATTTTTGCCGAAGCAGATAAACGGATAAAGCCTGAAAGTAAAAGCGCTGTAAAAAGTCTTTTGAACAAAGGCGAAAAAACCGGAAAGTATGCCATGATATTCTGGGCAAACAATGAATTGGACAAAGCACTGTATCTCTTGCTGAATGCCTGTATAACCAATCCAGACGATATGGTTTCCCTCAATAACCTAGGTAGCCTGCTCACCATTTCAGGTTACGCACATAAATCCCTTCCTGTATTATTGTATGCCCAAAAGTTGCTGCCTGGTAGTAGTACCGTTCTCAACAACACTGGTCAGGCTTTGCTTAGCCTGGGCAATGTAGATAAAGCAAAAGGGTTGTTGCTTTCTGCCGTAGCTAAAGATTCTACCAATTCCCAAGCCTACCGCTCGTTAGCATTGATTGCAAAGAAACAAGGCGATAAACCGCTGTGCGCTGGCTATCTTCAGAAGGCCATTGCACACGGTGGTGCGACCACCCAAAATATTAACCTTTTGCAACAGGTGTCACCCACAGCCGATAAATCAGCTATGTATAAGGCCATACGCAATAATTTTAAGCGCTTTTATAAAGATCACAGCATCACCAAACGCTTTGTCATTCCCCCAATACCTAATAGTTACGAAAATGCAGTTTCTGTCTATCCAGAAGTAAATGGCTTTTTCCGTAACCTGGATGCGACCATAAATGAAGCAAAAAAAACAGGTGCACAATTGCAAAAAGAGTACGGCAAACAACTGACGGATAACATGAGTAAACGGATGGCACAAGTGCAACAAATTGTGGCCAATGCCGGAAAACCCGGTGCTGCTAAAATGGTAAAGGATTTAAAAGCTGGCTTTACCAATCCATTTATGGCCCAGGCCAGTATTATGCTGAATGCCATTGATAACCCACAATACAGTGTGTCTTACATCAGCCGGATGAAAAAAGAAACGGCAAACACGAAACAAGGAATTGAAGAATTGAAGCAGGGATTGAAAACGGATTTTGATGATAAAATTGACGCCCTGGTCAAAGAGAAAAGTAAACTGGATGACGGAGAAGGCAAAGGAGCAGCAAACGATCGGGCTGTACAAATTGAAAAAGAACTCTGCGAACTAAAAACAGCAAGACAAAATAAATGGCTGGAAAAATCGGCTGAAATCAATAATCAATATATCCGTAATATGGAAGATCTGATGAACCAGCGTTTGCAGGAATATCTATTTTGGAATACGATTGTGATGCAGTCCATGCAAGATCCCACACCTGTAAACTATCAGGCTTATGCCGGCTACCTCAACGATCTAAACGGTTTCCGTTCGTTGTTTCCATTTTATGTAGATGGCGGTTTGTCAAAACCATGTGGCGATTATTTAAAACCAGATAACAATACAAAAGGAAAAATACAGCAATGGGAAAGAGAACATTGCGAAGTGGATTTTGGATTTGATGCCAAAGTGTTTGGCGGAAAGATGAACTGCGAAGGATTTTCAGTGTATGGCAGTATTCCGGCGGGCGAATTTAGTTACAGCAGAAGCTATGATCCGGTAACCTGGGAAACCACAGGGCATAGTTTTACTGCAAAGGCCGGAAAAGACAAAGAATTTGAGATTGGCAAGCTGGGCGGAAAAATTGGCGCATCTGTAGAAACCACTATCCAGTTTGATGGCAATATGAACCCTGTTGATTTGATCGTTACCGGATCGGCAGAAGCAGAAATAAAAGGACCGATGGGTGGCGGGGTCTCAGCAGATTTAGGTTCTGTAACGGTAAGTGTAAACAGTGGCTTTAATAGTTCAGGACCTGGATTTACACCCTTTGGTAGCAATTTCTTAAAATAGATTATATTCCAATGAAAAAAATAGTATTCATTAGCCTGTTACTTTATGGATTTACCGCACAGGCCCAACAAACCCAACAGGATTGCACTGCCGAAAGTGTACAAAAAGAACCGGGCAGGTTTTTGGATGCTCATATTGGTTATGCAACAGGCGGAGGCAAAGCGGGTTATTCTACAACCGAAATAGCCAACGCAAAAAAAATGATGACCGTGTTTGAAAATATTTGTAAGCCAAAGTTGCAATTTACCGGAGGACAGGCAAAAGCTAGTTTTGGATTAAATTCAAAATCATTTTATAATCAGGAGCAGGTGGGCAGCTATACCTACAACCTAGGTTTTCATCAATTTGTTTGTAACATACAAACACATAAACTGGCCATTGTTGATGAATACCAGGGCGTGCTCAGGGTAATTGCAAATCCGTCGTTTCAAACGGTGTTCCATTCCTTAGAGGGCAGAACTGAGGCCTATAAAATTCCCGCAAACAGCCAGAATATCAATGCCCCCTTTATTGCTGTATATAATTACTATGCTTTTATAGATAACAGGCTGGCGAATGCGATCAATAAAGGAAATGGTTTTATTGACCTGACTACTCAAGGAATAGGCGATCAACTGACCCAAAGCCAGGGAATGGTGCTTGAAAATAAACCCGGCAAAGGTTATGGCTGGAATGGCAGTAATGGCTTTGTGACAATGGGTGCCGTTAGTTTGATATACCGCCATGCCTTAATTACGCATACCGATATTCCTTTTTTTATTCCTGTAAGCCGAAAAAAATTCCTTATCGACTTGCTTGAATTTTATGACCGGGAAAAACCCGAGTTGGTGGCGAATATGCAGGATAGGATAAAGAACCTGGCTAAAACAATAATCGAATCGCAGAAAAATAACAGTAGTTATTTGCAGGATCAAAAAAACAGGCAGGCTGCACAGGAGCAAAGTGCAAAAGACATACTTACAATAAGTGAGCAGAAAAAACAAACTGTCACTAAGTTGCTGCAATCGAAAGATGAAAACTGGCTGAATCAGCAGGCTATTGTCCAAGGAGATAATAAGGCTTTTGCCGTTCCTAATAACCGCAACATCAATGCAAAAGAAATATATGGAAATTTTTACTTCACTGAATTTTATACCGGCACCGAAGGTTTAAAACTGTACCAGATCAACCCGGAGTACCTGAAAAAATATCCGCCTGGCGGCGCCAAGCCAGCTGTTATAGATGTGATGTATCGTTTCAGAACAGGCGAAAAGTTTTTAATGGGCATTAAAGAAACTTTTATCGATCAACTTAACCCAGACGAGTTTAGGAAACTGTTACAATAAGCCGAGGAAATTTGCGAAACGCCATAATCATTTCATCACTATTAAAATTCCAAAAATCATCTTTTTTAATGATTGACTTTCAAGTATTTCCAGACTAGGTTTATAAGAAAAAATTAAAACCATGAAAAAAGTAATTTTTATCGTTTTCCTCACTATAGGTGTAGGAGGGATAGCACAAGCGCAGTTTTTAAATAAACTTAAAGAAAAAGCAAAAATAGCTGCAGGAAATTCAGTCGACCGATCGACCGATAAAGTAGTGGATAAAACAGTAAATAAAACTACCGAGAATGCTACTGATAAGGCATTAAACAAAGTCGGAGAAAAACTGAATAATCTATTTAAAAAGAAAAATAAGAAACGTACAGATACTGTACCATCCTCAATTCCCGATTCAAATAAAACGGCTATCAAGCCCGAAAATCAAAATCAATAAATTATACCGTATAAACCCATACCATCCCTTCCGTCTTTTTTGAAGGATCAAGATTGTACAATTTATAGACGTTATCTAAGGTTATAAATAGAGCCATGTTCAAATGTCGGAAAAAAAGCGTGTCTAAAGCAAATCCTAATGAGGTGCTACTTTGCAAATTGTATTGTAAAAAGAATTGTTCTGTAATAGCTGTGCCGATTTACGTTTTTGCAAGTTAGTTATATATTTATTTCTAACGCTTTGTACTTGTAAAAATATATCTATCTTTGTGCCGGAGGCTTTGCTAGAAATAGCATTGCCTTTTCTTTTTTTATACTACGGCAATACTCCACACAGTACATTTTTGAATATCTCCAATTTCTCTCGAAGTGATATACCTCATAGATTTTACCAATTCCAGGTAGCTGTCTAATTCTCCTCTGCAATCTTTAACTAATTTTCCTGCTCTAAAATTCCAGGATATTATGTAGGCAATAAAGTCTACAATCTGAATTCCTGTAGTCAAGTCACTATGGACAAAAAATGGTTCCGGGATAATTAGAGCTGACCGAGTTCGGCCTTTTAAAGTAGATTTGAAATACCTATCCATTTGACTTAAAACCAGATGACTTGCAGTTTTATCAAGTTCATCAAATACAACAATACCTTGGGGCTGTTCATTTTTATCTTCTAAGAAATAATAAAACCTTTCGAATAGATAAACATAATCCTTCCGAAGCATATTCCTATCACTAGGTATAGTGTCCGGATCAGCAATTATTGAAGCAAATATTTTGCATCTAAACCTTATACAAAGCTCAAAAATTTGTTTAGCATAGTCCAATTTTGCCTGTGCAAGTGCAGTTAGGCCTAGTTTCGTCACAGGTAGATTAGGATCCAAAGCTTTTCTTGCGTGTTCTGTCCGAGTAATTAAAGGTATCGGAGGTAGCTGATTTGCTAAACGAAATGTCTTTCTTTTAAGAAAACTCCTTGCTTTAATTTCATTTTTGTCGTTTCTGTATCTTTTTCCAAAACAAGTAATTTCAAGATCGTGGATAGTTTTAATTAGATTCCATAAATCTTCATCTTTTATAGTTACACCTGCAAGTACCTCATAAGGAGAATCATGATGATCCTGACCACTCTCATCTATAAATAAAAAATACGCCATTTGCTTGTGTTCTTTTAGTTCAAGCCAAATCTAGACAAACTGTTAGCGATAACCAAAAAGAAATAAAATAAAATATAATGATATAATATTGATTATTACTTCTGTTTTTTGTGCGTTAATCTATTTTATTGATATTAAAATGTTTTGGTTACCTAACCATCAGGAGTCTACTAGGGGAGATCCGGTTGAATGGAAAACAGATGGTTACATCTTTAAAACCGGAAAGCAACCTTAAACTGGCAAATAGAGGAAGCTATTAACCTTTATCGAAGGTTGGTCTTTTCCTCCTTTAGCAGAATTATTATTCATTTAAAACAAAAAGATCATGAAAACAGTCTCAAAAAACATCAGACAACCCTGTCAAAAAATGGGTGGAGGCAACGTGAAGTAGCGAACTGACACCCGTCATCGTGAGAAGGAACGACGACACGATCTGATTACAGTATCTATTGTCGATATGTTTTCCAGTGATGTTACAGCACTCAAATCAGATGATACTTTGAAAATTGACGAGCTCAGTGAGAAGTTGCACCAAAAAGAAAGCTAGACTTTCAAATGAAGCTATTGCGCATATCAGTGTTCTATTAATTCTTTAGTAGTATTCATTACGCTGGCATTTCGTAAGTGTACGTTTATAGAAGAAGTTAGTTTATAAGGTCTGTTAAAAGCCTCCTGCCTAACTTTAAAATATTCAGATAGTTTTCTAATTACTTCTTTAGATAACCCCTTTTTGTAATGCAGGATATCAGATACATAACCTTTACTAATTTCAAGTATAGTCGCTAAGTCCTGGGCTTTTAAATGATGATCATGCATAAATGAACGAAGCAGAGCAATAGGATCTTTAGTCACAAAGATATTATGCTCCTCATCGTATTTTTTAATAAGAAGTGTGAGTAATTCAATCTCATCTTGTATTTCCACGCTGCTTGCCTGAGTAAGCAATTCTTCAAGATATGTACAGTACTGATCATACTGATTTCTTGTTTTAATGATGGTGTATTTCATAATGCTATTTTTCATATCTAATACCTATTGATCGTATACTGTAATCGTTGAGTACAGATTTTATCATAATCTGTATGTGTTCCCAGCCAGCAAATAAATAAATGTACTTGTTTAATGCCAAAAGCATATTTACAAATCATACGATAATTATTGCCGCCAATATCAAAAACTACTCTATTGCTGCCCTGCCCTAAAATATCTGCTGTATTGAAAGTGTTTTTAATATCAAGGGGTTCTTCCCAATCAGCGTAGTTTATCTTTTCAATCCAGTCTTCTAATGGAATTTTGCTTGTGGAGTATTGTCGGACAAAATCCTCTAAAGTTTGTTTTTTGATTAAATGAATCCTCATTAGTTATGCAAATATAAGTAATAGTTCTCTTTTTGTGAACTTTTTATGAAATTGATTTGTTTTTACTTTTTTAAAAGTATAAATAATAGTTTAGTAAGAAAAAAAATGTCCTTATTATACTTAGATATGTTTTCTGATCTTAAGAATAACTTATGGTCAATTTCGGAGATGCGTATATGCTGGATGTCGTCTGGTATTTCCTCACTTACCGAGAGGTTGAGGCCCAACCGATTTACGTTTTTGCAAGTTAGTTATAGCTTTAGGCACCCGAAATAATTATCTTCACAATTAGTACGGATAAAAGCGGTAATTTTATTGGTATTCAATCTGGAGGCAAAAATTGCAGTGTAAGTGATTGGAATAAACAACTGGTGATAAAAAATACAGAGATAATGAAAAATGTATATGTCATTTATATAGTCTCCGCAATGTGGACTGCGTGGATAGTCTCGTTTTCTTTAGGGTTTTCATCTGGTTTTGCGAGTTACACTCCTGTAGCGGCATTATTTGGCTCTGTTTTGCTTTTTACAGTGGCCCCACCAGTAATAATTTATAAAACTAATCTTGGACTAAAATTAGGACTAATAGGATGTCTATTCACTATTCCTTTTAATTTTATTTTTGTCAAAGGGATTTTAGAAGACAACGTTTTTAATTGGATAACATTATTAGGACTATCAATACTAGTTTTAGTAGTATTGGGCTTCTTTGTTACGATGAAGTTGATTTTTAAGAAAAGTAATCACCTAAATGAATTCAACGGTAAGTATATAAGACTCGCGCTCTCATCTACACCGATAATTTTGTTCGCTTTATATCTTATTTTATATGGGAAGTACAGGAGTTGGGCTATGTTTGAGGTGTAACGATTGAAAATAAGGTAAGCAATACGATTACGGAGCAAGGTTTTATGATCCTGCAGTAGGGAGATGGAGTGTGGTGGATCCACTATCTGAGAAGAACAGAAGGTCCTCGCCTTATGTTTATGGGAATAACAATCCTATCAGATTTGTTGATCCTGATGGGATGATGGCTGTGCCTCCTTCGACCTTCATTGATGAAAAAGGAAACACTAAGCATGTGGAAGATGGATCAAATGCTATTTATATAGTAAAGGGATCAGGAACTAGTAAGCACTACGAATACTTGGGGTATTCTGGTTACGATACTGATCCAGGAGCTGCCCCCAATTTAAAAACCTTAATTCAAGAATCACAAAATTTAAACGCGTCGAATCCTTCACTTGTGCCTGATGGTCAGACATATTGTAATTTTGCAACTCAAAATGTCATGAAAGCAGTGGAATCAACGATAGAGCCTGTGTTCAGTATGAATAAAAACAATGATGTTGTTATTAATGGAAGAGCTAACGATATGGCTCCTAAGTTAGATGCTTCTGGGGCATATATTGCAACTGATAAAGCAGGTGCATTAGATGCAGCCAAGAGTGGAAACTTAGCCGTTATGTCATATGTTAACCCTCAGCCTGGAAAAAGCGGACATGTGGCCACTTTAAGTGTAGGTGATAATTTATCAAAAGGTCCAGTAGCTAATATTGGCGGAAGTAATGGCTTCAAGAGTATAAGTAAAAGTTTTGGAAACTTACCAGTTAAATACTATATTCTTAATCCAAATGTGCAAACAAAAGATAAACCGAGTACACTATCATTTAATAATCAGCTATGAAAAAAAGATATGTTTATTTATTAATCATTTTTAACTTGTGTTTTTTAAGAAATCTATCTGGTCAGGGAATTACTCCAAGTTCAATAATTGGAGTTTGGCAGGTTTCTACTATAAAGAAGGGATCGACATTGTTAGCCCATTATCAGTTCTTTAAGGATGGGAAATTTATCTATAACTTTAATGGTTATGATGATAGGGGTAGAATTACAAGTGCTGAAGGACTTTATAAGTTGACTGGGAATAAATTATTATTATATATTAAGTCAAGAAATGAGCTTACAGGAGGTGAATTGGTACAAGGAATAGAGGGCTTTCAACAAGAAGAAATTGTTTTGAAGAATACCAAAACAATTAAGATATCTCAGGCATCTAAAGAGCCAATTGAACTTATAATAGAACCCTGTAAGATGAAAAACTCGATTAAATGTATGAAAGTTCAAAATAACGTATATTATCAAATATCAAAAAATCCGGAATTGAAATAGTCTATATTTTAAACAGCAAATGCGTGACAAATGTGTAATGCAATTCATAAAAAAATAGGAATTATTGTAGTTCTATTAATTAATACTTTGTGCCAGTATGTTCAATTTATCGGTAAATTGCTAGGGATGTCACCTCCAGCAATTTCTAAGTGAAGCTGTTGCAGTATTATGAAAAGAAGCCAACTGTGATCAACACCCGCTCTTTATTTTTTACTGCAATAGTTGAGTGGTCCATAAAAATTGAGTGTATTTTTATTAAGTTAGTGCTGTGGATAAATGCTAAAAGCAAAATGAAAAATTCGTGATGCCCAATACATTAAATGTCATTTTAAATGACACATGGATAATATGCAAAGAATATTACTGACCGTTCTCATTTTTTTAAGTAGCTCCTCATTTGGGCAAAATAACCCATCATTTATAGATACCTTATTTTATGGAAAAAACGGATTAAAGAATAAAATGCCAGATATTGGTATAAGTATAGGGATTTTTAAGGACGGTAAGACAAAATTTTATTCATTCGGAAATATAAGTCATGTAAGTAAACAAAAAGTTGACAAGAATACAGTCTTTGAAATTGGTTCGAACACAAAATTATTTACAGCACTCTTGCTCGCAATTGAAATTAAAAAAGGCAACATACCTGATTCCGCATTTATTGACTCTTACGTGCCAAATGAAGTGACTTTGAACCCGGATTTAAAGAACAAAATACGCTTTACAAATCTGGCTTCCTTTTCTTCTGGTTTGCCGACTTTACATGATGACATGTACGATAGCTTACTTTTAGCCAAAGATGCATTACAACCTTACAAACTTGTTGACAAAAAATACCTTTATAATATTTTGAACAATACGTCAAAAGTATCTAACTATGGAAGATACGAATATTCAAACTTTAACTACGGTTTAATTGGCGCTATTCTTGAAAATTTTACAAAGAAGAATTATGCAGACTTACTTCAAAATAATATTTTTAAGCAGTTAGGATTAAGAAATACTTGGACAAGCATCGTTAGAGGCGAAAACAAAGCCGCAGGTTATTACGAAAATAAACAGGTTGAATATTTACAGTTAAATGCATTGGGCCCTGCTGGTATAATAAAGTCTGATGCAGTAGATATGCTTAACTTTATTAAGTATCAATTGCATCCACCAAATAATACATTAGGAGAGGCAATTGTTTTAACACAGCATGTCTTTGTAAACGACATTAATATTAAAACCGGTTTAGGCTGGCATATTCTTAATGATGATATGCACGGAGCATTCTATGTTATGCAAGGAGATACAATTGGCAACTCTTCTCTTTTATACTTTGATAAGAAGTCAAATACTGGAATCGTGATTCTTATTAATCAAAGTAACCATGATTTAACAGGTGTCTTACTCAATTATTTGATAAAAGGTATTCGTGTTGATAAATAGAAAGCGGCGTACAGCATGGGGCTTGTACCATTCTAAAGAATCACCCGTGTCGCTTCAATCAATCTACCCTCAATGCCATAATTGTTTCCCATTCTTATAAAGAAATATTCTTACCAGATTTTTTTCAGCGGTAAGGTATTGATTTTTTGCAAAATTAAATCTCCGGTATGTTTCCAATCAGGTTTAGAAAAAACTATTACACCCGCGCTATCTAGAATAAATGGCTTTTCAATCAGTTTATAGCTTTCATTATGAGGAATTGCAATGTGATAGGCCATATCTTTCGCCATATTATTAAATTTAGCTGATTTTCCATCTGCCGAAATTTTTCCATAAAACAGATGCCGCCATGCTCCATAATTATACACACAAATGTAGGTGATAATATGTACTTTCATATTTAGTAAAAGTGCAATTGGAATTAGCCTGGTTATTGTAACTTCAGTTCTTCCTCTTTCAATATTTGCATAAGAGTGCGAGGTTATTTTTAGTATTATGGATCAAATTGAGATAAAGGAAATTAAGGTAATTAATGCGACACATTTCTCTTTATTTATTCTAGTTTACTTACTGGGGGGATTGGCGTTAACTGCATTTATAGCTAAGCAATCGGGCCATGAGTTTATTTTATGGATTGGCGGTGTCATTTTTGCCCTTTGCCCTATATTGTTTAAAAAACAATACCGAAGTTACTTTACAAAGCTTATCTCCATCAGAATTTCTAAAAATTCTATTGTTGTGGAACATTGTAATAAAGCAACAGGCGAAGTTGAACAAGAAACCGAATATAAATATGATGAAATTGAGTCTTATCAAATGATAAAATCTGGATATGATTACTCCTCGTTTATAAAATTATACTTTAAAGATGGAAGTAAAATCGGTTATACCTTCTTAGAGCAAAGGAATAGTGATAATAGTGGAATAATCTATAAAATATCAGAATATATAAGAGAATATAATGCATCAAGTGCAGACAATAACAATATTTTGCTTAAGCCCAACTTACTTGCTTCACCGTCTGGCGGATATATTATGGCTCTGATAGGTATCGGGTGGTTAGCCTTGCTTATATTTATTATCATATTTAAGCACAAGGCAATTCCGATTGCAGTGATTTCCGGACTCATACTTTTCTTTCAGTTGTGGACTCAGCGGAAGCGTGACGTAGAAAGATATATGGAGGAAAAATAAAACATCACCAAATGTTTGGTAATGAATATAGAAAGTATATTACATGTCCTGCTTGCCACCTCCTCCGGTGTTGGTTGTTCGTTGATCCGGCCTTTTTGCGGTGATTGTTCGACTAAAGTACCTGTTTGCCTAAGTTACGGCGCAGAGAGGGCGGAGAAGCAACGAATCAAGACGAAGCCGGGTATCACCTTTTGGGGCTGCTTTTGCATGGGGCGTGTCGTTTTATAATCCGGCTAAAACTGGGCATCGCTATTTTTTAATCCTAAATTGGCTTAACGGTGAAAATATGTTTTCTGATCTAGCTGAATCTTACAGATTCTGAGGCTTGATCATAAAAACATATTTTCTTGGGTGCAGACCTGGGAGGGTGGTGAAAGAGAGGGCTTTCGTTATTGTTGATTAATTTTTTGAGTTCAGATTACTGTATTTTGTAACGACCTATTTTTATTTTAAAATGACTTCAAAATATTGAAGTACAGGTTTTTATGGAATTTTTTATTTGGAAAAACTATCGTTACACTTGAAGTCATTTTTAAAAAATCAAGTGTAAATTATGAGTAATACGAAGTATGTTGATCCACTTCTTGACCTATCTTTTAAGAGAATTTTCAGTGTTGACCAAAATCGGGACTTGTTGATTGCCTTCTTAAATGAAGTTTTCAAGGGTAGAAAACGGATTGTAGATCTTACCTACAATAAAAACGAACACCATGGGAATAACAACGAGGAGGGATCTGCGATATTTGATCTCCTTTGTACCGGAGATCAGGGCGAAAAAATTCTTATAGAAGTCCAAAACGGCTGGCCCGTTAATTTTAAAAAGCGAGCAATATTTTACACCTCCCGGCTGATTAGTGAGCAGGCCCCCAAAGGAGAGATGGATAAGTGGAAGTATAATATCACTGAGGTGTATTTTTTAGCCATTTTGGATGAGAAACTGAAAGTAGGTGAGGAATACTTTCAAGATATTTGCCTCTGTAACAGGAAAACAGGCGAAATATTTTATGAAGGTTTAGGCTACACATTTATAGAATTGAGTAACTTTGTTAAAACCGTGGATGAATTGGAGTCTGATTTAGACAGATGGCTGTATTCATTAAAATATCTGGGAGAAATGGATGATATGCCGCTACAATTACAGAATAACGCGGTTTTTGAGAAACTTTATAATATTGCAGAATATTCTAATATGACACCGGAAGAGCAAGAAATATACGACAGGGAATTAAAAAGGAAATGGGACAATGAAGCCGTTAAAGAGCAGCAACGCCTCGATTTTGAAGAAGGGCTGACACGTAGCCGTATAGAAGGTGAAGAACTTGGAAAGGAGATTGGAAAGGAGATTGGGAAAGAGCTTGGGAAGGTTGAAAAAGCAATTGAAATTGCTGTATCCTTAAAAAAAATGGGATTGTCTAATGAACAAATCTCAGAAGCTACTGGCCTGTCTATTGAAGAAATAGTAAATCAATAATACCATAAACCAAAACTAACTAACAAGCCCTGGAAGAATTTACAGGGCTTGTTAGTTATCGATCAATTTCATAGTCAATACCCAACAATTCATTGAAAATATTTACTATTGCATCTTGTATTTTGTAAATTTATACATGAATTCATACGGTAGCCTTTCAGATAATGAATTGGTTGATCTGCTTAAAGAAGATCAGCAACAGGCTTTATCTGCCTTGTATTTTCGTTATTGGGATAAACTTCTTTCTGTTGCTGGAAACAGATTAGACAATCCCGAAATTGCCGAAGAATGTGTGCAGGACGTTTTTTTTAGCTTATGGCAGCGCAGAAATGATCTGAAACTCAAATACTCCTTAGCAACTTATCTTGCTGTTGCTGTAAAATATCAGGTGATCAAACAATTGGATAAACAATACCGGTTGCAGGACCGTAAAGATAAATCGCTTTATGCCAGTCAAGAAGTATTTCATCCGTCGGCAGATGAGCACCTATTAGAAAAGGAACTGATGGATAGGATAGAGGTTGCAGTGAACCGGCTTCCCGAAAAATGCCGTATCGTATTTAAATTAAGTCGTGAGCAGGGGATGACCAATAAACAAATTGCAGCAGATCTAGATATTGCCGAAAAGACAGTGGAGGCCCATCTTTCTAAAGCCATTAAAGATTTACGTAACGATCTAAGTTCAATTTCTCCATTGATCCTTTTGTGGTTCTTTGGAAATAATTATTAAAAAAAAATTAAGGAGCACTAAGGGGTATGTGTTTTTTTTCGGACTATAAGGCAAAACAGGTCCAGAATGGAACAGCAATATGATAAAAAACTGTTACGAGAGATTGCCCATCAGCTAAGGGAAGGGACAGTTTCGGATGAACAGCAAGCTTACTTTGACCAATGGTATGTACAGCATGAAGATGAATTGCTGGAACTACCAGAGGGCTATGCTGAAGATTCTTTAGTGATTCGTGACCGAATGCATTCCAATCTTATGGACGCAGTAAAACTGGCTGAAGCTCCTTCTAAAAAAGCATTTATACTTTGGACCAAGTTTATTGCTGCAGCCGTATTCCTGGTTGTTATTGGTACAGTTTTCTACGTTAATCGCAGAAACTTCTTAAGTACTTCGGTTCCTGTGTCTCAACTGGCAGATGTGGTTGCTGGATCAAACAAGGCCATTCTAACTCTTGCTGATGGGAAAAAAATCACGTTAACTGATGTAAGTAAAGGTAAAATATCGGAGCAGGCCGGTGTCCAAATTTCCAAAACACGAGGCGGACAAGTGATCTATCAAGTTGTGGGTCAACAAAACAACGCTTCCAATAGCTATAATACAATAGAAACACCGAATGGAGGACAATATCAAGTGATTCTTCCCGACGGCACAAAAGTTTGGCTTAATGCCGCCTCAAAACTGACTTATCCTGTTTCGTTTACTGGGCGTGCGAGACGGGAAGTCACTTTAGGCGGCGAAGCTTATTTCGAGGTGGCTAAAGATAAGAGCCATCCTTTCCTGGTAGAAAGTAGCGGACAGGAAGTAGAAGTATTAGGTACGCACTTTAACATTAGCAGCTACAAGGAAGAACCCCATACAAAAACTACTTTGCTGGAAGGCAGTGTGAAAATCAGATCTGCTAAAGGCAATGCAGTTGTCCTGAAACCTAATCAGCAAGCAGAACTTAACGGTGACCACTTGCAGGTTAAAGAAGTAAAAGCAGCCTATGCCGTTGCATGGAAGGACGGATACTTTATGTTTAACAATGAAAATCTTGAAACAGTGATGACCAGGATTGCCAGGTGGTATAACGTTCAAGTCGAATTTAAAGATGAGGCGGCTAAAGGCGGTACTTACTTTGGAACCATTAGCAGATATGAAGACATTGCTAAAGTACTGAAAATGCTGTCCAGAACCGAACTGGTCACATTTGAACTAGAGGGAAATACCATTAAGATCAATAAAAAGAAATAAAACAGGCTGACCACCTGTAAAAAGTCAATACCTATTCAACTAAAGACTTCAGTGATGAGGTCAAATCAATTAAACCAAAAACTAAAAATGATGAAAGATCAAAAAAGAATTCCTTGAGAACAAAATGAACAAAATGCATAAATAAAGGGCTTCGATTTGCCGTCGAAACCCTTTGAGCCTGCATTTAGAAACATTGATTAAACAATTATTTCATGAACCGGTAGTGTGTACTAGCCTTCTTACAACAGACACAACACCTTAAACAGACCAATCAAATGTATAAAAATTATACTAATTTTTTTTGTACGCCTCAAGGTTACATTAACAAACTGATATTAATTATGAAACTCACCACTTTCATATTAATGATTACCCTGATGCAGGTAAGCGCTGCATCCTTCGGCCAAAGAGTTACGCTAAAGAAGCGTGGAATAGCTTTGGAAGATGTCATTCTTGAAATCAGGAACCAGACCGGATACGATGTACTCATAGGAACCAATAAGTTCCAAACTTCGCAGAAAATTGACGCAAATTTCCAGGAAAGTAAGCTTTCTGATGTGATGGATCAAATTGTTGAAGTTAGCGGACTATCTTATACCATCGAAGGTAAAACGGTTGTAATTAGAGAAAAAGCCGTGCCCTCCTTTATTGACAGGCTTATGGATAAGTCTGCTCATATTGATATTCGAGGTCGCGTTCTGGATTCTGATGGAAATCCGTTATCTGGAGCAACTGTAGTTGTAGTTGGAAGTAAAAATTCTATAACCACATCTACATCTGGCGAATTTCATTTAAGCAATGTCAATGAGAATGCAAAAATCCGTATTTCTTACGTTGGATACATCACTAAAGAGATCAAAGCAAATGCTGATCTGACCACTATTAAATTAGAATTAAATAATTCTAAGCTAGACGAAGTACAGGTAATCGCTTATGGTACCACAACCAAAAGACTCAATACAGGTAATGTTACAACCGTTAGCGGCAAAGATTTTGAGAATGAGCCAGTATCCAACGTACTGTCAGCACTTGTTGGACGGGTTTCGGGAATGGACATTACTCAGGTTTCTGGACTGTCGGGGGCAGGCTTTAAACTAGATATCAGAGGCAGAAACAGCCTGACCAGCGGCAGCGACCCATTGTATATTATAGATGGTGTACCTGTTCCTTCCGGACCAGTTAATATCATTTCAAATGCAAATAACAATTCCATTGATGGGCTGCAACAGACCGCCATGAATAGCCCAAATGGATACATTTTGAACTATATTAATCCCTCAGATATTCAAAGTATTGAAATCTTAAAAGATGCCGATGCTACTGCAATTTATGGTTCCAGAGGCGGTAATGGGGTAATACTGATCACCACCAAAAAAGGAAAGACAGGTAAAACAACTGTTTCTCTTAATGGTCAGACAGGCTTTAGCCAAATGCCACAGTTAAAAAGCTATTTAAATACCCCGCAATACCTGGAAATGCGCCGGGAAGCTTTTAAAAATGATGGTGTAACCCCTTCCATTCAAAATGCCCCGGATTTACTGGTGTGGGATCCTGCCCGTTATACCAACTGGCAGAAAAAAATATTAGGGGGTACGGCCAATTATACTGATATACAGGCATCTGTTTCTGGCGGAGTTTCAAATTTCCAGTATCTCCTCAGTTCAGGATATAAGAGAACTACAACGATACTTCCAGGAGATTTTGATGATACCAAACGCAGTTTTCATTTTAATATGAACGCTAATTCACAGGACCAGAAATTCAAGGTGAGTTTAACCGGAAATCTGATGGTAGACAATAATCAACTACCGCAATATGACCCCACTGCTGGCGTGCTGCAACTGGCCCCCAATGCTCCTGAACCACTTAATCCGGATGGCACCATCAATTGGGCAAATGGAACCTGGCCCGCTAATCCCATGTCCTATTTGCTGAAAAGCAACAGCATAAAAGTGACCAATCTGGTGCTCAATACCAATCTGAGTTATGAGCTTTTCCATGGCATGCAACTGCAAACAAATTTTGGGTATACCAATTTTTATACTGATGAAACTTCTTTAACTCCCATTGCCGCTCAGATGCCGAGGACAAATAGAACAATAACCGGTAATGGTTACTACGGGAACAACAGTAGCAATACTTTGATTATTGAGCCGCAGGCAAACTACAAGGTATCCATTGCTAAAGGAACGTTATCATTGTTAGCGGGTGCCAATATCACCAGGACTTTTACCAAAGGGCAAAGTATTTATGCTACTGGCTTTAATAGTGATAATATGCTAGAAAATCCAATGGCGGCCACTTCAGTAAATGTTAATTCTGTTAGCAATAGCCAGTACAGGTATGCTGCGGTATTTGGAAGACTGAATTATAATTATGAAGATAAGTATATTCTTAATATCACAGGGAGGAGGGATGGTTCCAGCCGTTTCGGACCAGGTAAAAGGTTCTCTAACTTTGGAAGTGGTGCTCTAGCCTGGATATTCACAGAGGAGAAATTTATAAAGAGTGCGCTACCGTTCCTGAGTTTTGGTAAACTTAGAGCAAGTTATGGCAGTTCTGGTAACGACCAGATTGGTGACTATAACTATCTCCAAACATATGTGCCGCCATTTTTTCCAATCTATGGAGGAACTACCGGAATTTACCCCACCAATCTTTATAATCCTACCTATGCCTGGGAAGTCAATAAAAAAGCAGAAATGGGCTTAGATCTTGGATTTTTACAAGACCGGCTCGTGTGGAATATCAGTTACTATCGAAACCGGAGTTCAAATCAACTCATTTATAGCCCTCTTCCCGCTACAACGGGTTTCTTTGGCATATTGGTTAATCAACCGGCAATTATACAAAACATGGGTATTGAATCTGTTTTGAATACGGTCAATATCAAAACCAAAAATTTCAATTGGTCAACGTCGTTAAATATTACCATACCTAACAGCAAGCTTGTTGCTTTCCCGTATCTGGACCAATCTCCTCTGAAAGACCAATATATTGTGGGAGAACCGATCACCATTAAAAAAGTATACCAAGTGATTGGCGTTGATCAGGCAACAGGCCAATATTCTTATATGGGCAAAGACGGCAAACCAACATTTGATCCAATAGTAGGAACAGACAATATTAGTACGGTCAATGTGGGTAAGAAATTTTATGGCGGTTTAGATAATAACCTTCGCTATAAAAGTTTCACATTAAGTTTCCTTTTTAGATTTGTTAAACAAATAGGCTATAATACACTTTATAACTATATGCCAGGTTCCATGCGCAATCAGCCCGTAGCGGTTATGAATCGCTGGCAAAAACCTGGAGACATCACTAATATCCCACGCTTTAGTCAGAATACTGATTATACCACCGCTACCAATCCATTTTTCAGTGACTTATTTTACTCAGATGCGTCTTTTATACGATTGAGTAATCTTTCCCTGTCCTATGACCTTTCAGATAAGATTGCTAAAAAGCTGCATCTGCAACAATTCAGATTATACGTTTCGGGCAGTAATCTGCTTACAATTACCTCTTTTAAAGGACTTGATCCGGAAAATAACGCGTTCAATTCATACAGCGGCGGCAGTCTTCCTCCTTTACGAACGATGACAGCAGGAGTTAAGGTTTCATTATAAGCCCGGTCTATAAAAATAAATTTTATGTCACTAAAAATAAGCGTTATGTCACTAAAATATAAAACACGCCTTTCTTCAAAGTTATTTTGTCTGACTTTGATTTTCGTAACTTTGTTGTCCGGATGTGAGAAACTTGTAACTGTACCAGATCCTGTTACGCAATTGGTTAGTAATTCGGTTTATTCAAATGATGCAACTGCGGCTGCTGTCCTGACGGGAATCTACGGTAAAATGTCTGGCGATTATGATATGGCTTCTGGCTATACAGGTGTCAGTCTGTTGATGGGGCTGGCTTCGGACGAATTAACAGGCTATACAACGGATCTTACTCAAAGTGCTTTTTATACAAATCGTTTTGCAGGAGGTGCTGATTTTTGGAATGCCCCGTATCAATACATTTTTGTAGCTAATGCTGCTTTGGATGGTGTAAACAATTCGACAACGATCTCTGCAAGTTTGAAGCAGCAACTTCTTGGCGAAGCGAAATTCATGCGTGCTTTCATGTATTTCTATTTGGTCAACCTGTATGGTGATGTGCCCCTGGTTCTTGGCACAGATTATAAGGTAAATGCGGTGGTTACCCGAACTGCCAAAGAAACGGTATACGCCCAAATCGTTCAGGATCTGATTGACGCACAGCAGAGACTTTCAGACGACTATCGGGCACCAGATAATAAGACGACCACGGAGCGAATTCGTCCCAACAAAGGTGCCGCAACTGCATTGCTGGCGAGAGTTTATTTGTATATGGGGAAATTTCCCGAAGCTGAAAGTGAGGCTTCTTTATTAATTAACAATGCGGGAAAATATAATCTTGTTCAGGATTTGAATAATGTATTTCTTAAAAACAGTAATGAGGCCATCTGGCAATTATACCCATCTACTCCTGGCTATAATACACAGGATGGAGTACATTTTGTGTTAACAGATGCTCCAGACAATTACACTAATACGGTTTCTATTAGTCCTTCTCTAATTAGTTCTTTTGAGGCCGGAGATAGCCGTCGCAGTAATTGGGTTGGAAGTATTACTGTTGACAAGAAGACAACTTATTATTATCCTTTTAAATATAAGCTTTACAATTATGGCGACCCTGTTAATGAGTATGTAATGGTCTTTAGGCTGGCCGAACAATATCTCATCCGGGCGGAGGCAAGGGCACAGCAAAACAACATTGCGGGTGCTCAGGCAGATCTTAATATGATCCGGAACAGAGCAAAACTTCCCAATACAAGTGCAAATACAAAGTCAGATTTGTTAAGTGCTGTTTTGCAGGAAAGACGTATTGAGCTCTTTACTGAAATGGGAAACCGGTGGTTTGATTTAAAGCGGTCAAATTTATTAGATCAGGTCATGTCAGTGATTACCCCGCTAAAAGGCGGTGTCTGGACTAGCGATCGCAAATTATTGCCAATTCCCTTAACTGAACTGCAACGCAATTTTAACCTCACTCAAAATCCAGGATATGTTGGTCGTTAGGCAAAAAAGCTAATTTTTAAAGTTTCTACTCATTTTTTAAAATTTCATTTTATGGTTTCTATTATTAAAACTGTGGGGCTTTCCCATAAGTATGGTAGTTCATGGGCAATCCATGACATTAATATCGATATTGGCAAGAAAGGAATATATGGATTATTAGGGTCAAACGGCGCTGGTAAATCAACCACTATGAATATTATTTGTGGTGCACTGAACCAGACGCAAGGGGAGGCTTTTATTAACGGGATTGATATCCGAAAAAATCCGCTTGAGGCAAAAAAGTCATTAGGATACCTGCCCCAACAGGCTCCACTATATCTTGATCTGACCATAACGGAGTATCTGCGTTACTGTGCAAATTTGCGCGATGTAGACAAGAAAAAGATACCTGCGGCTATTGATGAAGTGATGGAGAAGTTTTCGATTACGCATATGAAAGACCGCGTACTAAAAAATCTTTCCGGTGGCTATCGTCAACGGGTTGGCTTTGCTCAGGCTGTTATTCATAGACCGAAAGTTGTGATCCTGGACGAACCTGCTAACGGACTAGACCCGGTTCAAATAGCGGATATGCGAAATCTTATTAAAGAGATTTCTTTTGAGAGAACAGTTATTCTTTCTTCTCATATTTTGCAGGAGATCCAAGCGGTATGCGATGAGATCATTATGATTGAACAAGGTCAACTTGTATTTGCCGACAGCATTGAAGCATTTAACAATTATGTCGCTCCACAGAGCATCATTCTCCTTTTTGAGAATCCACCAGCATCAGATGCGCTAGGTGTTATTCCTGGTATAAGCAGAGTAGAAAAGCTTTCTTCTAAATCATTCAGGGTCTTTTATGGTGGCGATAACAAAACAAATGAATCTATCATCACAGAAAGTGTACGCAATGAATGGCGACTAACAGAACTGACCGTAGAAAAGAATTCTGTTGATGAAATTTTCAAAGAGATAACAAAAAAGGCTATAAAAAGGAAATAATGAAAAAGATATTACATATAACCCGAACAGAACTCTATAATTTTTACTATTCTCCAATTGCCTGGTCCATGTTAGTGCTATTTATGGTACTGACCTGTGCAGACTATTTTAGTGTGGTTCAAAAGTTCTTAACTTTTTATGAGCAGGGTGGACCCTATCTGGAATTTACGAAATACCTTACAGACATAATCATAGACGATGGTCGGCATCCAGGATACTTTGTCAAGATCATCAGTAACCTTTATATCTTTTTTCCCTTGCTCACCATGGGGCTGATCAGCAGGGAAATAAGTAATGGCACTATGAAATTGCTGTATTCATCCCCGGTGCGGATAAGCGAAATCGTTTTGGGGAAATTTCTTGCGATGGTCGCTTTTACTTTTTCTCTGATTGTAGTGATCTTATTTACTTATGTAGCATTATCCATGAGCTTATCCCATCCTGACTATGGACATATGATAGCTGCTTTGGTGGGACTTTTTCTCGTGCTTTGCGCATATGCTGCAATAGGCTTATTTATTTCATCATTAACTTCCTATCCTCTTGTTGCAGCAATAATTACTTTTGCTGTGTTTGCCCTTTTTTCACGAATTGGTGGATTGTGGCAAGATATAGACTGGCTTAGAAATATTACCTATTATCTCAATTTGAGCGGTAAATCAGACCAGCTGATCAACGGGTTTACAAACTCCAGGGATATTGTCTATTTTCTGATTGTTATTGCAACATTTCTCATCTTCACTGTAATTAAAATTAAATCGGGTACCGAATCCATTTCTGTGGGTAAGAAAATACTCCGCTACACAACAGTGGTGTTGATGGCCTCTGTTTTAGGCTATATCACCAGTAGACCGGCTTTAAATATTTACCATGATGCGACCGAGGATCAACTCTACACTATAGCTCCTCCAACTCAAAAGATGGTTTCAAAGCTCAATGACGGGCCACTTGAAATTACTGCTTACGTAAATGCATTGCAATTCAGGTTAGCCAGTTTTGTACCTGCGCAACAAAATAATCTAATTGCTAAATTGTTTGAACCCTATATACGTTTCAAATCAGACATCAAGATTAAATTTGTATATTATTATAATGCAGATTCAACCAATTATTGGTTTAAGCTAAATCCCGGAAAATCAATAAAAGAAATAGCTGCAATTCAGGCCGGCGCGGTTAGCATGAGTATTGACCAGTTTTTACCTCCCGCAGAAGTACATAAACTGTTCAATGTAGACAAGGAAGAAAACCGGCATTTTTTCGTATTGAAATATAAAGGAAAAGAGACCGTTGTTCGAACCTTCGAGGACATTTTGTTCTGGCCTTCGGAAAATGAAATGGCTGCTGCCATTAACAGATTGATCAGTACACCTCCTAAAATTGCTTTCCTAACGGATGAATTAGAGCGGGGTCCGTTCTCTTTACAGACAAGAGATTACAATGCATTGGCAAATAAACTGGATTTACGTTCTTCACTGATTAACCAGGGGTTTGACTTTGAAGCCATCTCCTTGAAAAACATTCCGGCCATACCATTGAGTTATGCAGCATTAACTATAGCAGATCCGCGCACGCCATTTACTGCTGAGAACCTGCAAAAGATTAATGCTTATATAGCTGCCGGGGGGAATCTATACCTAGGTAGCGAACCAGATCGAAAACACATCATTAAGCCGATTTTTGACGGCTTAGGCTTGTCGCTTAGGGAAGGTATGCTGGTTCAGTCGAGCGATAAATACTCAAGTGACTTTATATTCAGTCGACTAACTGATCGGGCAAAAAATTTCTCTCCACGATCCAAGCGTTTTACTGAAGAGCAAATCACCTATTATGGCGACACAACATTAAGAATTGCGATGTCTGGAGCAAGTGCATTAAATTATGAAGAGAAGGATGGATTCAAAATTTCACCACTGTTTACAACCGATCCAAAACTCTGCTGGAATAGGGTTGCTCCAATCAGCAGCGATTCTCTGTCTTTGAAGGTAAAAGAATTGCCCAGCGACGAGCATGGTCGTTTTGTGACCTCACTTTTAATGGAAAGAAAGGTAAATGAAAGAGAACAACGTATCATAGTGGCATCTGATGCCGATTACCTTACAGGAGCTATGTTTGGTGACGAGCCAGAAAGGTATAATAAGTTTTACCCGGCATGGTGCTTTGGCTATTTCTCCTATGGAAAATTCCCTGCAAATACTTTGCACCCAGAGACAGACAATTCATTTAAGATCAAAGTGACAGATTTAGGGATCCAAAAGATCTTCCTGTTCTATTTAATTCCAGGAATTATAATTGTCATTGCTTCGATCATACTTATCCGTCGTAAACGTAAATAATCTGTAATGAAATATTTATTAACCGATGAGCAGACAATCGCTGATTTATCCATCTTTGATAAACCAGGTAAAACGTCTATCTATACCATTTTTAATAAAACAAAAACTCAGGGCGGGGCGCATCGTTTGGAAATGATTTTCAAAAATCCCTGGGCTGATGCGTCTTCCATAAACAGGCATGCAGCATTGTACCAGTTCTTCAGCCAAAAAGAGTTTGTTTATCCTGTTGATCCTATAACCATAGGCATCATTGCATTTTATTTGGAGAATGATGATGTCCGTACCCAAATTAAACCCGAAAGTGAAAGTTTTGGAGAGAAAATCAGGAACATGGTGTCAATTGATGCTGAACGCCAACTTATCGAAGATGGCGTTCAAGCCTGCCTGCGGGTATTCTATCAGCTAAACATTTTTCTGCAGCAGGAGGACAGTATTGCTGCAGAATCACCATATTATGAGCAATTTCGTCGGTTAGAGCAGATTGTATATCATGATTCGTTTAATGGGTTAAGAGAAGCGATGAATAAAGATGATCGTAAACTAGATACGATCAGGTTGGCGGAGTTCGATAAACGGTTACGCTTTGATCATCGGGAATTTGTGTTACAGTTACTCGAACTCTTATATGACCTGGATGTGTACATAGCGGTTGGCCAGGTAGCGCGAAACAGAAAATTCTGTTTCGCCAAAGCATTAGCCGATCGAGAAAACTTTCTACATCTTCATCAAGTATTTCACCCTGCATTGGAGCAGCCCATTGCAAATAACCTCGATATGGATCGTGAGGGTAATCTGATATTCCTTACAGGAGCGAATATGGCCGGAAAATCCACCCTTATGAAATCTATAGGCCTTTCACTGTACTTAGGCCATATGGGTTTTCCGGTTCCTGCAGAAAATATGGAATTTGCAGTAAGGGATGGCATTTTTACCAACATTAATCTGGCAGATAGTCTTAGTGCAGGGGCAAGCCATTTTTATGCAGAGGTACTGCGCGTAAAAGAAATAGCCAAAACTTTGCAAAGCGGCAAAAGGCTGTTTGTGGTTTTTGACGAATTGTTTCGTGGAACCAATGTGAAAGATGCCTATGATGGTACCATTGAATTGACACGGGCTTTTTGCCGCAAGAAGGAAAGCCAGTTCATTATTTCAACTCATATTATGGAAGCTGGTGAAGTCCTGTTAAAAGAAAACCTGAGCATTCAATACCTGTATTTGCCTACCATCATGGAAGGGAATCATCCCAAATATACAAGGGTACTTAAAACAGGAATCACAGACGACAGACAGGGAATGATCATTATTAATAATGAAGGTATCCTGCAAATGCTGGATAACGGATTAAAAAAACAGAAAGAACTATGCAATTTATAACCGATAAGCAAACCCTGGCAGATTTGAATTTGCTGGGAAAATATAAATCAGGCTCTCTGTTCAACTTTTTTAATCGCGTAAAAACAAAAGGGGGAGAGTTGCTGCTGGAAGAAATGTTCCGTACACCGCTTACGGATGTTGTGGGCATCAACAGCAGATCTGCATCTATTCGTTACCTGCAAAAAATAGGTATTGGGTTTGAAATGGATAACGAACCTTTAGAAGACGCCTTACAATATCTTACAGGTGCAAGACCCTCAGGATTTATTGCAAGCCTTTTAGGCTGTTACAGATTGAAAATTCAGGAGATATTGTATCATTCTGATAGTTTTCAAGTACACCAGCAACAAACAAAAGCCATGCTACAGGTATTCAGGTCAGCAAATATCCTTTTAGGGAATTTGGAAAAGCTGGAAGAAAAAGATAATTCATGTAAGTCTTTACAGAGCAGGTTATCTGAGGTCATTAAAAATGTCCCAATCCAGCATTTTGAACTCGATCGGCCGTACTCTCTGCAAGAAACAGCTCAATTTCAGGACTTGTTTCTGAATAAATTTAGAAACCAGGTAGAGCAGTTATTTCATATCCTTTATGAATTTGATGTTCTCATCTCAGTTGCATCTGTTGCCACAGAAAGAAAACTGTCTTATGCTAAGGCAAGCAAAGAAGATTCAGATATTCTTATGGAAGCAGAAAATTTAAAGCACCCCACCTTGAGCGATGCTATTGGTAACAGCTTTTCACTGTCCCGGGAAAAGAATCTGGTTTTTCTTACCGGTGCCAATATGGCTGGTAAATCAACCTGGATGAAAACTTTAGGCGTGTCCTTTTACCTTGCCCATATGGGCTTTCCAATAGCGGCTGACCGCATGACCTTTCAGGTGATGGAAGGTATCTTTACCTCCATCAATGTACCGGATGATATAAATGCAGGGTGGAGCCATTTTTATGCAGAGGTAATGCGTGTGAAATCTGTTGCGAAGGAAGTTAGTGATGGAAAACGATTGTTTGTGCTTTTTGACGAACTTTTTAAAGGAACGAATGTCAAAGATGCTTATGACGCAACATTAGCTGTTACTGAACGCCTTGCCGGTTATAAAACCTGTGCCTTCGTCATCTCCACACATATTATCGAGGTGGGTGAAGCACTGTTAAATACCCCTTCCGTTATTTTTCGATATATGCCAACCATTATGGTTAACTCAAAGCCTCAATATACCTATCACTTAACCGAAGGGATTACTACAGACAGGCAGGGAATGATCATTATTGAGAATGAGAAAATCCTGGAAATACTAGGATAGTCTATTAACCAATTTTAAAAACAAAATGAGATATAAATTTTTAATGACAATACTGCTTTCCGGAATATTTCTGGTAAGCAACGCACAGCAGGTAAAGTTTACCGAATATAACCTGGACAATGGTCTGCATGTTATTCTTCACCAAGACAAAACCGCTCCCGTAGTGGCCGTTTCTGTCATGTACCATGTGGGTTCTAAAGATGAAAATCCTTCCAGAACCGGATTTGCCCATTTTTTTGAACACCTCTTGTTTGAAGGAAGTGAAAACATACAGCGGGGTGAATTTATGAAGATTGTAAGCAGTAATGGCGGAGAGTACAACGCCAATACTTCTCAGGACAGAACATTTTACTTTGATATTTTTCCATCAAATCAATTAGAGCTTGGATTATGGCTGGAAAGCGAACGTATGCTGCATCCCAAAATCGATAATGCAGGTATTAAGGTCCAGAATGAAGTAGTTAAAGAAGAAAAACGTATGCGTAACGACAATAAACCTTACGGTAAGTTTGATGAAAAAATATTTACACATTTATTTGAAGGGCACCCTTACAGCTGGCAGCCGATAGGCTCTATGGCACATCTGGATGCCGCAAAACTGGATGAATTTCTTGCTTTTTTTAAAAAATATTATGTGCCTGATAATGCGGTTTTAACAATTGCCGGGGATCTGGACATAGAAAAAACTAAAGTTCTTGTGGCTAAATATTTTAACGAAATACCAAAAGGTACTCCGGTGGTGAAGAGCATATTCGAATTAAAACCGATGACAAAACAAATCGTAGATACAGTTTACGATGCGAATATTCAAATTCCAGCCATATGTGCAGCCTACCGTGTTCCAGGAATGAAAAGCCGGGACAACAAGGTGTTGGAAATGGTCAGTTCCATTTTATCTGGAGGAGGCAGTTCCAGGCTGAAAATGAAAATGGTAGATGACAAGAAAACAGCTATAGAAGTTGCTGCATATAATTACACACTGGAAGACTATGGCGCATATATAACCTATGCTTTACCCAACAACAATACATCGTTAAATGATCTTTTGACCGACATCGATGCCGAGGTTGTTCGCCTTCAAACTGATCTGATCAGTGAATCGGAATTCATAAAGTTGCAAAATCAATTTGAAAATGGCTTTGTAAGTAACAATACAAAAATGATCAATGTAGCTGAAAACCTTGCAAATGGCTATACATTTCAAAATAAAAACACCAATGATTTGAACGAACAGCTTACCCATATTAAGTCGATCACCCGTGAGGAGATCAGAGATGTAGCTAAAAAATACCTCAACAAGAACCAGCGTGTTGTACTTTATTACTTACCAACTAAATAGACATGAAGAAGATATTTACATTTTTTATTGCGGCTTTATTTGCACAGGGTGCAGCAGCGCAAAAATTAGACAGAAGCCAGAGGCCCAAACCAGGACCTGCACCTATCATCAAATTTGAAGACCCCGTAATCTATAAATTACCCAACGGCATTACTGTTCTGGTGGTACACACCCATAGATTACCGAAGGTTTCCGCAAGTTATAGTATTGATGCGGGGCCAATTTCTGAAGGATCAAAAGTGGGGGTTCTTGGATTATTGAGTGGGATGCTCAATGAAGGAACGACAACAAAAACGAAAGTTCAGTTTGATGAAGCCGTTGACCAGATGGGTGCAGAGGTTAGTTTGACTTCTGGTGGCGGACAGGCTTCGGCCCTGAGCCGTTATTTTAAGGATGCATTTTTATTGATGGCTGAAGCCCTGAGAAATCCATCTTTTCCGGAAACTTCCTTTGAAAAGCTAAAATCGCAGGCCCTTACTAATCTGAAATCTAGTGAACGAAGTTCATCTGCCACATCAGAACGTGTGGTTAATGCGCTTTCATTTGGACTCAACCATCCTAAGGGGCAATTTGAAACGGAACAAAGCATCAATTCCATTACACTTGAGGATGTCAAAGCTGCCTATAAAAACTATGTAACACCTTCAAGAGGCTATCTGACCTTTGTTGGAGATATTGAACCGGAAGACGCAATTGCCCTGGCAACTAGAGCATTTGGAGACTGGAAAGGTAATGCCTTGATTTTACCTGTTTTAACTAAAGTCAATAACCCGGTTAAAACGGAGGTAAATGTTGTAAATATACCTAACGCAGTTCAGTCGGAGATTACGGTAACTAATCTGATAGATCTGCCACTAAGTAGCCCAGATTTTCATGCCGTATTGCTCGCTAATGAAATCTTGGGTGGTGGTGCCGATGCCAAACTTTTTAGAAACCTGCGGGAAAAACACGGTTTTACCTATGGTGCTTATTCCCATACAGGTTCTGGAAGATGGCAATCCACCTTTTCTGCATCAGCATCGGTAAGGAATGAGAAAGTGGACAGCGCAGTGGTTGAATTTTTAAGGGAGATTAATGTAATGCGTATGGAAAAAGTTAGTCCTGAACTCTTACAGAGTGCAAAAAACCTGTATAATGGTTCTTTTGCTTTGGGTTTAGAAAATCCTTCGCGTGCAGCAGGCTTTGCCAGCAATATTTTGATTAATAACCTGCCCAAAGATTTTTACCGTACTTATCTTCAGAAATTGAATGCGGTTACGGCAGATGACGTTTTGCGTGTTAGCAAGAAGTATTTTTCCTACGACAATGCAAGGATCGTTATTGTTGGTAAAACAGATGATTTTTTACCTGGATTAATAAAGTCGGGATATCAGGTTAAACACTTCAACCGCTTTGCGGCACCAATTGAATGATAAAATAAACAAGAAGAGCTTACCAGCGCTTTAGTACTTTGTGCGCGGTATTATTTTTCGATAATAGTTGAAAAAAGACATGCAGTGATGGATTTCCTGCATGTTAATATTAAACAATACATTACATAGGAGGGCGTTCGGTATTACAAATTCCATCATGATCATTTGTGCAGGAATTTACAATTTCGATATAAATGCAGATATTGCGCCTTCATAGGCAAAACTGTAAATGGAAAAACTAACCAAAGACGAGCATTACTGGATTGATGAATTCAGAAAGGGCAATGAAAAGGCCTTAGCTTACTTTTTTAGGTTACACTACCGCTCCTTATGCTATTTTGTGAGTAAGATGATCCAGGATGATGCCGAAGCTGAGGACATAGCAGCCATTTCATTTATAAAACTCTGGGACCGAAAAGATAGCTTTGAAAAGAATGAAAATATCAAAGCATTTTTATTCATAACATGCCGAAATGCAAGCCTAAATTTCTTAAAACAATTGGAACGTAGAACCATCAGACAAGAAGAATACGTTAGGCACCTTAGTGATATTGATGATGTGGTTTTGAACCAAGTCGTAGAGTCAGAGTTTTTAAATGTATTGAATCAAGAGGTGGAGCAACTGCCAGAGCAATGTAGTAAAGTCTTTTCGATGATCTACTTTGAAGGTAAAAAGACTGATGAAATAGCAGAAATCATGGGCATTTCTGTTAAAACAGTCCGTAATTATAAGTCACGTGCTATTGAAATATTGCACAATTCATTTCTAAAAAAGAAGGTTTCTGACGCCCTAATGCTGGCAATGTTCATTTTTTTAAATAAAAAATAAAAATATCAGATTTCACTAGGGCGTTTTCCCGATTTGTTGTTTCTATGTTATATGTGGGTTAATAATAATTGACCAAGTTTATAATTGGCGCTAACAAATAGAAATATGTTTGACAAAGAATTTGATATTGCAACTTTAATCAGCCTCTACCAGAAGGGAGAGATCGATATTAATTCCATGCAAAGGTTAGAGACCTGGCTTGCCGCAGATCAAGCCAACCAGAATCTTTTTGAAGAATTAAGTCAAGAAAACAAACTACAGTCCAAGCTTGCAAAATTCAGGACATTTGACGAGAATTTAGGCTGGGAAAAAGTGAGGAGCGGAATTCCAGAGATTTCTCAAAATGTCCAAGCTGTAAAAAGAATTCCATTGTGGCCTCGTTATTTCTTAGCGGCCGCTATTGCAGCAATCGTCGTTGGTGCCGGATTATTTTATTATAAAGGAACCAAAAACAAAGAATCAGTTAATCATGCCTATGTAAGTGACATTGCTCCAGGTAAAGTCGGCGCTACATTGACTTTAGCCAATGGTAAAAAGATTAGCCTTGGAGATGCACGGAAGGGGGAACTAGCAAATGAGGCAGGAACCAGTATCCTTAAAACTGCTGATGGACAGGTTGTCTATGAAATGAAAGGACACTCCGGAACATCTGACAAAATCAATACTTTGACCACCGCGAATGGTGAAACCTACATTTTAACTTTACCAGACAAATCTAAAGTCTGGATGAACGCAGCCTCAAGTTTGACCTATAGCACTTCTTTAAATCAGCACGGAATTCGAAAAGTACAACTCCAGGGAGAAGCTTATTTCGAGATTTTCAAGGATAAAGCCCATCCTTTCGTTGTACAAACCAATAAACAGGAAATAGAGGTTCTGGGTACCCATTTTAATGTAAACAGCTACAATGATGAACCAGGAATTGAAACAACTTTAATGGAAGGTTCAGTTAAGATAACATCAGGAAGATTTCAGAAGATTCTCAAACCAGGAGAACAGGCAATTAATAAAGGCAACTCGATGGCTGTAAATCATGTCGATGTACAAACTGTAGTGGATTGGAAGAATGGTGACTTCAATCTAGATAAGGTTAATTTTAAGGTAGCGATGAGAAAAATTGCGAGGTGGTATGATGTTGAGATCATCTATGATGCCTCCATTACAGATGATATGGAAACAGGAGGTTGGGTTTCGCGGGGAAGCAATCTATCTTCAATTTTAAAATTAATTGAATCCTCAGGCTTAGTCCACTTTAAAGTCGAAGGGCGGAAAGTATACGTTTACAAATGATTATATCAATTGAACAGATGAATGAACTCAGGCAAATCATCAAATTACAGAAAGGACTTATGGATTAAAAAACAAAAAAATAACCAGATCTTAAAGTAAGACCTGGTCATATTTGGCTCAAGCCAATAAAATTATCAACTAGAAACAGCAGTTGCCTTGTCCGTGGAAAGTAGAGGCATTCTGCATTAACCAAATCAAACAAATGTATAAAAATTATACTAAGAAACTTGGTATGCCTAATAGGCTATACCATAAAATGCTGCTAATTATGCGACTAACCACCGTGATTTTAATAGCGTCTCTCATGCAAGTTACAGCTGCAACCTTTGCACAGCGAATCACAATAGAGCAAAAGAATATACCGCTAAAATCTGTTTTGAAGGAAATCAGGAAGCAAAGCGGATTCGATTTCTTCTATGATGGAAAGATTATATCTGATGATCAAAAAATAGATATAAGCATTCACAATGTAAGCATTGAAGAAGCATTGCGCAGCACTTTTAGCGGGCTTGATCTCAGCTATGAAATTGAAGGGAAAAAAGTAGCTATAAAAAAGAAATCTATGGCCTCTTTTATCGAAAAAATAAAACTGTACCTAGATGATATTAAGGTGTCTGGCCTCGTAACCGATGAAAACGGAAGACCTCTTATTGGAGCTACTATTAAAGTAAAGGATAGTAAAATAATAACTAAAACTGGTCAGGATGGTTCGTTTACATTAAATGGCGTTGATGAGAAAGCCACTTTAATCATTTCATTTATTGGGTACGCTGACAAAGAGGTAAAAGCTAAGTCAAGTTTAGGGTTTATTAAACTTAAATTAAGTGATAATCCACTAAATGAAATTCAAGTTATCGCATACGGTGCACAATCCAAGCGTTTTAGTGTTGCTTCTGTAAATACAGTTACCGCCGAAAATATTGAAAAACAACCTGTAACCAATCCTTTATTGGCCTTGCAAGGACAGGCTCCCGGGTTAGCCGTAACTTCAACCAGTGGTATTCCTGGCTCACAAGTACTGGTTCAGATCAGAGGGCAAAATACCTTAAACTCTACTTTAAACCCTAAAAAACCTTATGATCAGCCCTTATTTATAGTTGATGGCGTTCCGTTTGCTACCCAAAACAATAATGTGAGCCAATTTGCTTCACTTTTGGCTGCTCAAGGCGGATCCGCAAATCTCAGCCCAAGCTCCGTAGGTATCAGCCCATTTAATAATATCAATCCCGCAGATATAGAAAGTATCAGTATTCTTAAAGATGCCGACGCAACCTCTATTTATGGATCAAAGGGTGCTAATGGTGTTATTCTTATTACCACTAAAAAAGGAAAAACTGGTCCTACCTCTTTCAGCCTAAACGTAAACACAAGCGTTAATTCGGTTGGTCGTCCAGTTCAATTGCTAAACACGGCGCAGTATTTGCAGTTGAGGAGAGATGCTTTTGCTTCCGACGGCTTAACACCAAGCAACAATCCGAATAATTTTTCTTCTTATGCCCCCGATCTGACCATCTATGATCAGAATAAATATACCGATTGGGAAAAGGTCATCTATGGTAAAAACCCAACAAATACCGATATTCATGCCACCGTGTCTGGAGGAGCTGTAAATAATACCTTTCTGATCTCCGCTGGTTACAATAAGTCGAGCTATAATTACCCAGGCGATTTTGCTGACCAGCGGTTCTCCCTCCACAGCAATCTGCATCACATCTCCAGTAATTCCCGGTTGACCATCGACCTGATCAATGATTTTGGATATGAGCAAAATCATTCAGCGGGCTATGACGGTGCTCAGGATGTGATTTTTTCGCCTAATTTACCAGACTTGTTGAGTCCTTCAGGTAGTTTGAACTGGAGTTATAAGGGAGTAGATTTAACCACTTACCAGTTTTATGCCTCTCTGCTTCAGCCTACTTATTTGCAAAATTATAATTTTAATACCTCATTTCATATTTCCTATAAATTGCTTAAAGGTTTAACTATTGTAGCTAATATGGGCTATAACCGTAATACAACGAATGAAAACTCTCAAGTCCCAGGTATCTCACAAAACCCAGCGAACATTGTCAGGACAGCCAACTTTTCTACCAACAACGCGCAGGCCATCAATATCGAACCACAAATTAATTACAGCAAAACAATTGGTAAAGGTGAGCTTAGTGCCCTAATCGGCGCAACTTACAGAAAAACGCCAACCACTTCAACCTACACAACCGGAACCGGATATTCGAACGATAACTTTCTAGGGTCAATTAATGGTGTCGCGGTAACTGCCGGTGACGATATTAGCATTGATAAATATGTTGCAGCTTTTGCCCGGTTAAACTATATCTACGATCACGAGTTTATCATCAATTTAACAGGCAGACGTGATGGTTCCAGCCGCTTTGGCCCTGCAAACCAGTTTGGTAATTTTGGCTCTGCTGGCGCAGGATGGATATTCTCGGAACAGGACCTGATCAAAAAATCACTTCATGTATTAAGTTATGGTAAAATTTCCGGCAGTTACGGAACTTCTGGATCGGATGGTATCATGGCTTACCAATATCAATCTTTATTTAAGCCTTTTCCATCTGTTCCTGCTTTTCAGGGTATTGGGCCAAGTTATTCTTCAAACCTGTATAACCCAAATTATAGCTGGGCAACAAAAAAATCACTTAACATATCGTTAGACCTTGGCTTTTTTAATAACCGTCTTTTATTTAATTCTACTTACTACAGAAACCGGGAAAGTAACCAGTTGGTTAATTATCCATTACCTATACAAGCCGGTATTTCCTCGGTACTTGGTAATTTAGATGCAACTGTTCAAAATCAAGGATTTGAATTTTCTATATCATCAACTAACGTTAGAACCAAAAATTTTTCATGGCGAACAAATTTCAACCTGTCGTTTAACCGCAATAAATTACTGTCGTATCCTAACCTGGAATCTTCTTCTTACAGTACTCAGTACGCAATAGGGCAGCCAACTTCTATGGTATATGGCTATCTGTACAAAGGAGTAAACCCAAGCACCGGTCTTTTTGAATTCTATAAAAAAGACGGAACTGTTACCTCTAATCCTGCTTTTGGATTGGCCTCAGCGGGTGGAGATCAGGTCGCTATCGCAGACAGGCAAATTAAATATATGGGTGGCTTTGGAAATACTTTTACCTATAAGCAATTCAGTCTTTATGTTTTCTGTCAGTTTGCCAGCCAGAACGCGCCTAATTATATGTATCAGATATATGGCAGTAATCAACTTGGTTTCTCATTTAACCAACCTTTGGCAGTGCTTAATAATTATTGGAAGGCACCTGGCGATGTTACTCAATTGCAGCGGCTGGCCAGCAGTTACAGCACTCCATTTATTGCTAGCGCAGGTGCATCAGCTGTAAGTACGGCATTGAAATTTTCGCAATCAAACGGGGCTTATAGTGATGATACTTACCTGCGTGTAAAGACCGTGTCGTTTTCTTACGAATTGTCTAAAACACTTATTAACAAGATGCACATAAAAGGAGCGAGTGTTTTTATAAACGGGCAAAACCTACTGACCTTTACGAACTATAAGGTGGGTGATCCCGAGCAACCTGGTTCATTTACTGCCTTTCCTGTACAGCGTGTGCTCGCGTTTGGTCTAAATCTTAAATTTTAAGCAAGGATATGATTATGAAAAAGATAACTTCTAACAGCTATTTAATAGTGATTGTCGTATTATTGATTGCCGGGTCATTTGCATCCTGTAAAAAATTAATCGAGATCCCTAACCCGCCGTCATCGATTACCCGGGAAGAACAATTTGCCGATAGTCTAACTACATTGTCGGCTGTTGCAGGCGTGTATACTTATTACAATTCCGGAAGCGCTTTTGCCTACAGCGATGCGCGTTTAACCTATTTGCCAGGCCTTTCGTCTGATGAATTGATTTATATTAATACGAACGACAATCAGCAGTTTTATAACTACTCATTAACCCCGTTAAACACCGGGATAATTTCATTATGGTCATCTGCTTATCAAAGTATTTACCAGGTAAATACGGTGCTGGAAGGTGTTACTAATAATAACCGCTTATCGGCAAGTTTCCAAAGGCAAATTAGTGGCGAAATGGAGGTTATGCGTTCACTGTATTACTTTAATCTGGTTAATTTATATGGCGATGTACCACTTGTAACGGTAACAGACTATAATACAACCACCCGTTTACCTAGAAGTTCTGTTGCTGCTGTATATCGCCAAATTATGAGCGATTTGGCAGATGCTCGCAAAAAATTAACTGCAACCTATCCTTCAGCAGGCCGGGCGAGGCCAAATTTGTATACGGCAATAGCATTGCAGGCAAAAGTTAATTTATACCAGGGGAACTGGCAAAGTGCCTATAATGGCGCTGACTCGGTTATCCGCTTGAGTGGTTGCAGTCTGGTACAAACCGGACTTGGTAAGGTGTTTTTAACTGGAAGTTCCGAGGCAATATGGCAAATTCCAGGTGCCCAACCATTTGGTGCCGGAGTAGCAGATGCAGTATCTTTTGTGCCCACATCCGGTAGTGCTTTCCCTAATTATTTAATCACATCATTTTTATTAAATGCGTTTGAAACCGGAGATCAACGTCTGGCAAATTGGACAGCTTCAAAAGTTCGGGTTGTTAACGGAGTAAACCAAACGCAATATTACCCTTATAAGTATAAAAACCGCTTATCAAGCGTTACGCCAACCGAAGATCAAATGATATTGAGGTTAGCAGAGATGTACCTGATCCGTGCCGAAGCTGCCGCACATTTAAATAACCTCAGTCAGGCTTTAACAGATGTAAACAGCATACGAACCCGGGCCGGCTTATTGGCCAGTACTGCAAATCCAACATCCCAAACGGCAGTATTAGCCGCTGTTATGAAAGAAAGGCAAACAGAACTTTTTTGCGAATGGGGCAACCGCTGGTATGATTTGAAGAGAACCGGAACTGCTGCAGCAGTACTCGGTGCAGAAAAGACGGGCTTTAGTGCTAATGCTGCTTTATATCCGTTGCCACAGGTACAACTTCAATTAAACAACTTGCTTACGCAAAATCCAGGATATTAATTGAAGCCCTCACGGTCTTATCATCATACAATGGAATGATTATAAGATCGTGAGGGCTTCATCAAAAATAAAATCAAGAAATAAACAGATGAAAAAAAAGAATTTATTAAGCAACATGCTGCTCATTTTACTTTCTGTATTAAGTATTACCACATGTGCGCAAAACAACATAGAGCTTTCTGGCCAGTTGAGGGGGTTGTCCGGGGCAACTGTTAAAATTGGATATAACAAAGACGGAATATTCAAAACCGATAGTTTAAAAGCATCCAATGATAAATTTATCTGGAGGGCAGAATCATTTGATCCGCAGATCATTTCTATTACCATTGGTCATAGTGGCTACTCCTTTTTTGCGCAGCCAGGCCGTATTAGTTTTACTGGTGTTAAAGATTCCATGCAAACTTATCAGATTAGTGGTTCGCAAATGCAGAAAGACGCTGTGGCGTTTAGTGATTATACCAAATCAATAACAGAACTGGAAAATTCGCTGCGGTCTGGCTATAAACAAGCAATTGCAGAAGAGAAGGTGGTATTGGACAAAAAACTCAGCGAATTGGAACAGCAAAAGGAGGGCTTGACCAAACAGTTTATAGTAGCGCATGCTAAAAGCTATTACTCTATCTATCTAATCACCAGACGTACTGGAGGTGGTACTGATTACAAAGAGGTTAAAGCGTTGTACAGCCTGCTCGATGAATCGGCCAAACAGACTGCTGCTGGTAAGAAACTTGCCAGTAAACTAGAAGTACTGAAAAAAAGCATGTTAGGCACTCAAATGACAGACTTTGTACAGCCCGACACCAGTGGGAAACCGATACATATCAACAGTTTTAGAGGAAAATATGTATTGGTAGATTTTTGGGCCAGCTGGTGTGGCCCTTGCCGTGCGGAAAATCCCAATATACTGAAAGTTTACAATGCCTATAAAGACAAAGGATTTACAGTTGTGGGTATTTCACTGGATGATAAAGTTACCAATTGGAAAAAGGCGATTCGTGATGATAAGATGCCATGGACACAATTGTCAGATCTAAAAGGTTGGAAAAATGCTATATCTACCAGTTTTGGGATACAGGCAATCCCAAGTAACCTGCTTATTGATCCTTCCGGGAAAATTGTTGCAAGGGATCTTAGAGGTGCATTGCTTGAAAACAAACTGAAACAATTATTGAATTGATTACTGCTAAGCAATTAGCATCATAAGAAAAAAGAAAAATAATGACGATCAACCTTCGAATAAAATCACTCGCAATATTGCTATTTACATCTTGTGCATTATTTGCACAAAGCTCTAAAAAACATGTTGGCAATTTGCCTCTTGACCCAGCTGTACGCACGGGTAAATTACCTAATGGCTTTACCTATTATATCCGTCATAATGAAGAACCTAAAAACAGGGTGATATTTTACCTGGCGAATAAAGTGGGATCAATATTAGAAACCGATGATCAGCGCGGCCTTGCTCACTTTATGGAACATATGAGTTTTAACGGAACTAAGCATTTTCCTAAAAATGAACTGGTTGATTATTTGCAAAAATCGGGCATAAGATTTGGTGCTGACTTGAATGCTTACACCAATTTTGACGAAACTGTTTACCAGCTACCATTGCCTTCCGATAAGCCAGAACTACTGCAGAATGGATTACAGATCATGCGCGATTGGGCGCAGGAGGCTACGCTAGACCCAGCGGAGATCAATAAAGAACGTGGGGTTGTTCTTGAAGAAAAACGGCTAGGTAAGGGAGCATCCGAGCGTATGCGCCGGGTATATTTTCCTATAATTCTAAACCATTCCAGGTATGCAGAACGCCTACCCATTGGTGTAGATACAGTATTGAATAATTTCAAGCCCGCTACTATCAAGAGTTTTTATCAGGATTGGTACCGACCTAATCTTCAGGCCTTGATTGTAGTTGGTGATGTCAATGTAGACGAAATGGAAAAAAGTATTAAGGCAAAATTCAGCGACCTGAAGAACCCGGTGAAAGAAAAACCACGTACTAATTATACCGTTGCGCTTACCGGGAAAAATCAGTTCATTTCGGTTACCGATAAAGAAAATAGAGTTACTTCTGCAGAAATCCTGATCAAACATCAGGAACAGGAATTAAAGACTGCTGCTGACTATCGCAACTTGATCATCCGCTCACTATTTAACGACATGCTGAGTGCAAGGTATTCAGAATTGACAAGGGAAGCAGATCCACCGTTTATTTCCGGGGGGGCAAGTATCAGTAATCTCATAAAGAGTGTTGACCTTTATTCGGCCAGCGTAGTCGCTAAACCAGGTGAGCTTGAGAAAGGCTTGAAGTCTGTATGGCGCGAAACAGTAAGGGCCTATAGATTCGGTTTTACAGAATCTGAACTGGAGCGGGCGAAAAAGAACTATCTGTCTTTGATAGAGTTTAGTTTTAAACAAAAAGAAAAGACGCCTTCTAATCGCTATGTTAATGAATATCTCCAATACTTTTTAAAGGGTACGGCTGCACCGGGAATTGCTGAAGAATATCGATTAACGCAAACTGATTTGGCAGGCATTACCGTAGCTGACCTGAACGCAGTTTGCAAAGCATATGTCAAAAAAGTAGATCGGGATATTTTGATTATGGCTCCTGAAACAGAAAAGGCGAATTTGCCCAATCAAAGAGCTGTAGAAAATTGGCTTGCACAGGTAGAAGCAGAATCCTTGCAACCATACAAAGATGAAACCAGTAAACTGCCTTTCCTTTTACATGAACCTGTGGCAGGTAAAATCATTAAAGAGGAAAAGGACGAGATTCTTCACACCACTACACTGACCCTAAGCAATGGGGTTAAAGTGGTTCTAAAGCCAACAGATTTTGAGAACAACCAGGTTTTGTTCAATGGATTTGCACCCGGTGGTAGTTCGTTATACAGCAATGCAGATTATCCATCTGCCTATTATGCAGCTACGGTTATAGCGGCAGCAGGCATTGGCAATTACAGTGCAGCGGAACTGGAAAAATATCTCAGCGGCAAACAGGCGAGTGTTGGCATTGCCCTTTCTGAACGCCATGAGCTTGTTAGTGGTGGATCGGCTACGAATGACGTGGAAACGATGCTGCAATTGACCTATGCACGTTTCACCGAACCACGTATGGATAAAGCCGTGTTCGATAGCTTTATCAGCCGCAATAAAGCTGGTCTGGCTAACCGCAAGAACGATCCAAACAGTGTTTTCGCTGATACTGTTAATGCCGTTTTATACCAGGGCAATATCCGACGCAGTGGCTCATCGATCACTAAGCTAGAGCAGGTTAATCTGAAGCGTGCATTTGAGATCTATAAGGAACGTTTTTCTGATGCATCTAATTTTACTTTTGTTTTTATGGGTGATTTTGAAATTAATGCAATTAAGCCTTTGCTAGAGAAGTATTTAGGTGGGTTGCCCGCAACTCATAAAGGGGAAACCAGTAAAGATCTGGGAATACAGCTGCCAAACGGTAAAATTGAGAAAACAGTTTATAAAGGTACTGAACCTAAAGCAAGGGTTAGTCTTATTTTCTCTGGAGCCTTTGATTACAGTGCTGCTGAAGAAATTCAACTGGAGGCCTTAAAAGAAGTGCTGCAGATCAGGCTTACTGAACGCTTACGTGAGGACGAAAGCGGTGTATATGGTACCAATGTAAGTGAAGACGTGAGCAAATATCCGAATTCACGTTATGGTTTTACCATTTCGTTTGGCTGTGGCCCTCAGAATGTAGAAAGGCTGATTACCTCGGTACTGGATGAGATAAACAAACTAAAAACATCTGGACCGTTACAGGTAAATATTGATAAATATAAGGTTGAGGATCAGCGCACCCGGGAAACATCGTTGAAGACCAACAGGTGGTGGATGAGTTATTTAGTTGAGCAACTTCAAAATCAAGAAGATTTGCATGAGCTGAATGCTTATGAGAACAATATAAATAATGTAACTCCAAAGAGTTTAAAAGCTATAGCCAATAAATATTTAAGTGGAAAGAATTATATCCGGTTAGTATTGATGCCGGAAAAGGAGGTAGAAACCAAAACCTCAAAATAACAAAGCATACTAGTAATAACAGTTTAGTAAAATCTAAACAAAAAAGTTCTGGAAATCTTTCCTGGTTTTTTTGTTTAGATTTTCTTTTAAGGTTGTTTTTGGACTCTTTAGTGTAAAGAAAAAATTTCTATTCCTGCATTTTCAAAAATTGAAATGGGGTAACGGATGTCAATATTAATAGGCTCCGTCAAATTGCAGATCTTTTTAAAGTACCTATTGTTGATATGTTTTCCAATGATGTTACTGCACTCAAATCAGAAGATACTTTGAAAATTGAAGAACTCAGTTTGAAAATTGAAGAATTGAGTGAGAAGTTGCATCAAAGAGAAAGCTTGCTGGTTGACCTTCTGATGATTTGTTGCAGTATTATGAGAAGAAATAAACCCATCTAAAAAAAAGTTATCCACATTTTCTTTAGTGCAATCCCACTGCACTGAGTTTGTTTTACTTAGCGTCAAATCTAAAGGCGTTATGAACGAAAACTTATCTTATCTGCTCTTCTTTTTTCCAGGAACCGCAAACTCTGACCAGAACACACCCATATTTAGTGGCAAACAAATAACAGCCCCGGGGATTGATGTTGGGCATACGTCAGACGCGAAAGAAGCCCAGGTATAGGGGAAATCGCTTTTCGTACAGATAAAAATCTCGCTCAAAGATCAGCTTAATGAAGAAAAATAAATGCGTTTTGATAATGAGATTCAAAGCGATGAAGAAAAATAAGATAAATGTTCAGGCCAATAACTAAGACATAAGTACTCACATATGCAATCCATTAATTGCTTTATCATTGACGATGAGCCATCCATACATTTATTGTCCAACCTTCTTGGAGAAAACTCTAGATTAAAACTAGGCGGATATGCCATAAATCTACTCGCCGCCTTAGGTTTATTGCTATCCGCAAGCAATCCTGATGTTTTATTTATAAATATTGATCTTATACTCGATTTTGATTCAAATCTGCGGGAGTATATTTTGAACCATGAAATCTTAGTTGTTGTAACCTCTGCCTATAAAGAGAATGCTTTTCATGCCTTTGAATTAGGTTGTTTTGATTTCTTATTACGACCATTATCCTCTGAAAGGATTTTAAAAACCGTTGGAAGGGTTATTAATAGAAAGAAATGGGCAAAAGAAATTGATTGTTTCTATATTCAATGTGATACCAAAGGGAAGATTGTAAAAGTTCTTTATGAGGAGATTAAGTATGTTGAGGCCAATCAGAACTTTATTGTTATCAATACCGACAATAATAAATATACAACTTATCAAACCATGAAAGGGTTTGAACAAAAACTCCCGGCTCACTTTATCAGAATACATAAGTCATTTATTGTCAATGAAAGGAAAATATGTTCCGTCAATAATGATTGCGTTTATCTTAAAGACAAAACAATTATAAAAATTGGTCCAAACTATCGTGAAAGCCTGCTCAATAAATTATTAGTGAGGCATTAAATTATTTTTGTCCTTTTAAAAGCCATTTTCGTCATTCAAATAGGAGGTTTGATGTGAGAAATTTCGTAATCATATCAATATTAATGAGTTTAGGCATTCATAATTAATGTCTTGGAATGAAAAAAATAGGTTTAATTCTTGCCATGGCTCTAATGTTTCTGTTAGATGCATCCGCCCAAAATGGGGTTGTTAGTCTAGAAAAGGTAATCCCCTTATCACCAAATGCGTCTGCTATTCAGCGATTTGGCAATATTCCTGTCGGGTACACCACGGGAACCGCTGATATTAGCATCCCATTATTTGAATTGCAATCCGGACAATTAAAAGTACCAGTTTCCATCTCTTATCATAATGGTGGTGTTAGAATGAATGATCAGGGTTCGGATACAGGTTTAGGCTGGGCCCTTTCTGCTGGGGGTGTGATCAGCAGAAGCATGATGGGCGGCCAACCAGATGACAGGGTTGATCAGGGATATTGGTATGCTTACCCTGTCAATCTTTATTCAGATCCTTACTTGCAGTATGCGCAGATGCATAAATATGCAGATGGGATCTTTGATACCCAGCCAGATGTATTCAGCTATAATTTTTCTTCTTATTCAGGTAAATTTTTATTTGATAACCAGCGGAACGTATCAGGCATACCTTATACGAATTTAAAAATAACCCCTAACATCGTACCGGGTTCGGGAATCTCAGCATATACCATTTTAACACCCGATGGCACACAATATTTTTTTAATGAACGGGAAAACTCTGATAACAGGGCTTGGGTCTATGATAAAGATCATGATTTTAACCCGTTGTCAATGGATGCAAGTGTGGAAACCATTCAAAAAAATAGTTATTTCAACAGCTGGTACTTGAGCCAAATCATCAGTGCCGATAAGAAAGACACCATTAAATTTGAATATAACACATATGAAGTTACCTATTCCTCTCCAGGAGCTAGTACTTATAAATATGCGATACAAACCGACGCAAATATGAGCCAACAACTGCCTGGCCGGTATGACATGCGTACTGTTATGAAAAACAAGCTGTTTGCAAAGAAAATAAGCAAGATCACCACCAGAAATGGTTTTTTGCAATTTTACGGAACAACCATGAGAAAGGATCTTGCTGGCGACAAACGTCTGGATAGCGTTGTTTTATATACAAATTCAGGGAAGAGGGTTAAAGGATATACGTTGGGATACTCTTATCTTGACGGAACTAGCTTCTTTGCTGATGCCCAGGTTCCTGGTGACCCACCAGACAATTTACGCTTATTTCTGACTTCAGTACAAGAGGTAGGTGCTGGTAAATCACTTCCGCCTTATTTATTTGATTATGAACATTCAATTGCTCTTCCAGCTAAGAATATATCTGGAGGTGACTATTGGGGTTTTGCAAACGGAAAAACCTGGAAATACATAGGCGACTCTCTCACTATTGCACCAGGTTTACCTAGCCAAATATATGATAACTTAACTTCCAGTATAATTGACAGAGTAAAGCAACCTAACTTTGCCTACGCCAAGCAAGGAATATTAACAAAAATCCAGTATCCCACCGGTGGATATTCAACATTTGACTATGAACCTCATAAAGGTATAGGATCCGTTGTCAATGTACCTGTAACTACCTGCGATGGGAACCTTTCATTTACCATATCCAATCAGGATTTTATCAATAATGCCATTATAGGCAAAATTAAAATCACCAATGGAACCTCTGACCTAAGCCCCCTGATCAATTATATGCTTATGGGAAATTATCAGCAATATCCCATTGCTTATGAAGTTGAAATCCGGGATAGTGCAACCAATCAATTACAATTTACCTTTAGAAATAAACCAACAGAGGGGACTGCCAATGGTGGTATTTATAATCCGACACCTACACCTCAATATAAGCGCAGTCTTACCTTTTTACCTGGAAAAACATATCTGATCAAGGCGAGAAACAATGGATATATCTATCCGTCATCAGATCCTGATCTTGCATTTGCCACTATAAGTGTGCCGTCTTTCAATTGTGCTACGACATACGTTCCGCGGACCGACAGCCTAATTGTCGGCGGGGTAAGGGTAAAAAGAATAACAGATTTTAGTGCGCCTAATGGTAAAGCAACGGTAAAAGAATATGAATATGCTGATCCTTTCAGGCCATTACTTACAGGTAATTACATAAATGAACTATTTTACGAGTTTGATACCATGTCAAGCCCCGACCATGTATCAGATCCACCTAATGGTAATGGGTGGTTTTTTTCCTATGAAAAGGAGAAAACCTTATCTGCGATGAGCTCTTATCAATTGGCTGATCTGAACGGTCCTTGCCTCAAATATGGAACTGTAAAAGAAAAACAAATAGATTTTAATACCCAAAAAATTAATGGTTATACCTCTTATAATTTTGATGTCGTTATGGATGGACAGGATGGTGGATACAATATGCCACCATATCCCCCTTTTGTAGACAACACCTGGGCATCTGGTACCTTAATCAACAAGACGGAATGGAAAGTAGATAATAGTGGATTCAAACCAGTCAGCAGTCATGATTATGTGTATTCCGGTATCAAAGACAAAAAGAGCATTTATGGTGAAGCCTATATTAATACCCATCTTGTTCTGCCTCCTACAGCACCTTGGTTTTTGCTTCAGAATAATTATTCTGAATATGCGATTCAACGTTATGTAACCCACAGAGCTTTCCATTATACCAGTAATTACCACACCTTAGATTCAGAAATCACAAAAACCTATACGGATTCAGGAGATACTATTGTTACTACAAAAAACTATACTTACGATTCTAGTACACTGCTTCCTAAAAAGATAGAAACAACAAATAGTAACAAGGATAAAACAGTTCAGTCTATTATCTATCCCTCTGATCTTCAGAATTTGACAGCAACAGATACGCTCACACTCGGCATAAAAGCCCTGCAAAATAGTAATGTACTAAATGCTGAAATAGAAAAGACGACCTATAAGTCTAACCCTGATGGAACTAATAACAGATTTGTTTCTTCTATAATGACCTATTATAAACCTGATGTGGTTTTACCAGGAGGCATAAAGGTAGTTGAAGCCTCCCCACCACCAGTAAATTTTGTGCCTGTAAATGTTCAAAATGGCGCTGTAAGTGTTGATCCATTAAATCAGCTCCGGGTTAAATTTGATAAATATGACAGTTACGGTCATTTAATTCAGCAGCACCTTGAAAAGGGTATGTTTATGAGTTATATCTGGAGTTACAACGGGCAATATCCAATAGCGGAAATCAAAAATGCAGATTATGCAACTGTACAAACCATATTGGGTGCCTCTGCTTTGCTCAGTTTCAACCTGAAAACAAATCCGACAGATATAGAGATTAAAACGTTTCTGACCCCCCTTAGGACTAATTTGCCAAATGCAGAGATTGTTACCTATACTTATATTCCCCTTATCGGGATGACCAGCAGTACCGATGCTAAGGGTCAAACGACTTATTATGAGTGTGACGAATTCCAGCGATTGAAAAATATAAAAGACCGAAACGGAGATATTATTAAAAATTACACTTATTACTATCAACCCTAAATACGCTCATATATGAAAAAGATATTTGTTTTTTTTCTCCTTTTGCTATTTAATAAGGTTTTGCAGGCTCAAACACCAAGCGCAGATCAGAACTATATAATAGAAACTACCCTTAGGACTCCAGGTAAAACCACTGAAAGCCAGCTGATCGGGCTTCCTGTGGCTCAAGCCAACCGCAGTATTAAGTACTTTGATGGATTAGGTAGGCCTCTTCAAATTGTAGATTGGCAGGCAACTCCCACATTGAGAGATCTGGTTACCCCAATTGCCTATGATGCTTTTGGGAGGGAAGAGAAGAAATATCTTCCGTATTCAGGTATTGTAGCCCTTAGTAACGGAAGTTATAAACCCAATGCCCTCAATGAACAGGCTGCTTTTTATACAGACCCAACTAACACTTCAGGCTGGAATGCACCGGGAGTAACCCTTATTCCAGGGACAGCCTTTTCTAAAACAGTATTTGAGGCCAGTCCCCTAAACCGAATCCAGGAGCAAGGTTTTCCGGGAAGCACCTGGCAACCTGTGCCTGGAAGCAGCTCCGGCCATACGGTAAAAAAAGATTATGGAACCAATGCAAGCGACGTTAAACTTTGGAAAATAAATACAAATGGTGCAAGTTCAACAGGTAATTATCTCCCCGCAAAATTATACAGGACTACCTCAAAAGATGAGAACTGCGTGAGTGGAAAGACTGGAACCATTGATGAATACAAAGATTTTGAAGACCATGTGGTATTAAAACGGATCTGGGAGAACGAAACCAAAAGCCTGTCTACTTATTATTTGTATGATGATTTGGGCAATCTGAGTTATGTACTGCCGCCCGCGCTGAATGAAAATGGATTAAACATCAATAGTTTTGCAGAAAATGACGTCAACTTTAACAATTACATCTATGCTTACCATTATGACGGTCGCCAGCGTCTGATTGAAAAGAAGATTCCAGGCAAAGGCTGGGAAGAAATGGTTTATGACAAACTGGATAGGCTGGTATTGAGCCGGGATGCTGTGCAGGCAGCTGCTAATAAATGGTTATTTACCAAATACGATACATTAGGTAGAGCGATTATTACCGGAATCATGAGCAGCGTAGGCACGCGTATTTCCTGGCAAACCCTATTTAATGCAGCAAGTAAAAACTGTGAACTCAGGGACAGTACCAATACCAATGTAACAGGAACTGGCTATACCAATGTGGCTTTACCTGCACATGCAAATGTACTATCTTACTATACCTTGAATTACTATGACGATTATGCTTTTTATCGCAATACTTTTGGCGGCCCAACAGGTACCCAAAGTACGGGTATAGCCGTTAAGTCATTGCTTACCGGGTCTAAAGTGAATATTCTGGGGACTACGACCATGCTGTTGACCACGAACTACTACGATAGCTTTGGAAGGGTTATTCAAACAAAAAGCACGAACCATCTGGGCGGTACAGACGTAACAGATCTGGCTTATAATTTTCCGGGCCAAATAACCAGCAACACCAGAACACACACCGTTGGCTCAACTGTCACAACCATCTACACCGCTTATGATTATGATCATATGGGTCGAAAAACAAAAACCTATGAAAAGATCGGAACCTTGGCAAGCCCACAGGTAGTACTTTCAGAGCTGGTTTACAATGAGGTTGGGCAAGTGACCACTAAAAAGCGAAATAATGGATCAAACACTAATCTTCTCGGTTATAATGAACGTGGCTGGTTGAATGGGAGCAACTCACCAGGTTTTATAATGGCTCTTGGCTATGCAGACGGTGCTATCCCTCAATATAATGGAAATATAGCTAATCAATTTTGGAGTACAGCGGGAGGTGCTGTAAAAGGATATGTCTATGCCTATGATAAACTGAACCGCTTAACCTCCGGAATCTCTTCCGATAACAAAAACGAGCAGGGGGTCACCTATGACCTGATGGGTAATATACTAACCTTGACTCGAGACGCTTTATCCCCGCAAGTGTATACTTATACGGGCAATAGGTTAAATGCAGTAACAGGAGGCTTAACCAGGACCTATACCTATGATCTGAACGGAAATGCCTTGACCGATGGAACAAATACCTTTACCTATAATGTGCTGAACTTGCCAGCGACCGTTACCGGACCTAACGCTTCAACCTACACCTATGACGCTACTGGTAAAAAACTGACCCGGGTAAAAGGATCGGTGACCACGCATTACATTGACGGGATCCAGTACAATGGAACGGCTATAGATTTTATCCAAACCGAAGAGGGGATAGCCAGACCGGTTTCCGGAGTTTACAATTATGAGTATACTTTAAAAGATCATTTGGGCAATGCGAGGTATTCCTTCAACAGTGCCGGGATACAGATCCAAGCGGATGATTATTATCCTTTTGGAAAAACTTTTAATAGTTATGTATTAGGTGCCAGAAATAATTATCTTTATAACAGCAAGGAGTTGCAAGATGGCTTAGAGCAGTATGATTACGGGGCTAGGTTCTATGATCCGGTGATAGGAAGGTGGAATGTGGTGGATCCGTTGGCAGAAATGGATAGGAGAACAAGTCCTTATGCTTACGGGTTTGATGATCCGATAAGGCATACAGACCCGGACGGGATGTTTGGTGAGGATTTCAATGAAGATGAAGATGGCCCTGGACCGAGAACGATGAGCTTATCAAAAGCTACTCAACCCACTGGATCAAGAGCAGGAAATATATTCAAAAATACTTTAAAAGCATCCGGAGCTGCAATTGTTATAGGTTTGGGACCAGAAGACCCAATTGCCGATCTTGTAGCTGGGGGGATTTTTCTCGGTGGTGCTAGTTACGCTTTAGGGACATTAATTTATGATCATTTAAACGGGTCTAGTTTATCATCGGCTGAAGCTAATGTTTCTAGCAAGACAGAGAAAGAGGCTACTACTTCTGAGCCAAAAACTGAGAATTCGGGAAGGGCTGGAAAACAGCAAAGACTTAAGGACATTGCAAATGATGATAAAGAAAGCTCTGCAAACCGAGGTTGGGTAACTCAGGAAAAAAATCAGATAGATCGCGGTAAGAGGACAGGTATTAGAAATCCTCCCGGAAAAGAGTTGGCTCATAAGAGAGGAAAAGAGGCTGCAAAGGGCTATAGTTATGAACATTCGAATTTGCAGGATAAAGACTTACATCGATTGCAGCATAAGCATGATCAAAATGGCAGAAAAAATAAAGAAAATCCAAATTAAATGATAACAAAAGAAGAAGTTGCAAGCGTTTCTCAATTGGACGCATTTGCCAGATATAAATATTTCATAAAAAGAGTTGCAGATAGTGAAACGATTTATTCGTTATCTAAAAATAATGAATTAGCACTTGCCGAAATCGATGGCATGAAATTAGTTTCAATTTGGAGTGCTCCTGAATTCGCTAAAGAATGTGCAGTTAATGAATGGACAGATTATAGTGTGATTAAATTAAGTCTAGATGACTTTAAAGAGGAGGTAGGAATATTGATTTCTGAAAACGCATACTTGATTAATGTTTTTTCAATTAAAGATAAAACTGGGTTTGTAGTAAAATGGGAGGAGCTTTGGAGAGATATAGACGATGAATTAGATGAATATATTTAACAGCATAATAAGAAAAGCCTAGTCCAAAGTCGGGCTTTATTGTTTATTGCCCGTAAGCCTTTCTGGCTTTTGCGTCCCTAAGAAAAGTGTCTATGATGTAAAACAACCAGTAGAATCGGGGTATGCTAATAGAGGGCAATAAAGCCTGGTTCAATCCATAACTTAGAGAGGGCTTATTGAGTTTTAATGGTTTTTGAGTAAATGGGGTAAGGATCATAAGGGACCAAGCGGAACAGTTTTATCTTTTTATGACTAATATTGTTGTGATATTTGTTATATGGAAATGCTAAGTATTCAGGAAAAAAGAGTAATTGTAGTTTTTTGGAAAAATAATATAGAGAATCCTTTTGAAGTGTTTTCTAATTTAAAGAACTTTTGTTTAAGCTATCCGCAGTTTAATTACAACACCATAAGTAATTATTTGAGTAAGGCTAAAGTTGCTTATGAAAATCAGGAAATACGAATAGAACGTAAAAACATTATTTCTAAGCCTAAGCCTGCTCCTGAACCTCGAATTAGAAAAATAGCACCTGTACTAAGAAGGGTTATGATGAAAAATGCCAATGATGAACAACATGACCTGAAATATTGGTTGGGCCGACCAGTTAAAGAGCGAGCTGCTGCAGTTACTTACATTATTTCTCAATCTTTAACAAATGGACAAAGAATGGATAAAACTAAGCTGGTAAAGAAAAGAATGCACGCATGACGTTAGCCGAAGATTTTGAAGATTTTGTTAAATTGTTAAACCAGTACAATGTTGAGTACATGGTTGTAGCTCAAAGTTGTGAGTGATTTTGGATTGCAATCTCTTGGCTTCCAGAAGGAGGATTTTTTAACTGAAGGATTAATTAGCCAAATCGGATACCCACCATTAAGGATTGATGTTCTGAACCTCATTGATGGAGTTAAGTTTAGTGAGGCGATCTTAAATATGTAAAAGATAGAACTCGATAATGATCTTGTCATCAACGATATCGGCCTTAGTGATCTCGTAAAAAATAAACAAGTCTCCGGCCGCAGACAAGACATCACCGATGTTAAGACATTACAAAAGTTAATGAAATCTAAAAAGGGCAGTTTTCCAGATACGTCTAGTGAAAACTAAAACATGTAAATAATAGATATAGTCTGTATCGCTGGTTATTAAAACAAAAGATTAATAGTTTTTTTACGTTTGCGTTTGAATTTGCTCTTCCGTTTGCAATACTTAATTATTTTTTTGATTTTTTATAAAAATAAATATGATGTAATTGTTGAAAAATATAAGAGAATCAATGTCAAATATGCGCTGGTCTATTCATTTTCGAGTGCAATATTCGCATTTGTTTCTGCTATATTACATGGAATGCTAAGGTAATTAAGATGAAAATAACATTGAGCATAAAAAAGGAGTTACAACTAGATCCCGAGAAAGCAGAAGAAAAAATTTTAAAATATTTACAGAAAAAATCATATAAGATTATTAAAGATGCTGCAGGATCAATATCTTTTATTGATGATGAAAACGATAACAGAAAAAGGTATAGATCAGACTTTCATACCAGAATTGGCGAGGGAAGATTTGAGATACAACCAGGGAGTCAATGTACGACAGTAAAATTAATATACTACACTCCAATATTGTTCCCGATATTAATGATGTTGGGATTTATAGTGATTGGAATTTATGCGCAGTCATTCGCAGCGCTTTTGGGAATTTTTATGTTTTTACCTGTATTATTTAAAATTGCTTCAATGAATGAAAATGTATTTAAAGAAATATTGGAATGCTAATTTTGGTGGTGTGTGTCAATAAACACACAAAAATGCCTTGGAGGTAAATAATATGAATTTTAATAATTTGAGATTAAAGTATGAGATATTGCAAAAAACTCATCTTGACTTACATATTGTTCGTCAAAAAGCCATTTCGGAACTGCGAGAAGATAAGTATAGAATAACCCAGGAAACTGATGAACGTATTATATTTGACAATTCTGGTCCGCCTAGATTTGAAATGCGAGGTACGTCTGCGTCCAAACTGCAAACTGGTGTTTTGGAGTTATTAGATATTCCGACGAAAGTCGTTCAGGAGTATATTTGGTTTTAACCTTCTCATGAGAAAGATAGTCCAGCACACGGTTTTTTACTGCTATATATAAATAGGAGGTAATGGAACTTATCTAGGATAAATGAGCCTTTTTTTTCCAAAGCTTTAAAAATATATCTTGTACTGCCGATGAATTACTGGAGCATTTGATAGGCATGTTTGATCAATAAATGATTGTAGCGGTCAAATATTTCGGTATGCGCATAATCATCCCCGCCACGAAAAAGCATGGTCAATTCTTTGTCAAGAATCCTTTTGTAATTTTTCCTGCTCACTGAATCACGAATTTACGCAAATCGTAGACAATTTCATAATTGTTTCCCTCGTTGCTCCAGCGAGTCCTAAATAGAAATATATAAAGTTTGTTCAAGTACAGTAATAAAGGATTCTACAGGAACTTAGCTTATCCCTATTACTGACACGGATAAAAAGTCTAGAAAGAAAGATTAAGAAAAACGTAAGAGAGATGGAGTGAAATGATTATAATATTTGAAAGGTGGCATCCATATTCTGGATGTCACCTTTCTGCAAAATAGAAATGGTTTATTTAGCGTTCTTTTTCTCAGTCACTTCTATGCGGATTTCCTGAGCTAATATTTTCAGATTCTGCATTGCTTTACGTAATCTTGTGCCTGATACGGCGTTGCCAAGGCTGTAAAATTTATCAGCATCCTTTTCTACAGAAGCTACCAATTCTTTGATTTTTGACAGTTTTTCCATTTCTTTTCGTTATTGGATTGGTTCGGCGTATTTACTAAATTGTTTAACAACAAGACCTGATTTTTTCAACCCGGGTAAAAACTGGTCGGTTTTACCTACAATAACGATTCTGGCATTGTCATGACTGAAGTATTTTTTGCTGACACGCTGGATGTCATCTGCAGTAACCGCATTTAACTTCTTAAGATAGGTGCGGTAAAAATCTTTTGACAGGTTATTGATCAGGATGCTGCTCGCAAAACCGGCACTACGCGTAGGGTTCTCTAAACCTAGTGCAAAAGATCCGTTGTATAAGTTCTTCGCATTCTGAAGTACATCAGGGTTTACCTTTTCCGTACGCATCACATTGATCTCTTTTAAAATCTCTACTACAGCGCTATCTACTTTTTCATTTCTTACGGATGCTGTGGCACTGAAAGTCGATTGCAATCGCCCTGACCCTGTATTAGAATAGGCTCCATATGTAAAACCATGTTTTTCCCGCAGGTTTCTAAAAAGTTTGGCATCCGCACCACCACCCAGAATTTCATTGGCGAGCAATACCGCATGATAATCAGGACTGCTCATGGGTAAATCTATAAGATTTGTCACCGTGATTTCCGACTGAACCGCAGATGGCACATTTACGACATCTACTTCAGTTTTGGCAGGATTGTTTACTTTTGCCAGAGCAGGAAAGGTCAAAATCTCACCTTTCCAGTCGCCAAAAGCTTTTATAGCAATTGCCCTTGCGGCCTCTGGTTTAATATCGCCGACAAAAGTCAGGTAACCTCTTGAAGGAGTCACATATTTTTTATAAGCAGCTTTAATATCATCAAGAACAATAGAATTGATGCTTTGCTCGGTCTCAAATTCTCCATAAGGATGATTCACTCCGAATGACAGCACGTTAACCACACGTCCTGAGATAGCCGTTGCGTTGCGCTCGTTGGATTTTAAATTGGTAAGGCTTTGTGATTTCAGTTTATCAAATGAAGCTTGCGGAAAAGCAGGATTTCTCAGGGCATCGGCCATTAATAAAAAAGCATCATTAAAGTAACGGGTCAGCGCAGATGCTTGTCCCCCACCGGCCGAAACGCCGACTTGTGCACCCATCTGATCAACAGCCTCATCAAACTGGGCCTTTGTTTTTGTAACCGTGCCTTCATTAAGCATGCCGTCCAGTAATCCAATCACTCCGGCTTTTGCTCCTTCGGTGATCGGCCCCGCGTCAATCTGGTAACTTGCAGAAACCTTTGGCAATTTATGGTTTTCTACAACGAGAACAGTAATTCCGTTTGGTAAGTTATAGATCACCGGGTCGTCAAATGTAATGGTAGGGGCGGGCCCCGGTTTTGGTCTTTGGCTCCTGTCTAATTTCTGTGCGGATACTGACTGAACAAACAGCGCAGCTACAGCAAATATAAATATCTTCTTCATGTTTATTTCTTTGGAAGGTAATAAAGTAGTATACGCTGATCTTTGTTTAGGTATTTCTTAGCCACATCCCTGATTTCCTCAGGACTGATCGATTTGATCTCTGCAAGCTGTTCGTTAAGGTCATTCGTGTTCTTATTGTGAAAAGTATAGCCATTGGCAAGATTCTCGGCCACTCCAATCATTTTTGTGTTGGCACTCACATACCCGCTCTCAAACTGATTTTGCAATTTTTTAAACTCAGATTCACTAATCAGATCAGTCTGAAGGCGAACAACCTCAGCATCAATGTCTGTCAAAAGATCATTTAAAGGAGTATTGTTGTTGGGCAGGGCGAGTGTAATGTAGGCGCCATGATCTTCCAGCGTATAGTTGAATGCTGAAACCTGCAAAGCGGTCTTTTTTTCATCGACCATTTTTGTGCTCAATCTGGAGCTTCCACCACCTGATAAAATGGTGCTGACCATTTCAAGTACCTTGTTGTCACGGCTTTTCATTCCCGGAGCACGGTAAGCGGCAAATATTGCCGGAATTTGGATGTTAGCGTCATACACCGTGTCCACGATTTGTTTCGTAATAGGTTTCAGGGCAAAAGTGCCTTTAACCACAGGGGCTCCCTTTGGTACCTCATTAAAATACTTAGCAACGAGGGATTTGGTTTTTTCTATATCCAGGTCACCGGCAATGGTCAGCACAGCATTATTGGGTGCATAATACTTTTTGAAAAAAGCAATAAATTCTTCCAGTTTGGCGGCATCCAGGTGCGCCATTGACCCTATTGGCTGCCAGCTGTAAGGGTGTCCTTCAAACAAGTTGGTGAATATGTTCTCAGCAAACTTGCCATAAGGTTTGTTGTCAATGCTCATGCGCTTTTCTTCTTTGACCACTTCGCGCTGGGTTTTTACTCCCGCATCATCGATCTTCGGATGAAGCATGCGCTCACTCTCCAGCCATAACCCGAGTTCAAGTAGGTTTGACGGAAATTCTTCATAATAAAACGTCCTGTCCTGTGAAGTATTGGCATTGTTTTGTCCGCCATTACTGCTCACAATCTTCATGAAATCGCCGCGCTTCATGTTTTCGCTTCCTTCAAACAAAAGGTGCTCAAAAAAATGCGCAAAGCCGGTCCTTTCAGGATCTTCATCCTTGGAACCTACATGATACATTACAGAGACGGCTACCACCGGAGCTGTTTTGTCTTGATGGAGAATGACATGCAAGCCATTTTCCAGGTCGTATTCAGTAAACTTTATCTGTTGCGCACTGCTGCGAAGAAATAGTCCTGATAACGAAAGAATCATTAAAAATTTATATCTCATTTTTTACATTTTTATAAGGGGAATATATTTTCACATGAATTTAACGTCCCTTTAATAGTTAAGTAGAACTGCGGTGACTTTCGGGGTAGTCGAAATGAATTTTTTTATATAAGCAGCTTTAATATCATCAAGAACAATACAATTGATGCTTTGCTCGGTCTCAAATTCTCCATAAGGATGATTCACTCCGAATGACAGCACGTTAACCACACGTCCTGAGATAGCCGTTGCGTTGCGCTCGTTGGATTTTAAAAGCCTCATCAAACAATACGTCACAACAGTTTTGCGTGCTAAAGCACATTTTATTATGGCGACAGTATGTGCTGTGGTCTATGACCACCACGAAAAACAAGACAAAACGATAAATGTTAAAATCCGCGTCTATCACAAAGGTGAGAAGAAAGTGAGCTAGGGTCAAAACTGAACTTTTTTTTCATGCGAAGATCTCAGAGACTACCTGAGAGACAAAGACAGCGATGTGGATTTTATCAAATTCAGCAGAAAACACATTAAAAATCTCATCGAAGTTGCCCGCACCGGAACTGCGAGTAATCAGACAACAGTAGTAAACAGCCTATGCGACTACTTAAAAAGGAAAAGCATATCCATAAATGAAATCTACTCCAATATGCTTACTGTTTACAAGAAATGGTTACGAAGTAACAGAACCATGATACGCATAAACCAATTGGGTAAGCCAGTAGAAACAACAGAGAAGGGCTTAAAAGATGGGGGTATAATCACATGTGTGATTTAAGAACCCTGTTTAACGAAGCAAGGAAATTATACAACAATGAAGACCTCGGAATCATTAAATCAAACAAACATAAATTTAAACAGGTGTTATCTTTCTGATGATGCCCGTTTTCTTATTTAAAGTCCATTTTATATTTCGAGCTGTAAAACGAAAGGAAGCTGACTTTTGTAATCCAAAAATTATCCACAGCTTTGTCATGAAAAATCCTTAAATTGTATTGGGGATAATAACCAGTTAATTTTCATGGAGGAACGACCATTACTAGCTGATTCAGAATTGCTGTTGAGAACAGCAAAGGGAGATCAGCGTGCCTTCAGTGCGATCTATCATCTGTATTACGATAAGATCTATAAATTTTCCTACCGTTTGTTGCTTTCTGAAGAGTTGTCCGAAGAAGTTGTGCAGGAAACAATGCTGCTTATCTGGCTGGGTGGCGATAAGCTTAAAGAGATCAGAAACCTGGATGCTTACTTAAAAGCTGTTGCAAAAAGGAAAGTAATTGCGCTATTTCGCCGTAAGGCCATTGAAGACCGCGCGGTCAAAGAACTAAAAGCGGCCTATTCTGACGTGGACAATGAAACAGAAGAAGGTATCTTATACAGGGAATCCCGTAAAATCCTGGAAGAGGGCATCATGCTATTGCCGAGTCAGCAGCGATTGGTTTACCAGTTGTGTTACCAGGATGGGCTGAAATATGAGGAGGCGGCCGAGAAGCTCCGCATTTCCCCTGGTACAGTTCAAAGCCACATGAAGCAAGCATTGAGATTCTTACGCAATCATCTTTCCAACCATTCGGATATTGCGGCGCTTCTGGTCATATTCCGCCTGCTTTAAAAAATATTTTCATTTCGACTACCCCGAAAGTCACCGCAGTTCTACTTAACTATTAAGGGGAGGTTAAATTCATGTGAAAATATATTCCTTATCCCTTACAAAAAATGAAAAACGAAAGAGCAGTTTATCTTTACAACAAATACTTCAAAAGCGAACTCAGTGCTGAAGAACAGCTGGAATGGGATGCCCTCGGTCTGGATTTCGACAATGACCAAATTTTTCAGGAATTGGTTGATGGTTTTTGGGAGAGCAAAAAAGAAGATGTGCCCGGAATGAATGAGGTTCATGTTTCTTCTGTGGAAGCGTATATTCTTGCGCAGCCTCAGCCGGTTCTAACGGAAGACAAACCGTTTGTTAAAAAGCTATGGCCAAGAATTGCGATTGCCTCGGCGATTGCGTTAATCGTGATTGGTGCTTATTTCTTCAGATCGACATTCACTGAAACCGATAGCAACAACACAGGCCTAGCAGCAGATATTGCTCCGGGTAAGAACGGGGCTACATTGACTTTGGCCAACGGTCAGAAAATTTTCATCGATGATGCTTTGGCTGGGAATATCGCCAATCAGTCGGGCGTGAAGATTTCTAAAACCAAAGAGGGGCGGATCATTTACGAGGTAACGGATCAGGGAACGGATAAGATCGAATACAACACATTGACCACTACACGGGGGGAACAAACCCAGGTGCGTTTGCCTGATGGCTCCCTCGTGTTTTTAAATGCAGTTTCTTCGCTGAGGTACCCGACAAGTTTTGCGAAATCGGCAAAAAGGAGCGTCGGTTTAACAGGTGAGGGTTACTTTGAAATTTCTAAAAATAAGACGCAGCCTTTTGTGGTAAATGCGGCTGGTCAGCAGGTGGAGGTATTGGGGACGCATTTTAACATCAATGCCTATTCGGATGAAAAAGCAGTTAAGACAACTTTACTGGAAGGTTCGGTGCTGGTTGCTCCTGTTTCGACTGACGGATTGGGTGCGGATAACGCTAAAGGCAAAATACTTAAACCGGGTCAGCAGAGTTCGCTGACAAAGCAGGGGATCCAGGTAGCTAATGTGAATCTGGATGAGGTGATGGCATGGCAGAAAGGCTATTTCAGGTTTTACGATGAGGACATTACTTTGATTATGCGTGAGATATCGAGATGGTACAACATAGAGGTGGAGTATTCTGGGGTGTTGCCTAGGATTGGTTTCAATGCCAGAATTGATAAGAACAGCACCATCATAGAAGTTTTGGGGAAACTGGAAAAAACAGGGGACATACATTTTAAAATAGAAGGGAGGAAGGTTATCGTGAGTAAATAATTACTAAAATAGCCATTAATGCCAAATCCCGATTGGAGTCGGGATTTGGGCTATGTTTGGCTTTGTATCATTAAAACTAAATCAACTAAACGCAGTCGGCCTGATGTTTTCGAGGCAATGGCTTACTGCTCAACCAAACTAACTACGAATGTATAAAAAATATACTAACAAATGGGGTGTGCCCAAGGGTCATGTCCATAAAGTTCTATTGATTATGAGGTTAACCACCATCATCTTAATCATGACCATCATGCAGGTAAGTGCATCTACTTTTGCACAGCGCATCACGCTGTCGGAAAAAAATGCGACGCTGAGTCAGATTTTTGATCGCATTTCTGATCAGTGCGGCTATGATTTTGTGTTTAATAGTGATTTGATGAAGGGGACTAAGTTGGTGACAATCAACGTGAAGAATACGGATCTGGAGAAGGTGCTGGAGCAGGTTTTTAAGGATCAGCCGGTTTATTTTTCCATTGAAGATCGGACGATTATAATAACGGGAAAAGAGTCCTCCCTATTAAACAATTTGAAAGACAAAGTCACCAATTTAATAGAACCAGTCGGCGACATCCGCGGAACGGTGACCGACAGCTTAGGGCAACCATTAGCTGGAGCAACTGTAAGTCTTAACCTAAAGGGACACATTCAAGTTGCAATTACTGATAACAAAGGTGAGTTTTATTTCAATAATTTACAACAGGAGCGTTATACCTTGCTCGTTACCTATGTTGGCTACAGCAAACTGGAAAAAGCGGTTAAAGTCGGCGGCAAGGAGGTATCACTTAAATTGGTAATGCACATTGTCCCTTCGGCACTTGACCAGGTACAGGTGATTGGCTATGGTACAGAATCTAAACGTTTTAGTGTTGGATCAGTATACACGGTCAATGCTGATGTGATAGGAAAACAGCCCGTAACTAATCCTTTACTGGCACTACAGGGGCAAGTTCCCGGGCTAAGTGTGGTAGCCATGAATGGTGTGCCCGGCTCAACAACACTCGTGCAGCTACGCGGCCAAAACTCATTAGCTACCAACCAGCTCTCCATGAAACCTTATGACCAGCCTTATTTTATTGTAGATGGCGTGCCTTTTGCGCCACAAAATGTGAACATTAGTCAATTAGCTAACCTTGCTAACGGGCAAAGTTTTTCCGGGGGGCTGGATCAGCCAATGGGTATGGGGGCTTTTAGTAATATCAATCCCAGTGATATAGAAAGCATAACTATTCTTAAAGATGCGGACGCGACCGCTATTTATGGTACCAAAGGTGCTAATGGTGTTATTCTGATCACTACAAAAAAAGGAAAAGCCGGTAAAACAACCGTTGAGGTAAGTGTTAACTCACAGGTTAACGCGGTTGCCCGGCCAGTACAACTGTTGAATACACAACAATATCTCGAGTTAAGAAGGCAGGCCTTTGCTCAGGACGGTATAACGCCAAGCGCTGATCCAAATGATGAATCCGGTTATGCGCCTGATCTGACCATTTATGATCAAAACAAATACACCAACTGGCAAAAGGTTATCCAAGGAAATAGTACCCATAATACAGATATGCATGCCAGCGTATCCGGCGGAAGCGGTAACAATACGTTCATTTTTTCAGGCGGTTATACCCGGTCAGACTATAATTATCCCGGTAATTTTGCTAATCAGCGATACAGCCTGCATAGCGGGTTAACCACCAGTTCGGCAAATAAAAAATTAAACTTAACCCTCATCACCGACTATTCATACAATCAAAATAATTCTGCTTCAGGTTATGCAGGTAGCGTTTTGCAATCCCCTAATGCACCAGACCAAATAGATGGTAACGGCAAATTGATATGGAGCTACAAAGGCGTGCCTGTCTATACCAACTTTTATGCTGGTTTACTGGAAAAATCCGATCTGCAAAGTTTTAATTTCAACAGTTCATTAAATGTCAACTATGAAATTCTGAATGGTTTAAAAATTGGGGCCGGCATGGGGTACAGCCGTAACACCGGTAACGAGCATTCCATATATCCATCCACTGCGCAAAATCCATCTTTTATAAATATCAGCGCGGCTTTTGCCAATACGTCTGCTCAAAATATTAATATTGATCCTCAGATAAATTATACCAGAACGATTGGTAAAGGAGAATTTACCGCGTTGCTGGGCGGTACCTATCAAAAGACTACAAGTGATTTCTATCAGACCCAGGCCTCTGGTTATTCCAGTGATGCTTTCCTCAGTTCAATTAATGGTGCGCGGACACTATATCCTTTTGATGCAGCAAACCTTAATAAGTACGTAGCTGTTTTTGGCCGTTTAAAATATATTTATGATCAAAAATATATTTTAGAGTTTAGCGGCAGGAGGGATGGCTCCAGTAATTTTGGCCCGGGCAATCAGTTTGGCACTTTTGGTTCTGTAGGTGCCGGCTGGCTTTTTTCTGAAGAGTCTGCATTCAAAAATGCCCTTTCTTTCATCAGTTATGGCAAACTTTCCGGTAGTTATGGAACAACAGGCAGTGATGCTTCTCAGGGTTATAAATTCCAGGCACTGTACAGCACTTTTCCCAATGGCAGTACCACACCTTTTCAAGGTATAAAGCAAAACATACCCATTAACCTGTACAATCCTGATTTTAAATGGGCGACAAAAAAATCAATAAATATCGGGTTAGACTTTGGATTTTTTAATAACCACTTAATGTTAAACGCTACCTATTACCGGGACCGTCAGGGAGACCAATTGGTGGAATATCCTTTGGCCGCACAATCGGGATTTTCTACCGTGTTTGAAAATCAACCTGCTGATGTTCAAAACAAAGGTTGGGAATTCACACTATCATCAACGAACATAAAAAGCGAAAATTTTACATGGTCAAGCAGTTTTAACATCTCATTTAACCGGAACAAACTATTGGCTTTTCCTAACCTCGAATCCTCATCATATGCGAGTCAGTACGTGATAGGCCAGCCTACCTCTATCGTATTTGGTTATCCGTATAAAGGTGTAAACCCCACCATAGGCATGTTTGAGTTTTACAAGGCTGATGGAACAGTTACATCCAATCCCGACTACCGGCTTGTGTCGCAAGGCGGTGACCGGGTGATCATCGGTAACAGGGAAACTAACTTCATGGGTGGCTTGGGCAATAACTTCAATTATAAGCAGTTCAGCCTTTCTGTTTTCTGCCAGTTTTCAAGCAGCACCCAGCCTAATGCGCTTTCTGCGATTTACAATGACAATAAGCCTCCGGGTATCGAAAGCAATTTACCTGATTATGTGCTTGGTAAATATTGGACAGGGCCGGGCGATACACAGGCCACACTACAACGTTTAGTGAGCAGTTACAGTTCGCAGTACATTGGCAATGCATATAATTTTTCGCAATCAACAGGGGCTTATACGAATGTTACTTATCTGAGGGTCAAAACTGTAGCGTTATCTTATAGTTTGCCGGATGCTTGGGTTCAAAAAGTTAATGTTAAGGGTGCCGGCATTTTTATAAATGCGCAAAACTTGTTTACCATCACCAATTATAAATTTGGTGACCCTGAACAGCCTGGTAGTTTTACCACCTTCCCATTGCAGCGTATCGTAGCGTTTGGTTTAAACCTCAAATTTTAGATAATATCAATCATGAGAAAATTATTTTCCAATAGAATTAAAATACTGGCTTGTGGTTTGTTACTTGCCTTAGGTACCCTTGCCGGCTGCAAAAAATTAATTGAAATACCTGCCAACCCACCAACGCAAATTATCAGGGAGCAGGTATTTACAGATAGTGCTACAACCATTTCGGCCGTTGCCGGGGTATATTCCTGTACACCTGGTGGAAGTGGTATTCCCTACAGCGACGGTCGTTTTACTGTAGTTACCGCTATATCAGGGCATGAAGTAGGCCCTGGGGGTGGTGATCTGGCGCAGTTTTTTAACTATACCGTTACCCAGGTAAATCAGAACTTATCTTCACTGTGGACGGCACCTTATACCGAGATCTACCAGGTAAACGACGTGATGGCCGGAATAACCAACAACAGTAATTTATCGGCTTCATTAGTAAAACAACTTACTGGCGAAATGAAAGTGGTAAGGGCTTTTTGTTATTTCAACATGGTTAATTTATTTGGCGGGGTACCTTTGGTGACTACAACTGATTATAAGATTACCGCTCAGCTGCCCAGGGCTTCGGTTGCCGCGGTGTATCACCAGATACTGACGGATCTTGACGATGCCGTTAAAAAATTACCTGTAACCTACCCTTCCGATGGTCATGTACGCGCTAACCTTTATACTGCAGTGGCTTTACAGGCAAAAGTTAATTTGTACCTGGGCAAATGGCAGGCTGCTTACAATGAAGCCGACTCAGTGATTAACTCAGGTTTGTTTGATCTAACAACTACCCCTTTAAGTGATGTGTTTTTGGAGGGAAGCGCTGAAGCAATCTGGCAGGTACCCATACAAAATTCGGATTATGGATCTGGGGAGGCGTCTTCCTTTGTGCCTTATTCTTCTGATCAAACACCAAAATACGTAGTAACAGAAGCATTGCTAAACCAGTTTGAGACAGGAGACCAGCGCCTTGAAAACTGGCTGGGTTTTAATGTAATAGATGGCAAAAAACTATACTATCCCGCTAAATACAAAGATTTGCAAACAACCAGCCCAGCCACAAATTATATGTTGCTGAGGTTTGCTGAAATGTACCTGATCCGTGCCGAAGCTGCTGCACAACTGGGCAATCTTAGCCAGGCCTTAGCTGATGTAAATACGCTGCGGGACAGGGCAGGCTTAGACGCCAGCACTGCTGATGAAACTGTACAAACTGCTGTACTAGCCGCTATAAGGAAAGAAAGGTGCACAGAAATGTGTTTTGAATTTGGCAGCAGATGGTTTGATCTGAACAGGACCAGTGCGGATAACAAATACCCGGCAAACGGACAAGCGCCTGCAGTATTAGCTGGTTGGCAACCCAATTTTTCCGTATATCCATTGCCGCAAGCGCAGCTGCAACTAAACAGTCACCTTATTCAAAACCCAGGTTATCATTAGACCATAAATTTCTTGCAGACAATCAATTCAATACCGGGTATAAATGATACCCCGGATTGGTTCTTATTTCAATAAAAAACAAAAATGGAAAATTCAATTTTGAGTATTAAGAATTTATCGCACCGTTACAGCAGTAGCTGGGCGATCCGCGACATCAACCTGGAAATAAATAGGACCGGGATTTTAGGGCTGCTCGGCTCAAACGGTGCTGGTAAATCAACAACGATGAACATCATGTGCGGCGTATTGAACCAAACTGAAGGTGCGGTGATGATTGACGGGAAAGATACTCGCGAACAGCCGGAATTGGCAAAAAGGCAGATCGGCTTCCTTGCACAAAATCCTCCTTTGTATTTAGACCTGACGGTAGATGAATACCTTATTTATACCGCAGAACTCAGAAGAATGGATAAAATGGCGATTAAACCAGCTCTGGAAGAAGCAAAAGACCGCTGCGGTATCGCGCACTTCAGTAACCGACTGATCAAAAATCTTTCAGGCGGTTACCGCCAGCGTGTAGGAATTGCTCAGGCCATCATTCATAAACCGAAGTTGGTGGTAATGGATGAGCCAACCAACGGACTTGACCCTAACCAGATTACCGAAGTACGCTCTTTGATTAAGGATATAGCGGTAGAGCGTGCGGTTATTTTTTCTTCACATGTTTTATCAGAAGTACAAATGTTATGTAAAGAGATCAAGATGATCGCCGATGGAAAGATCGTTTTTTCCGATTCAATGGATGCTTTTAACAATTACGTTGAGCCGCATAGCGTGTTAATGCATATGGAAAACCCACCATCAGCGGCTGAGCTATTGAAAATAGCCGGTATAGACAAAGTCGAGTTTGTAACAGAACGGCAGGCCCGTGTTTATTTTACCGGCGACTGCGAGATCACGGAACACTTGGTAGCGGCAAGCGTACACAATGGCTGGCGTTTGCAAGAGATCAACCTCGATAAAACCGCTCTTGATGAGATATTCAAACAATTATCCACTAAATCAACGCAATCTTAAAATATCCTGATAATGAACTTAATTTTTAAAATAGCAAAAGCAGAACTTCGTAATCTGTTTTACTCACCTATAGCCTGGTTTCTAACCATTGCTTTTATGGTAGAATGCGCGATTTCCTATACGATGTTAATCAACAGTAACGCCAGTCGGCAGGAAATGGGGGGGATGAGCCTGAACTGGATGAGTCAGTTAACTTTTGATGTCTTCACAAGCGAATACGGATTGTTTGTCGGCATTATGCAAAACCTATATCTGTATATTCCCTTATTGACCATGGGGCTGATTAGCCGGGAAATTAATGGCGGGACCATCAGCCTGCTGTACTCATCACCCGTAAAAGTAAGGGAAATCGTTTTAGGTAAATACCTGGCGATGCTGGTGTATAGCTTCATCTTATTGTTTGTGATCGGCATCTTTATGGTATCCGGTATTTTTCATATTACATCGGCAGATTACGGGATGCTTTTGGCAGCTGCGCTGGGTTTCTATTTACTGCTGGCTGCTTATTCGGCAATTGGACTTTTCATGTCCAGCTTAACCAGTTACCAGATCGTTGCTGCGGTAAGCACCTTTGTGATGATCGGGGTCCTGAGTTATATAGGTACATTATGGCAGTCAATAGATTTTATCCGAGACATCACCTACTTCTTATCACTTTCGGGCCGTACCAGCCATATGCTTGGAGGGTTAATTACCACCAACGATGTAATCTATTTTATCCTGATTGTATTTGTCTTCCTGGGGCTAACGATGTATAAATTACAATCGGGGCGCGAGACCAAGGCCTGGTATGTAAATGCCGGCCGCTACCTGGCGATTGTGATTACTGCACTAATCATCGGTTACGTTGCTTCGCGCCCAAGCCTGATCGGTTATTGGGATACCACCGCAAATCAAGACAATACCCTTACTCCCAATGCACAAAAAATTGTAAAAGAATTTGGCAATGATAAATTAGAGGTCACTGCATACACTAATTTTTTGGATAACTATTATTCGTTTGGCCTACCTGAACGACGCAACGAATATTTAAGTAGATGGGAAATCTATTTACGGTTTAAGCCGGATATTGATTTCCATTATGTGAACTATTATGATGTGCCTATGGCCCTGAAGTATGACTTTTTTGCTTCTTACAAGGGCAAGACGCTAAATGAAATCGCAGAGCAAAGAGTCAAAGGTGCTGGTTTAAGTATGGATATGTTTAAAACACCACAACAGATCCAAAAAGAAATTGATCTAAAGCCGGAATTGAACAGATTTGTAATGAAACTAACCTATAAGGGAAGGTCAACTTTTCTGCGGGTGTTTGACGACCCGATTGTCTGGCCAATGGAGGCCGAAGTTTCGGCGGCTTTTAAAAGATTGCTGCAAGCTGAAATTCCGAAAATTGCTTTTGTAACCGGCGAAGGAGAGCGTAAAACCGATAAAAAAGGTGACAGGGAATATAAAGCAGTAACCAGTGCCAAAACATTCCGATTTGCGCTCATCAACCAGGGTTTTGATATAGATACGCTTTCACTAGGCACTCAGGAGATCCCGGATAATATTAAAGCCCTGGTCATCGCAGACCCGCAAAATGAATTAAGTGCAGCAGCCACCGAAAAAATCAAAGCTTACATTGCAAGAGGTGGAAACCTGTTGATCGCCGGTGAACCGGGCAGGCAGCAAATGCTAAACCCATTGCTGAAAACATTAGGGGTGCAACTGATGGACGGCATGCTGGCGCAGGAAAGTGAAGATTATTCGCCCACACTGGTGCTGTCGCATTTAACAAAAGCTGGTATAGGTCTCAACAAACTATTAGATAAACCTTCGATAGATACCTTACCTGTTTCAATGAACGGTGTGGCAGGATTAACGTATCGTGATACCATTGGCTTTCATGCTCAGTCTTTACTGATCACCCAAGCCGGATTGGCGAAAAATACCAGAAGACGCAACCCTGATCTGGATCTTGTAAATAAAAAAGAAGAGGTTGTGACGAGCCAGGCTGGAGGAGTGGCGATGATGGCACCAGAAGGTGGTGCTGTTAGTGTAGCAACAGGCGTGCGAAAAGCAGGCGTAAAGAAACCATCAACCGCTACTGCAGGGAACAAGGATGTTTTTACCACTGTACTGGCATTAACGCGAAAGATCAATGGCAAAGAGCAACGGATCATTGTAAGCGGGGATGCTGACCTATTTAGTAATTCTGAGAGTCAAAGAAACGTCCCGCAGGTAATAAACTTTAACTTTAGCACGGCATTATTCAGCTGGTTAGATTATGGCCAGTATCCGGTAGATACGTCGCGTCCAGATTCTAAAGACAACCGGGTAACGGTAAGTACAGACCATGTGGCCTTTTTAAAGGTCGTGTATATCTATGTAATACCTGGTTTGATCCTGATCTTCGCCGCGATCTTCTTAATCCGACGTAAAAGGAAATAAATATGTTATTCACAACAGATCAACAAACGCAGGAAGACCTGAATATCTATGGGAAACAGGGAAAGGATTCTATCCTTTCCCTGTTCAACCGCACCTCAACACTTAACGGCTCAAGGCTGCTGGAAGAACTGTTCCGTTACCCGCTTTCAGATGCAGCAGCAATTAATGCGCGCATGAAGAAGATCGGCTACCTGCAAAACTTAAAAACAGCCTTTCCATTCAGTTCCGAGCTGTTTGATCAGGCAGAACAATATCTGGCTGATAAGGACGAAAGGACGAAGGTTCCGGCAGAAAGGCCAACACTGGAAAAAAAATTGACCAGCCTCGTAACATCAAATGCAGACTACAGGCAAATTACGAGCGGCATAGCGGCGCTGATAGAAATTATACAGCAGTTAAACCACCTGTTAATGCACACCCTGGTATTGGCTGGCAGCCCTTTTATAAGCGATGAGGAAACGTTGAGCATCAACAGAATCTTGAACTCAGCGCCCATTAGTTTGCTATTAGCGGAAAACCCAAAAAGCAAACTGGTTCACGGGAAATTAGCCAAATACGATGCCATGCTTAGGTTTAGGTATCGGGATACTGTGCAGCAGGTGCTGAGATACATTTACCAATTAGATGTTTACCTGACAGTAGCCAGGGTAGCTACAGAAAGAAATTTCATTTTCCCTAAAGCGCTGACCCGCGAAGCGCATGTAATTAAAATCACTGGGTTTTATCACCCCCAATTAGAAAACGCAGTAGCCAATACGCTTAATATCTCAGCAGATTCAAACGTCGTGTTCTTAACCGGGGCCAACATGGCCGGCAAATCCACGTTTATGAAATCCCTGGGAATTGCCATGTACCTTGCACACATGGGGTTCCCGGTAGCGGCAAAAGAAATGGAGTTTTCCGTATTGGATGGAATTTATACAACCATTAACCTGCCGGATAATCTGGGGATAGGTGCCAGCCATTTTTACGCTGAAGTATTACGGATAAAAAAGATAGCTAAAGAACTGAGCAATGGAGCAAACATCTTTGTGATCTTTGATGAACTGTTCAGAGGGACAAATGTAAAAGATGCCTATGATGCCACCCTGGCCATTACTACAGGGTTCGCTAAAAAACACAATAGTGTATTTGTGATTTCTACGCACATCATAGAAGCGGGCGAGGTATTAAAAGAAATTCCCAACATCAGCTTTAAATATTTGCCTACCAGGATGAAGGGGATGATTCCTGAATATACCTATACACTGGAAAATGGAGTTACTGACGACCGGCACGGGATGATTATCATTAAAAATGAAGGCATCCTGGAGCTGTTAACGAAAAGAAAGGAGACACTAGCCTGATGAGTTTTATAGCCGATAAACAAACACTTGAAGATCTGAACCTGCTGGGTAAATACAAGCAGCACTCCATCTTTAGCCTGTTCAACAAAGTACAAACAACAGGGGGGGAGCGGCTGCTCTCCAAAATGTTTGAGAACCCGATGACAGACCATGAAGCTATTAATAGCCGCAGCACGCTTATTAACTATTTCGAAAACAAACAAATCAGCTTTCCTTTTAGTAATGAGCAGTTTAGTTTTATGGAAAATTACCTCAGCGGCAGCAGTGCAGGCAATTATCCGGTAACATTGCTCAACATGGCCAGAAAGAAATTATTGGCGGCAATAGTAAGAGATGAAGAATATCCAAAGATCCAAAGCGGATTACAACATAGTTTGGAAGTATTGCAACAGTGCAAAATATTTATCAATCAGTTATCCGACCAGCAGCAGCAACATCCATTTTTTGCGGAGTTGCTTGTCGCAAAAAATATCCTTAACGATCCCCGGTTGCCGGCCACAGCAGTGCAGATAGCTACCCAGAGCTCTTTGGGACAAGTTGCTAAAAATGATCACCTGTTGAGACATACCATGAGGTCAGGACTGACAACAGTAATGGAAACCTTTTATCAGCTGGATGTTTACATTGCCGTAGCTAAACTGGCAAAAGAAAAGGATTTTAGTTATGCAAAGGCACTGCCTAAAGACAATCACCTTCTGAATGCGGTTGAGCTTAGACATCCCAATATCGAAAAAGCAGTAGCTAACCCGGTTTCTTTGCATCAGGAAAGAAACATGGTCTTTTTAACGGGAGCCAATATGGCGGGCAAGTCTACCTTTATGAAGTCTTTTGGTATCAATGTTTACCTGGCGCATATGGGCTTTCCTGTAGCCGCTAAGGAGATGATATTTTCGGTTAAAGATGGTATCTATAGCTCCATTAATGTACCAGATAATCTGGATATGGGTTACAGTCATTTTTATGCGGAAGTGCTGCGGGTTAAAAAAGTAGCTGAAGAAGTTAACAAGGAAAAGAACCTCGTGATCATCTTTGATGAGTTATTTAAAGGCACGAATGTCAAAGACGCTTACGATGCGACGCTTGCGGTAACAGCCGCATTCAGCGCATTCCGCAATTGTCTGTTCATAATTTCTACGCATATTATTGAAGCAGGAGTAGTTTTACAGCAGCAGCAACCCAATATACAAATGTTATACTTGCCTACCGTTATGAATGGAAATATCCCCACTTACACTTATCGGTTAGCTTCGGGCATCTCCAGCGACCGCCATGGGATGATGATCATTGTAAATGAAGGTATATTGGAAATGCTCAAATAAAGCTTCTATTTACTGTTGCCATAGAGGAAGCTTCCTTCAAAAAGGAGAAGGCTACTAAAGCCTTCTCCTTTTTGATTAATATAAATGATGATAATCTGAAACTAAACCATCCATCTCTTGATAAAACGTAGGTAGAAATTGTAGCCAATGGGATTGAAAGGATAATCGGACCTTAATGAACAAGAAGTTGCCATTGATATCCAGTATTTTAGTATAATGTTAGAATTTTAAAATTATTAATAATGAAAAAAAACATTTCTTTTTATATGCATTTATTAGTTTTTGTCTTGTTTTCAGGTAGTCTGGAAGCTCAGGTTGGCTTGACAAAAGCTGCCGCGACGAAAATGTCTACACTAATGATTTCTGAAATTATTGAAGCTCAAAAAGAAAAGGCTGCAGCCAGTTGGGCAAAAGGAGAGATAAATATTAAAGATAAAAAACTTAAGTTCGCCTACCATGTGTTTGGAGATAAGCCCGTCGATGGGCGTAGTCTGTATATTTCAATGCACGGCGGTGGAAATACGGAATCAACAGTAAATGATCAGCAATGGGAAAATCAGTTTTATCTTTATCGGCCCAGTGAAGGTGTCTATGTAGCACCCAGGGCACCTACCAATACTTGGAATCTATGGCATGAAGATCATGTAGATGATTTTTTCGAGCAGTTGATTAAAGATGCCATAATAATGGAAGATGTGAATCCCAATAAGGTCTATATTATGGGGTATTCAGCAGGTGGTGATGGAACTTTCCAGCTTGCCCCACGTATGGCAGACTATTGGGCTGCAGCTTCTATGATGGCCGGTCATCCTGGTGATGCTAGTGCTCTAGGTTTAAGAAACCTACCTTTTTCCATTTTTATGGGTGGGGCTGATGATGCATACCAAAGAAATGAACATGCTGTTTCCTGGGGTGAAAAACTGGATAGTCTTCAGAAAACAGCACCTGGATTCTACATTCATGATGTTCATGTTTTTCCAGGGATGCCACATTGGATGGATAGAAAGGATTCAATCGCAATGCCCTGGATGGCTAAGTTTAAAAGAAATCCCCTGCCAACTAAAGTGGTTTGGCACCAGGATGATCGTTTGCGGAGCAGATTCTATTGGTTGGGACTTCCTGAAGAGGGTATGATTGCTCATGCAGAGACTATAGTTTCTATCTTAGAAAATACAATCACAATTGAAAAAAATGACAATCCTACGTTATACATTTATCTCAATGATCGTATGCTAAATTTGGATAAAAAAGTAAAAGTAGTTTATAAAGGAACTGTAATCTTTAATAAAAAAATCAAAAGGACTTCAGCAACCATCAGCGAAACAGCAAAAAGAATAGATAAGGACCTTATTTTTTATTCCAGATTAACCCTGAAAAATGGACAGGTAATTTTATAAAATTATCCGGTCTTCTACTGAAATGAGTTTACAGTTTTCCTGGTGTAGCAGAGCTTAAACCTGGTGATATTGCAACTGCGATTGAGTTAGATTACTACCTTTCTGTAAAATAATATTAACATTGTCAATATCGAACTTTTGATAATGAACCACTATATAGAGTAGGCTTGGTGATTTTCATTTTAATTTTTTGTAAATTTAACTGGGTTTAGAAATGCACACAACATGACCAAAGGTACAGCCGAACGAAGATCTTTGCTTGAATTTACGGAGAAGGAACTATTAGGGAAACTTAAGGATGGTGATGAATTGGCTTTTAGAGCGATATTTGATCTGCATTTTAGAAGGTTATATACTTTTTGTTTCCGGTTTTTGAAAGATAAGGAACAGTCGGAAGAGGTTGTTCATGATGCTTTGATTAATTTTTGGGTCAATAGGAAAAAAGTAAATGAAGACCTGTCTATTTTGCCTTATTTATATACTATTACCAGACGTTTGGCCTTAAATCATCTGCGTAATATAGCTACTTCTAAAAAAGCTATTGATGAGCTTTGGAATAATATGGAAAGGCTCAGTAATGAAACTGAAGAATCTATATTGTTAAATGATCTGAGACAATTCACAGAAACTGCAGTGGTCAACCTTCCGCCCCAACAACAGGTTATATTTAGATTGAGCAGATATGAAGGGCTTAATTATGATGAAATTGCTGAGCAAACTGGTCTTTCCCGAAATACAGTGAAAAATCATTTGGTTGCAGCGCTGAAGACTTTAAGAACGCATTTCAATCAATCTGATGTGGCGTATTTTGTATTGCTTTCTACCGTGTTGCTAAAATAAATTTTCATCTGACTAGTCCTGTTTTGATTTTGCCGTGTAATGCTATATATAAACCAAATATAGAAGGTAATAGCTATCATGGAGAATCAGGAATACATCAGGAGTTTAATCAAACAGTTTACAGATGGAAACATCAGTAAAGATGCTTATGCTGAACTGGTTCAATATCTGAACACTGCTAAAGATAATGACAATATCTACGAGGCTATGGATCGGGTTTGGGATAAAATGGATAACCTGGAAGAGTACAGCAAAAGCGAAGCAGATCTTTTTTACCAAAAACTGATTAGTGATCAAAGGTTTAGTGAGGTAAAGACATATAAACTATGGTCACGTGTCGCTGCGGCAGCAGCAGTTCTTTTAATCGTTGGTTTAAGCATCTTCTTTTATACATCCTATTATGCTCCCCGTCATCTCGAGGGAAGCGCAGCGACGAGAGACCTGTTAACTAACGACATCAAACCCGGCTCCAACAAAGCTTACCTAGTTCTATCAAACGGCAAACGCGTATCCTTAACCGATGCAGCAAACGGCGAACTCGCCAAAGAAGCAGGAGTGGAGATCACAAAAACTGCCGATGGACAAGTAGTCTATAAAACGGCGACTGATATTAGCGATCGTATAAACGGTCGTCATCCTGTCCCGGACTTGATCCGGGATCTATCAGGATCTCGGACTAGTTATTCGAATGCTCTCAACACAATCGAAACGCCCCGTGGGGGGCAATACCAGATCAGACTCCCTGACGGATCCAAAGTATGGCTTAACGCCGCTTCTAAATTGATTTATCCCGTTACCTTTAATGGGCGTGGGCAGCGGGTAGTTGAACTTAGTGGCGAAGCCTACTTTGAAATATTTAAGAATAAACTCCAACCTTTTGTAGTCAAATCCAAAAATCAGGAAGTTACTGTACTGGGTACCCACTTTAATATTAACACGTACGATGATGAACCCAATACCAAAACCACTTTACTAGAAGGCTCCGTGCAGGTAAGCGGTCGTCATCCTGAATTCATTTCAGGACCTCCGCTCAAACAAGTCCTTAAACCCGGCCAGCAATCCATTCTTGCCGGAGGCAAGATCAACGTAATACCCGCAGACCTGATCGAAACCATGGCCTGGCAAAAAGGTGATTTTGTGTTCAAAAACGAATCTCTGGAAAGCATTATGAGAAAAATATGCCGCTGGTACAATGTGGAAGTGATCTACGTAGGCAAAATAGACACCAAACAGACTTTTTCCGGGCAGGTATCCAGAAATAAGAATATCTCAGAAGTATTAAAAGCGCTGGAATCCGGCGGTACACTCAAGTTTAAAATAGAAGGCAAAAAAATACGAATAACCAATTAACAAAAATCAACTAACCGACAAAACCAACAACCAAAATGAAGAAGTACAACAAAAAAGACCCGTAATACAAGCAAGAAGAAATGACTTAATGAGATAAAAAAAACCGGAAGCATTGGTTAAATACTCCCGGCCAATTTGAAAAAATCATTCAAGTCATTCATTAAAACCTTACACGCATAAGGTATTGCTTAAAACAATTGATTAATGAACAACGTAGTGCCTTTGTACTTTTTCCGGAGTTAAGGCACTACAACGAAACACTAATATATGAATTTTTATATAAAAATTCCAGGGAGGCCTCGTGCTTTTTTGGGTAAAATTATACGGGTCATGAAACTAGTTATTATACTGTTAACCACAGCCATTATACAAGTCAGCGCCTCCAGCTATGCCCAGAAGGTAACCATGAAGCAGCATGGGATCGAACTGGTCAATGTATTTCAAGAAATCCGTAAACAAACTGGTTACGATTTCTTATACAGTGATAAAATTATGGAGCAGGCAAAGCCTGTAGATGTGAATTTGCAGAATGTGGGTATTGAAGAGGCGCTGGAAATTTGTTTTAAAGATCAGCCCCTGAGTTATAGTATTGAGAACAAAATTGTAACCGTTCGGCTTAAAAAGCCTGGTTTTCTTTCCAGGATTGCTGCGGCTTTTGGCAGCATTGATGCTTCTGGCAGGGTGGTGGATTCGGAGAATCGTCCGCTCCCTGGCGCGAGCGTGAAGGTAAAGAAAACAGGGAAGGGCGTGAGTACGGATAAGGATGGGAGGTTCTTTTTGAGAGGAGTGGAAGAGGGGACAGTACTGGTGATTTCTTTTATTGGGTATTTGCCAAAGGAAGTGAAGGCTACTGCCATTCTGGAGGATGTGGTGCTGGAGCAAAGTTTGTCGAAACTGGATGAGGTTCAGGTGATTGCCTACGGAACGACTACACAGAGGCTTTCTACAGGGAATGTGACGACGATAAAGGCAGATGTGATAGAAAAGCAACCGGTGAATAATCCCTTGTTGGCCTTGCAGGGAAGGGTTCCGGGGTTGTTTATAGAACAGGCAACCGGCTTCGCAGGTACAGGAGTAAAGGTGAGGATACAAGGGCAGAATAGCGTCAATTATGGTAATGATCCTTTGTATGTGATCGATGGAATTCCTTTTATATCTCAGTTGTTACCATTAGCCCCATCCTCTAGTAGTTCACCGGTGGTAGGAGGGTCAGGTGGTTCCGGTGATAATCTTTCGTCAGTAGGGAATCCGTTAAGTTTTATAAATCCATCTGACATTGAAAGTATAGACGTATTAAAAGATGCGGATGCAACGGCAATTTATGGTTCTCGGGCGGCAAACGGAGCAATTTTAATCACTACAAAAAAAGGAAAGACAGGAGATACCAAGGTAAATCTGAACCTGCAATCGGGTTGGGCGAAAGTACCCAGAAAGCTGAATTTGATGAATTCACATCAATATCTTGAAATGAGAAGAGAAGCGTTACAAAATGATGGGATTGCTAATCCCTCCCCAGACCCGAACCCAGACAGCGATTTAAATGGCAACTGGGATACTAATCGTTATACCGACTGGCAAAAAGAGTTGATTGGAGGAACAGCTACTTATCAGGACTTGAATGCTTCTGTATCCGGAGGAAATGACCGGACTACATTTTTAGTTGCCGCAGGTCATCACAGGGAAACCACCGTTTTTCCCGGTAATTATGCGGATAACAAGACATCTGTTCGTTTTAATATCAATAATAGCTCTGCGAATCAAAAATTCAAAATCGAATTTTCAGGGAGTTACTTGTTTGACGACAATCAATTGCCAAATCACGATTTAACCTCAGATGCAATGAAACTAGCACCTATTTCCCCTGCTTTGTATAAAGCGGATGGCGGTATCAATTGGGGCCCTGATGCATCCGGGACGACCACATTTAGTATAAATCCAATAGGGTATATGTTCAACAGTTTTCTAAATAAAACAACGAATCTGATGGGTAACATGACTTTGAGTTATCAAATTATACCGAGTCTAGAGATTAAGAGCGTTTTTGGTTATAACAATTTAAAAGCTAATATAATCAATAAGAGTCTTCTTCAATCTTTATATCCTGAGATCGTACAATACATCCCTAGACAAACAATTTTCACAACCAATGATATAAATTCTTGGTCTATCGAACCGCAATTAAATTATACGCACAACATCAACAAGGGGAAGTTAGAGGTGCTTTTAGGTACCACAATTTCTAAGAATACAAGTTTGGGATCCGGGATTGCAGCAAGTGGTTTTAGTAATGATCTGGTTATGGATGATATACTTTCCGCCACAAGTGTTAATGCAAAATCTTCAATTAGTTCTATTTATAAATATAATGCAGTATTTGGCCGGATTAATTATAATTGGCAGGACAAATACATTGTCAATTTAACAGGGAGAAGAGACGGAAGTTCACGTTTTGGCCCTCAAAGTCAGTTTCATAATTTTGCTGCGGTCGGCGGTGCCTGGATCTTTTCTAATGAAGTATTAATTAAAGAACATTTTGCATTATTGAGTTTTGGAAAGTTAAGAGCGAGTTATGGAACAACTGGCAACGATCAAATCGGGGAATATCGATTCTTAAGTTTATATGATCCTCTTCAACAACAGATACCTTATCAGGGAATTGTTGCTTATCAACCAAATAGGCTAACTAATCCCTATTTGGAATGGGAGGAAACACGAAAACTACAATTTGGCTTGGATTTGGGTTTTCTAAAAGATAGGATACTACTCAACGTAAACTATTATAGGAACCGATCCTCAAATCAGTTAGGCAGCTATGTTCTTCCAATGACAACTGGTTTTGGATTTATAAGTAAGAATAAAGTAGATAAAGTAGAAAATTCGGGGTGGGACTTAACGATTACGAGCACGAATATCCAAAACAAGGATTTTAAATGGTCCAGTAGCATCAATGTGACGGTACCCAAAACATTATTAAGACAAACAGACGATGTTAGATTTCCTGCAGCGATAGCAGTTGGGGCACCATTAAGTGCGATTAAGGTTTATCATTTTTTAGGTGTAGATCCTGCAACAGGAGTTTATCAATTTGAAGATCGTAACGGAAATCCAACATCTACGCCTGACCCTGTCTTGGATAAGACAGTTTTACTTGATGTTGCACCTAAGTTTTATGGAGGTTTTCAGAACGCATTTACTTATAAAGGTTTTCAGTTAGATATTCTGTTTTCTGTTGTAAAACAGATTGCTCCAAACCAGGGATTTGCATTTAATATGCCAGGTGTTGCAAGTGGTGGTGGAAATCAGTTGGCGTCTGTGTTGGATAGGTGGCAAAAGCCAGGAGATATCTCGTTAATACAAAGATTTTCAACCAATAGATCTGATGTATTCCAAGCACTTAATAATGTGTATGTCAGTGACGCCGCTTGGGCAGATGCTTCTTATGTCCGTTTAAAGAATGTTTCTGTTTCCTGGCAATTGCCTGAGAAGTGGAGCAAAAGCTCACACCTACAAAATTGTAGTTTATTTGTACAGGGACAAAATCTGTGGACGCTCACAAATTATAAAGATCTAGATCCCGAAACAAAAAGCTCGACAACACTTCCTCCTTTACGAGTGGTTACCATAGGTCTGAAAGTTACCTTATAAATGTTTTTCAATCTAAAAAATAACGATATGACTTGTAAAAGATTATATATTTTGACTTTAATGCTTACCAGTTTTGTACTTAGTAGTTGTAAGAAATTGGTAGAAATAGATGGTCCAACGACTAGTGTCAGCTCAAAGAATGTTTATAACAATGACGCTACAGCTGTCGGAGCAATCACTTCTTTGTATGTAAATTTAAGTAATGGCAATCCGATAGATCCACAAGAACTTAGTGGTCTATCTGGTATTGGTGGCTTATCAGCAGATGAGTTCGATTATTACTTAGGTGCAGGAAATGCTGGACCGGCCTTATATTATCAAAATGCGCTCAATTCAGTAAATATATATAACGGTTTTTGGGGAAATACATATCAAAGACTCTATGTGGTAAATGCTGCTTTGGAAGGACTTGGATCCTCTACTGGGCTCACTCCTGCAGTAAAACAACATTTATTGGGCGAGGCCTATTTTATGCGTGCCTTCTATTATTTCTACCTGGTGAATTTATACGGTGATGTACCATTGGTATTAAGTACAGATTATACGGTGAATGCAATGATTAAAAGATCGGCAAAGACATCAGTATACAATCAAATTGTAGCAGATTTGAAAGCAGCTCAAAGTCTTTTAAGTGACGGTTACTTGAGTGGTGATGGGAAAATGCCTTATCCATTAGGATCGGAAGAACGCGTGAGACCAAATAAATGGGCAGCCACTACTCTGTTGGCCAGAACTTACTTGTTCATGGAGCAATGGGCAAATGCAGAAATGCAAGCTTCTATGGTTTTAGCAAATACCTCATTGTTTCAATTAGAATCGTTGGACAAAGTATTTTTGAAGAATAATCATGAGGCGATCTGGCAATTACAACCTACTCAACTTGGTTTTAATACACAAGAAGCATCAATTTTTGCGATGCCACCGGAAGGTCCATCAGGTTTTAATCCAGTTTATTTGAGCAACGAACTGCTCAAAGATTTTGGAACAGGTGACCGGCGGAAAGATAACTGGATAGGTAGTGTAAATGCAAATGGTGCAACCTATTATTATCCTTATAAATACAAGGTCAAAAGATCATCTTTAACAGACGCTCCTGTTACCGAGTACAGCACGGTAATGCGTTTAGCTGAATTGTATTTAATTCGAGCAGAGTCAAGAGCTCGTTTAGGTAATCTTAATGATGCCATTTCCGATGTCGATCAAATCAGGAATAGAGCTGGGTTGCATTTGGTTAAGGCTATCAATCCGAATATCAATCAAGATGATTTGATCAACCTCATTCTAAAGGAAAAAAGAATAGAGTTGTTTACCGAATGGGGTCATCGCTGGTTAGATCTAAAACGAACAAACAAGATAGACGAGGTAATGTCTAAAGTCACGCCTAAGAAAAGTAACGGAGGCGTTTGGAATAGTTACCAGCAGTACTATCCAATTTCAACTTACGAACTACAAAGCAATCCAAATTTAACGCAAACTCCGGGATTTTAATTTAAATAATGATGAGAATTTTTTTGATAATGATTTTGCTTCTGAATGCAAATGTCTTATTTGCACAGAAGCAAGAAATAAGTAGAAATGCAATTTCAACACCAGGGAAGCCGTTGATAGATTCCACTACTTATAAAAAATGGACACATGTTGAAAGCCCACACATAACGAGTAATGGAAAATTTGCTTCTTACGTCATTAGGAATGATTCTATGACTGATGATTATACGGCTGTTTTGGCTGATGACAGCGACAAATGGAAGGTTAAATTGCCTGGTGTTACTGATGTCAATTTTACGGGTGATAGTAGAATGGCAGTTTTTATGAATAGAGATACTTTATCCATTCTAAATTTAGGTGGTAACTATTTTGATAAAATACCCCATGTTAGTATGTTTTTCGTATCAGACAAGCTGAATGGGGAATGGGTTGCTTATAAAAATATTTCGTCTGATAATCTGATCTTATATAATGTTCGTTCGGGAAAGAGGCATATTTATCCAGATATTAGCAGTTCCTATTTTAGTGAAGACGGAAAAGCGTTAGTACTTCAAAGAGAAGATAGCGTGAGTAAAAACCAGTCGCTAAGTTTTCTCGAGCTGAGTACCGGAAAGATATTTAAGGCCTGGACGGGTCAGGGTTTAGTTAGCATGCAGATAAATTCATCTGCCACTCAAGCGGTATTAGTGCTTTTGGATAAAGATAAACACAGTAAATCGATTTGGTTTTATGAGCGAGAAAAGCCTGGATGTAACTTGTTGGTAAATAATGAGATCCTGAGGTTGGCTAGTTCGTTTGTTTTGGATGACTATACAAAAATTAGTAGAAGTGGAAAATATGTTTCTTTTTCTGCAAAAAGAACGAAGCCAGCATCCGATAATTTGGAATCCAAAAATTCTACTGTTAATGTTTGGAGTTATTTAGACGCAAAATTGCAATCGCTCCAATCGGCTGAAGGAGAGCCAATGACTATATATCGATTTGTAATCAATCGTAAAAACCATAAAATTACTCAGTTGTGTAAAGATGATGAAACTGTGATGAGCACTAACGGAGATGATGATACTTATGTCGTTGAGCACGTTACTGGTGATGCAGATGGTTTTGAAGGCGGCTGGAACCATTTTGCTCAGAGAACTTATTATATTAAATCAATAAAAGATAGTAGCAATGTATTGCTAAATCTGAAGGGGTTTCATATGGTACTCCTTTCTCCTGATGGGAAGTATGCGGTATATTATGACAAGGAGACTTCGAGTTATTTTAGTTATGAAGTAGCATCAGGTGTATATCGAAACATTACTTCAGGAATGAACGTTCCCTGGTACTCTTATTATAGGGAAGACGCCTCTCATGCTCCAAGGGGTGTTTGTGGTTGGGGGAATAACGATGCATGGGTATTGATTTATGATAAGTTCGATATTTGGAAGATAGATCTCCTTGGGAAGAGAAAGCCTGTGAATCTAACAAATGGATATGGATTACGTAATGCTGTTATTTTTTATCTTGCTCTCCCGGAGTCTTATGACCGAACATTTTCTGATTCGGATGCCCTTATTCTGAATGCGGTAAATATACAAACTAAGCAAAATGGATTTTTTCAAAAGAAGATAGATCAAGGTGGCGACCCTAGTGTTTTAACAATGGGAAATTATATTTACCAACTGATTAATAATTTTTATGTAAAAAGCGGAGGCGCATATCCAATAAAGGCAAAGGGGGCGTCTACGTACATTGTTAGCAGGATGAGTGCGGATGAATCTCCCAATTATTTTTTAACAAATGATTTTAAGCAGTTTAAGCAATTAAGTTATGTACGCCCGGAAAAGAAGTTTAATTGGTTCAAAACAGAGTTGCATACATGGAAGAAGAGTGATGGTACAATCGGTCAAGGGATACTTTACAAGCCTGAGAACTTTGACTCTTCGAGGAAATACCCTGTGATATTTCATTATTATGAGAAGAAAACTTTTTCCCTGAATGAATATTTAACCCCTCAAAATCTTGTTTCAGGGTGTAATATCGATATACCGACTTATGTCAGCAATGGATATATCGTATTTACACCTGATATTGATTACGTTATTGGGGATCCAATGCAAGGAACATTTGATGCTGTAATATCGGCTGCTAGCTATGTATCTCAATTACCTTTTATAGAAAGCAAAAAGATGGGAATAGGGGGGTGTAGTTTTGGAGGATTGCAGACCAATTATTTAGTCACTCATTCCAATTTATTTGCAGCAGCCTATTCGGCATCCTCACTGTCTGATTTGGTGAGTGCCTATGACGATGTGCCTATGAGGTATGGTAGTAGTCAAAATTATTTTGAAGAAGGTCAGGGCCGTATGGGAGTTCCATTATGGGAGGCTCCGGAAAAATATGTTAAAAACTCACCTATTTTTAATGCCGATAAGGTGACAACTCCCTTACTGCTCATGCATACCACTCAAGATGTTGCTTGTTCGTTTTCGCAAGCACTTGAGCTGTACACAGCTTTACGCAGATTAGGGAAGAGGGTCTGGTTGCTGGAGTATACGGAAGGTAGTCATGGAGTTTATGGGAAGTCTGCGGACGACTATGCTTTACGTCTGAGGCAATTCTTTGACCACTACTTAATGAGGGACGCAGCACCGACATGGATGACCCGTGGCGTTCCGGCAAGAGTAAAAGGAATAGATAATGGATTTAGCCTGGATTCCAGCATAATGACCCCTGGACCAGGATTATTAAACGCTGAAGAACAAAAAAAGTAAATTCTATGATGAGTAGAAAACCTATACATATCACATTGAAATAGACAATAAGTAAGAAAAACTAATACAAAAACAGATGAAAAGAATACTATTGAGTTTGGCTTTTTTAAGCCTTACAAGCCTGGGCTTTGCTCAAAAAACAAAAAATTTCAAAATAATGCCTTCCCAAGCAAAAGAAGCAAAAGACAAGGGAAATGTTAAGTTAGCTGATTCTATAGCTCAGGATTACATTAATAATTACTTGTTTAAGTTGAAAGAAGGTGAACTAATGACCAAGGATAATTTGAGCTTTATTAGAGAATTTATTAACATAGATGGCAAGGGATTTAAACTCTTTATAAAACAGCCTGATAAAGTGAATGTGGTTTTAGGAGACTATGCCGCTCAATATGGAATCAGAATGGCTATATACAAAGCATGTATGCCTAAAGGTGATATCAATATTAGAAAAAATGTTGACTGGAACTCATTAGAAAAAACTATAACAAGCAAGTATGGAGCAGTGGGACAAGAGGAGGTATATGCAAATGCTATGTACACCTATCAGCAAGCTGAAGACTGGATTAATTTTGGAAAATACTATATGCTATATTTTAAGAAGGCGCTAAAACATCCTGTATATGAGATAAATAATCTTTCCTGGTCATTATTTGAGCATGTAGAGGATCAAGATGTATTGAGATTTGCTTGTGATGTAATGAAATATGCAATAGAAGAGTTTGCATATAAGGATTACCAGTCTCTAGATACTTATGCTAATCTATTGTACAAAACGGGGAAAAAAGATGAAGCAATAACATGGGAAGAAAAAGCCGTAAAGCTTTCCAATAATGAAAAAAGCATAGTGGAAACATTGGACAAAATGAAGAACAACATTGCGACTTGGCCACAAACAGCTAAAAACTAATTCTTATGAAAATCAAAATATTAATATCAATGCTCTTTTTAATGGTCGGGTATACTGCGGAGGCACAACAAGTGCTACCGCTTTACCCCGATTCCATTCCAAATGCAACGGTAAAATTGACTAAAGACGAGCAACCAACGCTAGAAGCCTATCTACCCATCAAGGAAAAAGCCAATGGAACAGCGGTCATCATCTTCCCCGGAGGAGCTTACGCTTTTCTGGCCTATGCAGAAGAAGGAACAGTGATCGCTAAAGCCTTTGCAGAAAAAGGAATCGCTGCTTTTGTAGTTAAATACCGACTGCCGAAGAACGAGACTATGCGGGACAAAAGCTTTGGACCATTGATGGATGCACAACAAGCGATTAAAACTGTAAGGTCAGAAGCTGTAGAATGGAATTTAGATCCAAAGAAGATCGGAGTGATTGGATACAGTGCAGGAGGTCATTTAGCAAGTACTTTGGGTACTCATTTTTCCAAAAGCTATGTCCCGAATACAGAAAACATTAGCCTTCGGCCAGATTTTATGATCCTGGCTTATCCCGTAATTAGTATGGATGATCAACTGACCCATGTGGGATCTAAGATTTCATTGCTGGGTATGGAGCCATCAAAGGAAAAGGTGGAACTGTTTTCAAATGAGCTGCAAGTGACTAAGGAAACTCCACCTACTTATTTGACGCATTGTGGTGATGATGGACTGGTTGATGTAAATAACAGCATTGTGTTTTATCAGGCTTTGCAGAAGAACAAGGTGGACGCGGAACTGCATTTGTTTCCCAAAGGGAATCATGGCTTTACACAGCGATTACCGGTGAGTGAGTGGATGGAACCGATGTTGGGATTTTTGAGAAGAGAGGGGATGTTGAAGTAGAACTGTCCCACCACGCGTCATCTCGACGATAGGAGAGATCTATTTACAAAGTGCTTACAGGTCTCTCGTCGCTGCGCTTCCCTCGAGATGACGTTGAGGTGATAGCGAAGTGGTGAAAAATAATGAATTAAACCAAAAAATATGAAATTAAAACTTATTACAGTATGCTTTGTCTTGTGTGCAATCATACTGGGTTCCTGTAAGAAACAGGATGTTAAAATTACGCCTTTGGCAAGTTTACTAGTTACCAATGCCGTTAACGGTGGTGGGAATTTAGTGTTAGGCACCAATGCTGCTCCGGTAAACAACAATGCGTTTCAGGCTTATGGAATGCTTACTGGCAGCAAAGAAATTAAACTAGTGGATACTGCTGCAGGTATTAACAAAGTCTATTACAACCAAACCAAGGATTTTGTAAATGGAGGAGTGTATTCTTTGTTTTTAGGTGGTACTCCAGATGCTGTTGATGGGATATTTATGAAAGAAGAGAATATCCCTTCGCATACGGCTGATGTTTTTGGGGCAAGGATAATTAATCTCGTGACTGGTGGCGTTCCGATTAGTGTGAATGTGCAAGGCAGTGCTAATGGATCGTTTGTAAGTAGTCTTGCTTATAAAGCGATTTCCACTTTCAAGGATGTTTCTTCGGTAGCTGCTCAAGGGGATAAAGTATTTGAATTTAGAAATGCTGTTACGGGTGCTTTGATTACCTCTTTCACCGTGCCAGGTTATGATCTGCCGAGGTTTAGGAACATTACCCTCGTGTTGGCTGGCACCGTAGGCGCTGAGACTGCGCTGAGGGTTAATCATTATTAAGGGGATAACACATACAAATGAAACGATTATTTCTTTTTTTAGCTCTAGCCGGTTTATTGCTTAAAACCTCCGCTCAGGAGCAACAGCGTATTGCCCCGGCGTATCCTTTGATTACACATGATCCTTATTTTAGTATCTGGTCTACTACCGATGAGCTGAATAGCAGTGCTACTGCCCATTGGACGGGAGCTTCCCAATCGCTGACCGGGCTGGTAAAGGTAGATGGCGTAACCTATCGGGTACTGGGACAAAACGTGCAAAGTTACCGGAGCATTATAGCCACCAGTGATGAAAACCCTTACAACATGAAATATACCGAAACGGCTCCCGGAAACGACTGGATGCAGTCGGGCTACGATGATAAAGCCTGGAAGACAGGTAAAGCTCCATTCGGAAACTATATCAAGGACGGTACACTCTGGGAGAGTCATGACCTGTGGACACGAAGAACATTCGACATCAGTGAGGCATCAGTAGGTGAGCTGTTTTTAAAAATATCTCACGATGATCATATTAAAGTATACCTCAACGGAGAAGAAATTTATAATTATGAAGGGTTTACAGCTCAATATGTTTACCTCCCTATTTCCAATGCGGCAAAAAGTAAATTAAGAAGTAAAGGTAATGTGCTGGCTATTCATATCCTGAATACGGGCGGTGGCGCTTTCCTGGATGCAGGTGTTTCGCGTTTAGCTGCCGTTCCTAGGGAGAAAGGGATAATGAAAGCAGTGCAGACTGCCGTGAAGATCAATGCCACGCAAACGAGCTATCAGTTCACCTGTGGTAAGGTAAATCTGGCCCTTACCTTCACCTCGCCACTACTATTGAATGATCTGACGCTGTTGTCCAGACCTGTATCTTATATTTCCTATAAGTTGGCCGCCAATGACAAGGCTGCTCACCAGGTATCGGTATACTTTGGGGCTTCTTCCAACATTTGTGTAAATGTGCCTTCACAACCTGTTGTAGTCAGCAGGTATACGTCCGGCCAGTTGGCTGTTTTAAAAGCAGGCACTAAAGAACAACCCATATTAAAGAAGAAGGGAGATGACCTGCGCATCGACTGGGGCTATATGTATGTCGCAGCTCCGGCAGCAGTGCATCCGGTGCAATATATCAGCGCCGGCGATGACGCCATGAAAGCATTTGCTAATGGTAAGATTGCTAGCACTAAACAGGATAAAGAATTGGTATTAAGCACTGTCGTAAACCTGGGTGCGGTAAACAGGACTGGCAAAGAACAATTGTTCCTGCTGGGCTATGATGACCTTTTTGCCCTGCAATATTTCAACACCAACCTCAAGGCGTGGTGGAAAAATAATGCTGCTCAAACCATCGATAAACAATTGAATGCGGCTTACACTAACTATTCCACCATCCTGAAAAAATGTACCGATTTCAATGCGAAACTGTACAAAGATGCTGTGGCTAACGGCGGGGAATCTTACGCTAAACTCTGCGAACTGGCCTATAGACAGTCGATTGCAGCACATAAATTAGTAAAGAGCCCACAGGGAGATCTTCTTTTTCTTTCCAAAGAAAATTTCAGCAATGGTTGTATCAATACCGTAGATGTTACTTATCCATCTTCTCCGTTATTCCTGCTGTACAATCCTGACTTGCTTAAAGGGATGATGAACGGCATTTTCTATTACAGTGAAAGCGGAAAGTGGAACAAGCCTTTTCCAGCACATGATCTGGGGGCCTATCCGATGGCAAACGGACAATTATATGGGGAAGATATGCCAGTTGAAGAAGCCGGGAATATGATCATCCTAACTACGGCAATTGCAAAGGTTGAAGGCCATGCAGACTATGCCAAAAAACACTGGAAAACATTATCTGTCTGGGCAGATTACCTGAGTAAAGAAGGCTTTGATCCGGCCAATCAGCCGTGTACGGATGATTTTGCAGGGCATACGGCCAGGAATGCGAATTTATCTGTGAAAGCCATTGTTGCCCTGGGTGGTTATGGAATGCTCGCAGAGAAATTGGGTATGACTGCCGAAGCGGCAAAATATAAAACCATGGCAAAAGAGATGGCGTTGAAATGGATGGATATGGCCAATGATGGAGACCATTATTCGCTTACGTTTGACCAAAAAGATACCTGGAGCCAGAAATATAATCTGGTATGGGACAAAGTACTGGACCTTGGTCTCTTTCCAAAATCGGTTTTTGAAAAGGAAGTGAAATACTACCTGACCAAACAAAATGCTTTTGGGTTGCCGCTGGACAGTCGCCGTACCTATACCAAATCAGATTGGATCATGTGGACGGCTACGCTGACCGATAACCGGGCGGATTTTGAAAAGTTTGTAGAGCCGATATATAAATATGCAAAAGAGACTTCTGCCAGAGTGCCTTTAAGCGACTGGCATGAAACAACGGATGGGAAACAGGTGGGTTTCCAGGCGCGCAGCGTAGTTGGCGGATATGCTATTAAACTTCTTGATGATAGGTTACACCGTAAATAATGGATTGAGAATAAACCAAAATAATCTACCTATGACTAAATATCTTCAAAAAACCGGTCCTGAACTACGAATTATGAAAAACAAACAAGGATTAAAATACAACATACAACTCTTCGTCGAACTTCTGGATGATATGGAAAACCACTCCCTTGATATTCCTGCTGCGGTGAACGCCAGAGTTGATCTTGCTTACCGAGGTTTATCCGGTTATCTTTTTGAGCTGGTCTTATCTCAGGAAGAAGACCTGGAATATAAACAGTCGGTGATTAAAAAGTTTATTTCGTCCTTGCTGTTCAGAACTTTCGCCTTACTTAAGGAATATGGTCCAGTGCCTGAAAAATCCGGTATGGAGTTGAATGTACACCAGTCTGTGCTGTTACAAATCAAAGCGGGTTTACATCGCATATTGCAATTCATTAATTACCAGCCTTTGGAAGAAATCTTCCTGGAACTGAATCTGGTGTATCGTCGAATTTTAAAACGCAGTTTATGAAAGAGAATTTTATACCCGAAGAATTGGTCAAAGCTTTCCTGGATCATGTGGATGGGAAACCATTTACGCTACCAGAGGTTGCTGTGGCTTTAGACTTAGATGAGGAAATAGCGGTGAGCATCCTGATCTATTTAATAGAAAATAAATTACTCGATGTGACTTGTACCTGGGTGCCTAAGGGGGGAAAATATGATTTCTGATCGCGCTGAGCCTTACAGGCTCTGAGGCTTGATCATGAAATCATATTTTCTTGGGTGCAGACCGGGGAGGGTTCAGAGTTTGGGTTATACTTCCTCTCCTTAATTCACCTCCAATTGAGACAGCGAGATGTCTAGCCAATACACAATACATAAAAAAACTCAGAATGATGATTTATATAGATAAAATGGACGTATATCCGCTTACAGGTGCGCAAAGATATTTTCTTTGTCCGGAGCCTGTAGATAACCGGAAAAGTTTTGACGGTTTAAGTGCTATTGTGTTGAAACAAAGTAAAGAAGCTCCAAAATTCGGTGATGCCTTTTTGTTCTATGTTAAGGGTAAAGCTCATATCAAAGTGTTGTTCTGGACTGAAACGGGACTAACGATTCACGAACTTCCCGGAGAGAGAGGCGAGAGATTGAGGTGCAAGCTGAGAATAGCGCAAATAGATGGGAAGATTCAATGACGTAGGGATGTATGCTAACAAAAACGAAATCATCTACTAAAGGATTTAGGCTGGTAGACTCAGGCTATTACGCGCCAGACTTTCAGCGGTTAAGGGTATTACAGTCTTTGATTGAGATGGATTTTAGACACAACAGAGATATTTCTGTGTATGCGGTTAAAATGGATACCAGCATCCATGCTTTGAACAGACTTGCGAAGGCTTATTTGGGCAGGTCTGTGTATGAGCTATTGCAAGACAGGATTTACCGGGAGGCTTTGTATTTGTTGCAGTATACGAAGCATTCGGTGAAGGAGATTTCGGAGTTGCTGGGGTTTAGTGATTTGCCATATTTCAGCAGGTGGTTTAAACAGAGAAATGGCGAGACGGCTAAAGCATACAGAAAGGGGTTTAAGACGTGAATTACAGGTGCAAAGGGGGGAAATATGTTTTCTGATCGCGCTGAACCTTCTAGGTTCTGAGGCTTGATCATGAAATCATATTTTCTTGGGTGCAGACCGGTGAGGGTTCATATTTATGCTCTTCTCTGCCCTGTGGGCCTCTCTCCGTCATTCCATGACACCTCTCTCCACAGGTGGAGAAAGGGCAAGTGCGAAATAGCGAGGGGCGTTAACGAGTGTGCTAGGTAAGGCGCCATAAAGGTTATGCTCCTTGCAACCTCTCGCCCTTTTTAAAGGGAGAGATGGGCGCAGCCCAGAGAGGGATTTAAATAAAAACCATCGGGTATCCGATACCAAGAAGTTCTTTGAAATATTGTATGTGAGTAATAGATGGATAAAATAGTTTTACTATTTATTTCAACTTACGGATAGTAATGATCCGAAACAATACGTAAAAAAAAATGCGTCAGAGAGATGAACAGCTTGCTAGGGGGTGGGTACAAATTGTACCCACCCTTGTAGTCGAAACTTCTGGTGGGTAGCAAAAATGGGTTGCTCCGATACTAAAGGCCTTTTACGAATTATACAGTTCATTCCCCCTGTTAAAAAGAAACTGAAATAGTAATGTCTTAATATTTCATCCTTCCTCACAAACTTTATTAAATGATTAACCAGCGCGGTGCTTTGTACTGTGCTGGCTTTGCTTTGTTTTGACTTGTCAAAATTTTGCTAATAATTCACATAATTCATAACCAAACTATAAAAAAACATAAACAAAACTGTATGATTAAAACTAGTGACCTGGTCCAGTACTTCTGGATCCATTCTAACCTCATCACCAGCCAAGAAGGTGTTGAGGCTGCGCTTCATGGGGATCAACTTATTGAGGTGAGTGTGATGCTCCGCAATCATGAGGAAAATGAGGTGCGGCTTCAGCTGAGAACTTCCTTTACTTCGCCATTAAGATTCATTGAAGCTTTCAACTTGCAGTATCCGGAGGATATCAAAAAGATCAGCATTGAAAGCTTGATGATCCTGTATAAAAACGGGAAGGCTGAACTGAGTATAACTGAGTTCTAGCTTCAATTAAAAACTAACGATCTATCCATAAATAAACTAAACCTATTAAATTTATGTCTCTTTTTACCAGTAAGCAACTGATGCGTATTGTTCCTATGCCTAAAACGGCATTTCAAAGATTAATTGATTATTTAGAAGCTGTTAAACCACTGCATCCG